>JAWSUZ010000082.1:0-87940 GCA_033852165.1 Agarilytica sp. | reverse complement strand
GGATTCATTAAGCCACATCAGTTACGGGTTACGGGTTACGGGTTACGGGTTACGGGTTACGGGTTACGGGTTACGGGTTACGGGTTACGGGTTACGGGTTACGGGTTACGGGTCATTATCAACTTTTGCGTAAGGTGTGCCACCCCAACCAGAAAATATTTATTCTGTGACTACCTGCCCTCCCACGCTCAATCAACGCCACAAAGCATACTTTACTTACCTATTTTAACGATGGCGCAAAATACGGACCATGCGGGCAGGTAGCCTAGCAGGGAAAAGCGTGCGCTAGGCGATATGGGTATACGTATGACAATACTGCCCCGGCCCCAAACTACCGGAGTCAAACCTTTCTTTCGAACAATGTTTCATTTTGATAACTCTTACGCCCCAACATTTACAATGCAGAAGATGTGACAAAACTATTCTGATAAGGGGCGATCCTCCAAAGCTTCTCAAGCATTCAATGATAAAACTGGCGCGTTTATTGTATGACAATTAAACATAAGCCAATTAAGCATAAGAACCAGGCTTATAGAATCGAATTGATCGAAATAATGATAAAAGTGCCAAAATTCCGGCATAGAGGCAGAGACAGGCGTAATAACGCATTATCAAAAACTCGCTTTTTATGTAGGAAAACATTCACATAACAATTTGCACCTATACTTGAGCTAATGAATGCAAGACGAGCTTCGTCTATAGGTGACGCAAAACCTGAATATTAAATATTTGTATGAATATAAAAACCAAGATTACTGTCATTACCTTAGTGCCCATTATCGTGCTGGCCATATTCCTCATGTCGATGTTTTGGCTATTGCTCAAAAACAACCTGGAAGACCAGCTCGAAACTGCCGAATCTCACCTATTCAACCTGAAGAAAGCCGAACTCAAAAACTATATGGAACTCGGCATGAGTAGCCTCCAGGAAATACTGGATGACCCAAGCCTCTCAACCGAAGAAGCGCAATCTCAGGTCCAACAGAAATTACAGTCGCTCAGTTACGACGGAAATAACTACCTTTTCGCTTACGATGAGGCAGGCAACCGAATCGCACTAGGGAATAATCTAGAAGGTATTGGAGAGAATTTTATTCATATTGAAGACTCGAACGGCTTACATACCCTTCAAGGACTTATTAAGACTGCTCGCGATGGAGACGGATTTTTTCTTTACCATTGGCCTCGCTTAGCCGGGGGCAAACCCCTCCCAAAACTCAGCTACACAGCTTGGCTCGATGATTGGAGATGGATGATCGGCACTGGGTTTTACATTGACGACATTGAAACTCAGCTCATTTTAATGCGAAGAAATGCCAACAAAAAACTGCATCAAATCATTCTCATCGGATCAATTGTCTCTATTTGCTTTCCGCTATTCATGGTTGTCGTGATTCGGCTTTCGGCGAAAAGAGCGTTGCGACCCTTGGATTATGTGACAAAGAAATTAATCGAAATTGGTTCTGGTCACGGTGATCTCACCGTGCGCTTAAATAGCGAATCCAACGACGAAGTCGGCTTACTCTCGAGCAGTTTTAATTTGTTTGTCGAAAAAATCCATAATATTGTCAAAAATGTATTACTTGCTTCGGAACAAGTACGTGAAGCCGCACAGTCTATCGATCAACGTAACATTGAAGTAAACAGCTTACTATCCGACCAAAATTTGGAAACTGAGATGGTGGCATCCTCTATGAATGAAATGGTCGCCTCTGCTGTAGAAGTGGCAAAAAATGCCGAAAATGTGTCATCTACGGCTTCAGAAGCCAATCAACAAAGCCAGTCTGCGAAAACGGATTTAAACGATTCTATATCACGCGTACAAAAACTTGCATCAGAAGTCGCGCTGAGTGCAACGGCCATTAATGACTTGGAAAGTAACGTTAACGATATTGTGTCGATTCTTGATGTCATTCGTGGAATCGCAGAACAAACTAACCTGCTCGCGCTAAATGCCGCTATCGAAGCCGCTCGCGCAGGCGAACAGGGACGGGGGTTCGCTGTGGTCGCAGACGAAGTCCGGACTCTTGCCAGCCGAACCCAAGACAGCACTGAAGAGATTCAAAAGACCATTCAACGCTTGCAAGAATCAACACATCAAGCCATATCCACAATGAATAGCGCTCACGAAAACTCAGAAACGACAGTTAAAAAGGCAGAAGATACCGGCGCGGCCATCGCAGCCATTACGGATGCTATCGGGAATATCAGTGACAACGTTTCACAAATAGCCGTCGCATCCGACGAACAAACCCAGGTCGGAGAAGATATTAATATTCGTGTTGTGCGAATTGCAGATTCGACCGCCAATACCGCGTCTCTTTCTGAACTGAGCACTAAGGACAGTCATACCTTGGTCAGCTTAGCCGAATCTTTGCGCGAGCAGGTCGCGCAATTTAAAGTGGATTAGTTAGACGATTGAGGGGAGGACGTTCAAAGAGTGCCTGACCCGAAGAGCATGCTTGTTTGAATATTATATCGACGCCAAGAGCATCGATTACTACTTCCCTGTTAGCAATATATTACGTACCGATTAATTACGTACCGATTAACAGACGATAGAAAATAATATGTTAATAGTTTGCCGGAAGGCGCCTTCGCTTTTCCGGCCTACGCTTTAAAAATAACGACGAATTTCTATCTTCAAATAGTCATCTTCACGAAGCGTATATTCAGGCGTATCGCTATCAACCGAAGAGAATACTTTTGCCTCGGCTTCAATTTTCCATTTATCGTTCAAACGACGACTCAATTCCAGAGAAAAAAAACGATTGCTGTGCTCTAGATCCTGACTCATCAACGCTAAGACCTCAGAGCCATCTAAATCATTAAATGCCCAGCGAAACCCCAAAACCAAATCGTTTTGCGATACAGTCTGTCGCTGTCCAGAACGATCATCAAACTGATATTCAGCAACAATGCCTAAATCGGCATTGGTACCGCCAACGGTGAAAAAGGAGTATTCCATCCCCCCAACGAAGGCTGTATTTTGCGGGCCGTTCTTTTCAGATATCGAAACCGCCTCAAACTTTAATAACCACGCATCTACCGTTGCCTGCAGGTCTAAACCCGTTTGGTCAATTTGTCGATAAAGCGGCCTAAGTACCGGTTCACCGCCATCTGTAACCACGACGTCAAATATAGGATCACGCCCGGTTCCCGAGAAATGCGATAAGCCAATATCCCAAATACCAATATAGTGGGACCAACGCACCGCGAAATCGACATGCTGCTCTTCGTCACTGCTTTGATATTGCGCATCATCAAGAATACGAATACCAGGGCGCAAACGAGACTCTTGCCCCAAAAACTGACGCTCACGAAAATAAGGTAAAATGTAGGCAGATACCGTCCCCCAGTCTTGAGCCGTCACCAACTCGATCATGGGCTGCCCTAATTTGTCCTCGCCATCTATATTTTCTAGGTTGTCTGTTTGATTTAACACATCAACCAAGTGCGCGGATTCCGTTACCCCCCAAAATACTTTTCGAATACCGGCATAAACTTCAAACCCATCAAAGTTTTTCCACCAATACAACTCCCTGATATCAGCATGGCTTCGTTTACTATCTTCACTATCAATACGACCAAAACCGGTGACCGCTATCCGCTGCTCACCATCATCGAAATCATGAAAGTATTCAACGTTAGCGGTAATCGCTGCATTGTGATCCGATTGTTCCGAATATAGAGGTTTATTAAAAAAATAGCGGGCCTCACCACCGAAGTAACCCGACAAATCATTTGCTTCGGCTGTAAATGACAGCATCATTAACACCGATAAAAATGCCGGGATTACCCGGCGATATCGTACGCTCATATTTATTTGCGGGTTAGCCCGCTCCTTATTTATCGCTTATTAGTCATTTTGACTGAATTTATTTCATCCGAGACAGGCTATTTTTATTAAAATCTTTATCCGTAAAATTATTATCGAAATTCCAGTTTGACTGTTCAAGAACCGTCACCTTACCCGTTTGGTGATTGGTCATAATCCATGTGTCGGCACGCCAATATTTGCCTTTATGCTGGCGATATTGGTCCATCACCAAGGTCTTTTTAAGTCGGCCGCCTCGATTATAAAAATCGATTTTTAGGGCAATATAGCGTTCGGCATCAACATACACTTCTAATTTTGAATAGCCTGACTTTGGATCAATGGGATCAGCCTCATTAACAAAGACTTTCACACCAGCAACAGTATCCTCGCGCAAGAATTTATAAGTATATTTTTCCACTTCTTGGGAGGCGATATCTTCGTAAGAAAACTCGCTATTCATAAATGCGCCAGCTTTATTGCTCGAAGAAATTCGTTTTACTTTTTTCAAGGCTGGCAGATATAACCACTGATCATCGGACCCCACTTTATGGGTATGCGATAAAAACGCGGTACCCTTTACATCCCTTGGCGTATCAAAGATAATTATTGACTTATCTCCTTCCCCTGCCTGCTCTTTGGTTCGATTACGAAGAAGACGATGACGCTCATTCCCGTGCCGGTCTTTCAAGGTCATTTTAAGATGATTGGTCGAATCACCAAAACCTCTATCCCGTAAATCTATTTCAATCGCTATTTGAAGACCGCGTTCTTCTGGAGACAGCCCTTCACTCTTAGAGGCCAAGGCCACTGTAGAAAGACTAAGGTAGCTTAGTGCTGTCAGAGCAACTATTCCAAAAACCTTATGCATAATTTTCTTCCTCTTCTTCGATATCTGATTGACTGTTTTCTAGTGCATTATTTGACACGGCATCATCACCGTATTGTTTTTTATCTAAGGTCATTAACAACACCGGAAGCAATAAAAAATCCGCCAGTAACGCCATCGCTATGGCGATTGCTGTGAGTATCGCCATTCCAGAATTCATTCCAAAACTTGATTGCGCTAACACGCTAAAACCGGCAACTAAAATAATAGACGTTACCACTATCGCGACGCCCACAGATGAGAACGCATATCGAACGGCATCTTCGCGACCAAGATTATCCTCCCTTCGCGCCCGGAGGTACTTACTCAGGAAGTGCACGGTATCATCAACAACGATCCCCAAAACCATTCCCGTCACCATTGAAACCGCAACATTCACTTGCCCATCAACAATACCCCATATTCCAAAAGCCGCAGCAATCGGCAACAAGTTTGGAACCAGACTCAAGGCTCCAACACGAAGATTACGCAATGAAATCGTAATCAGTAGGGAAATCACAACAATCGCTATCAAGGTTCCAAACAACATACTTTTCATATTGGTCTCTGAAATATAAGCAAACATTACTGACGGGCCTACACCATATGTTTGTAGATTTTGATTCGCTTTTAGCCAAGTTTCTCCACGCACAGAAAACGCGGCTATTTCACTCGAGGGGAGATCTTTTAGGGTCATGATAATTTGGGTCGAACTTTTACCAATATCCATCTGGTTATTCAGGTCTAGTCCTTCGGGCAAATTTAGTTCGTACAGAAGTAAAAATTGTGCACTTAATTCTCTATCTTCCGGCAGACGATAGAAGGCTTCGTCATCGCCGTGCATATTTTTATTAATGCGCTTAAAGTTATCGATAAACGAGTTCACGTGTGTCACTTCTGGCTGCTCCCGCCCCCACTCAACAAACTCTTCCACTTTTTTCAAGAAAAGTGGGTCACTCACGCCGTAATCTTCACCCGAGTTTAAGGAGTACTGAACTTGGTAAGTGCCGGTTAGGTTGTCGTTAATGTAATCCGTGTCGACACGAAATTGCACAGTTTCATCAAAATAGTCGACAAAATTATCGTCGAAGGTATTAAGGGGTATCGATGCGACCGAGAGCAATGAAACAATCGCTGCCGTAATGAATACCACTTTACGTTTACGCACAACAAAATTACCTAAGGTATCCATCCAAGCCTCAAAACGACTTTCACTTTTGCGAGCCGTGACAGGAATCACCGCAATTAACGCAGGTAAAAGGGTGACGGATAGAACGAACGCCCATACCACCCCCATGGCAGTGATATTCCCCAAATCATGAAAGGGGGGAGCATCGCTGCTATTCATCGAGAGGAAGCCAATTGCTGTCGTCAGCGAGGTTAAAAATACTGGTCCCATATTCAACCGAAGGCTGTAATGAATAGCCTCGTGCCGAGACATTCCTTTACGCATTCCGGCAAATAAGCTGGTCAATATATGAATGGAATCAGCAACGGCAAGGGTCATAATAATTGTCGTTGCGGCCATTGAAGGCGCCGTCAGTTTTATTCCAAACCAAAAGCCGGCCCCAACACCTGCAAGCATCGATAGGAAGATGACCAATACCGCTGCAATTGTTGCCCCTATAGAACGCAGCAATATACTCATAATTAAAATAATGACGACGTACATTGCAGGAATTAACGAAGCAAAATCCTGCATTGATGATTCAAAGAAGGCATTGGATAACATGACAACGCCTGACATATGCACTTTAACGGGGTAATCCGCTTCGATCTGCTGTTTGAGTTCTCTTGCTGCTGTTACTATTTTCGACGCTTCGTCCATCTCGACTTGCGGCATATGGAAGGTAATATTAACGGCAGTAACCGATGCTTCCTCATTAAGTATTTGCCCAACGATAAATGGCTCTTTTAAGGCAATCCTCTTCGCTTCAGCTAATTGATTTGCATTAAAATCGAGAGCATTTTCAACCAATGGTGCCACTTCTAAGTCATCACCATTGGCTACGGTGTATTGAAAATTAGTCACGGAGTCAACACGTAGCGCGAAGGGAAATAACCAAGCTTCACGCGTAACTTCTTCCACTACGTTAAGCGTTTCCGCTGAAAAAACGACTCCGTCATTAGGGGTAATGGTAAAGAGAATGTTATCGTTTTTGGTATACGTTTTTTGCTGTCGCTCGAACGCCTGCAAATGTGGGTTATCATCCGAGAAAAACACGCGGTAATCATTATCAAAACCAAAATTAGAAGCGCCGGCAATTAATCCAAAGCTTGCCAAAATTGAGCCCAAAATCACCATCCAGCGCCAACGAATGAGAAAATTCGTATATGCGGTAATTTTGCTGTCACTACCTTTTGCGTTGTACATCATTTACATCCTGATTTTAATAATAGGAAAAAGAGATTTAAACCGACCATTCGGTATGTTTAGCTGCCAAAAAAATGGGCATGCCGAGATGAACGGCGATACCCTTTTTATTCATTGAAATTTTTATCCGTAACTTTCCTGTAGAGCGTTCGAGTAATCGACCAAGCTTAGGTTTTTAATGTCGTCAAATAATCGGCTAAACACCGAAGAATTGCCTTAAACGTTTCTAGGTCTCGCCCATATTTGCCCTGCATCATGGCGCCTTGTACCGTGGCGACTATAAAGGGCGAAACGGATTCCGGCACGACCACTTGTTTCACTTGGCCATTGAGCTTGGCTGTTGAGAGCATTACCGCTATCCGCGATCGCAATGTATCGAACATTGTCTGCGTTCTATCCCGAAACCCTTCGTCCAAACTGACCATCTCTGTTGCTATGTTGCATACCGGACAGCCTTGCTGGAGCTTTTCCTTCGACGCCTGTTCTGACATTTCAGTAATCCACTGGCATACGGCATCAATGGGATCAGTATTGGACATGGGTACATCCCAATCCGCGAGAAATTCACGCACAAAGATCTCATCGAAAACGGCGTAACCCAGCTCTTGCTTGTTCGCAAAATGGTGGTAGAGCGCGCCTTTAGAGACTTTCGCCTTGTTCAGAATATCGGCCAAGCTTGCAGCTTTATAACCTTTGAAGCGCATTTCTTCAGCTGACACTTCTAGAAGATGACGGCGTGTGGATTCTGGATCTCTAGGTGGGGACAATTCGTTTTCGACTCATTGGTTAAGTGTTAATCACAGTAACAGACCAACCGGTCTGTTTGCAACTGGAATAATCTAAGCTTTTGAATTACGAATACAGCCAACTTTAGACATCAGCACTGAATGCTCGAAGAGTCGCGAGTTAGCGACTCTAAAGGAGATATTTTTGTGGTATTTCGTTTACCGCATTTCAAATAGACGCCTCGTATCAAGGCCCGCTTAGGCTGCAAGTAAGGGTTTGTAACTCTACTCAGGTTTTAACTGGCGTTGAGGTGGCGAAGCACCAATATGCGCTTCATTACGTGATTTGGCCAACTGGATTTGTTTTTGACGCTCAGCAAATCGCTCTCGCTGCTCTGGAGTCTGATTATCAAAGCAACGCGGGCAAACCACGCCTTCCACATAGCGTTCGGATTTTTTTTCTTCTTCCGTAATCGGGTAACGACAACCGTGGCATTGGTCATACTGCCCTTTTTCCAAATCGTGGTTAACCGCGACGCGATTATCAAAGACGAAGCATTCACCTTTCCAAAGACTGTCGTCCTTTGGAATATCTTCGAGATACTTCAATATGCCGCCTTTGAGGTGGTAAACCTCGTCGAAACCTTGTTCTTTTAGGTAAGCCGTGGATTTTTCACAACGAATGCCTCCGGTGCAAAACATGGCGACTTTTTTATTTCTTTTCGGATCTAAGTTCTCTGCAACATAGGCGGGAAACTCACGAAAAGTCTCCGTATGGGGGTTAATTGCGTTCTCAAACGTACCGATATCGTATTCATAATCGTTGCGTGTATCGACCAGAACAACATCAGGATCGGATATAAGGTCATTCCAGTCTTTTGGCTCAACATAGGTTCCCACAATCTGTTTTGGGTCGATGCCTTCGACTCCCATGGTCACAATTTCTTTTTTCAGTTTGACCTTCATGCGATAAAACGGTTGAGCGCCATCGAATGACTCTTTGCAGTCTAGATCGGCCAAGCGGTCATCGCTACGCAGATAATTCAGCAAGGCATTAATGCTGTGGCGCGGCCCAGATATTGTGCCGTTGATGCCTTCTTTCGCCAATAAGAGTGTCCCCTTAATGTCGTTTGCAATACAGAAATCCAATAGTGGATCACGTATATCCTGAAAGTCCTCCAGGGTAACAAACTTATAAAGGGCGCAAATTACGATTGAATCAGAGTTGCTCATAAGACCTATAAACCGAATACAACATACTAGTTAAGGCCGCGATTGTAATGTAAGGGACTTAAACTGCCAACAGTACCCATACCAAAAGTATGTCATTACATATCACATTACACCTATTTGTCATGCTTACTGCCGCCTAAACACGCTGGAGATTTAGGTGCGGAGCCTTTTTCGTCCCATTCTTCAGGAGTGTAAAGGTGCAGAGCCAAGGCATGGACACTTCCCGCAAGTTCATCACTTAAGGCCCCGTATACCTGCTGGTGCCGCTTAACGGCCCTCATTCCCTCAAAAATAGACGAAGCCATAACCACTTTAAAGTGGCTTTCGGCCCCTTCTGCTACATTGTGTCCATGGCTCTCATCTTCTACATCCAGATAATGCGGGGTAAATCCCGCCTCTAATTTGTCGCTTATTGTTTCTTGCATTGACACCTATATCGTCCTCTTTGAATAGATTCTTGAACATCTATAACGTTAAATTATGGTGGGTTTTTAACCTGCCATGTTACAATTTTTGATGCAGTTGTGGTTTTTATGTTTATTTTAACGCCAAAATACTTCTTGTTTTGGTTTATTCAGCATATGTCCGTACCCTAAATTTAGGTTTCCCGAAGCCATATGAAAAGACTCGTATTTATGAACCGTCGGCGCAGAAACGACAGACGATTCGAAGTAGACTTGGGTAAAGATCACCCGTTTGATCTTACGCCCCGTAAGCGCAGAAAGTCTAAAGAGAGGCGCGAGCATACACGCACCCTCACCGAGGACTATTACGCTTATATGCAAAAAACCATCGATTCCATGCAATCTCGGCTACAATCAAGAGAGTCCAAACCCAAAAATAGATAAGCTTTTTTTGGCATTATGCTCAACCCTTCTGAACTCAAAATGGTCGTCACGACGCTTTCGAAACGTCGCGCCTGGCTGCGTAAATCGCTTGAAAACGGCGGTACAGAGAAGGAAGTACGCACCGAAAATATGGAAGCTTTAAAAATTCTGGACAGCGCCATTCAAAAGCTCGCGTCGTCATCCCGAACATCAACAATACCTAGTAAAGCCGCTCCACCTGAGCAAACGGCCACCCCCGCCAGTGTCGCCAGCCTTACCGGTAAAGAGCCCGCCAAGGTCACTAAACCCAAATCATTCGCCGAAGCACGCATACTCATTGCTGAAGACGATAAAGACTCTGCTCAGCTGCTTGTGGATCTTGTCATCGATATGGGGATTAAGCAAATAGAGGTGGCCAAAGATGGCATGGAGGCTTTCGACAAAATTAAACGCGCGAAAAACCCTTTCCATGTCATTTTATGCGATTGGGATATGCCCGAGCTAACAGGCATAGACGTACACAATAAAGCGAAAGCCTCCAACACATTAGGCGGCGCCAATTTCATCATGGTAACCGCTGTCACAGACGCCCAACGTATTAAACAAGCCGTTCAGCAAGGCATAAGCGACTATGTCGTAAAACCCATAGACATCGGCACACTAGAAGCAAAAATACTGGCAGCTCTCGGATTGGAAAACCTGCCTAACACCCGCTCATAATCAGAGACGAAGAGAGGTGAAATTTAAACGACCACTTAAGCTATGTGTTGCCCCACCTGAAGAATTTTTATCGTATTCGTACCGCCATGTTGATTGGCATCACCTTTTGACAAAATAACTAAATCACCGTCTTCAACAATTTTTTGATCGCGTAATATCGCTATTGCTTGTTGATTTGTCTCAGAATAAGGAAATGCGCGGTTATCAAATAAAACCGTTTGAACACCACGGAACAATGCCGCACGGCGCAGGGTTTTTTCATCATGGGAAAATGCAAAAATAGGCAAGCGTGTTGCGCAGCGAGACATCAACAAAGGCGTTGAGCCCGACTCTGTTAACGCTGCAATGGCTGTTACGCCATCCAAATTATTCGCTGTATACATGGTCGCGAGCGCAATAGACTCATCGATAGCCGTTACGCCTTGAGAGCGTGCAACAACTTCCATTTGGGGCTGTTTCTCTGCTCCCAAGATAACTCTCACCATCGCTTCAACCGTCTCAACAGGGAATTTACCCGCAGCAGTTTCGGCTGATAGCATTACTGCATCGGTTCCATCCAGCACGGCATTCGCCACATCAAACACTTCGGCTCGGGTCGGTAGTGGGCTTTCAATCATGGAATCCATCATTTGCGTCGCGGTAATGACACAACGATTTAACGAGCGCGCCCGAGAGATAATGTGTTTTTGCACCCCGATTAATTCCGCATCACCAATTTCAACGCCTAAGTCACCACGGGCAACCATTACGACATCAGAAGCCAGAATAATATTGTCCAGAACAGTATGATCCATAACGGCTTCAGCACGTTCTATTTTGGCAACCATGTAACACTTGCCACCCGCCTCGTTAACCAAAGCACGAGCAAGGTCCATATCTTCGGCATTACGGGGAAAGGACACGGCTAGATAATCCACTCCGATCTCTACCGCCGTTTTGATATCTTGCTTGTCTTTATCGGTTAACGCCGGAGCGGTTAAGCCGCCACCCTGACGGTTAATACCCTTATTATTAGAGAGTGTGCCAGCAATTTTAACGGTAGTGTGAATACGAGAACCCACGATGGATTCAACCGTTAAGACGACTCGCCCGTCGTCCAGCAGCAAGGCATCGCCTGGCTCTACATCATTTGGAAGCTCTTTATAATCAATGCCGACTTCATTTTGATTGCCCGCTTCTACGGCTAGGTCGGCATCAAGGTCAAACTTATCACCTACGACCAATTCTACCGGGCCACTAGCAAAACGTGCAATTCGGATTTTAGGGCCTTGCAAATCACCCAGTACGGCAACGACTTTACCGTGTTTAGACGATACGTCTCGAACTTGTTGCGCGCGTTTTTTATGATCGTCGGCACAGCCATGAGAGAAGTTTAATCTCACAACATTTACGCCAGCTAGAATTAATTTTTCCAGTACGCCCTCTTCATCAGTCGCCGGTCCCAATGTGCTTACGATTTTCGTACGTCTAAATAACATGAACTATCTCCGTGGTGATTCGGTCTGGAAGAAGCCGCGCATTCTACACCTCCGGCATGAGGAAAGAAATGTCGCGAAAGAACGTATATTTCTCTATAGATTCGTTATGACACATTAAAACAGCAGGAAAAAAGAACCAGTAAAGGCCGGAGAAAGTGTGCGCTAGCCCCAAGTGACGCTTCAATATACACCGCAAAAACCTACGCAATAGCTTGCAGACCAAAACTACATATTGGAGACAATAGAAATCATCACCCCTGCAGCTACAGCGGAGCCAATAACGCCCGCGACGTTAGGCCCCATCGCATGCATTAGCAATAAATTTTGAGGATTAGCTTCAAGGCCAACTTTGTTGGAGACCCTGGCTGCCATTGGTACCGCAGAGACTCCAGCAGAGCCGATCAGGGGGTTAATTTTGTGGCGACTGACGAGGTTCATCATCTTCGCCATTAATACTCCTGCAGCGGTTCCTATCGCAAAGGCCACGATTCCCAGCAGTAATATTCCAAGGGTCTTGGGGTCCAGAAATTTATCCGCTGCCAGCTTTGATCCAACGGAAAGTCCTAAAAATATTGTCGTGATGTTGATCAATCCATTTTGGGCCGTATCACTCAGGCGAGCAACAACACCGCACTCTCTCATCAAGTTTCCGAAACAGAACATACCCAGCAGCGGCGCGGCTGACGGCAATACCAAGGCCACAAGAATCAACATCAATAAAGGGAAAGTAATCTTTTCGCGTTTACCCACTGCGCGCAATTGGATCATGACTATTTTGCGCTCTGCCTCTGTCGTCAATGCCCGCATGATGGGAGGCTGAATCATCGGTACGAGAGCCATGTAGGAATAGGCGGCAACAGCGATAGCGCCGAGTAAATCCGGAGCTAATTTACTGGCGACATATATGGCTGTTGGCCCGTCAGCTCCACCAATGATGCCAATTGCCGCTGCGTCTGCAATCGAGAAATCCATTATGCCAAGGGTCGTTAAACCAACAGCACCGAGAAGCGTCGCAAAGATACCAAACTGTGCTGCAGCACCGAGAAATAACGTTCGAGGATTGGCAAGTAAGGGGCCAAAATCCGTCATCGCACCAACGCCCATAAAAATTATCAGCGGAGCAGCGCCACTCGCAATGCTCACGGTGTAGAAATCGTATAGCATACCGCTGCTATACCCTGCCCCAGTCGCGATAAGCTTCGCTTGACTATTCGCCTCTGGCGAAGCGCTACTCAAAGCTTTGTATATCTCATCCGTACTCGTCCAAGCGCCAAGATCCGTGATACCTGCAAGCTGCGAGATAAGCGCAATATCACCGCTGTTCAAGGCCGCATCGACTGCAGAGATTGCCAAACCTGCGCCAGGAATATTCGCCAACAAACCACCAAAGCCAATCGGCACTAAAAGTAATGGCTCGAACCCTCGTTTAATGGCCAAAAACAATAACAGCAGGCAAACCAGCAGCATCACCACCTGGCCTATTTGGATCTGGTATAAACCGGAGTCAAACCATAAATACTGAAAGCCGTTCATGATTGATTAATTAGCCTCAATTATGTCTCCCTCATCAAAAGTAAAATATCCCCAACCGCCACAACATCACCTTCTTTAATATTCACCGCGTCAACAGTTCCGCTATCCGCTGCGCTAATCTGCGTTTCCATTTTCATCGCTTCGAGAACGATAAGCGTATCCCCTTTTTCAACCGTTTCCCCTGGAGAGACTAGTACCCGAAAAATATTCCCTGCCAAAGGAGAGGTAACGGGTTCGCCGGTGCTTTGTGAATGATGGGAATTTGATTTGGAAGAGGATGAGGAATGGGACGTTAACGAGACTATTCCCGTGAGATCTCCACCATTACCGACTGTTACGGTAAAAACTTCATTGTCGACGGTAACGGTGTAAACCTCGTCACCATTTTTTGTATGGATATCTTTCGACTCGTTGCCTGTGGGGATGGGTTCAAAAAGATCCGGCGTGCCTCGATTCTCCAAAAACTTAAGGCCAATTTGGGGGAATAAAGCGTAAGTCAAAACATCATCTATTGCGTTTTCACCTTCGGTAAGCGATATCCCTTTTTGTTCTGCCTCTTCTTTGAGGGATTGTGTAAGCGCTTCTAATTCAGGCACTAATAAGTCGGCAGGGCGACAGGTAATCACTTGCTGGCCATCTTCTAATACTCGAGCCTGAAGAGTTTTATTCACTGGGGCGGGCGTGGCTCCGTATTCCCCTCGTAATACGCCAGCAACCTCTTTTGATATATTACTGAAACGCTCACCAGTCATGACGTTAATGACGGCTTGTGTGCCAACGATCTGTGAAGTTGGAGTCACTAATGGAAGATACCCTAGGTCTTTTCGAACACGCGGGATTTCCTCAAGTACCTCATCAAACTTATCTTCAGCCCCCTGCTCTCTTAATTGGCTTTCCATATTGGTGAGCATTCCCCCTGGCACTTGCGCGATGAGAATTCGTGCATCAACACCTTTCAATGAACCTTCGAATTTGGCGTACTTTTTCCGCACATCACGGAAATATAACGCTATGTCTTGGAATGCTGTTAGATCCAGCCCTGTATCACGAGGCTCCCCCTCAAATGTCGCGACTAGCGTTTCAGTAGGGCTATGGCCATAAGTTGTCGCCATTGAGGAGATGGCTGTGTCCACATTATCAACACCCGCTTCGATACACTTAACCAGAGTCGCATGGGCAAGCCCAGTAGTTGCATGGCAATGTAGGTGTATCGGGATATCGCAGGCTGCTTTCAGTTGCTTTACCAATTCGTATCCTACGTATGGCCTCAGCAGGCCCGCCATATCTTTAATGACGATAGAGTCCGCCCCCATGTCCTCAATTGTTTTCCCCTGCTCCACCCACTTTTCCAGAGTATGCACCGGGCTCAAGGTATAAGAGATTGTCCCTTGAGCGTGTTTGCCCATGGTTTTTACGGCTTTCAATGCGGTTTCTATATTGCGCATATCGTTCATCGCATCAAAAACGCGGAAGATATCAACGCCGTTTAACGCCGCTCGCTCTACGAATTTTGTCACGACATCATCCGCATAGTGGCGATAACCGAGAATATTCTGTCCCCGAAAGAGCATCTGATGGGGTGTTTTAGGCATCGCCTTTTTGAGTTCACGTATACGGTCCCACGGGTCTTCACCCAAATAGCGAATACAGGAATCAAATGTCGCTCCGCCCCATGTCTCCACCGACCAATAACCTATATTGTCAATTTTCTCAGCGATGGGAAGCATGTCATCTAAACGTAAACGTGTGGCAAATAAGGATTGATGGGCATCCCGAAGCACCACTTCTGTTACGCCTATTTTTGTTGTTTTTTTTGTTTGTTCAGTCATGTATGAAGGTCCACCATTCGTTTTACGACTGCTTTTTTTTGCGATGCTGATGAATAGCATCTTGGATCACCCGCAATTTAATGGGCTCTACCGCTGCCATAGGTTTCTTCGGGTTACTCATCGCCAAATCCTTTCGCGGCTCTTCGATCTCGGCAAAAAACTTTGTAACCACTGCCGACATCATGACAACACTGCAAACCAATAAGGTTAAGAATACAAATACAGTCCCCATGCCGAAGATCATTAAATCGAGACCTTGCTGAAACAACGTGCCATTCATCAAAGGTCTACCCTCCGTTCTTAAATTCATAGAGGCTGCGTATAGACTCAGCGGGATAACAGCCACTTATGCGGGTAAATCTAGAGAGGTAAGCGATACGCGCTAATATCCCACGTAAATGCAGACATGGTAGGAGGAGCGTAAATAAGGATCGAGGGGCTAAAAGTGGGATTAATAGAAGCGCTAATATCGGGAATAGGCGTAGAAAGCGCACAATGAAAAAGAACAACAACATGAAGCACAGAGCTAAAACACGCGTGTTTAACCCAAGGTTAAGCGTCTTACAGTCTGCCGATAGCAGCTTCTCGTGATAAACTCGCGCCATGCGTATATTCCTAGCCCCAATGGAGGGCGTCGTCGACCATCACATGCGGTACTTGCTGAGCCGTGTCGGTGGAATCGACACCTGCGTCACGGAATTCGTGCGTGTAACCGACCATGTACTACCTGAAAAGGTATTTAAGCGATACTCACCTGAGCTGCTTCAGCAACAATCACTGTTGCCTGGCTCTACGCTAGAAGAACCCGTTTCAACTTCTCATACATCACAATCGGATAAAGCCGAGCCGCCGTTAATAAAAGCCGCTCTGTGCCCCACCCGTATTCAATTGTTAGGGAGCAATGCCACAGCGCTTGCCGCCAATGCCAAAAAAGCAGCCCTAATGGGTGCGCCCGGTATCGACCTTAATTTCGGCTGTCCGGCCAAAACCGTTAATAAAAATCGCGGCGGTGCCTGCTTACTCAAAGAACCTGACACCCTGTACAACATTGTGTCTCAGGTTAGGCAGTCTGTGCCGATACATATACCGGTTACCGCAAAAATTCGCCTCGGTTTCGACAGCCGAAAAGGCTATTTAGAAAACGTGAGAGCGCTAAGTGACGCGGGTGCAACTGAAATTGTAGTACATGCACGCTCAAAGGCAGACGGCTATAAACCTCCCGCATACTGGGAGCTCATTAACGAAATCAGAAATGAAGTATCAACACCTATTATCGCCAATGGCGAAATCTGGACCGTTGAAGATTTTAAACTTTGCCGTCAACGATCAGGATGCACAGATGTGATGCTAGGTCGGGGCTTACTCTCAACACCCGATTTGGCTCTGGCCATTAAAACGCATGAAGCCGGTGAAGAATACCAGTGGATTCCCTGGTCTGAAATTGCAAAACTGCTGTTGGAATTTTTTGAAATGACAACAGCTATATATCCCGCAAAGCATCTTGGAAACCGAGCGAAACAGTGGCTGTTCTATTTAAAACGCCGCTACCCTGGGGCGGAACAATTATTCGATGAGATAAAACGATCGCGAGACTATCAAGTCATCAAGCAAGCCATTTTATCCCATTGTGGTTAACACGCTCCGTCCGGTACTGCTGATTTAAGAGATGTGAGACTACTTCGACACTACGGAAGGGGTTCCAATACACGCCACAAGTACTCACTGTAGGTGCCCTAATGCCATTTACCTTAGGATCTGGTGGTTCCGATAGTGCAGCACGCCTATAGGTAAATAGATGTTAGAGAGAAGCAGGAGGCCAGAGCCGAGCACAAAAGTCGCAGTGGCATTAGATGGTATTGAAAATACCTTCCGAAGTATTGCAGCTACTCACAAAAATCAACTCACTATGAATATCCAAAGCAATAAGTCAACAGAGTTGATAACCCATTTACCGCTTTCCATTTACCAGCCGAGGCTCTGTAACGGCAACAAATTCTCCTTTTTCTAAAGCGATTGCCTGTGTTGCCCCGAATGGCGGCCACACTTTCAGTTTATGCCCTTTTTTTACCAGACCATCGACCAAAGAATCCGGCGCATACGGATCGTAATAAACGGTATCGGGTCGCCATTGTTGGTGAACCCGTACGGCACTCATAGCCTCTTCTAAGGTTTTTTTGAGCACCAATTTATTCAGTAAGGTTTGTACAACCTGGGAAATTATCGTCGGTCCTCCTGCAGCACCGACGGTTAAAATAGGCAAACCATCTTCCAAGACAATTGTCGGACTCATACTGGATAAGGGTCTTTTACGCGCTTGCACGCTATTGGCCTCTGAGCCCACTAAACCAAAGGCATTCGGCACACCGGGCTGGGCCGAAAAATCATCCATCTGGTTATTCATCAAAACCCCGGTACCCGGAATAACCACTTTGCTGCCAAAACTTGTATTCAGCGTTGTGGTTATTGCGACCCAGTTCCCCTCTTTGTCTGCCGTGGATATATGTGTGGTGTGTTTTCCAAATAGCTCGATTTCGAGCTTCGGCGGCAGATGGTATTTCTCCACATCGCCGGCCTTTTCTAAAGAAATTTTACTCGCCAACATTTTTGCGTATTTTTTATCGATAAGCCCTTTGGGAACCTTGGCGAAATCCGAATCCCCCAGCCAATGCGCTCTATCTGCGAAGGCCAGTTTCATTGCTTCAATAATCAAGTGATACCGATCTAACTCGGAAATCGTACTTAAATCAAAATTTTCTAAAATATTTAAAATTTGTGCGACATGAACACCACCAGAGCTAGGGGGCGGAAATCCAATAATTCGGTACTGTTTAAACACCGTTTCTACAGGTGTGCGTAGTTCAAGCTGATAGTTGGCAAAGTCCTTCGCAGTGACCAAGCCGTTGTTGGCTTTCATCCAGCGCTCAACATCTTTGGGGAATTCGCCGGAATAGAAATAATCCGGCCCAAGTTTAGCGAGTTTTCGGTAGGTACGAGCCAAATCTTTTTGTATTAATAGATCGCCTTCCGCAATCGGGGAACCGTTTTTATGTGTGAATATCTTCGATGTAGCCGAGAATTGACTAACAGCTTTCATACTGCGGGCCAAGCGCTTGGCAAATACTCCGTCAACGGCAAAACCATTTTCTGCAATATCTGCCGCAGGTAAAATCGTATCGGCAAAGGGTAATTTACCGCCATTTTTTTGCGCAAAATATAACGCCGCAACAGAACCGGGAATACCTATGGCTAAAGACCCTGTTTTACTGAGGCTACGCTCCACTTTCCCATCTCGTAAAAACATATCTCGAGTCGCTAACCCTGGCGCCATCTCACGCCCATCGATCGCGAGTATTGTTCCATCCGCTTGCCGAACAATAATAAAACAACCACCGCCGATACCGGAGTTGTGACTGTCCACTACGCCCAATGTAAACGCAACGGCCAGCGCTGCATCAATGGCGTTACCACCGTTGTTGAAGACATCAATCCCAGCTTGGGTTGCCAAAGGATTAACAGACGCTACAGCGCCATGGCCACTTTTCGTTACCAAGGCATACTTAGACGAATCCTCAGCGCCGTGACCGGCCCAAGCCATGCTCCCACCACAGCCCAAGACAGAAGAAATAAAAATAATCGAAATAAGGGAATAGCGTTTAACAATAAGCATATTAATGATTACAAATAAGGATTGTGTTTTACGCCATCGATAACTTCTAGCGTATTTTTTGCCTGTTCTTTTTTACTTTGCTCTAACCATTCATTCCAGCCCTCATTATATTGAGCCAGTATTTTATCTTCCGTGATGGCTATCGATGCCAGAACATTCTCGTCCTTCACCCATTCAGTTTCAAGCAACAAGGCATGTATTTCTTCATTCAAAGTTTTCGAATCTTTCTGAGATGGGATTTTAGGCGACACATTCTGCAAGCCCATTTTTATTGGGTACATAGAGAAAGACGGCTTCCAAACGCCCATACGGGGTTTAATAAGGCTGTAATATGTTCTCCCATCGCTGGCGTCCAACCGCAAAAAACCCACAGAACTTTCAGATAGAACCATGAATATATGGCGACCCGACATAATCGGGTAAGAGACTTTTGCATTATTTTTCAGAGAAGTAATCAACCGGGGTATGCCATGAGACACATCGAAAATAGAAGCCTCGACAGCTGAGGCAGCTAACGATGATCGGATAAAGATAATATTACTGGAATGAAACGCAGCGGTTTGACTATCCCCAGCTTCCAAAAACTCGACTGGCGTTTTTTGCACTGTTTTTTGCACTTTAGACGAGCTATCAACAGGAGGGGATTCCCGCTCAGGAAAAAAGGAACAGTTTGCCAACACTACAACGAAAGCAAAAACAAAAAAGGGTCTAAGGTACATCGTTAATTCTCTCAGGAACTTCGTGGCTACTTTTGCCATGGTTTAATTTACCGTGGCCAAAATTACAATTACCTACTTTACAATCGCTTACTACCGACTACAAACAGGCAAGTTCTTCAACAGAACTTGGAACAATAGATTGACTAATCCCCCATTTTCGAGCCTGTAGTCTAACTATTTGAGGTGAGGTGGTAAGAGACCAGAGTTTAACTCAGTTGTTCACACAGAAAGTGCTTGCACAGTCACATTATTTACCGTTTTTTTGGTTTTAAAAAGAACGGAATAATAAATAGGGTTCCCATGAAGCCTCAACCGCTTAAGAACTGCACGATAGCATCGAGCAGCCCGCTTTATTCATCGCCCAATCCGGTCGTTTTTTATCAAACGTGGAATGACTGACATGATCATTATATGGGTGTGAAACGGCCTCCAGAAGCTGATCAACCAAAGCATAATCGCCTTGATAGGCTTTATCGATAGCCTCTTGCGCAATAAAATTCCGCAGAATAAAAACAGGATTACTCTTATTCATTATTTCTAAACGTTGAATGGGAGATAGAGCTGTTAACGAAATATGCTCGGCGTAGTCTTGAAACCAATCATTCCATTCTTTTATTTCATGAGCGCTTAGCTTGTCCTTATAGCCCAATTCATTCAAAAAACGCTCTTTAACTGTAGCATCCTCCTGAATAGAGTAGTCATGATACCCATCCGTTAAGAAACGATAAAACAACGTCATATCAAATTCACTTTCGCCTAACATTCGTTCAAGCTGGGTAAACAAATCATGCTGTGCTTTATAGCGTTCTTGCTGCGTTTCTATACCCAATTTTTGACTCATCATGTCATGCCAACGCATTTCATAGTTCGTTCGAAAATCGCGAACAATTGTTTCAAGCTCTGGAACAGATTCGACGAGAGGGTACAGTGTATTTGCCAACTGCAGTAAATTCCATTGCGCGACGGCGGCTTGGTTTTCATACCTGTATCGCTTGTGCTGAACATCCGTTGTGTTGGGAGTCCAGGAGGGATCAAAATTATCTAACCAACCATAAGGACCATAATCAATGGTTAATCCCAGAATAGACATATTATCGGTATTCATAACACCGTGAACAAAACCAACCCGCATCCAGTGAACAATCATCTCGCAGGTGAGTGTGCAGACCTCTCTAAAAAACGCTAAGACGGCGGCTTTTTTGTCACTTAAATATTGGTCATACAGATCGGGAAAGTCATTCTCGATGGTGTAAGCCACGAGTTTATCTAATGTTTCAATATCGCCACGGGAAGCGAAAATCTCAAAATTACCAAACCGGATAAAACTCGGAGATACCCGAGCGACAATAGCACCGGGTTCTATTTCAGGTTGACCGGAATAAAACATATCCCGCTCAACGCCCTCACCGCTCAACGAAAGGCTGAGCGCTCGCGTGGTCGGTATACCAAGATGATGCATGGCTTCACTGCATAAAAACTCTCGAATCGACGACCGCAGCACCGCTAAACCATCAGCCGAACGCGAATACGGGGTTGGGCCCGCTCCTTTTAGCTGAATGGTCTGTAAGTGTTGATTCTGATCACGCACTTCACCTAAATTAATGGCTCGACCATCACCGAGCTGACCCGCCCAAGCCCCAAATTGATGCCCCCCATAACACATGGCGTAAGGCTTCATATCTGACCGTTTTGCGTTGCCGGATACAACTTGAATAAATTCATCAGACTCACAATAGGATTGACTTAGCCCCAGCTCTTCAGCAAGTTCTTGAGAATAGGCGATTAGTTGAGGTGCCGAAACACGCTGAGGATCAACGTAGGAAAAACACGCCTTTTCAACTTGGCGTGTATTATTTGTCTCCACAGGATCTGCTGGCAGCTTGTCTTGGAAATGTCGATTAAATACAAATGAGGAAATGGGGTTTACTCCATGAACAAAATTAGGACTTATTGGAATTTAGGGCATCACAGATTAGCCCTTAACGAATCGACCGTAGTCTCTAATTTTCAAAAGGTGCGTTTATCGCTATAAATACGCCTTTCAAGAACAATAATAGCGATGCCAAAATAGTTGAAATAGCCCTCTGACGGTGCGTTTTTCCGGTTTTAGCATGTAATATGATCCACACCTTAACGTGATAACATACGCGCCTCAGATCTAACGGGTCATCGACAACGAACGCATTGTCCGTTTCGGTTTACTCGCTGCACGTTGAAAAACGTTGATGGCGTAGGACCAGCTGGCCATTTTTACCGAAAAATCAGAGTTTATGCATACACATGAGCATATTGAGGCAAAAGACATGACGCTAATGCAAGCAAATTAGTTTGTCTGTCAGCTGTTCGCGCCCATTAATCAAACTTACATTAACCAAAGAGCCCTCGGAAATCGACATGATATTGATTAAACATCTCCACTTAACCTTTGTAGCCTTGTCTTTAATCAGCTTTACTCTTAGGGGTGTTTGGATGATGAAGGAATCGCCATTGCTGCAAGCGAAGCTCACTAAGATCCTACCCCATGTCATCGATACCGTATTATTAGTTAGCGGCCTAACCCTAGCAATAAGCCTTGGGCTTCAGCCCGGTGAGCACCCTTGGCTCGTGGCTAAAATCGTTGGTTTAGTTGCCTATATCGCTTTAGGTGTTATTGCATTGAAGTCTAAACGCGCCAAAAAGGTGAGGGTTGTCGCTTGGGTTGCGGCCATTCTGAGCTTTGGCTTTATTGCCTCTGCCGCCATCA
The DNA here is from genome assembly GCA_033852165.1 of Agarilytica sp. Classification (GTDB taxonomy): domain Bacteria; phylum Pseudomonadota; class Gammaproteobacteria; order Pseudomonadales; family Cellvibrionaceae; genus Agarilytica. The sequence goes on along the minus strand of JAWSUZ010000082.1, from coordinate 65,407 downwards.
CTAAGTCGGCTGCTGGTTTTTTTGTGGTTTTACTCTAAAGCGGGACCGCCTTCATCTGACGCAACGGAAGAAGGTGTTACCATCTTGCGGACTCAGGGTTCTATTTGTTGAATTGGCACCATTACCACGCTCTTTCAACCGGAATAACGACTGTATTTACAAGTATTCAACTCTCGCTCATGACTGCATTAAATCTGTATAAATTTGTCGCATCTCTCTCTCTGCCTTTCTTGTTGATCGGTTTTGCATGGCGCTCTCTCAACCAGCAGGCTTACCGTCAACGATTAAAGGAACGGCTCGGACTCATCAAAGGATTAAAACCTGGCGGAATCATCATTCACGCAGCCAGCGTCGGAGAGGTTATTGCGTTAAAACCCTTTATTGAAATGACACTGGAAAATTTTCCGGATACCCCGCTCACGATCACCACGTTTACACCGACTGGGTCCGAACGCGTCATGAAAACCTTTGGCAGTCAAGTGCAGCATTGCTATATACCCATTGACGCTCCAGCGTGCATCAGCCGGTTTTTATCGGCATTAAAACCCAAAGTACTCGTCATTATGGAGACCGAGCTATGGCCCAGCTTAATCGATGGCTGCCATAAACTGCAGGTAAAAACCTTACTGATCAATGGCCGAATTTCCCTTCGCTCTTTCCCCCGATACCAGAAAATCCCCTCACTGATTCAACCCACACTAAACAAATTAGATTACATTTTGACGCAGTCTGACGATGACCGAGAACGATTTGCCGCTCTCGGTGCACAGGCCAGTGCATTACAAACAATGGGCAATATCAAATACGACTTATCGGCACCCAACAGTGAACGATCTCCCAACGCCAAGCTTCGTATCATCAGCCTACAACGAAAAGTCTGGGTCGTGGGAAGCACGCATTCTGATGAAGAAGCGTTGATTTTGGCCTGCTTTAAAAAATTGCAGCAGCATATCCCGGATATTCTTTTGATTATCGCGCCGCGCCACCCTGAGCGAGTCAAATACCTCATCGAACTGGCGGATTCATTAGGACTATCAACAGTTCGGCGCAGTGAAAAAACACAACCAACACGCAATCACGATATATGGCTGATTGATACCATGGGGGAGTTGCTGGATTTTTATCGTATAGCCAACGTGTGTACAGTGGCTGGCAGCTTCGGCGACACCGGCGGACACAACCCTATTGAGCCAGCACTATTCCAAAAGCCTATTGTCGTCGGCACGAATATGGATAATTTTCGAGACATCACCACTGAAATGCTGAGCGCAGAAGGCCTGGTACAACTTACAGAAAATTCCATCGAAGCTTTGCAAGACGCTATATTTCAGCTATTCGACGAAACTGAAACCGCTGAACAATTGGGCCAAAATGCGCATGCTGTATTAAAGAAAAATCAAGGAGCTACGAAGGTAGCTTTCCAGAAGTTAACCGCCCTACTGGGCGATTGAGAAAACCTTAGCAGTTAGCCTTTCACGTAACAAACGTCAGGCCGTATAAATAAACACTTTTCCATAGTTACGCTAAGCCAATAGCCAATATTGATCAACTGTGAGAATAAAAATCTCGCAGCACCGCATCCACTTTTTCTTTTACCGCGCCTAGGGTTATTCGCCCCATCAAATTTTCTCCTTTCGCCCTCACTCCCCACGGCAGCTCTTGCCAGGGTTTACCCTTTTGCTCTTTGATAATCGCGTCATATTGATTAACCACATAACCGAGATATAAATATGGCCCTGTGCGCCGAGGATTACTATGGGCATACAGCCCCACCACCGGCGTTTCAACGACGACAGCCATATGGGTAGGACCCGTATCCGGAGCGATTACCAAATGCGCCTGCCGAATAACTGCCAATAATTGCTGTAGCGTTGTCTTCCCAACCAAATCCAAAATAGGGAACGAACAGGATTGAATAATCTTTTGAGAGAGATCACGCTCCATATCCGTAGGACCGCCGGTCAGAATAATACCGAAACCTTTACCCTGAAGGTATTTAGCAATAGCCGCATACCCCTCAACAGACCAATTTCGCTCGACTTTACTGGCTGCAGGGGATATCACCACAAAGGGTGCACATGACGAAACCTGCTCCAACGCCCAGCGATCATCTTCCGCCGATATTCCCATATCCCAGCGAGGAGGCTGGGCTTCAAGACCCAAGGCTTCGCCAAAAGCCGCAAAGCCTTCGAGAACATGGGGGTGTTTTTGTGATTTTATTCGCGCATTGCTAAACAGCCATTGGCCTTCTTTTGCTCGCGCGCCATCGAAACCTACTTTGATCTTGGCAGGAATACATAAACTAACCAGACTCGCTCTTAGAGCCGCTTGCATGTGCAGCAACACATCAAACTCTCTGCCCGCTAACATCTTTTTTAGCGCCCGCAGCCCAGAGAAACCTTTACGTTTATCGAAGACAATAAATTCTATATCCGGTAGTGCTGCTAGAAAAAGGGCTTCAAGCTTTCCGATAACCCATGTGATTTTCACATTAGGCCATTGCCGCTGAATCGACTGCACCATAGACACGGCATGACACACATCACCGATAGCTGAGAGGCGTAAAATACAGAGTTTTTTCGGTTCTGAGTTAAGCAAAAGCGTTTGACCCGACATGCACTTATCTCCAGAATGCCCGCATGTTCGCTAAAAAAGACGCCATTGTAGCCAAATCTAACGTGATGACCAGTGATATTGGTTCTTCTATCATCCGTCACGACATAGCATTTTTTGAAGTTCCTACAACCGAGCTTTTTTCAGAAGTTTATTGGCGTAAGCAAAAAGCGATTACCGGCCATGCTCAAGGCCGTGGTACGACTTGGTTTTTCAAACTACGGGAAACTGAATTAGTTCTTCGGCATTATTATCGTGGAGGTTTGATCGGACGGTTCCTCAACGATCAGTACCTCTACACAGGCTTCAAAAACAGCAGGGCCTACCGAGAATTCGAACTGCTTTCAAAGCTTCGGTCTTTGAGCTTGCCCGCCCCCCAACCAGTAGCAATACGGGTTAAAAAAATCCTTCCCTGCTTTTGCGTGAGCGACATCATCTCCAGCAAAATAGTCGACGCAAACGATCTCGTCGACATTCTGATAAAACGCCCCCTTAGAGAAGATGAACTAAGGTCCGTCGGTATTACATTGCGCCAATTTCATGACCACAACGTCTACCACCACGACCTTAACGCCCACAATATTTTATTGGATAAGGATAATCAGACGTCACTTATTGATTTTGACCAAGGTGAAATTCGTACGAACTCCGGCCAATGGAAACAAAATAATTTGAATCGATTGCTCCGCTCTTTCAAGAAAGAACGGAGTCGCTTAGCTACTTTCCACTGGAATGAGAAAAGCTGGCAACACCTGTTAAACGGCTATACCGGCAATCAAGCCCCATAACATGGGCCTCCATGCACCCAGTTACAGCGATAACGCCACACCACCGCATTCTTTTTCACGCCACATATAAGTAAATAGTCACTATTCCCATATATTCATGCAATAGCCACATCTGACATATGAATCGGTCGTCATGTACCGTAATATTCACTTTGAAATTAATGTTCAATTTGCACTAATTAGAGGCGCACCATGATCCGTAATCGATACTACGTTGAAGCAATAGCGTTCCTTAGCTATGTCCTTTTTGCAATGGCATGGGTCGGTGGAGCAGCAAGTATGCCCCAAATCATGAAGACAATGAATGTCGAGGGCATGGCCTCAGCAAGTATGATCAGCGGAGCCGTTACACTCGCCAAAATCGTTGGAACCTTTATCGCAGCTTGGCTTTCAAGCAAGATCAGTTTGCGCTTCTCCTTTTTCATTTCAGCACTTTTGATCTGCCTCGGGTTTTTCACTCCCCATGCCCCCCATTACGATCTCCTTCTTCTCAGTCGCTTTGCGATGGGGCTCGGAGGGGCATTAATGATCGTTTACTTCAATCCCATTGTTGTACGTTGGTTTTCAGCTAAAGAACGCCCCTTCATCAATGGCTTAAATGCGGTCGCTTTTAACCTCGGCGCCGGCATTATACTGTTTTGGTTTCCCGATATTAGCGCGCTATTCGGCGACTGGAAAAACGCACTTACAGCGTTCTCCATTGCCAGCTTTATTCTAGCAGTCCTGTTTCTGCTCGTGGATTTTAGAATAGACAAAGATGAGCCCTACCAGAGCCAAAACATCACAACAAGCTACAGCTATGCCGAAGGGTTAAAGGATCCTTTCAATTGGATCTACGCGATTACCTTTTCCGGCCTACTATCAATCTTTATTTGCGTATTTACCTTCTACCCTCAAGCCGGAATATCTCAAACAAAATACGTAATAGGTTTTGGTGTCGTGGGGACGGTAATCGGCATGTTAGTGAGTCGGTTTTATTCCCTTCGTCTTCCCCCCATTCGCTGGTCTGGTCTGACATTAGTCATATCTTCATACGGCTTATGCTTTTCCGGAAACGCCACAATACAAAACATCAGCGCGATGCTGCTCGGGATATCCATATTCATTCCCTACGCTGCTCTACTCACTTTGCCTCAAGAGCTACCCAATATGACGGGGAAACGCATCACCATCATATTCAGTATTTTTTACTCGGTTAGCTACCTGATATCAACAGTCATACTCTGGTGTTTTGGCTGGCTTGTGGACATTAGCGGCGGCAACTACGAATGGTCCTTTGGTCTCATCACCGCAGTAAGCGCCAGCCTATTTATCGGCAGTTTTTTTCTGCCAGAAACCGGGCGAAAAATAGAAAGTAGTGATTGTAAGGCTGAAGCCCTTGCAACATCGAACTAAATTGAAACCAAGTATCGAAATCTGCGGTAAGTAAGTGGAGGCTGTAGAAGCAATAAATGCTAGAATTTCATTCAACGACGAACGTAATCGTCGGAATATAGCCTTCAGAAGCGGACTGAGCACTACCCAGGACTTTTGAACCCCATAAAACCTATGTATATAGAGCTGATTTTATGTTGAGCAGCGCAAAATTCCCAAAAACCAAACGTGGTGAAGCCACGCGAAACAAAATTCTTGCGGCCGCAGAAAGTGAAATCGGCGGCAAGGGGTTTTCCGAAGCTTCCATTAGTAGTATTACTACTGCCGCAGGTGTCGGCCAGGGCACGTTTTACATTTATTTCGATTCTAAAGAAGAGATATTACGAGCTCTTGTAACCAATTACAGCAAAACAATACGCCACATACTGACCGAAGCATCGTCTAGTGGCGCAACGCGCTTAGAAAAAGAGCGTTTAGGCCTCAAAGCCTTTATTGACTATGTACGTGAGCATAATAACTTTTACCTCATTGTTCATGAGGCGATGTTTATTGATCCAGAAGCCTACAAACAGTACTACTTGCAGTTTTCGCACGCCTATACCCACCGACTTAATGAGGCATGCGCAGAAGGAGAGATTAAGAAACTTGATACAGAGGTCTGTTCGTGGGCGTTAATGGGAATGGGTGAATTTATGGGTTATCGCTATGGCATTCTCGACCAAGACACTCCATCAGAAAAAGTCGTCGATGCTGTATTTGAAATGATTGAAAACGGAATGCGTCTTAAATGAGCGTGCAAAAGTGAGCGAGCAAAACGACAGCAGCGGCATCGATACCAATGATTGCGTAACACTCCAAATGAGTGATGATGTTGCCACTATCGTTTTGCGAAATGGAGCGAAGCATAACAGCCTAACGCGTCCCCTACTTGAGCAACTCAATCGTTGTTTAAGTGAGGTATCCAGCCGTAAAGATTTAAGCGCAGTTGTAATACAAGCAGAAGGCCGTAGCTTTTCAACCGGAGGCGACATCAAAGCCTTCTATGAAAATATCGACGATATTGAAAACTACTCTCGGAACCTTGTTGGCTTATTGAACCAAGCTATCATGCAAATGCTGCGCTTATCCACGCCTATTATCACGCGTGTACAAGGCCCTGTAACAGGCGGTTCCTTTGGCCTTGTATTGGCAAGCGACTTGGTCGTAATGGCTGACTCAGCTTTTATTGCGCCTTATTACGTCGATGTCGGCTTTGCTCCGGACGGCGGCTGGGTGGCCATTTTACCGGATCGAATTGGTCAAAGCCGCGCAAAAGAGGTGCAGTTTCTCAATAGCCATATCAATGCCAGTACCGCTTTAAGTTGGGGACTGGTCAACAAAGTTGCACCAAAGGAAAACCTCGATACGCAAGTGGAGGACTGGACCACGACCCTACAAACAAAGGTCTCCTCTTCCGTTCGAGCAACAAAGCGCGGAATACAGAATGAAGCGCTTTTATCTCGCTATCAAAATGCTCTCGACAATGAACTCATAGAATTTATTAAATTAGCCAAAACGCCAGAAGCAAAAGCTGGAATGGAAAAGTTTTTGAGCCAATTCTAATGTGTTTAAGCCGATTATAGATCGTAATAGCCCAGCACTGTTCGACACTCCAATCTCACCAATTAACGTTTACAGCAGGAAATACGGATGCAAAATCAATCAGGCCGTACGACTGATCTTTTACAGGCACACTTTCCTGTTTATGATTTTATTGGTCAACGCGCATTAACGTCTCCAGACAGGATTGCCCTTGAAGACTACCAAAGCGGGGAGCAACTTTCGTATCGGCAATTAAACACACGAGCGAATCAAGCTGCTAACGTACTCAAAAACTTAGACATTAACAATCAAGACACGGTCGCCATTCTCAGTCTAAATTGTATCGAATTTTTTGAATTGCTGTTCGCCTGTGGAAAATCTGGCGCGATACTGGTTCCGCTCAACTGGCGTCAAACCGCTTCAGAAACAAAAGTTATCGTTGATGATAGCCAAGTGAAAACTATTTTTTATGACGAGTTCAACTCAAAACTTGCAAAAGAACTCGCAGATATTTGTTCCAGCATTTCAATAATCCCTTTAAAGAAGACAAATAGCGAAGCGACTACCAACAATAAAGTATCTCAAAGTTACGACGACACTCGTGATGCTGCGTCAACAGAATATAACGCCCTAACAAGGGGCGTTGACCATACTTGGTACCTTTTATACACCTCGGGTACAACCGGAAAACCTAAAGCTGTGATTCAGAGCTTTGGCATGGCGTTAGCGAATTACATTAATACTGTTCAAGCCATTGATCTTACATCCCAGGATTCCACCCCCACTTTTTTACCTATATTTCATACTGCAGGCATTAACCTTTATTCATTGCCCACATTAATAAGCGGCGGTAAGGTTTATGTTCTCCCAAAATTTGATGCCGATTCACTTATTTCGTTAATAGAACAAAATAAACTCAGCATATTCTTCGCCGTACCCGCCATCTATCGTGCGATTTACGAGCACCCTAAATTCAAAACATTGAGTTTTTCTGCGGTACGCTCTCTTGGATGTGGCGGCGCCCCTATCCAAGAATATATTTTAAAAGAATTCGCAGGTCGGGGTGTCACCATCTGTAATGGCTTCGGCATGACAGAAACCGGACCTATGACCTTTTTAATGGACAACGCCCATGCGGCTAAAAAAATCGGCTCCATCGGCACGCCCAAATTATTGACAAAGGCCCGCATTGTTAACGAGCAAGGCGAAGATTTACCTCCAAATGAACCAGGTGAATTATTATTGTCTGGAGGCAACATTACTCCCGGTTATTGGGGCAACGTAGAAGCAACTGAAAAAGCCTTTGATAAAGACGGCTGGATGCACACCGGGGACATCGCTAAACGAGACGAAGACGGCTACTACTATATCGTCGACCGTATTAAAGACATGTATATTTCCGGTGGTGAAAACGTTTACCCTGCCGAAGTTGAAGCAGTACTAGAACAGTTGCCCGGGATCCTTGAAGCGGTAGTCGTTGGACTTTCCGATCAAAAGTGGGGAGAAGTGGGCCGCGCATTTTTACGTGTGCAAGAAGGTTATACACTTGACTTGGACGCTTTAAATAGCTTTTCGAGACAACATTTAGCCCCATACAAAATACCGAAACAATTTACTATCGTGGATGATTTCCCCCGGACTGCGGCAGGTAAAGTCAAAAAAAATGATTTACGCGAATTTACAAAAAGATAAATATATATGAGCATCAACAACACCAGGGCAAGCTATGTCGATTAAAAAAAATGGGGACACCTATACGATTCTTGCCGAGCGAGTTTTTTCACAAGAGGAATATGATCGTTTTGCTAAGATCAGCGGAGACAATAACCCAATACATGTCGACCCTGAATTTTCAGCCCAAGCAAAGTTTGGTCGTACAGTTTCACACGGTATGCTGCTTTACTCTGTGATATGGGGACAAATACAGCGTCACTTTCCTCAATCAGTGCAGCTGTCACAATACCTGATGTTCCCTGCTCCAACTTACACGGGAGAAACGATGGAAATTCAATTGATTGCAACACCAAATCAAAAGAAAAATGAATATGAGATTAAGGGCGTGATGCGCCGTAAAGATGACCAAGTGGTGACCTGTGAAAGTGTATCCACCATTGCTTATACGGGGGTACTGCCATGTTAGAAGTGGGCGATTTCATTGAAATACATCGAAAATACACTCAAGACGATATTAATGGGTATTGTGAACTCGCGGACGTGGACCCTGCTCTCATAAACAGCGTTCCCGAACCCCTTATCGCCGCGATGTATTCCGATATGCTGGGTACTAAGTTACCCGGACCTGGAACAATGTATATGAAACAAACATCTGACTATATTGCTGCGGCTCCAATTGAAGTTACTCTGACAGCTAAAGTTGAGGTGACAAAAGTTCGCCCGAAAAGCGGCTTAGTTAATTTACGAACAACCTGTGTGGATGAGAGCGGTAAGCTACTCTGCGATGGTGGAGCCTTGGTTTTATTTCCTCCCTGTAAAAACACAGAGACGTAATAACGATTTAATCTCTAGAATTTCGAACAGGCCCTCGAATGGAGGATGATTCGAGAATAAAAAGTACACTTTTTTCGAGGCGGAAAATGGGAAGGAACTCCTCTCCGCCAAAAAATCAAATCGTTTATGCGGTGATAACTTCTAGAACTAGGGCAAAAGAAAGGATATTCGTTGTTTATAACTATCCTTGAATCCTAGAGCATTCATTAAGACGATCCCGTTAGTGACTCCATGTATTCATCTACGTATTGAGCAACTTTCTTTGGCTCTTCCATAAGTAATGCATGACCGGAATTTTCACAAACCACTAATTTCGAATTTTGCATATTGTCGGAAAAGTATTTTGCGGTATCTAACGAATAAAGGGCGCTCTTACCTCCGGAGATCACCAAGCTGGGAATAGTGATATTCGGCAACAACTGACGGTAGTCTTGTTCGGTAAGCGAATTCCAATAATGAGCCATCGTTTGAGGATCACTCTTGAGCATTTCTTCATGCACCCATTTTGATTTCTCAGGTAACGGTGAACCAGAAGCAAACATGAGAGGCAGCATGCCCTTGCAATACCCAGCCCAATTTCCAGCAATAAAATCAAAAGATTTTTGGTTTTTCTTTGCATCCAAACCACCTAGTAACCCAAGCTTCCAATTTTCATCATTCAAAATGCACGGACTCATATCCAATAGAACCAAGCCTTTACACATATGCTCACCAAAATTTTTAACATACTCTAAGGCAACCATTGCCCCCATTGACCATCCCAATAAGACTGGCTGCTGAATGTTTTTCTTTTCAAGAAAGATATTTAACCACAAAGCAATATCGCGGATAGAGCGACGATTACTGTCACCCACGTTTGCCCCATGGCCGGGCAAGTCAGGAACCACAACATTGTATTGAGGAGGCAATTCCTCAATTAGGTCGGAAAAAAAACCTTTATGCGCCGCCCAGCCGTGCAGCATTACAATCGTTGGACCGGATTTCACTATATTATTCATGCTTTAATCTTAAGGAGTTTCGAACGTTTGCCATTAAACACTAATGTAAAAATGTCGTCCTAGTAAAATTTTGAGGACACCACCATAACATGACATAACGTTCATACTTGGGGTTTGACCCGAATGACACGTCCTTAAGGTCTTAATACCAGATAACCATAGGGGTTGCAGCGCATTATTCTCGTTCCTCACGCTCCGCGTGGGAATGCATACGGCACTCAGTATTTAATATTAGGATGTTATTTCCCTCGTTTGATATGCATTCCCACGCGGAGCGTGAGGAACGAGGGGTCGGTATCTCGCTGTAAGCCTTACAATCATTAGATTTGGCTCTTAAGGAAGTGCCATTCGGGCTTAACCCCGTAAATTTTCAACTCTACCCCAGGATATTATCCGTTTCAAAATAGCAAATTCAGTCTTCACTATCACGTAATAATCCCACCTCGCTTAGCCAGTATCAGACCTGGGGCCAAAACCCTCCTGAAGGCGTCAAATTCAACATGATAACAATTTCGTGACGCGCATCACGTTTTTTGTGATAAGCCCACACCTGTCAGAATAAAACCGTCTTAAAAGGCCCTCCCCTTATAGCAGCATCGACTTTATAATCGATAGAGAAGTTTGAACATGACAATTCAAGCTCAGATCAATCACTTTCAATCCACTGCATTTAAAACTTAGCATGGGTTCTCAATGAGCACTGATCGACTTCAAGAATGGCTATCGCGATTAGGTAAGGAAGAAATCCCAACATTTGCCCAAACGGCAAGGCGAATGGCTGCAATATCGTGTGAGAAAGAGAGCAGCGCGAATGACCTCGCCCGAGTCATTCTTCAAGATTCCGCAATGACCGCTCGCATACTGCGATTGGTGAATAGTGTTTTTTATAACCCAACGGGTAGAAAAATGGATACCGTTAGTTACGCTATCGTTATCCTTGGTTTTGCAAAAGTGCGTAACCTAGCCTTGACCGTTTCGATGATGGAATCGACCATCGCGTCGAATATGATGAGCCATGTCAAAAACGAAATGGCCTGTGCCTACCACGCAGCAATTCAGGCACAAAAACTTGCTCAAAAAATTGGCTTAGCCGAGACTGAAAATATCTATATCGCGGCCCTATTACACCGATTGGGACAAATAATGTTTTGGTGCTTTCCCTATGAGCATAGCGATCAACTTGAAAATTTATCCGACGACCCAGAAGCCTATAAAAAAGTAGAAACCGATTTATTAGGCTTTACCCTGAAATCTCTGACCGACTCGCTCATAACCGAATGGAACCTCAGCCCCCTGCTCCACGACACCCTTAATAACAAATCATTTCGTGATAAAAAAAATGCCTGCATACTGCATGGCTTTAACATTGCCGATTGTGCCAAACATAGCTGGGAAGGAACCGAAATGAACCGCCAAATCCGTGCTATTAGTGCATTCATCGGGTTACCCATGGACGACACACGAGCCTGGCTACTAGAGAACGCACAACACGCAGAACGCGGTCTTAAAGATATGGGGCTGAACAATCCAAATAAAACAACAGAAAATAAGCCGACAAACAGTAAACAAGAAAAAACTCACTCAGCCAAAAATGTTATCGAAATTTTCAACAAACAGCCCTACGACAACGAGTCTCGCTCCGAAAAACAAAGCCGACTACTAAGGCAGCTGACGCACCTATTAAATGAAGAGCTCGACCTCAACCACTTTCTCACCACAATGTTAGAAAGTATTCATGGCGCAACTGACTGCAACCAGTCGTTTATACTATTATTCAAAGGACAAAATCGAGAACTCGTACTAAAACAACACATAGGCGATGAGAGCGAAGAAATCGCGCACGCAGCCATTCGCTTACTGTCTCGTTCCAACACCTCACTATCCAGAGCCTTGGCAGAAAAACAGCCCTGCTGGAGTGAAAGGGATGAACGGCTTCGCACGTATGAAGATGCAGATTTTGTGATCCATAATCTGATGATTACACCCGTACTAGCAATCGGAAAACATCTCGGCTATATTTTTGCGGCAAAAAATGATCGTGGCATGCTTACCGATAAAGAGTTCGAATGTTTTAGACATTTCTGCGATCATGCCAGCCTCGCCTTTAGAATATTTATTCACGGCAATAAATAAATAGTAACGTCGCGTTATAAAACCTGCTTGAGATTAGTACGATGATCAAATCACCCTGCATTCGCAACTGCTGTCTCGATAACGACGACATATGCCTTGGCTGTCATCGCTCAATGGAAGAAATTTGTGACTGGACAAAACTCTCAGACACGGAAAAAGAAGACGTACTCAGACTCACAAAAGAACGGGCTACTGCCCGAGAGAAAAGTAGGCTACCTCCTCACTTTAATATCGACAAGACCAGAGAGCGAACACGACCAGGGTGACATGGAGCTGTCATATGCACGCACCCTAGCTTAATTCAATCTCTAGTTTTATTCATTCGCCATAATTTGAACATTACTGACAAACCGCTCTTTATATGAAATTCCGCACGAAACATACAAAATAGCAAAAACAGAAAACCGCAAAGCAACATCTAAAATCAACGCAACTCGGTTTTACCTTTCCCACAACGAGCGCACTCATAAACCGTTACCAGCTTTCCCTCCTTCACATCAAACTGCTTTTCAGTTTTCACTTTCCACTTATGATAACCATGCCGACACAAAGTCTTACCCTTATGTTTTTCAGCAGATGTTTTCTTTTTGAAAGGAACGACCGTTCCCATAGTCTATCTACTCCGAAAATAAATCGTCTGTTTTAGCAGCCATGATAATGTCATTTTTATGTAGACCTTTAATTTTATGCGTCCACCAGGTCACAGAAGTACTGCCCCACTCCACTAAAATTGCAGGGTGATGCCCTTCCTGCTCTGCAATTTCGCCCACTTTATTGGCAAAAGCGATTGCCTCAACAAAATTCTTAAAGCTGTACTGACGTGTCACTTGCTTAACACCGTCAACCTCAATAATTTTCCATTCGGAGATTTGAGAGGACAACGTTGCCAGCTCATCATCACTCAACAAAGGCGCACCAATACGACAAGGCTCACATGATCCCGCAGATAAATCACTCATAACATCATCCTCAATATTGCCTCCCTAAGTGAGGGAGATAGTTAGTGCCCATACCAAACTGATATCGATTTCAATCCAGCTTCGGAATGAGCACTAATAAGTAAAGGTTGTTACATTAAATTATAGTGACTAAAAACTACTTAACTTTTATCACTCGCTCTTCAATCTTAGCCTTCCAAATTTTAGGGCCAGTTTCATGCACAGAGGAGCCGTTGGTATCCACCGCTACAGTAACCGGCATATCCTTAACCTCGAACTCGTAAATTGCTTCCATTCCCAAATCAGCGAATGCAAGAACTTTAGACTTTACAATCGCTTTAGACACCAAATAGGCAGCGCCACCAACGGCCATAAGATAAACAGCCTTATTATCACGAATAGCCTCAATACCCGTTGGACCACGTTCCGCTTTACCCACCATACCGATAAGGCCTGTCTTTTCGAGAACCGTACGCGTAAATTTATCCATACGTGTTGCCGTAGTTGGACCAGCAGGGCCCACAACTTCATCACGAACAGGATCAACAGGACCAACGTAGTAAATAAAACGATCGGTGAAATCAACCGGCATTTCTTCGCCGTTATTGATCATATCCACTAGGCGCTTATGGGCTGCATCACGACCGGTTAACAACTTACCGGAAAGCAATACCGTCTCACCCGGAATCCAATCAAGAAGATCATCCTTCTTCACTTCGTCAAGGTTGACCCGACGTACACTATCCCCCACTTCCCAACTAACTTCTGGCCAATCATCCACGTTAGGAGGTGTTTGCAACGATGGACCTGAACCATCCAAAGTAAAATGCGCATGACGCGTCGCCGCGCAGTTTGGAATGATCGCAATCGCCTTATTGGCTGCATGAGTCGGGTATTCATTTATTTTGACATCAAGCACGGTAGTCAAACCACCTAGGCCTTGTGCACCAATACCAAGAGCGTTCACCTTATCAAACAGCTCAAGACGCAACTCTTCAGCACGGTTCTTTGCTCCACGCTCTTTCAGATCCTGAATATCGATAGGGTCCATTAAAGATTCTTTCGCCATCAACATGGCTTTCTCAGCCGTTCCGCCAAGACCTATACCCAACATCCCAGGAGGACACCAGCCAGCTCCCATTTGAGGAACCACTTTCAGCACCCAATCAACAACAGAGTCCGAAGGGTTAAGCATGGCAAATTTAGATTTAGCTTCTGAACCACCACCTTTCGCAGCGACATGGATATCAACGGTATTACCTAAAACTAATTTGTAATGAATAACTGCAGGCGTGTTATCACCGGTATTTTTACGAGCACCGTCTGGATCGGACAAGATAGAAGCACGGAGAATGTTGTCTGGGTGCTTATAGGCACGTCGAACACCCTCATTGATGATGTCATCCATCGACATGTCTGCTTCGATTTTACAATCCATACCAACATTCACAAAAACGGTAACGATGCCGGTATCTTGGCAAATGGGACGACGGCCTTGAGCACACATGCGAGAATTGATCAAAATCTGAGCCATTGCGTCTTTTGCGGCTTGGCTTTCTTCACGTTTATAAGCTTCGTGAACAGCGTCTATAAAGTCTTTCGGGTGATAGTAGGAGATAAACTGCAATGCATCAGCGACGCTTTCAATGATGTCATCTTGACGAATAGTGGTGGTCATTAGGCAAACCTGACAGGTAATGGATGAATAAGGTGCGCGATTTTACTCGTTGAGCGCTTAGATTTCGAGTAGCAATGCGCCAGCCAGTAAAAAGCGAACAAAGCAGTGGGAAAGCCACGTAAAATTACTACGAATAACCCTAGGCTTCCCGATCAGTAGAGTCAAGGATATGGGGGCGAATGACGGGAGACGGGAGACGGGAGACCAAAAAGTATTACCGCAGTCGCGTATAAAAAGCACGCGCTGCGGCTTTGCGACATGTTTAGCAGCAAGACTAGGTTAACTGCCCCTTAGCTGAAGCAATTGCTGATTAACATTGCGTCGAAAGGCGTCAATAGCCTCTATCGCCTGCTCGTTTGTCTGAATGCGTTTTTCAAGCTGTTTTCGGTTGGAATCTAGAATATTGAGTTTGTCCGTTAATGTCTGACTGGCCAATACTATTCTCTCGTTTTGCTTTTCAATAGCAATCATAGAGTCCTGCTGGGCATCTACCAGCTCGCTTACCAAGCTAATCTCCCCCCCCAAGCCCTGGGTTTGCTTCTTAATTTCTGCAGCAACGCCCGATTTGGCAGATTTTGCCAATCTAGAGGCTTTAGCAATAGCAACTTTATTTTCGCTAATCGCCTTTTTATTCACATCAAAGGAAACACCCCAGAGTTTACGAATTTCTGAATCAGCCCACTTTAATTTAGCTTGCATTGTAGCTGCTGAAGCCGTTGTCTCATCACCTGACAGTTCAAACTTACTTTCCAGGCTAGCAATACGAACATCTGCTGAGGCAAGAAGCTTTTGAGCTTCCATCAATTGCCAATACGCAAACGATGCTGCCCCTGTAGCCACTAAGGCCAGCAACAATGCGATGGGTGCCAAGGGTGATTTTGTCGTCGTAGCAACAGGCCGCGCAGCTGGAGATAATGCAGCCGAGGGACGAGGTGGCGTTGCACGCGTGGTCGTGTTGGTTTTTGACGGCTGGCGCGCCACGTCTTCTTTTGATGGCGAATAGGCCGAAATCGTCGGTTCTCTTCTTTCGTTCATAACGCTAATTCATTCTAGGTTGTCGTTCACAATGGTCATTAAGGCTCTTTCGAGGACTCTCGAAAAAAGAGCCTCGAAATTAGGTGTCTCATTTCATGGAGAATCTCACAATTAAGAACCTTATTATTCTTTACGAGGAGCTTTACAGTGATCTCAATATGAAACATCGAGCACTAGTGTATCAAATATAGAAATAATTACGACGCAGAAGATATGGGACGCATGACACCCCGTCAATGACGGGATTGTGAGAATTAACTAAGGATAAAGCACTATTCTTTAGGTTTAGGTAGAAAAATCTGCCCATCGCTTTCACATGCCTTGTGCCACGTTTCAATAACGGAGGATTCATTAGGTCGGCAGATGTAATAACCTTGGACGGCGTCACAACCTCTCTCAAGGAGCATACCCATGGTTTCACGGTCTTCAATACCCACCGCCACCACGTAGATTTCAAGCGAGTGAGCCAACTCGATCACGGTCTGAATTATAGTATGGCTATTTTCCTCCTTATCCAAAATAAAGGACCGATCAATTTTCAACTCGTCGATAGGTAAACGCGTTAAATAAGATAATGATGAATAACCTGTACCGAAGTCATCAATGGATATTTGGAAGCCCTGCTTACTAAAACGAGTAATAATGGGCAGTGCTTTTTCTGGGTTTGCCATGGAGGTACTTTCAGTAATCTCCAACTTGATCCACTTGGGGTCCAGATCATAGTCTTGCAATATACCAAATAATTGTTCGGGAAATTCCGGAGCAGAAAATATTCGCGCGGAGAGGTTAATCGATACGGCAACGTTCATACCATCAGCATGCCACTTGGAGCATTGTTTTGCCGCTTGGCGAATCACCCAAAATGTTATCGGTTTAATCAAAGCCGTTCGTTCGGCGTGAGGAATAAACATGCCCGGCGGCACTATTCCCCGAGTCGGATGCTCCCACCGAAGAAGCGCTTCATATGAAACCGGCATTCCTGTTTTTAGATCCACAATCGGCTGATAATGCAATCGCAACTGATGCTTATCAATCGCGTGTTCCAACTCAAACATAAATTGTAAATAATCTTTCTCACGGGTTTTTTTTACTTTATCAAATATTGAGTATCCTTTACCTGAACGCTTCGCCTGATACATTGCAATATCAGCGCATTTAAACAGCATCTCAGCATCAGTTCCGTGATCAGGAAAAAACGCTAGACCAATATTAGCGTTCGCCAATACGCTTTCCCCCTGGCTGGTCGATATTGGTTCTTGCAAAGAAGCCAGTAATCGAGTGAGTACAATCTCGATAGAGGTTTCAATATTGTCACCACCCAATATTGCCGCAAACTCGTCACCGCCCATACGTGACAACGTATCACTTTTTCGCAACACAAGAGAAAAACGTCGACCAATTTCAACAAGAACCGCATCTCCGGCATCATGACCATATGATTCATTAATTTGCTTAAATTCGGCTAAATCGATACTCGCAACAGCAAAATGAATATTATCTCGTGCTGCGACGTCAATCATATGATTGAGACGATCATGGAATAACGTGCGATTGGGTAGATGCGTCAGCGGGTCGTGAACAGCCATGTGGCGTAATTCTTTATTAGCCGCAGCCAACTCTTGTGTTCGATCTTGAACACGCGCCTCAAGATAAGCATTTTGCTCTTCAATAATTTCTCGTTGAGAAATCCCTGTAAGTGTTGCACTCACAAGGTTGCTAATCACCTGAAGAAAACTTTGGCTCTCTTCACTGAGCCTTATTCCATCCACTAATCGTGAATCATGAACCTCACCAAGCAACCAGATTTCTGATTTTTCGTTGCGACCAAACTGCAGAGGCAAATACAAAAGAGGGACCTCAGATGACGGACCAGAAGTTTGATCAATATCCGCATCCGTCTTGTAAACAATCTCATTTCTTCCGCGAATAACATCCAGGCTGAAAGCATGAATGTCAGGAAGCAATGATCGCGCTTCCTTAGAAGTTGGATCAAGCCCTACCGTTGACCATACCAATTCATCATCTTTACCGTAAACTGCGCCACCGTTTATGCCAAACGTTTGTGATAACTGAAAGAAAAATCGTTCGTATATTTTCGATTGATTTTTCGTTTGTGTTAGTGCAACAGCAAAATGGTTTAAGGTATTGAGATTTTCTATTTTTTCCCTTATCGAATCCCCCATTATCAAAAAGCTTTTCGCCAGTTGCTGCAATTCATTCCGCCGGGATGAACTCGCCATCAATTCCAAACTGCGCGCTATACTTTCATTGTGTATGACCCCACCTGATAACGCTGACGTTGCTTGAGTCAAGTCTGACAATGGTGCCGAAAGGAACCGGCGAGAAAAGTATAAAAAGATAACCCACAAAGCGGCGGTTTTAACCAAAGCATTGATTAGCACGAGGATTAAACTATTTTTGAAGCGGCTGATGACTGTGTCACGCGGAACATAAATATATACAAAGCCAATCTGCATATGCGGGGAGCCTGCTAGCCCGTCATAGAAGATTTCCAATTCATACTCATAAAACATTTCATCTTTATCATCGACCGAAACTGCGACCTCTCGTGCCTCAATGCCATCGGCGGTTACTTTTCTAATCTCTTTCACCGGAGGGTTATCATTTTCGAATATTCCGACCCCTCCTTCCATATTACCTTCTTGATTGACAACTTTGACGCCAGCAACTGATTCGATCTTCTGAACGCCAACAAGTATAGAGTTAATGACATTCGCATCTAGCGTCCATAAAGCTGAAGCCAGTCCGTCTTCAAAAGAGCGCCCCACGTTATAAAGCTCAGTGATTACACCTTTTTCAACATTGGAATATTCGAAATAGAGCTGAGTCACCGTCACAATAACCGTGACACATAGATAACAGCCAAATACAAAACGCAAAAGCATTACGCCGATAGAGTTCTTGAATTCAACTTTCATTGATTTTGCCCGGGCACGATGTTCTCGTAATGGTCAATTAAACGATCTCATAAAAGAGTATAGAAGGCTGTTCAGAAAACCGCCGAAGATCATAAGCGAATCAATTAATATAACTTTGGAAGATATTAGAGTGCCTATAACTAATGATTATTAGCAATGTTCGTTGTTATTCTTAAATATAAAAATTGGGAAACGAAAAACGGGTGACGGGTGACGGGTGACGGGTGACGGGTGACGGGTGACGGGATACTAAAAAGATAGAAGCTTAAACGCAAAGTGCCTATATAGGACAACCGATACAGAATGAGCGAAGCAGAAGAAGAAATACACTTGAGCCAGTCCGCTTAACGAACGGGCTCAATCGTAGAGATGTCCACCGTCCATGGCGGCACCAAAATCAACCTAGGTTTGCGTTAGCAAAGTCCCAGTTAATTAACGACCAAAATGCTTTCATATAAGATGGACGCGCATTTCTGTAGTCGATGTAGTAAGCATGTTCCCACAAATCAACAGTCAAAATTGGCGTTACTGAATCGTCAGTCAAAGGTGTTGCAGCGTTTGAAGTGTTAACAATAGCAACCGAACCGTCTGCGTTTTTCACCAACCATGTCCATGATGAACCGAAGTTGTTGATCGCAGAATTAGTAAATTCTTCTTGGAATTTTTCAAAAGAACCGAAGGCACTGTTAATCGCTTCAGCAATGGCGCCTGATGGCTCACCGCCGCCGTTAGGGCTTAGGCAGTTCCAGTAAAAAGAGTGGTTCCAGATTTGTGCAGAGTTGTTGAATACGCCGCCAGAAGAGGTTTTAACGATCTCTTCGAGGGTTTTACCTTCAAATTCAGTGCCTGGAATCAAACCATTTAATTTGGTTACGTATGTTTGGTGATGTTTACCATAGTGAAAGTCTAAGGTTTCTTCTGAAATATGAGGTGCTAGCGCGTCTTTAGCAAACGGGAGAGCTGGAAGTTCTATAGCCATAGTGGTGGTTCCGTAGAGTGTTTTTTGGTTGGCTTATATTGACGTGTTAACGACGATCTAGCCAATAGTTTGATTCAAAATTATTGATAAATTTAATCAATTACCGAGGCATAAATACAGGTCAATGGTTCAGGCCTAACATTTTAGTACATGTGACATAAAAAACCCCTACTATTGCAGGGGCTTTTAACTGAGTTTAGCTAAGAGCTAGGCTTACATCATGCCGCCCATGCCGCCCATTCCGCCCATGCCGCCCATATCAGGCATACCGCCACCCGCTTTATCGTCTGGCTTATCAGTAACCATAACTTCAGTTGTGATCATCAAGCCAGCAATTGAACCCGCCGCTTGAAGTGCAGTACGCGTTACTTTTGCTGGATCAAGAATTCCCATTGCAATCATGTCGCCGTATTCACCAGTACCCGCGTTGTAACCGAAGTTAGCTTCATCAGATGCTTGGATTTTTTCCAACACAACAGCAGGTTCATCACCCGCATTGGCCACGATTTGACGAAGAGGAGATTCTAATGCACGAAGCGCACATCCGATGCCTTGATCTTGGTCTTCGTTATCGCCTTTGAGTTCTGAAATAGCCGCGATAGCACGAACAAGTGCAACGCCACCACCAGGTACAACGCCCTCTTCAACCGCAGCGCGAGTTGCGTGAAGTGCGTCTTCAACGCGAGCTTTCTTCTCTTTCATTTCAATTTCGGTAGCTGCGCCCACTTTAATAACCGCAACACCACCGGCAAGCTTAGCAACACGTTCTTGAAGTTTCTCACGATCGTAGTCAGAAGATGTGTCTTCGATTTGTGCACGCACTTGATTAACGCGCGCTTTAATTTCAGATACGTCACCAGCACCATCAACAAGAACACTGTTTTCTTTAGACATGGTAACGCGCTTAGCTGAACCTAGGTGCTCTAGGGTTGCACTCTCAAGATCCAAGCCCACCTCTTCAGAAATTACTGTACCGCCAGTTAATACCGCGATGTCTTGTAACATAGCTTTACGACGATCACCGAAACCTGGAGCTTTACAGCCTGCAACTTTAACGATGCCGCGCATATTATTCACAACAAGAGTTGCAAGCGCTTCGCCTTCAATGTCTTCTGCAATGATAACAAGTGGCTTGCCAGACTTAGCAACCGCTTCAAGAGTAGGAAGTAACTCACGAATGTTGGAGATTTTTTTGTCGACTAACAAAATGTAAGGACTTTCTAATTCAACAGACATGTTGTCTTGGTTAGTAATGAAGTACGGAGACAAGTAGCCTCGGTCAAACTGCATACCTTCAACTATGTCGAGCTCATTTTCAAGGCTATTGCCTTCTTCAACAGTGATAACACCTTCTTTGCCCACTTTCTCCATTGCGTTAGCAATGATTTCACCAATATCGGTGTCTGAGTTAGCAGAGATAGTGCCCACTTGAGCGATAGCCTTGCCATCTGAACAGGGCTGCGCAATAGATTGAACGTGAACTACGGCTGCAGCAATTGCTTTATCGATGCCGCGCTTAAGGTCCATTGGGTTCATGCCAGCGGCAACTGATTTCAAACCTTCGTTTACGATCGCTTGAGCCAATACTGTCGCTGTGGTCGTGCCGTCACCAGCATCATCAGAAGCTCTAGAAGCCACTTCTTTAACCATTTGTGCGCCCATGTTTTCAAACTTATCTTCAAGTTCGATTTCTTTCGCCACGGATACGCCGTCTTTTGTCACTGTAGGTGCACCAAAAGACTTATCAAGAATAACGTTACGGCCTTTTGGCCCTAAAGTAGTTTTTACAGCGTCAGCTAGGATGTTCACACCTGCCAACATTTTTTGGCGAGCTTCGTCACCAAATTTTACAATTTTAGCCATAGTAATAATTCCTTACTAATAATTTCTGATGCCAGATACTGGCCCTGACATATGAGTTCGCTGATTCAAATCTGATCAGCTATCTAACTATTCTGTTTTCTACTCAACAATCTATATAGAGGTCTATTCGACAACCGCTTTGATGTCGCTTTCAGACAAGATGATAAGCTCTTCGCCATCGACATCAATGGTGTCACTACCGGCATATTTACCGAATACAACAACATCACCTTCTTTTAGGTCAACAGGACGGGTTTCTCCACTGTCCAATATACGGCCAGAACCAACGGCTACAACAACGCCTTGGTTTGGTTTTTCTTGAGCTGAACCTGGCAATACGATGCCACCAGCGGAAGTTTCTTCTTCTTCCTTGCGGCGAACCACAACACGATCGTGTAAAGGACGAATTTTCATCTAGATTTTCTCCAATTAGCGTTTTATTCACACCTGTAGGCCCGAAGGTCTCGAACCCGTTTAATCTTACCGTAGGCTGGTATTGACTACCGCCCCGTGTGTGATCATGAACATGGGTGTCGTTTTTAGTATTTCAACACCTTTGGGTTCAATTTTTTGGTTTTAGTACAGGGAAATGCAGAACGAGGGGCTGCAAACGAGTTAGTGCCCATCCATAAACAGAATCGTATCGAGGTGAGATTTAAATGGTCAGATTTGCACAGCTGGATATGGCCATTTGCTTATTGCAAATAACCCTATCCAGTTGTGCGAAGATGGCCGTTTAAATTTTACCGCAGTAGGCATCAGTTTATGGATGGACACGGTTCAGTCATCTTCGCGGGTGTATTCTGCATCGATTGAACCTTGACGGTTCTCTTGTGCGTTCTTTGCCCCGCCACCTTCAGTTTGGCTAAAAGCTACAATATTGGGCTTTAACATCGTTACAAGTCGACCAATAAGAAGTTGCCGTAAGCCTGGGATCAAGCAACAAAAGCCAATGGTGTCCGTCACGAAACCAGGAGTAAGCAATAAGGCGCCACCTACTGCGAGAAAAATACCACTAACCAGCTCATTGACTGGTAACTCACCAGAATTGAGTTTCTCTTGGGCACTTAACAAAGTCTTAATGCCCTGCCGTTTTAACAGGCTTAAACCAACGACTGCGGTCAACAGAACTAACCCTACAGTCGGCAATGCGCCAATCGCTCCCCCCACTTCAAATAGAACTAACATTTCGATAATGGGCATAGCGATAAACAATAGCAAAAGCGCTTTCAACTTCTTTCCTCTGAATCTCAAATTGGAATCAACAACAATGTACACTCCAGGAATGGGGGTAAATTTACAATTAACAAGCTGAACTAAAGAGCGCCTATGAATGCAGCAGCACCCGAAGCAATATACCAAGCCCTGCAACAGGTACCACACGGCAAGGTGGTGACTTATGGTCAACTGGCAAGTTTAGCCGGCTTAGGTCGTGCTGCTCGCTTAGTTGGCTCAACGTTAAGAAAGCTCCCTAAAGACAGCAAACTCCCTTGGTACCGCGTTATTAATGCTCAAGGCAAAATATCGTTTCCAGAAAATCACCCAGGCTATCAGCGCCAACGATCACGATTACTGAAAGAAGGGATTTGTTTTGGTAACAATGGAAAGGTCGATCTAAAAGTGTTTTTATGGCGACCATAAAACAAAATTTGTAGCGCTTGAGTCAAATTAGTGCGCGTCCAGAGATAGGCTCGTCGCGAGAGCTAATTTTAACTATCAGATTTGCATCGCAAGATATCAAGGTTTGGTCATTCCAAACAACGATATCTTGTAGTATGAAAATGACGTTTTAAATTAGTTCGCAGTAGACACTTATTTATAGATGGCCACAAATTAGTCACGGAGACGCTCACCCATCACTTTTTTCGTTCCACGGGGCCACTTTATATAGAATTAGCATTCCGGGAATTGCGCAGAAAAAACAAATCACAAAAAACTGCGTATATCCCAACGCTTCAATAATAAAGCCAGTACTCGCTCCAGCGGCCATACGAGGCAACGAAGCTAAACTTGAAAACAAAGCAAACTGAGTGGCCGAGAAATGCGTATTTGTTTCACGAGACATGAACGACACCAGAGCTACGGTGCCCAACCCAACGCCAAAATATTCTAAACCTGAAGCAACAACAAGCATCGGATAGCTGTAGCCAACAACGGACAATGCGGCATACCCCAAAATAGAGCCTATTTGAAAAACGCCAAACAACCACAGACTACGATTAATCCCCAGTTTAATCATGACTACGCCACCAACAATAGTCCCAACCGCAGCACCAACAGACTTCGACACTTTTGCTACTGAGCCAATCTCAACGGTCGTAAACCCCATATCGAGAAAAAATGGCGTTTCCAAGGCCGTCGCCATATTGTCGCCAAGCTTGTACAAAAAGATAAAGAGCAAAATTAGCAACGCCGACCCTACCGACTGACGCGTAAAGAAATCCTTAAACGGTTCAACCACTGCCGATCGAAAATCTTTGGGAGGATTCCCTGCACCTGAGGTTTCTTCCAGCCAAAAAGTCGCAGCAATCGCAATTAACATAAACGCAACAATGGATAGATGAGCAACACTCCAAGGATAAAACCCCGACAAAATCAAACCAAGAGAACCCGGAACAAACGAAGCAAGGCGATAGGATTGGATATAAAAAGCATTCCCCGCACCTAACTCATCATCTGGCAACAACTCTCTTCGATATGCATCGATAACAATATCTTGCGACGCACTAAAAAAGGCAATGCAGCCTACAAGAACAACAATTAGCGATAAATTTTGGTTTGGATCTTGAAATGCCAGCGCTACCATAAAAATGACCAGCGCTACCTGGGTTATCAACATCCAACCCCGTCGCCGCCCCAAGAACGGGGGAACGACTTTATCCATGATCGGTGACCACAAAAACTTCCAGGTATACGGGAACAACATAAGTCCGAACAAACCAATCGTAGATAAATCTATTTCGTGCTCTCGGAGCCAGGCAGGTACAAATTGAATCAGCAGGTACAGCGGTAATCCAGAAGCAAACCCCGTTATGAGGCATGCCAGCATTCTTTTATTGAGAAGGGCTTGTTTAAATGATTTCGTTTTTATGGGATGTTCACTCACATACAGAAAGGGGCGGCATTAATAAATACGCTTGGTTTCGATATAGTATTCAAGCGATAAATGATGTTTACGTAATCCAGCGCACTATCCGCAATAGAATAACCGATAGGTCAAGCAAGATGGAAAGAGTATTTGCTTCCAGCTATTTAACAATCGTTCACGACTCCTTTTCCCTGCGTCGTGCATTCACTATCCGAACAATTTCTTTCCACAATTGCCGGTATGCAAAAGCCGCGCGACCATTTTTAGAATAGCTCGTCAGTGGCGCTCGCTTGACCGCCATCGCTTCAGCCGCAGAATCCATGGGTACGAACGTCCTTAACATTTTAATCGGCAATTTTTTGGAGAGTGCCAGCGTTTCTTTATGCAATTTTCGGCGACCGTCCACCATATTGAAAAAACCAACAATTTTATTCGGAGCGTATTTTTTCTTTTCAAAAAATGTCACTACCTGCTCTGCAGCACGAAGCGACATGGGACTAGGAATAATCGGCACCAATACTAAATCTACGCCCGATAGAATGTATTCAGTACACGGAGAAAGAGAGGGGGGGCAATCAAAGATCACAATAGAAGCGTGCTCACTCAGAGGCTGAACCAACTTTTGAATAAATCGCCGCGCATTGTTTGTAGCGGCCAATTCAATATCTGCAGAGCGCAAACTTAAATCGGCAGGTATACAGGTAAGATGCTCAAATGGGGACATTACTTCTAGGTTACCGATGGGCACACCTTTATTTAACAACTTAATCGACTTGGATTTAGCCGAATCAGCACCTAAATACCAGCTTGCCGCGCCTTGCGGGTCCCAATCCCAAAGCACTGTGTCTTTTTTGGCTTCGGCAGCCAAATAAGCCAAATTAACGGCTGTCGTTGTTTTACCAACACCGCCTTTCAAATTGTAAAATGCAATAGTGATCATATTCAGCTTACAATAATGATGATTGCCGATACCCCCAACCAAAACCATAGCGTCCTGCGATAAAGTTTATCCATTAGGGATAACTCTTTTCGGGTGATTTCACACGACTGTGTTGTGTCGTCATCAACAGATAAAGCACCCAATACTGACTGACCTATTGTCATTTGCGTAGGCCGAGTAATACACAACACACTTTCTCGCCACCGGCGTATACAGCC
Source organism: Agarilytica sp. (assembly GCA_033852165.1). GTDB lineage: Bacteria > Pseudomonadota > Gammaproteobacteria > Pseudomonadales > Cellvibrionaceae > Agarilytica. The sequence goes on along the minus strand of JAWSUZ010000082.1, from coordinate 39,734 downwards.
AACAAAATTACCCGTCATAGCGAACGACAAACCTAAAATTCTGACCGCAGGCCATTCGATTAACCATAAAAACTTATTGGCAGCTGTATTACCCTGCTTAGACTCATGGAATAAGAAGGTCAGCCGGTACAAAAGCGCGCCCACGGGGCCTAAAACCAAAAACCAAAATAGCACAGCAAACATACGTTCAAATCCACGATAAGCCGCTTCTTCTAGCACGTGCTGATGCAATGTTATCCAGTCATCGCGAGCAATGCCTTCAACACTCACTCCCAAACCACCAGCACGATTAATTCCAGACTCCCAATCTTCTTTATAGCAGGCTTGTGTGTATTCAGCGACAATCTCGCTAAACTCGCCCCTTCCGAGGCTATATAAAAGGATTAGTACGCCAATAGGCACGATTGGCCAATAGGACTGAATCGAAATCATATACAGAACCGCCCCCAGAATCAGCAAAGGTAAGATGACTGCCAGAATAAAAAAGGCCGCTGAAGACGCAGAAAAATAGACTTCTACACGCCTTAACCAAGATTGAAACCAATCATCCTTGTGAAGGGGGTTTTCAGCCCCCCAAACCTGAACAAACAGTATGGCAATGACAACAATAAAAAGCTCCACGCTTAAGGCTCCCCCGATGGTGTTTGGTTAATACTTATTCGGTAACGCAGCCAATCAAAGGCAGCTCCTGGATCGCTCTTTCTTTCCGGCGCTATGTCGCTATGGCCCACAATTCGATCAACGCTTATGGATGGGTAGGCGAGCATAATTACCTGCGTCAATTTTTGCAGGCTCTCATATTGAGCATCACTATAGGCTTGATCATCACAGCCCTCTAACTCGATTCCAATTGAAAAATTATTGCAATCCGAGGCGCCGTTCAGAGCAGACTTACCGGCATGCCATGCACGTTCATTAAAAGAGACAAATTGGGTCACATCGCCATCGCGCTCGATAAATACATGGGCTGAAACACATATATCACGTAACGATTCAAAATAGGGGTGTTCGCTGCAATCAAGTTGGTTTTGGAAAAAACGCTGGACTTGGCCCGTGCCGTAGTGATTCGGAGGTAAGCTAATATTATGAATAACCAAAGCGTCGATCTCGACATCTGGACGCTGGTCGTAATTTGGAGAAGGAAGCTTTTTTGCTTTAGACCACCAACCGTTTTCGATCACGCGGAAATCTCGTTATTTTTCCTGATCATACTACGGGCTGGGTCGAGGAGTATAGCTGGGGATTTATCCTTTCGAGCAATGAGGGGAGCCCGCGCTGAAAACACGGAGCAAGCGCTATAGCTTACGTAAACCGGTAACGACCGTTTCAAGTGCTCGATCAAACAATATGCTGTCATCAAGTGAGCGTAGAGTACTGTTTTTTAACATGTAAGCTAAATCTTGCTGAGAATGCTCCGCGACTTTCATACCATTGCGGTTCACGAAGATGTACTTACCTGTTGGCTTTATCAGTGCGGCCAAACGACATCGCATATTTTCGCCCTTGTCATTCTCCATATCGAACCAAGTACCCTGAGAAAAGACACTGGCCTGTTTCATATAGGGGTCGTCGCTGGGTAAGACTTGAGGCTCTATAGCCTTAGTAGGTTCGGGGCTTGCAGAGCGAGTACTCTGATCTGTGCGCACAGGGCTGTTGCTTCTCTCAGGACTGTTGCTTCGCTCAGGGCTGTTGCTTCGCTCAGGGCTGTTGCTTCGCTCAGGGCTGTTATTTCGCTCAGGGCTGTTAACTAATCCAGAGCCTAATTGCGCGCCTGCCGTTTCCGTTTCTGACAGTGAGAGCAGCTTATCAACTTCGTCAAGCTCTGACAGCTCAACGCCCTGAGCCAAATCACTAAGACTACGAGCAGGAATATCATTAGAGCTTTCGGTCGGCTCGGGTCTAGAAGTTGGCTTTTTAGGTATCGGACGCTTAGCGGAAACAGTAGGTTGCTGATTAGCGCTTTGAGCAGCAGACTCTCGGCCAACAGATGGTTTCGAGCCTTCTGGCTTTTGAGGAGACTTTTGGGCCGCCGATTGCTGAGCAACCGCTGCCTGAGAAGCTTTCTGATTAGCCTTTCTAGCCCGTGACTGCCCCCTGATGCAGGCAATATGAACCTTTTCAAGAGATTTGAATAGGTCGGACATTTCGAAAGGGTTGTATGAAATAGTGTCGAGACCGTTACGCAGTTTTCGTAACAAGCCAGGGACAATTTTGATTAACTTTTGACGCTGCTCTAAGGTTCGAGGAGGCTGCACACTCCAAACGAGCTCTTCCAATACTGAAAGTTGGGTTTCCCATTCTTCAGCTTCGTAGCCATATTTCAATGCCGTAACGAACAATACGTTACTCCAGGCATCTTTAATCAAGTCACTAACGACTTTCGGTAGTTGTAGGCCAACCGTTCGAACTTCCATCTCCAACTCAACCGTCGTTCGCGCGACTTCAGCTTTGGCCTTCCCATCTTCAGCATCAATGGTTCTGCGCTCTAGAACTGCCGCTCGTTTCTTCTCTTTTTCCAAGAATGCAGAAAAATCAGCCAGCAGCTCTGAAAAAACACCTAAGTCTGTTTCAAAATTCTCAATTAACTGTCGAACAATGCTTTCAATTTTTTTGTAGAGAGGATCTTTTTGAGATGAATTGTCATCTCCAGTCCAGCCCATCGCTGCTGTAGCCATCTCATTGAGCAACTTTCGCGCGACATGGGAGCTTTTAGTAAAAAATGATTTATCCGCCACAGCCACTTTGATAATCGGGATCTGCATGCGGCTAATCAAGGCCTTCATCGGCGCTGCAAGGTTACGATCCTCAAGAATAAAATCAAAAAGCATGTTCACCAGATTCATCACCTGGTCATCAACCTGGCCAATACGGTTGGTTACACCGTTTTGCTGCTGTAACTGCGCCAGCAAAGCTTTCACATTGATAGCGACACGATTATCCGTCACAGCTGGCATGTGCTGCATATCTGAAAGTAACTTAATCAGTTCATTGGCCGCCACCTGAGTCTGGGAAGACGCCGAGGGGTTCGACAAAACGCGCTCGCCTAGCATATTTTTTAGGGTAGATAAAACTTCAGGGCTGACATTTGGGGAAGCTTGTACTGAATCTGACTCTAGAGAGGAGTCCAAAGAAGCAGCATCTGCATCTAGCGCATCCCCATGAACATCGCCCCTTCTGCGACCGCGAGCACCAGCATTAGAAGCCAGCGATGGGAGAACATTATGATCACAGAATAAGTCATTAACGGGGCCATAAACGTCACTCAACTTGCTAACGACCGCTTTATCATAAAGTTTGAATAAAACCAGCTTAGCTCTAATACCCACATCCAGCTTTTTCACTTCATCCATAAAAGTGGCGCAAAGAAGGTCTGGTCCTAACGGGTTATTTTTCTGGTAGACCTTAACTGGAAGCAAGCTATCAAGGCGCAATGATATAAGCTGAACAGCTTCACCGTATTTTTGATTCGCCCGAGCCACTGAAGTATCAACGGCGACGATCTCTTCAAGCTCATCATTTTCAACGAGAGAGAGGGTGTCTGGTGAGAAGTGCTGATGGCTTTCTAAGGGGGGAGTCTTCTCTGTTGAGATCAGATCCGAAAACGCGATGTCGATAGAATCGCCAAAGCGCTTCTCGATACCACGCCGCTGGACACGTACTTCGCGCATCGAGTCAAAGTAGAGGTTTTGTTCTTGGTTAGACTGGGCTTTATCGGCTAATTCAAAAAGGGAATCATCTGCACGATCAAAAAAGGATTTGAGTAAGTTGAGCACCAGAAATCGGCCCTTCTCGTGAACAGCGTTCACGGCAGCGGGCAGCCTTGCGAGTTTGGCTCGCACAATTCTTTGACTTTCTGGCTCCAAATGCACTACCTTCGCATCAGTATCTTGCTTCGCACGTTCAGGCACCAACCATACCTCCTACACCTTCTGCGGACATCGGGCTTACGTAATCACAGAGCCTTGATAGAGTATAATGCACGGGAGGTAATGACCACAGGTGTTAAGTCTATAAAGAGAAATGTATCACACACAGAAAAATAAATAGCTAACAAATGATGAGTTTAAATAAATTGGCACGCTAGTTCGCAATAATGCATCTAGAACCTATAAATTGATAGCATAACAAAGCTAGCCTCCTACAGATGGAACCCCACTAAATCGCAATGACCGACGTACAGGACAAGAAAATAGGCAAATGGATGCTGGTCATTTCGTGGGTCTTGGCACTCATTGGTCTCACCGTAATATTTGGCAACTGGGAAGACAAACAGCACAACCCCAACCAGACGATAGACATTAACGATCTTGGCGAAGTTGTTTTGCAGCAGAATAGACAAGGCCATTATATCGCCAGCGGCCTAATCAATAACCAAGCCGTTGTGTTTTTGCTGGATACTGGCGCTACCGATGTCGCCGTTCCCTCTTCTCTCGCCAAAAAGCTAGGCTTGAATCCTGGACGAAAAAAACGTGCTATCACAGCAAATGGAGTTGTCGACATCCGCGACACTCGGATAGAATCGCTCCAGCTTGGCACGATCAAACTGAACAATGTTCGCGCCTCGATTCACCCCGGTATGACGGGTACTGATATATTACTCGGAATGAGTGCACTGAAAGATCTAGAGCTCACCCAGCGTGGCGCTACATTGACGATTAAGCAGATTTACTAAACTGATTTTGCTGGGCTTTTTAAGTGAACGGTTTTTCTTAAGCACTTACTTACTAGACTCTTCTTTGCCGAGTATTTTTTACTAAACGGTTATTACCACTTTACTGATTACGACGTTATTCACCTCAACCAAACGACCCCTACCGCATGAACATTACTCTAGATGACATCCGCAACGATATTGCGAAATCCGTAACGACAGCCCTTACAGAAGATATTGGCTCCGGGGATATCACCGCCCAACTGATTCCTGCAGGCAAGACGGATAATGCTCGGATTATTACGCGTGAAGACTGTGTTTTATGTGGGCGTGCATGGGTTGAAGAAACTTATCTACAGTTGGATTCTGGCGTCACCCTGGATTGGCAGGTTGAGGATGGAGATTTTGTAAAGGCTGGAGCAACCTTAGTGACGCTCTCCGGCAACTCTCGCTCACTTCTTACTGGGGAGCGTACTGCGCTTAACTTTCTTCAGCTATTGACGGCTACTGCGACTAAAGCTCATGAATATCAGGCTGCTCTTGCTGATTCGCACATTAAGTTGCTGGATACTCGTAAAACTATTCCAGGACTGAGAACCGCGCAGAAATATGCGGTTGCGACTGGGGGCTGCCATAACCATCGTATTGGGTTGTTTGATGCGTATTTGATTAAGGAGAATCATATTGCGGCTTGCGGGTCGATTCAGAAGGCTATCGAAACGGCTCGGGTGTTGAACCCGGGGAAAGCGGTTGAGGTTGAGGTTGAGACGATTGATGAGCTGAAGCAGGCGCTTTTGTTTGGGGCGGATATTATTATGTTGGATAATTTTGACGCTGAGAAATTGGCTGCACTCGAGGGGATTGATAAGGGTGAAGTCAAGTATGAGCTTTCTGGAAACATGACGATTGGAGATATTGCCAAATTTAAAAGCTATAATATTGACTACATTTCATTTGGGGGCCTAACCAAAAGCGTTACGGCTATCGACCTTTCCTTTAGAGTAGTGTGAGCAAATATGACATTCAACGTTAAAAATCGATGGCAAGCTTTTGGCATTCACCTGTTTTTAAGCCTCATCATCTTTTTGGTATTACTTTCGATAATAATATTTGTATGGTATCCAGGTATATTCATCCAAATGGGAGGCTATCAAGGAATTAAAATTGTTGCTGGCGTTGATTTGATTTTGGGGCCACTACTCACCCTCATGGTATTCAACCCAAGTAAAAAAAGCCTAAAAATGGACCTATCTATCATTGGCTTAATACAGCTTACCGCCTTGAGTGCCGGCACCTGGCTTGTATACAACGAGCGCCCTGTATTCCAGCTACTGTCGTACGATGGTATACACGTTATTACCGCAGCCGAAATCAAAACGGCTAAAATTTATGATATTGACTACGACAAATTCGACTCTGATTATCCGAAGATCGCCTATATGGATTTACCCCAAGACAACGGGGCCATCCAAGCAATGGCCATAGCAACAGGCATGACCGAGAACCTCCCGCTTCAACTTAGGCTGGACCTATACCGCAACATAAGCAGCGATAGTGATACTGCCATACAGTGGCTACTAGAAGGAAGGGAAAGGAATCAAAAAAATCAGTGCGTTTCGCTGCCGTTAATGACCAAACATACTTCAGGTGAAGCCTGCTTTAGCACAACAACCGGAATACTGACGATTTATAAATCACTATAGCAACAGGAAATAGCCCTTAGATCCAACAAGCTCACGGGGAACAGGATGACAGAAAGCCCACCATTTAGGTCAGACCTAAACACCCTCGAAAAAATGGATACTAGGGCTTGGTAGCAGCAACTCAACGTAAACAGTTGCACCTGACGTCTATTGCTTAGCACCTACACACCACAACTGAGCAGAACTCACAATTACAGCGAGAACGAAGCGCTCGGCCCCCCCTTTTCAAACCTAGATAAACTGTCGGCTTACAGAGCTGCGCAGCTGTCGAACAGGACAAATCAACGACGCACGGATCAACCCAAACAATATAAACCGTCTATTAGTTCATTATGCCACCCTCATAAGCCAAGAAGCTAACGAGGCTAAGCAAGCCTATAACAACGCAACCAGCTCAATAATATAGCGCCCTCAAATCATGCGACACACACAAAAAAGCCCCCGATAAATAGAGGGCTTTTGCTGTTCGCTGAACTACAAGACAGATGAAATATTAGAGGACTCTACATGATCCAGGTAAATATTTACGGTTCGCCTCAAGAGTAACACCAACTACGCCGGGCCCACAGACCCACTGCAGAACTGATCCGCCAGCTGTAATTGCTGTAGTCTCACAACCAGCAACTGTAGTATTGCCTGAAGTTGCACAAGGCGTCAAGACTACACCCATAAGGCCAAGTCCCAAGTTCTGAGAGACCACCGTTATTGCCCCTAACCCACTTGTTGAGACAGAAAGAACATATTGGCTCGTTTCTGTAGAGCTTTCACACCCCCACAGATTAGCAGCGGGTAAAACCCCGGCCGTTTGAACCACTTCAGTTATCGTGTTTTTGCAGGTGGACGCTGCCAACACTATCTCGGAAACCTTAGCTTTTACCGTGTAATCTTGATAAGCCGGTAGTGCCACAGCAGCCAAAATACCGATGATCGCCACCACGATCATCAATTCAATCAAAGTAAAACCTTTTTGTACATTTTTCATTGTATTTCCTCCAAAGGAAAAATTTAAAGCATATTCAATTTAGAACTCACAGGAGAGAAAGCTAATATCATGCCAGGTCGCCTAACAGCCACCAAATGCCCATACAACGCAATGCTCACTAAAAATAGTGGCGCAACACTAGGATAAAAGACACCAAGCAGTGACATTTTCCGTCACACGACCGTCATATTTTGCAAGCTTTGTCATAAATTTATACTCCCATTGCCTTCAGGCGCATAATTATCAAATATTTCATGGTGTTACTGCGAACACTTAGAGGAAATGCTAAAGTGGAGTGAAACGAAGATAAATTTAGTAGGCTGACCGAATGATTTTAAGTGGGCTAGCAAGGCGACTCGTAAGAGACAACCTTCTTTCTGAGGAGGAAGCGACTAAGGCCGTTGAATCGAGCATAAAAGAAAACATACCCTTTCCCCTATACTTAGTCACAAAGAATAACCTTAACCCAAACGCCATCGTTACCGCGGCTTCAGAAGAGTTCGGAACACCAGTAATCGATCTAGATGCTATAAGCCCAGAATCATTCCCTAAAGGATTAGTCGACCCAAAGCTCATTCAGAAACATCATGTTTTACCGATTTTTAAACGCGGGAATAGGCTTTATGTTGCCGTTTCGGACCCAACAAACCTTCATGCTTTGGATGAAATCAAGTTTAACACAGGGCTCACGACAGAGTCCTTACTGACGCATGCCGATAAATTACATGCCGCCGTCGAACAACACCTCAACGCAGAAGAAGAAACAATCGGCGACAGTTTAGGCGGCATAGATGACGATTACCTAGACGAGCTAGACATTGAAGCCGTTACCGATGATGGCCCAGACAATAATAAAGATGACGCGGAAATCGACGAAGCCCCGATTGTACGATTCGTTAATAAAGTACTTCTTGACGCAATTAAAACTGGCGCCTCCGACATCCATTTTGAACCCTATGAAAAAGCTTATCGCGTTCGTTTTCGAACGGACGGAATATTAAAAGAGGTGGCTCGCCCACCAGTAAACTTATCCGGTAAAATGGCGGCGCGGCTGAAAGTAATGTCGCAAATGGATATTGCTGAGCGAAGAGTTCCTCAAGATGGCCGAATCAAGATGAAGATATCGAAGACTCGCGCTATTGACTTTCGCGTTAGTACACTGCCTACACTTTTCGGCGAAAAAATCGTACTACGGATATTAGACCCTTCAAGTGCAAAACTCGGCATTGATGCCCTAGGGTATGAGGATGATCAGAAAAAACTATTTATGGATGCCCTGAATCAGCCGCAAGGCATGATACTTGTGACCGGACCTACAGGCTCGGGGAAAACAGTGTCTTTGTATACAGGACTGAACATCCTTAACACAATGGAACGCAACATTTCTACCGCTGAAGACCCCGTAGAGATTAACCTAGAGGGCATAAACCAAGTCAACGTAAAAACGAAGGTGGGCCTGACATTTTCCACCGCTCTTAGAGCTTTTTTACGACAAGACCCCGATATTGTTATGGTCGGCGAGATTCGAGACTTAGAGACCGCCGAAATCGCCATTAAAGCTGCGCAAACAGGGCATTTGGTGCTGTCCACCCTACACACTAACAGTGCAGCAGAAACACTTACTCGCCTCCTCAACATGGGGGTACCAACCTTTAATGTGGCTACAACTGTAAGCTTGATTATCGCCCAACGTCTAGCAAGAAGACTTTGCCCGCTGTGCAAAAAACCGGCGACTGACATCCCAGAAGAAGTGCTTAAAGAAGAGGGCTTTGACCGAACAGGCATCCCGCTGGATGAACTCACCCTATTTCACCCTGTCGGATGTGATAAATGCAATGATGGATATAAAGGTCGTGTAGGTATTTACGAGGTCGTTCGTATTACCCGGGCAATATCTAAACTAATTTTGGAAGGAGGCAATGCACTTCAGATTGCAGATGCCGCAAACGCAGCAGGATTTAATAATCTGCGCATATCTGCTTTGCGTAAAACCGCAATCGGCGTAACAAGCCTCGAAGAGGCTAATCGAGTAACGAAGGATTAACTAAATGGCAGCCACTTCACACATATTTATCTACAAAGGCGTTGATAAAAAAGGCAATAAAGTTTCTGGAGAACTTTCCAGTAGCAATGCAGGCCTCGCAAAAGCGCAGCTGATTAAGCAGGGTATACGAGCAACTGGCGTTAAGAAAAAATCTAAGCCATTATTTGGTGCAAGTAAAGGAAAAACCATTAAACCGATGGACATTGCGGTATTTACGCGTCAAATGGCCACAATGATGAAAGCAGGAGTTCCGCTGGTTCAAAGCTTCGATATTGTTGCCGACGGATCAGACAATCCAAATATGGTGTCACTGATTAAAGGCATACGAGAAGATGTCGCTGCTGGCGGCGGCTTTGCCGCATCTTTACGCAAGCAACCGAAATACTTCGACGAACTTTTTTGTAACCTGGTTGACTCGGGGGAACAATCAGGCGCGCTAGAAACAATGCTTGATCGGATTGCTATTTACAAAGAAAAGACCGAACAATTAAAAGCCAAAATTAAAAAGGCGATGAGCTACCCCATTGCTGTTGTCGCAGTAGCCATGGTAGTGACATGCATACTGCTCATAAAAGTCGTACCGCAATTTGCCGATACATTTAGCTCATTTGGGGCGGAACTTCCAGCGTTTACGCTGTTTGTTCTTCACCTCTCTGACTTAGCTCAGGAATATTGGTGGATACTTCTTTGCGGAGCCATCGGCCTCTCTATCGGCTTTGGCAAGCTAAAAGCGCGGAGCTTCGCCTTCAGAAGCTTGATCGATAAAATCACATTAAAAATACCCGTTGTAGGTCAGATCGTCTACCAATCTATATGTGCGCGCTTCGCTCGCACTCTCTCAACAACTTTTTCTGCTGGAGTTCCACTTATCGACGCACTCGATTCGGTCGCAGGAGCAACTGGTAACATACACTTTGAAAAGGCTACTCAACGAATTCGTGACGAGGTGTCTTCAGGTACACAGTTGAATGTAGCAATAGAGCATACAAAGAAATTTCCTCCTCTGTTAATACAGATGACCGCCATTGGTGAAGAGTCTGGCGCTCTTGATGAAATGCTCGACAAAGCAGCAACAATATATGAAGAAGCTGTCGACAATCTGGTGGATAGCTTAACATCACTACTTGAACCTTTAATTATGTCTGTATTGGGCGTGCTTGTCGGCGGGTTAATGATCGCAATGTACTTACCAATATTCCAGATGGGAAATGTGATGTGAGGCGACCTAACTAATGGTTTACGGCTCTCTTATTGTTTCTGCTTTAATTATAGGCCTACTCGTCGGCAGCTTCCTAAACGTCGTCATATACCGCCTACCCGTCAACCTCATAAACGACTGGCTACAAATGGCCCGGGAAGTCTTTACCGAATACGGCAATCTCGATAAAACAACCTTAAAAGCATTAGGCGAAGAAGAAAAAGAGCCCTTCAATATAGCCTTCCCTGCATCCCACTGCCCAAGCTGTAAAGCCCCCATTAAGCCGTGGCATAACATCCCGGTATTCAGCTATATTTTCTTATTAAAAGGCAAATGCCATAGCTGCAAAGAAAAAATAAGCATTCGCTACCCCATTCTTGAATTAGTTACCGGCCTGTTAACAGCATTCATCGTATTCCAATTCGGTATAACCGCCGAAGCGGGTCTTGCCCTAATTTTCACCTGGTCATTGATTGCTTTAACAATGATCGATGTCGATCACCAGCTCCTCCCCGACAACATCACCCTCCCCCTTCTATGGCTGGGTGTTCTAGCGAATATTTCGGGAATGTTTACGGATTTACAAAGTTCCATTATTGGCGCTGTCGCAGGCTATTTATCACTTTGGACGGTGTATTGGACCTTTAAGATATTAACCAAAAAAGAGGGGATGGGTTTTGGTGACTTTAAGTTACTTGCCGCTCTTGGCGCTTGGATAGGTTGGCAGTCTTTGCCGCTCATTATCGTACTTTCATCTTTCGTTGGTGCTTTTATCGGTATTGCCGGAATTCTGATTTACGGTAAAGATAAAAACAAACCCATACCGTTTGGCCCCTACCTTGCCATTGCTGGCTGGATCACCTTCTTTTGGGGTGATTCGCTTATGGCCTATTATTTTCAGATGTTTAACCTTCGATAAGACGGCTCCCTTTACCTTGCAGTTTTAAAATCGATATTGAGTGTACACCATGTTTTGTATTGGTTTGACCGGTGGTATTGCCTCGGGTAAAACAACCATTTCAAATGCCTTTGCTGACCTAGGCATTCAGATTATTGATACAGATGTGATCGCGCGTGAAGTGGTTCAACCTGGCTCTTTTTGCCTCGCCGAAATTTCCCGGCGCTTTGGGCCTAACATATTGGAAACTGATGACTCTCTCGCACGAAAAAAGCTGAGGGAGATTATTTTTAATCGGCCTGAAGAGAAAGGTTGGCTAGAACAACTGATGCATCCGGTAATAGCCCAGCAAACGCGTGAAAAAATTGCTTCAGCCCCACTACCCTACTGCATTCTATCCAGCCCTTTACTGATTGAATCCTCCGATATTGAGATTGTTAGTAGAGTTCTCGTTGTCGATGTGCCGGAAGCCCTTCAAATATCCCGCACCTTAGCACGAGACGATGTAAGCGAGACCCAGGTCAAAAATACAATAACCGCCCAACTAAGTAGAAATGAACGATTGACGAGGGCCGATGATATTATCGATAATTCAGGTTCGAAAGAACACACTCTAGAACAGGTGACGTCATTTCACCGCACATATTTAGAACTAGCAAAGAATTACGCCCCATGACAAACAAATCCCTTTCAATCAGCTGTCCTACATGCAAAAAAGAAGTTTTAATGACTGAGGCGTTTCCTTGTCGGCCATTTTGCTCGAAACGTTGTCGCGATATTGATTTTGGAGAGTGGGCTTCAGAAAGCTACAAAGTGGAAGGGAATAGCGCCACATCGGACGCTTGGAGCGAAGAACTTATTCCTCCTGAAGGATTGCACGAATAATCGCGTGATTCGCTTCTGGGAAACGGTAGTTTTTTAGGTCTTCGGGGCGCACCCAGATAACTTCTTGCTGCTCTTGGCCTTTAGCCTCGCCAGAAAATTCTCTAACGGTATGCACATCTAGACACACTGTTTTTTCTGGGTAGTTGAAATTAATTTTGGTTAGTGGTTCAGCCGCATGAATATCTATAGCCAGTTCTTCTTTCAGCTCTCTCTGCAAAGCGCTAAATACTGACTCGCCCTGCTCTACCTTACCACCTGGAAACTCCCAGTAGCCTGCTAGATGCTTGCCTTCAGGTCTGAGAGCGATACAAATTGCGCCCTCGCTATTGATCACAACCCCCACCGCTACATGAACTGTCGACATATACAATCTCTATATTTTGCTGCGAGTTTTAACTGCGGTATTCAGCGTTGATACGAATGTATTCATGGGAAAGATCGGTCGTCCATAGCAGTTCCTGTGCAGAACCTCTCCCCAAGTCGACCTTTATCGAAAAACGCTTCTGATCAAAAACCTTTTGACCGTCTTCTTCTCGATAACTATCGGCTTTTCCACCATTTTCAACGATGAGAACGTCATCGAGCCAAACTCGAATCGTATCCGTCGTTAGGTCTTTTACATCCGCATAACCAATTGCGCAAACGATTCGCCCCCAATTGGGGTCAGATGCAAATAATGCGGTTTTAATCAGAGGTGAATGGGCAATTGCATAGGCAACATTCAGGCATTCTTGCTGGGTTTTACCGCCTTTAACATCAACCTCTACAAATTTTGTAGCACCCTCGCCATCTTCAACGATTTGCTGAGCTAGAGATTGATAGACCTCAACAATAGCGCCAGACAGAAGTTCTAAAAAGGGATCGGCTTCGTCTGTAATTTTAGGTGTGCCAGCTTTGCCCGTGGCGATTAAAATACAGGAGTCGTTCGTCGAGGTATCGCCATCAATCGTTATCCGATTGAAGGATTTGTTGGCTGCACACTTAGAAAGGGTCTCGAGAAGGCTTTGATCCACTGCGGCATCGGTAGCGATGTAGGCAAGCATCGTAGCCATATTGGGGTTAATCATCCCCGAACCTTTTGCAACACCACTGATTGAAACTGATTGACCCTGATACTCGATTGTCGCTGACGCGCCTTTCGGTCGAGTATCCGTGGTCATAATCGCTTCTGCGAATAATCGCCAGCCATTTTCCTCTGCATCTTTAAGGGCGGCGGGCAAAGCGGATTCTATTTTATCTATGGGTAAAGGCTCACCTATCACGCCGGTCGAAAACGGGAGAACTTGGTTGGCTTCAACATTTGCAATCAGGGCAAATGCTTGGCACGAACGCAAAGCAGCTACAGCCCCACTTTCCCCGGTACAGGCGTTGGCATTGCCTGAATTGACTAAAAGTCCTCGAATCGTACTTTCTTGCAGGTGTTTTTTACATATAGCGACAGGCGCAGCAGCAAAGGCGTTTTGCGTAAAAACGCCAGCAACGGTAGAGCCTTCCGCAAAACACATAACGCCCAAGTCGTTTCTGTCTGGATATTTAATCCCGGCTGCAGCCACGCCCAAGCTCAGGCCTTTAATCGCTGGTAAATCTTGCCACACGCTACTGCAAACCGACATATTTCCTAACCTTCATTTCTAGTTCTGACTTCTGGACAGCATCTTAAAATAGTTTTTTAAAGCGCTTTATCTAGCATCAACGTTCAAGCCAAAACCAAACTTCAGATCAATTAACCAAAGCCTAATTTAACTTACCGTGACAAGCTTTAAACTTTTTCTCTGAACCACACGGACAGGGATCATTTCGGCCAACCTTTTTCCCTGATCGAACATAGGGTTTTTCGGTATTTACAGAATCATCTCTTTCTTGAGCCAAACCAGCTTGATCATTAGAAAGCGCTGAGACTTCTTCGTGCTGCAGATCAAGCTTTTGCTTTTCTGCTGCTTCTCGTCGACGACGATCGATCTCAGCCATCTCTTCTTCTGTCATGGGTTCGACTCTAAACAAAATACGCGTAACTTCATCTTTGAGGTTTTCCAATAATTTTTGAAACAATTCAAAAGATTCACGTTTGTATTCTTGCTTAGGGTTACGTTGGGCGTAAGCTCTCAAGCCAATGCCTTGACGCAAATAATCCATATTTTGAAGATGCTCTTTCCATAAGGTATCGAGCACTTGAAGCATTACTTGTTTTTCTAGGGAACGAATTACCGGACCGATACGCTCTGCTTTCGAAATATAATGCGCTTCAAACTCAGCTGCGATTTTTGTGCGTAAAGGCTCCTCATGTAGGTTATCGTCCGCATCCAACCATTTCTGCACCTCTAGTTTCAACCCGTATTCCGTTTCTAGAAACTTTTCTAGACCCGCGATATTCCACTGTTCTTCAATACTTTGCGATGGGATATAACTCGAAATAACGGAATCTATCACTTCTTCACGGATACCGCCGATTGCGTTTTCAATATCATCTAGCTCAAGCAATTCACGACGCTGAGAATAAATAACCGTTCTCTGGTTGTTGGCAACATCATCGTATTCAAGTAATTGTTTACGGTAATCAAAGTTTCGCGCTTCCACTTTACGCTGGGCTTTTTCAATTGCATTGGTCACCATACGGTGCTCAATCGCTTCGCCTTTTTCCATCCCCATAGCTTGCATAAAGCTTCTGACTCGCTCAGAGGCAAATATACGCATTAAGTTATCTTCTAGGGATAGATAAAAGCGGGATAAACCTGGATCACCTTGTCGGCCCGCGCGACCGCGGAGCTGATTATCAATACGACGAGATTCGTGACGCTCGGTTCCAATAATGTGCAAACCCCCAGCTTCAAGGACAGTAGCATTCCGTTTTGACCAATCCGTCTTAATGGCATCAATCTGTTCTTGACTAGGGTCTGTTAAAGCTGCGACTTCCGCTTCCCAATTACCTCCCAGCACAATATCCGTTCCACGCCCGGCCATATTGGTGGCAATCGTAACGGCCCCAGGACGCCCGGCTTCAGCAATAATATCGGCTTCGCGCTCATGCTGTTTCGCATTCAAAACTTCATGTTTAATGTTGGCTTTCTTCAATCGTGCCGACATATCTTCCGAAGTTTCTACTGATGCTGTACCAACGAGTACCGGTGCGTTCTTTTTGCGAAACTCATTAATATCATCAACAATTGCGTCGTATTTATCTTCTACATTTAAGTAAATGAGGTCATTCAGATCTTTCCTAATAAGATCTTTGTTCGGAGGAATAACCACAACGTCTAAGTTGTAAATTTGCTTGAATTCAAAGGCTTCCGTATCAGCAGTACCCGTCATGCCCGATAACTTTTCGTACATACGGAAAAAGTTTTGAAAGGTTGTCGACGCTAAAGTTTGGCTTTCTGATTGAATCGAAACGCCTTCTTTTGCTTCCAAAGCTTGATGCAAACCTTCGGACAGACGACGGCCCGACATTGTTCGACCTGTATGCTCGTCGATCAAAACAACCTGATCATCTTGTAGTATGTATTCAACGTCTCTATTGAAAAGTTTGTGAGCTTTCAAGGCTGAATGAACATGATGGAGGAGACTTAAATTACCTGCCGAATATAAGCTTTCGTTTTCTTTTAACAAGCCATTTTTAAGCAACCAATCTTCTACCAGCTCATGTCCAGGTTCTGTTAACTCGATAGACCGAACCTTCTCGTCCAGAGTGTAGTGACCCGTGACTTCAACCTCTTCTTCACCCTCAGGTAATGGCGGCTGCTCGACCAACAATGGAATTATCTTATTCATCGTTCGATAAAGCTCAGAGCTGTCTTCAGTCGCGCCAGAAATAATCAGCGGCGTTCTGGCCTCATCGATCAAAATAGAATCCACTTCATCAATAACGGCAAAACTTAAAGAGCGCTGCATGCGGTCTTCTTTACGCAAAGCCATGTTATCGCGTAAGAAATCAAACCCAAATTCGTTATTCGTACCGTAGGTAATATCCGCCCCATAGGCCTGAGCCTTGCCAGCACCGTCCTGCATTGAAGCAATAACGCCTACAGACATTCCTAACGCTTCGTAAATCGGCTTCATCCAATTCGCATCACGTGATGCGAGGTAATCGTTCACGGTTACTATATGGACCCCGCCATCAGGGATAGCATTAAGGTACGCCGCAAGGGTCGACATAAGCGTCTTACCTTCACCCGTACGCATCTCTGAAATTCGGCCTTCATGCAGGGTCATCCCCCCCAGCATTTGCACGTCAAAATGGCGCATCCCCATTGCCCGCTTACTGGCTTCTCGGACAGCTGCAAACGCTTCAGGCAATAGTTGATCTAACGTTTCACCCTTTTCGTACCGCTCGCGAAACTCAACGGTTTTTTGCTTCAACCCGTCATCATCAAGCGCTTCAAATGAAGGCTCGAGTTCGTTAATTTTGGCTGCGACAATCCGCATTCTCTTAAGCTCTCGGTCATTTTTTGAGCCAAAAAGCACTTTGATTATTTTTCCTAACATAAATGGTCCATATAGGTGAAAAATTCACCACACGTAAGGTTTAAAATGGGGGTGTTGGGGGGACAGAATTATATAGGAGGATTCAGCGGCTTGCCCGATGAATATAGGTAGAAGGATCTACAGCACGCCCGTGCTTAAAGACTTCAAAGTGAACATGAGGGCCAGTGGATCGACCACTTGAGCCCATTAACGCAACAACCTGGCCTTTTTTGACCACATCACCAACATTAACTAGGTTCTTTTTACAGTGAGCATATCGTGTACTAAAGCCATTACCGTGGTTGATTTCAACCAACTGGCCATAGCCGTAACGCTCTGACGACCAAGTAACGACGCCAGCGGCAACTGATACGATATCAGAGCCGTCTTTACCCGCAAAATCGACACCTTGATGCCAAGCAATTCGCCCGGTAAAGGGGTCACTTCTTCGTCCAAATTTAGATGACATCCAACCCGACTTAATAGGTCGGCCGGCAAGAAATACGTCGCTCTGTAATTTACGCTTAGCCAACAAAGCTTCTAAGGTATCCAACTGCTGCTGTCGGTCCTCGATCTTTGCTCCAAGCTGATCAAGTACAGTCTTAAATTCTTTTTCACTGGAAGATACTGGACGCTGCTCATCCAGACTATGTTCTGGCCCACCAAGTGCAGGCACGCGGCTAAAGTCGAACTCGCCATTATCCAGCTTGGCCATTGTTGTCAGGCGTTCGCCTAAGGCATCCAAACGGACCAAACGAGCTTGAAGCTCTGCAACGCGTAAAGTTAGCGCCGCAACTGAGCGTTCAGCTTCTTGTTTCGCATCTTCGACTTCTTGTTCTTGTTCATTGAGAGCAGAAATCCAGGCTTCTACAACTTCAATATTGATTGCATGGTCGTTTTTAAGAAGCTGTTGATGTACGTAATAGGCAGCGACGGGAACGCCAAGTAAGCAGACCGAAAGAAGTGCGCGCGAGAAACCGCCCAAAGTAAAACTTCGGGTGCTACCGTGACGCTTGCTGATAACAATAACTTTCATGTAGCCAAATCGATAACGACAATCTTTTAAACAAGGTTTTACTAAGTATAGTAACAACTTGAAATAAGCACAAAAGATCCCGTTTTGAGCCAAAGACACAATTATTCTATTGGAAGTTTTTTTATGCAGATGACAGGCTAATCGCCCCCTGTGTCACCCAAGTGGTCTAAGCGCAAGATCATGGCACAAAAAATTGGAAAACACCAACAACAATGTCGGGAAGCTTTACAGAGCAGAGCGCCCAAAGCGGAGAATCAAACGTTATGCCGTTGCGGCCAACGCCTGAATGTAAGAAATGGGCGATTTTTCTTCTTCGAAAGTTACGAATTCCCACGCATCGGTATTCTTAATAAGTTCACGCAACGACCGATTATTAAGGGCATGCCCAGATTTGTGAGCGCGATATTCTCCAATTAGGCTATTACCTAAAAGATAGAGGTCACCTATCGCGTCTAAAATTTTATGCTTAACAAACTCATCTTCATACCGAAGACCATCTTCGTTAAGGATGCGATACTTATCCACGATAATGGCATTATCAACACTTCCACCTTTGACGAGCCCTTTGGATCGAAGATACTCAACTTCGTGCATAAAACCAAAGGTACGTGCTCGCGAGACTTCCTTGACGAAAGAAGTACTCGAAAAATCGACCGTTGCGTCTAATTTTCGGTCTTTAAACACGGGATGATCAAAGTCGATACTAAAACTGACTTTAAACCCATTATAGGGAAGAAAAGTCGCTTCTTTATCGCCTTCTTTTATGGTTATTTTTTTCTTGATACGGATAAACGTTTTAGCAGCTCTTTGCTCTTGAATTCCAGCTGATTGAATCAGGAAAACGAATGGACCTGCACTGCCATCCATAATGGGGACTTCGTCTGCACTAACATCGACGATAGCATTATCGATGCCCATTCCTGCCATGGCAGACAGTAAATGTTCGACAGTTGATATACGAACTCCATCTTTCATAAGAGTCGTTGATAGGGTCGTGTCGCCCACATTTTCGGCTTTCGCGTATATTTCCACAACAGGGTTTAGATCAACCCGGCGAAATAAAATTCCATGATCGATTGGAGCTGGACGCAAGGTTAAATAGATTTTTTGACCGGTATGTAAACCGACGCCAGTGGCGCGAATTTCATTTTTCAAGGTGCGTTGCTTGATCATACCGGTGAATCTCTATGTTGATTGTATGCCCACGTCACGTGTATACGCAGTGTTTGGGGCGCGCATATTAACAGATGCAGCTAGCAGGACAACGCTGGTCACGCATTGAACAGCAGTGTGTCACGTTTTGCAAGTCGAAAACTGTACGGAATACTCATTTTACTTACGCTCTGCTCGCCGTTACCTGTACTTATATTAGCTCTTTCAGCTGCGTCTTCTGCAGTACTAAGGTCGGACTCAGCATTAATTACAAATTTCTGTTCTTAATCAGTCGAACAGAAAAGCTATGCCCCCATCACTGACGACCAAATTTGGTCGACTAAAAATCCCCGAGCGGGGCCTCGGGGATTTGCTAATAACCTATAATCCTTTCTTCTCAATATTCTCGACCTAACACTCACGATAAATGTCAGTCAAGATTACCGGCCTAAAAACCAGAAACGGCCGATAGAGAATGGAAAGGTTTAGTCGGCTTGCTTACGCAAAAACGCAGGAATATCCAAGTATTCCATATCGCGATCCGCAGGTTCAGCTGCAGCGCTGTTAGAAGCCGCTGCCTTTTTAGCTCGTAGCGCTGGTGGACGGTCCAACGCAGCATAATCGGGCTTACCATCAATGCTTCGAGTGTTATCAACCACTACTTTTGTTTCTGGTTTTTGACGCATATCATCAGAGCCACCTAGACCCGTTGCAACAACCGTTACACGAATTTCATCGACCATCTCAGGTTCAATAACGGTTCCAACAACTACTGTAGCGTCAGCAGAAGCAAATTCTTCAATGGTGTCACCCACTTCAGAAAATTCACCCAAAGATAAATCCATTCCCGCGGTTATATTCACCAAGATTCCACGAGCACCTTCTAGGTTAACGTCTTCTAATAAGGGGCTACGCAGTGCTGATTCAGCGGCTTCACGCGCTCGGTTTTCACCAGTTGCATGTCCACTGCCCATCATCGCCATTCCCATTTCAGACATTACTGTCCGTACATCAGCGAAATCGACATTAATCATGCCTGGACGAATAATAAGATCCGCAATACCTTGAACTGCACCAAGCAACACATCGTTAGCCGCCTTAAAGGCATCCAATAAACTTGTCGTTTTACCCAGCACAGCAAGCAGCTTTTCGTTAGGAATCGTAATTAATGAATCCACTCGATCCTGTAATTGCTTAATTCCTTCTTCTGCCAAGGCCATTCTTTTTCGACCCTCGAAAGGGAATGGCTTCGTCACTACGGCGACGGTTAGAATACCCATTTCTCTGGCCACTTCAGCGATAACAGGAGCGCCACCTGTTCCCGTACCGCCTCCCATACCAGCGGTGATAAATACCATATCAGAACCGGTCAATATCTCCGCGATACGATCTTTATCTTCCATTGCTGCTTGGCGACCGATTTCAGGATTAGCTCCAGCACCTAGACCTTTTGTGATGCCACTGCCAAGCTGAAGAACGGTTTGGACATCAATATCCCTTAACGCTTGAGCATCTGTGTTTGCACAAATAAAATCAACCCCTTCAATTGAGTTCGAAATCATGTGCTTAACGGCATTACCTCCACCGCCACCAATACCAATGACTTTAATTACTGCATTTTGTGGAATGTTATCAACTAATTCAAACATTACGACTTCCTCTTTTTCCCCGATGAAAACTTTTACTCAGAAATTTCTTCTGAACCATGATTTAATTTTTGAAACCGCGCCATCATCACCTTCATTTGAGTAGGCTTTTGTAGTGCCGCTGTCTTTTCCATACAACAACAAGCCAACGCCAGTTGAATATATGGGGTTATTCACAATATCTTTGAGTCCTTGAATATTTTGTGGCGCACCTAATCGAACCGGCATATGAAAAATTTCTTCTGCCAAGTCCACAGCGCCTTCCATTTTTGACGTGCCTCCTGTTAATACAATTCCCGCTGCTATTAAATCTTCAAACCCACTTCGTCGAAGTTCGGCTTGAACCAAAGTAAAGAGTTCGTCATAGCGTGGCTCAACAACTTCAGCTAACGCTTGACGAGAAAGGTCGCGTGATGGGCGATCGCCCACGCTCGGAACCTTTATGGTTTCTTCTATACCGGTCAATTTTGCCAGTGCACACGCATAACGAATTTTAATTTCTTCTGCGTGTTGTGTCGGTGTGCGTAATGCCATGGCAATGTCGTTAGTGACTTGATCGCCAGCAATCGGAATCACTCCTGTATGCCGTATAGCGCCCTCCGTAAAAATAGCAATATCGGTCGTGCCGCCACCAATATCCACTAAGCACACACCCAATTCTTTTTCGTCATCGGTCAAAACGGCATAACTGGAAGAAAGCTGCTCTAAAATAATATCTTCCACTTCCAGACCACAGCGACGTATGCATTTTTCGATATTTTGCGCTGCGTTTACAGCACAGGTCACTAAATGCACCTTTGCTTCCAATCGAACGCCCGACATACCTAAGGGTTCTTTAACACCGTCTTGCTCATCGATTAGATATTCTTGCGGCAAAATATGCAGGATCCGCTGATCAGCAGGAATCGCTACCGCTTGAGCCGCATCGATCACGCGGTCCAAATCTTGTGTATAAACTTCACGATCTTTAATCGCAACAATACCGTGAGAATTGAGGCTACGAATGTGACTACCAGCGATTCCGACATATACCGAGTGAATTTGGCAACCGGCCATCAATTCCGCTTCTTCAATAGCGCGCTGAATCGATTGAACTGTCGATTCAATATTAACCACAACGCCTTTTTTTAGCCCCACAGACTTATGAGATCCAAGGCCTACAATCGAAAGATCTCCCTCAGGCGAAATATCCCCCACTATCGCCACCACTTTCGATGTGCCGATATCTAAACCTACAATCATTCTACTTCCAGTCGAATTTACCATTGCTTCACCCCAAAAATATATAACCCTACTGACCAGGGCTCACGGCTACGAACTCTGAGCTTTCTTTCCACTTCACTGCCAGCCCTTTTTCATAACGTAAATCTACGCGGTCAATCTGATTTATTTTTCTCCCCAAATGTGTTTCAAATACAAACTTAAAGTTTTCGAGTTTTGACTGAATATCTTCTCGACCGAAAACCAGTTCAAAGCCCTGTTCCAAATAAAGAGACCAAGACATTTTGTTATCTACTCTCAGCGCACTAATTTTCAGACCACTACTTTTTAGCGATTCGCTGAAGAAAAAATAGTTTTTCGACAGTTCATTACTGCTCTCGTCTTTACCCGACAACAGAGGTAAATCGACCAAAATCGCATTTGACTCTACTTTTATCAAACGTCCAGCTCTATTAATAAAGCCATCATCATTCCATCGCGCAATAGGATAGTGCTCATCTATTTTCAACTTTAGACTATCGGGCCATATACGCTCTACCAATACACTTTCGATCCAAGGGTTATTTTCTATCGCCAATTTCACCTCTTGAAGGTTGAGATCGACAAAACTTCCATCCAGCTGGGAAGAAATCAGCTTTTCCAACGCTACCCGTGATACAAACCGAAATTCACCGGAAATTTTAATACTCGCCAATGGCCTATTTGTCGCCTCGTAGGTTTTTTGATAAATTTCCTGCCATTTAACTTGAGTTAAGCCCGCAACACTCGCCGTGAACAAGACGGCTATTAGTACAAACCTCCCCCACTTAATCTGCTTGCCACCCTCATACTCTGTCGCACTGCGCACTGCGCCTTTTTTTAGCTGTGTTTTCTTTGCTGATGCTTTTTTATCTGCCGCCGTCTTTACGGGCCGTTTCATATCTTTTAAGTTACGACGTGTCATTATTGCGCGTCACTATCAAGTGTCGAAACAAGAATTTCAGTTAATAATTCACCAAAGCTTAAACCCACTGCTTTCGCAGCCATTGGTACCAAGCTGTGGCTTGTCATACCCGGCACTGTATTCGCTTCCAGCAAATAGAACTGTCCGCTCTCGCTTTGCATAAAATCGACTCGCCCCCAGCCACTGCATCCCAATATGTTAAAGGCTTCTAGTGCAAGTTCTTGTATCTCTTGCTCAGCCTTAGTCTCTAAGTTGCTAGGGCAAACATATTCCGTTTCGTCGGAAATATACTTTGCGTCAAAATCATAAAAATCATTTTTGGCTCTCAACTCAATGGAGGGTAAGACCTTTCCATTTAAGATGCTGATAGTAAACTCTCGACCGTTGATCGTTTGCTCTGCCATAATCTCAGCGTCGAATTGAACCGCATATTCGAAAGCGCTTTTCATTTCTTCATCAGAGCTGACCCGTCTCATTCCCAAGCTGGAACCTTCTGAGGCTGGTTTAATAAAACAGCTGCCTCCCAAAGCCGCTAACACCGCCGGAAAATTCGTTTCTTTGCTCAGCACCTTAAATTTTGGTGTTGGTAAGTTAGCGCCCATCCAGACCAATTTCGTTCTTATTTTATTCAGAGCCAAAGCCGAAGATGCGACATCACTTCCGGTATAGGGAATGCCCATACACTCAAGAATGGCTTGAATTTTCCCATCTTCACCACCGACACCATGCAAGGCAATAAAGGCCCGGTCACACTCAATAGCATCTAACTGCTGAATAACATTTTCCTGAATATCAACGCCAAAAGCATCTACGCCGCACTCAATCAAGCTCGCCAATACCGCCTGTCCACTTTGCAGTGAAATTTCGCGTTCCGCAGAAACGCCGCCCAATAAAACCGCAACTTTACCCAAGCGGTTAAGCGAATCATTGAATATTTTTTCGTAGGACGTGCTTTTCATCATTTCTAACGTAATTTTCTTTTCGCTAATTCTTTCGCCAAAATACCGACATTCCCCGCGCCTTGGGTAATGAGAATATCCCCCGGCTTTATAATGTCGCTCACAACGGCAGGAACACCCGCAATACCTTCAACAAATATAGGGTCGACATGACCTCGATTTCGAATAGTGCGACTCAAATGACGACTATCAGCTCCTTGGATAGGATCTTCACCCGCAGAATACACTTCGAGTAAAATTAACTGGTCTACCGAAGATAAAACCTCTACAAAATCTTCATATAAATCGCGAGTTCGGCTATAGCGGTGTGGCTGATAGACCATGACCAAACGGCGTTCTGGCCAACCATCTCGTACGGCTTGAATGGTTACCGCGACTTCCGTTGGATGGTGACCATAGTCATCGACTAACATAACGGTGTCTTGCTCATTCTCACCGATGGCGTACTCGCCATAAATCTGAAAACGTCGCCCAACACCTTCGAAGTCATTTAGCCCTTGCTTAATAGCCTCATCACTTACGCCCTCGTCCGTTGCAACCGCGACCGTTGCTGTTGCATTCAATACATTGTGACGACCGGGCATATTAAGGCTCAGCTCTAATATTGATTTCCCATCGGGCCGCTTAACTTTAAAAGTCAGGCTGGCAGCCTTTTGCACAACATCAAAGGCCTGAAAATCGTTATCTTCCCCGAAACCGTAAGTGACAATGGATCGAGATAATTCGGGAATAATCTCCTGAATTACGGGGTCATCACCACAAACAACGGCCACACCATAAAACGGCAAATTATGAACAAATTCTACAAACGTTTGTTTAAGTTTCGAGAAGTCACCACCATAAGTATCCATATGATCCGCTTCAATATTTGTGATCACCGTTACCATCGGTTGAAGGTGTAAAAACGAAGCATCGCTTTCGTCAGCTTCTGCCACTAAATATTCACTCTCGCCTAAACGCGCATTGGTACCTGCACTGTTTAACAGGCCACCAATCACAAAGGTCGGATCTTTTTTTCCTGCGGCAAGTACAGATGCAATTAAACTCGTTGTTGTGGTTTTTCCATGGGTTCCCGCTACGGCAATACCATGCCGATAACGCATCAATTCTCCCAGCATTTCCGCCCGCCGAACTATCGGTGTACGCAGGCTTTTCGCTTCAATAAGTTCAGGGTTCCCGCATTGCACCGCACTGGAATTCACCACCACATCGGCATGACGAACATTACTCGCGTGGTGGCCTATATATACCTTCGCACCCAATTTCGATAGGCGCCTTGTCACTTCAGACTCCTTTAAATCTGAACCCGTTATCGAGTAACCTTGGTTCAATAGAACTTCTGCGATGCCGCACATACCAGCACCGCCAATTCCCACAAAATGTATCGTTTTAATACGACGCATTTCCGGTACATGATGAATTGTAGAGTTAGACATGTGCGACACCCTCACAGTAATCCGCAAAATCATTCACTGCGTTAGGTTTTGCTAATAATTTTGCCTGACTTGCCATGTTTAACAACTTCGCTCTATCAAAAATAAATTCTTTTAGTAAATTCGCCAAACTTTCTGCGCTCAAATCTTTTTGCTGACGAACAATTGCAGCACCCTTGTCCGCCAAATATTTTGCATTTTCCGTCTGGTGATCATCTATCGCATAAGGGTATGGAATTAATACAGCACCCAAGCCCACCATAGCCAATTCGGAAACCGTTAATGCACCCGCCCGACAGATCACAACATCAGCCCAAGCTAAGGCTTCTGCCATATTGTCTATAAAAGCTTCCACTCGAGCCGCGACTTTTACAGACTCGTACTGCTTGACGGTTGCATCAACTTTGTCTGCACCCGCCTGGTGCCATATATTCGATTCACCAGCTGCCTGTAATAAAGCAAATGCTTGAGGCACAAGTTCATTTACGGCCAATGCGCCTCGACTCCCACCAATGATCAACACATTAGTACTTGCAGTTCGGCTCTTCATACGTTGTTCAGGTGATGGTAATTCACTAATTTCTTTTCTAACGGGGTTCCCGATGCAGATCTCACGGGTTAAACCACATGGGAATGCCGTTAAAACTTTATCTGCAATTTTCGCCAATAATTTATTGGTTGTACCTGCCACTGCATTTTGTTCATGAATCACAAGAGGCTTACATTTCAATTTTGCTGCGACGCCACCCGGTCCCGCAACAAAACCACCCAGACCAACAACCACGTTCGGTTTTACCGAGGCAATGACTTTCGATGCAGACATTACCGAAGATACGATGTTCCAAGGAGCTAGAAATAACGCTTTAATTCCCTTACCTCGCACCCCTTTTACAGAAATGTAGTGGATATCAATATTTTCTTTTGGCACCAAGGTGGATTCCATCCCGGCTTTAGTACCCAACCACGTAACTTTATGACCACGTGCCTGCATTTCTTTTGCTAACGCTAGCCCAGGAAAAATATGCCCACCGGTACCACCGGCCATGATGAGGATCGACTTACTTTCCATCATCAAGCTCCCAGTTCACGCGTAAAACCAAAGCGATCAACGCCAGTGTCACCAATAGGCTACTGCCGCCATAACTGATTAACGGCAGAGTCAAACCTTTAGTTGGCAATAACCCGGAAGCAACTCCCATATTGATAAAGGTTTGTACTGAAAGCATTACCGCCACTCCAAAACTGAGATAGCCGCCGAAGGGTTTACCTTCATTAATAGCGCGTCGAGATAAGAGAAATATTTTGGTCAGAAAAAACACAAACAATCCAATAAGTCCCAGAGCGCCAATCAATCCAAACTCTTCTGCAAAAATGGCGAAAATAAAATCTGTATGCGCTTCGGGTAAAAAGAATAGTTTTTGCAAACTATTCCCCAGTCCCACGCCAAACCATTCACCTCGACCAAATGCGATAAGAGACTGAACCAATTGATAACCGCTATCAAATTGGCGTGACCAAGGGTCCATAAAGGCGACCAATCTTTCCCAGCGATAAGGAGATAAAATAGCAATCGAGCCAAAGGCAGCCACAGCCATACCGGCAACCAACAAAAAACGTATGATGGGAACGCCAGCGACAAACATCATGCTACCGAGAGTAACCGCTAACACCACGGAACTTCCAAAATCTGGCTCTAACAAGAGCAGGATAACGACAAAACCGATCACGGATATCATGACAAAAAATGCCGACCAGCTTTCTCGGACGGCTTGGTTGCGACGCACCAGGTAACTCGCAAAAAACAGAACAAGGCATATTTTTGCAAGTTCCGAAGCTTGCATCGAAAAGATACCCATCGGCAACCAGCGGCGACTACCGTTTACGACCTTGCCCACACCGGGAATCAATACAGCAAGTAAAAATAAGATCGCCAAACACAGGAAGATGCCTGAATATTTTTCCCATATAGCCAAAGGAATAAACAACATGACAAGGCCTACCGATAGCCCCATCATCAAAAAGATGCATTGTTTTCGCAACATTAGCCAAGCGTCACCGTAACGAACTTCAGAAAAGTCCAGAGAGCTAGAGGCAACTAAAACGAACCCGACACTAATCAATGCAGCAAAAGCGGCTAAAAAGGCGTAGTCAAACTTAACGAGTTGTGGATTAGGCAATGTAATATTCACTGACCAGCTCCCCCGTTAACTGCATTAATAAAAGCTTGCCCACGATGCTCAAAGTTCGAAAACATATCGAAGCTTGCGCACGCAGGTGACAAAAGTACCAGATCACCTTTTTTGGCTTGCGATTTTGCTGATTGCACCGCTTCATTCATGCTATTAACAAGAACAACTGAAACGTGCGAGCCAATTAATTTTGCAATTTGATCGCGGTCTTTTCCGAATAAAATGACTGCGCCAACGGTTTCATTAATACATTCGCCCAATTCGTTAAATTCTGCTCCCTTGCCTTCTCCGCCTGCAATCAATACGATATTTTCAAACTCGGAAGCCAAACCATCGATTGCCGCTTTTGTTGCGCCGACATTGGTTGCCTTCGAATCGTTTATGTAAGTCACTCCATTCTGCTCCGCGACATATTCACAGCGATGAGGAAGCCCTTCAAACTCACCTAAAATATGCTTACAGGCATCACGACTTACACCAGCAGCATCCGCAATAGCAAATAGCGCCAGAGCGTTACAGATATTATGTTTTCCCTTTATCTTTATTTCGTCCTTGTGCAGTAAACGATCTCCGTCAATTTCTAACCAGCCGCTTTCTGAACGAAATGAATATTGTCGCTCATTTTTCTCAAGTCCTCGATTCAGCCCGAAACCGTATCGAAGGCCCGTTTCTGCCGCTACCACAGGAGGATGTGTTAACGAATCGTCCAGGTTAAATACGGTATGAGAAGCGCCAATAAATATTTGCTGTTTAGTGGTAACGTAATGCTGCAAATCGTCATAACGATCCATATGATCTGCTGAAACATTCAAATTGCAGGCCACATGAAGATTTGGGGCCAGGATGCTTTCTAGCTGAAAGCTCGACAATTCCAATACGTACAGGTCGGCATCTTCCCTTAATAACTCGAGAGCAGGTGTACCAATATTGCCACCAACGCCAACCTTTAGACCCGCCTTTTCTGCTGCGAGGCCCACTAAAGTTGTTACGGTTGATTTGCCATTTGATCCTGTAATTCCAATCACTGGCTTTTGAGCCTGCCGTAAAAAGAGTTCAATATCGCCCACAACCGCTTTCCCGGATGCTATTGCGGAGGCAATTACAGTTTCATCTCGCGGGACACCAGGACTGATATAGATTTCCGTCGCACCGTCTACTACAGCACTATCGATTTGTTCAAAATACTGCTCAGCTTCAGGAAAGCACGCTTTAAACTGTGACTGCATATTGGACGATGATCGAGTATCAAAAACATGAAACTTACGACCTTTATCTGACAAAAATTGAGCAATAGAAAACCCTGTCGCGCCCATGCCGACAATCAAAGAATAACTTTTTTGGTTTTCTGATAAAGCCAATTTTCTAACTCTTAGTTCTTACTGTGATTTCGTTTCTTTTTAATCATTTATTTTTTATTTTATTTCTTTCAACTACGCTATCTCGTTCTGATCGGCCCAGAATTCTCGATCTACCTTAACTTCAGCGTTGCCAATCCAAACAACACAAGCATCACCGTAATAATCCAGAAACGAACAATAACGCGCGGCTCTGGCCAGCCTTTCAACTCAAAATGATGATGCAGTGGAGCCATTCTAAAAATACGCCGTCCTGTTAGTTTAAACGAAGCGACTTGTAAAATTACTGACACGGTTTCCATTACAAAAACGCCGGACATGATGATAAACACGAACTCATGGCGAACGATAACGGCGATAACACCGAGTGCAGCACCTAATGCCAAGGCGCCAACGTCCCCCATAAAAACTTGTGCGGGGTAAGTGTTGAACCATAAGAACCCAAGTCCGGCTCCGGCTAGAGCGCCGCAATATATAACCAGCTCTCCAGCGCCCGGAATATAGGGAATATGTAAATAATTGGAAAAATTAAAGTTACCTACCAAGTAAGCGATAATCCCCAACGCCGAGCCCACCATAACCGTAGGCATGATAGCTAAGCCATCCAATCCATCAGTCAAGTTCACGGCATTACTAAACCCTGTGATCATGAAATACGTTAGAACGATATAGGCTAAGCCTAAATCCAAAGCAACATCTTTAAAGAAAGGTATAATCAATTCCGTTTCTGCAGGAATGTTCGCAGTATTAAAGAGCACAACCGCCACACCTAAGCTAACAAATGATTGCCAAAAATACTTCCACTTTGCGGGTAGGCCTTTGGTGTTTTTCTCAACTACTTTTCGGTAATCATCTACCCAACCAATCAAGCCAAAGGAAAAAGTCACAAACATAACGACAAGCACATAACGATTGCTCAAATCTGACCACAACAATGTAGAAAGCAAAATCGCAAACAGAATCAACGTTCCGCCCATTGTCGGAGTGCCGGATTTACTCATATGACTTTCAGGGCCATCTGAACGAATCGTTTGTCCTATTTGAAGCTCATTGAGTTTTCGGATTACCCATGGTCCCATAAGTAATGAGATTCCAAGAGCCGTTAACATTCCAAGAATGCCACGAAAAGTTAAATATTTGAAAACGCCAAATGCGCCTACATATTGCTGTAAATAATCGGCCAACCAAAGAAGCATTACCTCTCCCCCTCAGCGCTGAGTGCGTGAACAACTGTTTCCATTGTCGAACTACGAGAACCCTTCACTAAAACTATACTTTTTTTATTCATTAACGGTAGCAAAGCTTCGATCAACGCTGCTTTGCTTGAGAAATGTTCCCCGTCACCAAACGAATTTGAAATGTCGATTGATGTTTTTCCAACCGTAAACACCTTTGTTACTTTTTTACTTTTGGCGTAACGGCCAATCTCTTTATGAAGAGACTCGGAATCGTTACCAAGCTCTCCCATATCCCCACAAACAAGAACCGATTGGTCAAAGCCTCCAAGGAAATCTATTGCCGCTTTTACAGAACCGGGGTTAGCGTTGTAAGTATCGTTAACCAAGGTCATACCATTGACTCCCGAACTGACCTGCATTCGGCCCGGCGCTCCTTTGAAACGCTCTAAACCACGCTTGATATCAGCAAGTTCAATTCCTACAGCCTTAGCGGCAGCAATAGCAGACAATGCATTTGCCACATTGTGCGTTCCTAACACAGCCAACGACACCTCAAGCTCTTGATCGTCGATATTGGCCAAAAAGGACGCTCGCCCCATGTCATCAACACTCGAACGACTTACGGATACGGCACCAGTCAATGCTAGACCGGATGGCTCTGGAACACTGTCCTTAACCGTAAAACCAATTACTTGACGTCTATCAAGCTGGGAATCAAAAGCGCGAATATTTTCATCGTCCAAATTAACAATGGCGATCGACTTACCTTTATCACCGCCATAAATTGCAGTCTTTTCTACTGCCACCGCACGTAAACTACCGAAACCACTTATATGGGCTGGCTGAACGTTCGTAATGATCGCAACGTGTGGTTGAATCAGATCAGTAAGATATTGAATTTCACCGGCATTGCTCGTTCCCGCCTCAATAACGGCATAGTCAAAACTATTATTTAGACGAGCCAGAGTTAACGGCACACCAATATGGTTATTAAAATTACCATGCGTTGCTAAACAATTACCCGCTTCACTGCAGATAGATTCCAACATACCTTTTACTGTCGTTTTTCCGCTACTTCCGGTAATCGCAATCACTTTGCCATTAAATGCTTCTCGATATTCTACCGATATATCGCCTAATGCATGCGTTGTATTGTCCACAATTAGCTGAGGTAACGATGTTTCTAACTCTCGCTCGACAACCAGTGCACACGCACCATGCTCATTTGCCACATCGATCATATCGTGTGCGTCAAAATTGTCGCCTTTCAAAGCGACAAATAACTCACCGTTCTTTATCGATCGAGTATCGGTAGAAAGCAATGCGAACTCACAATCCTCCCCCACTAGACGCCCGACCTTTTTCTCCACGAGTGACGATAATTTCATCTCATCGCTCCGACGGCATCACGACGCTGCTCTAATGCTTTTTTTGCGACGACACAGTCGCTAAAAGGCAGCTTTTCACGATCAATAATTTGATAACTTTCGTGCCCTTTTCCGGCTATCAATACCAAATCATTTTTATCGCTACTTCCCACTGCCACAGAAATCGCCAACTTCCGTTCGACTATTTTTTCCACAGGAGAATTGTCGGGAACACCGCTTAAAATATCGGCGAGAATTAACTCAGGGTCTTCCGTTCTCGGATTGTCCGACGTCAATATAATGCGATCGGCATAAGCGGCTGCGATTCTTCCCATCTGGGAGCGCTTGCCACGATCACGATCACCGCCACATCCAAACACTACCCACAAATTTTTATTCGCATGAAGTTTCAGGGCTTTTAATACTTTTTCTAATGCATCCGGCGTATGAGCAAAATCGATATAGACTCGAGGTAATTCTAAGCTGCCTTCGACTGTAACTTCCTGCGTACGGCCTTCTACCGCATGAATATCAGGAATCGCCTTAATTAATGCATCGAAATTTTTACCGGACTGGCAATTAACACAAATCGCAGCAATCAAATTACTGAAATTAAACGCTCCTATTAACGGCACCAACACATCGGCCTCCCCCCAAGGAGACTCGATGTGCGCTACCACTCCTGTATCGGTATAAGATTTGATGCTTCCCCGAACATCGGCATGCGGAGATTCAATACCGTAGCTAATAAAATGCTTATTTTGCTCAGCCATTTCTTCAGCAAGCGCCGCACATTTTTTATCGTCTAGATTGATAATGGCCGTTTTGCATTGAGTCGATAATAAAAATGATTTTTTAGTCCGCGCGTATTCTTCAAATGATCCGTGATAATCCAAGTGATCACGAGTGATGTTGGAAATAACGCCAATATCAAAATGAATATTGTCGGTGCGATTTTGATCAATTCCGTGAGATGAGACTTCCATAGCCACACTCTGAACACCATCGCTCAGTAGCTCAGCTAAAATGCGGTGGCAGCTCACCACGTCAGGCGTTGTCATGCCAGTTTCTGTAATCGTTTTATCAATAACGCCGTAACCGAGCGTTCCTATCGTTGCAGCTTTTCCGCCAAGCAGTGCATCCAACTGGGCGACAAACGATACAATGCTGCTTTTCCCGTTTGTGCCTGTGATTCCGCAGATAAATAAGTTTTCAGATGAATTTTCAAAAAACTTTTCTGCTATCTCGCCCAAACGAACTTTTAAATTGTCCACCCCTATAACCGGAATTTCTACATTCGCTATAGAGGGGATACAATCACTTTCAACTAATACCGCAACAGCTCCATTTTCAACTGCACCGGAAATATATTGTTCGCCGTTATCATCGCCGCCTTTTAGCGCTATAAACAAAGCTCCAGGAGATACTCTTCGACTATCGATTTGAATATCATTAACGAGTAACTGATCAGATAACTTCCCAACGTGATTTTTAGGTAATATTTCCACCAACTTTTTAGGGGAGGGATTATAAACGCCCATAATTCACCTCCCCACTTGCTACAGGATCGACTACCGCGATTTGCGCGGCAGTATTACTAAACTTAGGTGGCACACGCAAAACCTTCAATGCTCGTTCAACCACACGAGCAAACACAGGAGCTGCTGCTTTACCACCCGAATAAGCCCCATCCGCTGGAGGTTCGTTAATAACAACAACAGCTACAATTTCTGGCTTATCTGCCGGAGCAAAACCAGCAAAAACCGCAAGATAGCGATCATCCGAATATCCGGAAGAACCCACCTTATGCGCAGTACCGGTCTTTCCTGCCACGGCATAATCTTCGATTTTCGCTCGACTGGCCGTCCCCCCCGGTAATACTACCTTTTTTAACATTTGCGTCATTTGAGCGGCTATTTTTTTGCTGATTACCTGCTTCGCCGGTACGACTTCGTCCTGCTGAATTAATGTGGCGGAATGAAACCCCCCTCCTGACGCGATCACGGTATAAGCCTGCGCCAACTGAACCGCGTTAACACTCAAACCATAACCGTAAGCAAACGTTGCTACCTCAATAGGATGCCACCTCTCTCGATTGGGCAATGAACCTACGCTTTCACCTGGGAATCCGGCCCCGATGCTTTGACCTAAGCCCGCCCGAAAATACATGTCACGAATGGTATTTGGATTCATTTTTAAGGCGAGTTTAGTAATTCCAACCTGGCTCGATTTCACCAGTATTTTAGTTAAATCCATAACCCCGTAATTAACCGGGTCGGGTATTAACTTGCCCCCCACAAATATATGGCCAGGATTCGTATCGATCGTGTAACTTGGCGAGAATCGTCCAGTCTCCAATGCCGCCATCACAGTAAAGGGCTTCATTGTGGAACCTGGCTCAAAGATATCGGTAAATGCACGGTTTCTTAATTGTCGTGCTTTAACTTTTGCTCGATTATTAGGGTTGTACGATGGCTGATTAACCATTGCCAAAATTTCGCCCGTTTGAGCTGCCATCAACACTATTGACCCAGATTTAGCTCCCATGGAAGCAATCGCATTTTTAAGCTCTTTATGAGCAAGGTATTGAAGACGCAAATCCAAGGTTAAACGTAAGTCATTTCCCGATCGCGGCGACTTAACCAGCCCAAGGTCCTTAACAACATGCCCCTTACGATCCTTTATGACCCGCTTGGAACCTTGCTCGCCCGCCAACCATTGATCAAACCCTAGTTCAACGCCCTCTTGTCCAGAATCATTAATATCCGTAAAACCAACAACATGGGCGCTTACTTCTCCAGAAGGGTAATAACGGCGAAAACCATCTTCGGCATACACACCCGCAAAGCCATTCTTTAAAATCTTGTCGGCTTTATATGGCGGCAATTGCCGCGTCAAATACATAAACTGTTTGTTTTTATATTTTTTTAACCGTTTTTTCAGTTCAGCATGCTTCACACCAACTGCGGCGGCAATTTTTTTAATCTGCTCTGGTTTGATTTTCTGAGGATTTACAAAAATAGACTTAACCGGCGTACTTACAGCCAGTAATTCGCCATTTCGATCTGTAATAACACCACGATAAGCTTTAATTTTTTCTTTGCGAACAGTACGTGCTTCGCCTGCACTTTGTAAAAACCGGAAGTCGCGCTCACTCCCGGGAATCACTTGAAGATTTGCCAAATGCCATGCAAGAGTAAGCGGTAGAGCTGCAAGTACAGACACTACAACATAAAACCGCCATGTTGACATTGACTTCAAGAACTTCACTTTCTAAATACCAATACCGTTTTTTCTGTTTTAGGAAGTACCATATTCAATTCCCCTAGCGCGACTTTTTCCACTCGGGAATACGCCGACCAGGAACTTTCTTCTAATAAAAACTGCCCCGAAATCACCCTTAATCCACTGGCCTCTCGTCGTAACTCTTCAAGCTCTTGCGTCGCCTTTCGTGACTCATAGGTCGAATACACCACTCCAATCGCCGAGCCAACACTTGAAAGCCACAATGAAACCAATAACAGTGAAACCAGAATTTTGCCGGAACACTTTTTTTTACACGTATTTTTTGTTTCTACCACCA
Source organism: Agarilytica sp. (assembly GCA_033852165.1). GTDB lineage: Bacteria > Pseudomonadota > Gammaproteobacteria > Pseudomonadales > Cellvibrionaceae > Agarilytica. The sequence goes on along the minus strand of JAWSUZ010000082.1, from coordinate 4,853 downwards.
TTTTTTGAACACTCCATCAACAAAGCTGGATCATAAACGTTCAGCAATTCTCATCACTGCACTTCTCGACCGTATATTTTCTTCTAGCTCTGCTTCGCTCGCTTTAAATGGCTTACCTAAGATTTTTAATTTTTTATCTAACATACTCTCAGTAACAGGAATACTCATTGGAAGATCTTTCCCCCTGGATTGCTCACGAAAAAAACGTTTCACAATCCGATCTTCCAAGGAGTGAAAGCTAATCACCGCAATTCGACCTGCGGGTTTTAGCAATTGCACCACATCCCCCAGTGTCGACGCCAAGTCGTCTAGCTCACGATTAATAAAAATACGTATTCCCTGAAAAGCTCTTGTAGCGGGATGCTTGGTCTTTTCCCACTTCGGGTTCGCCGCTGTTACAATTTCAGAAAGCTCCAATGTGCGAGTAATCGGCTTTTCTTCTCGCGCCGCAACAATGGCAGCGGCAATACGCTTTCCGAATCGCTCCTCTCCGTACTCTTTCAATACGGTGGCAATTTCACTGGTTTCCGCTTCCGCAATCCATTCAGCAGCTGTTTGCCCCTGACTGTTGTCCATGCGCATATCTAAAGGTCCGTCTTTCATAAAGCTGAAACCACGACCCGCCTCATCTAGCTGCGGCGATGACACCCCCAAATCCAAAAGCACGCCATCAATCTGTTCAATTCCTAAGCCCGACAGCTGAGCCTTCATATCCGCAAACGACGAATGAATCATCGTAAACCGGCTATCTTCTTTCTGTAGAGCTTCACCTATTGCAACAGCTTCGGGATCCTTATCGAAACCAATCAATTTCGATGACTCTCCAAGACGGGCTAAAAGTGCACGACTATGCCCACCTCGACCAAATGTTCCATCAACGAAAACGCCGTCATTGGCGCCTTCACAAGCTAATAAGCCGTCGATCGATTCTTGTAAAAGAACCGAATAATGTTTTGCTTCTGTCATACCGGTTCTTCTATAGAGAGAGGGACATCATTTCTTCAGGTAGAGCGTCATCATCATCACCTTCGGCGATACTCGATAACCACGAGTCTTCATTCCATAACTCAAACTTTTTGCCTAAACCTACAAGCATGAGTTTTTTTTCTAAATTCGCATAATCGCGCAAGGTGGGTGGCACAAGCACACGCCCATTAGAATCAAGCTCTAAGGTGCATGCATAACCAATGAGTAATCGTTGCGCGCGAAGTGCCGCACGATTGAAGGTAGGAAGGGCTTCGATTTTGGGTAGAATGTTTTGCCATTCGGTTTCTGGATAGACCAGAACACACTTATCCTGCGTATGAGCCGTCATCACAATACGACCTCCACAGGTAGACGCCAGGACATCTCGATGCTTTGCTGGCACCGCGATACGCCCTTTGGCGTCCATATTTATCGAATGACTACCTTGATACACCCTAATTCACCACCAGAACCATGTCTCTTTCCACTATTACCCACAAAAAACCACTTTACACCACTATTGCACACTATATTTCACCAGCAAACAAAGTCAAGGAATTGACCTCAGGAAAACTGACGTAAGCTATTGAAAACTAGAGCTTTTTCGGAAAACAGGGGTTACAGGAAGATATTTGAGCGAAAAAAACCGAACGAATACAAGGCGATAGGGACCTATCCTAGAAATAACATTAAGAAAAAGATTTTTTTGGTCTTAAAAAATAAGGTTTACTGACTCAAATACGAATATAGATGAGATAAAAATGGAGTTGGCCGATAAGCCGGGTTCTGTCGTGGACAATCATTCATCTGGAGCCAGCGTCACCACTGGCTTCAAGCGACCTACCCGAATCCAGCGCGGGCCGCGCCATAGGATTCCTATTTGGTCTTGCTCCGAACGGGGTTTACCATCGCCACAAACTGTTACCAGTTGCGCGGTGCGCTCTTACCGCACCTTTTCACCCTTACCGACCAAAGATTGCTCTATGGCAGGCGGTATACTTTCTGCTGCACTTTCCGTAGGTTCGCACCCCCCAGGGGTTACCTGGCGTTCTGCCCTATGGAGCCCGGACTTTCCTCGCAGTGATCGTTTAAAGGACCCCAGCGCGATTGCCTGGCCAACTCCAGCGCGAACCATACTCAATCTACTCCGTGGGAACAAGTATTTTTGCAGTGGGGTTCTAACATTAGGGAAGTCAAACGCACTGAACCTCCCCAATGAAGCCACCTCAGACAAACATAAAAGAGCTTAAAAATAGACGTATTGCTCTTCCATCAATAGGCGCTCAATTTCTACAGGGCCGAAAGGTACGGTTTCGATAAATGGCGGTAAAGCCTCATTCGATTGCCCTAAAACACCTAAGCGAGTCTCACAGACTTTAATATCCACCACGTTAAACGCAGATAATTTGGCAGCCAAATCGACAATTGAGCTGTATTTTTGATAGTTTTCTTTAAAGAAAATTTGGACTTCTGGGCCATGCAACACAAAAGCTAGAGGCTCATCATCGACTGTCACTTCGCCACGCCGATATAATTCTTCGGCCCGCAATAATGCACTTTCAACATCGTCAGGAGAATTAAGGAAAATACGCGCTAAATAACCATTCGCTGGAGCAAGTGCATTTAGGGTTAGCTGAGTGAGCTGGCTATCTGAAATAGCATATTGACCGCTGGGAGGCGGTATATCTGAACGCTGATCGACACCATCATCGTCTTTCAATGAAGCAGAGTTAAACTGGTATCCTGCTAACACCAATACAGAAAAGAGCGCCGCACTCGCAACAATGCGAATTTTCAGAGGCATAGATTAGATAGAGAAAGAGGAACCGCAACCGCACGTAGAGCTCGCGTTAGGGTTTTCAATTTTGAATTTAGAGCCCTGCAGCCCTTCTTCATAATGGAGCTCGGCACCAACCAAGTAAGGGTAGCTCATGGCATCAATCACAACTGTGACGCCATCTCGTTCGATTTTAGCATCATCTTCGGCGAAAGCTTCATCAAAGGCGAAACCATACTGAAAACCAGAACAACCTCCTCCCGTCACATAAACACGAAACTTTAAGTCTTCATTCCCCTCCTCATCGATCAACGCTTTCACTTTAGCGAAAGCGCTGTCAGTTATGCGAATAGGCTCTGGAATAAATGTTTGCGGTTCACCCGAAGGTGCGTCTGGATTTGAGGTCATAGTCAGATATAGCTCGATACAAATAAGTCAGTACAGGGGGGCATTATCCGATTAACCCAGTAAATTAGTCAACTACTCTATAACTTGCTGACTTACCTAAGCCCCCCAAGAACAACAAACTAGCTAGCTTCGCTAACGTGGGCCTCTTGCTCATTCACCGTAAGTGGTTGAGGGCGTTGTTTTTTTGAGGGGTCAGCCACGTGGATAAGGTTACCATTCACTTCAGCTCCCTTTACCATTTCGATAACACTGTAATGAACATTGCCATTCACGACAGCATTAGCAGCAAGCTCCAGGTGCTTGGTTGAGTATATGTCCCCAACTACCGTGCCATTAATAATAACGCGCGAAGATCTTATCTCCCCTTCGACAGCGCCTTTTGCAAGAACCCGAACCAAGGCATCGCAACCTTCCGCAGCCATAATATTACCAACAACCTTACCCTGAATATCAAGGTTACCTGCAAATGTAACCGAGCCATGAATTTCAACTGCATGATCAAACAATGTATGACCGCCACTCGCAAACTGATCGTTCTTTTTACCACCAAACATTTATAAAACCTCCTCTACTAACCAACCGAATCGTTTCTCGACAGTAACAGGGTTTTTACCTGTAGATTTTGCGACCAGTTCAATCCTTAACGGCTCAAAACCTTCCGGTAACTGCAACTGTCCTTCAACTGTCTGAAAATATTTAAATCTTAATTTGATAACGTCAGTCTTAAGCTGGCTAGAAAGCTGATTGAGATTGTATTCCACATCCTTCCCATTCGCCCTACCCACCACTTTACATAACAGCGTACCGTTTAAGAGGCTGTGATTAGTCGCTAGCTGCTGCATTACCACCTTATAATTGTATGTCCTCGTGCGCTCCGATTGACTCAATTCAACCACGCCGAAAGAAAGGCCCCGCTTATTTTTTGTCGGAGCCATTAACCCCCGATAAAAGCTATTTTCTTCGGTCAAGACGGCAATTTCTTCTTTCAAGACAATCACTTCCTGACGAACAGACTCATTTGCTTTTCGATCGACTTCCGCACCCACGGTGTGATTGGCTACTTTTTGTTCCAATTCATTTACTCGCTTTTCGCTCGTAAACAATTGGGACTCATAGCGAGCTAACTCTTTCAGCGCCGCCTCTTGATTCACCATACCGCTTGAAAAACCGCGTTGATGACTCACAAATACAGCCAATACCGTTAGACCAAGACACGCAATCAAGATAGTCCAACGAAATAACGGGCGGTCTTCAACAACCTTTACTCGACACTGCTTCGAGCCTTTTACAATCGCCATATATTACTAACACCCATATCTACATCGTCAGCCCTATTTATCCCTCCACTTCAAGGGAGAGCTGCGGGGCTTGTTAAGCCGCAAGTTTCATTTAAACCAAACATGATATTCATATTTTGAATACCTTGACCAGATGCACCCTTGGTCAAGTTGTCAATCACAGACATCACTACGACAGTGCCGCGCGATTGAGGCTCAATTACAGATATTCTACACATATTTGTTGTCTTAACCGTTCGCGTTTGCGGGAACATGCCTGCAGGCAATACATCAACGAAAGGTTCTTCAGCATAACGCTCTTCAAATAGAGACTGCAAATGAGCGCCATCGCCTTTTAGTCTGGCATATAAGGTTGAATGTATACCGCGAATAGTTGGCAATAAATGAGGAACGAATGTGATTTG
>JAWSUZ010000125.1:0-633 GCA_033852165.1 Agarilytica sp. | reverse complement strand
AACATATAAACCTAAAATGTTAAGCAATAAAATAAGGGGTAGATTTAGATGGAGTCTAAAGGGGAAATACGGTTCAGCCTTATCTCAAAATCAACTGAGGAAGTCGTAGCGGAAATGCCGATTGAAAAAGGAATATTAAATCCTTTCGGCGTCGTGAATGCTGGTGCAATAATTTGGTTTGCTGATGTAACAGCATCAGTATTGCTCCTCGAGTCCGTTAATCTCGAAGAGGGGATGAAGGGATTCCCACTGGCAATAAACATTAATGCCAATCTCACGGGTAATGCCTCCAGTGGAAAATTTATAGCAAAATCTACGTACTTGAAAAAGGGGCGAACGGTTAGTGTAGTACGTACTATGGTTACCAACCTAGAAGAAAAAATAATTGCGGATGTTACTACAAATCATGTTCGTTCTGCGTAGCACACAACCGCCTAACAAAACGCTAAACCTGAAAGCGCAAAAAACGCGCCTCAAATTAGCTCCGCGTTATAGGGCTACTGCCAGGTCACTATTGCCCCTAAGCGGAAGTTCCAAACTGTTTAGTTTGTCGCTACCGGTGTTTGTCAAGCTAGTTGTCACCAATTCATAAGTTAAGCCACTTTTTTATTCTCCTGAATAGTCCTGTCTGGA
>JAWSUZ010000081.1:0-62061 GCA_033852165.1 Agarilytica sp. | reverse complement strand
ACGAATAAACAATAAAATGGCTGAGACAGTTACCGAAGCGACTATTGAGCTACTGAAGCCTTTCAAAGGCGCGGTGTTTACGATTACAGCAGATAACGGTAAGGAGTTTGCCTACCATGAGAAAATGACCAAAGCGCTGGGTGCAAAGGTGTATTTTGCCGATCCCTACAGTTCTTGGCAGCGAGGTTTGAACGAAAACACTAACGGTTTACTACGGCAGTACTGGCCGAAAAAAACGGACTTCAAAAAAATATCGGCAAGAGAAGTGAAAGCGGTTATTCTTCAGCTAAATAACCGCCCCAGAAAGAAGCTAGACTTTAAAACACCCGCTAAATTAATGGCAAATCATATGGCTGCAATTGCAGCTTAAACTGTTATGCACTTCGGTGTTGAATCTGCCTTTCTATTTATCAACTCCCTTCAATTGAAAAGCTATAAAAACCGAATACAATAACAATCCAGTATCACAATACGACCAAAGTCTTTAACCGTAGTACTCATCCATAAACAGGTGCCTACTGCGAACAATTTTAAACCGGACAGGAGCGAATAATGACATTCCAATATGTAAACATAGAAGACGCGATAGAACGTGACGGTCTACGTATGATAGTCATACAAGGCGTTCCTAGCGGTTGGAGCGAAGCAGCCAAAGGTATATTGCATGTCAAAAACATTGATTGGTCTGCTGTACGATTGACCTACGATAATGAAGCTCTAAAAAAATGGGCTGGGCAGCGCAATGGGCCAATCGCGATTTATAATAAAGAGCGCCCTCGTTCAGGCTGGGCAGAAATTTTGCTCCTAGCCGAGCGCCTATCCTCTTCCCGGCGCTTGATTCCCGAAAATGCTGAAGACCGCGCTCTTGTTTTTGGACTCGCGCACGAAATCTGCGGCGAAGCTGGCCTGGGTTGGTCGCGCCGCCTTCAAGTGATCCACGCAGGCGGATTTCCTGATGAGGTAGCAAAATATCTAGGAATGAAGTACGGCTACACTAGCGAAGTAGGCTTGGCCGCATCGGATCGTGTTAGTGACATTCTTAACATGTTGGTAACCCGGTTAAAAACACAACAAACATCAGGAAGTCCATTTTTCGTTGGAGATTCGTTAACGGCGGTCGATATATACAGCGCTACTTTTTTCGCCCTGTTCAGCCCGCTTCCGCACGAACAATGCCCAATGGACTCCACACTAAGAAAAGCGTTTGAAGTCAGAGACGCTCAAACCGAAGCCGCTTTAGACCCCATTCTATTTGAGCATAGGGATATGATGTATGAGAAGTATTTAGAACTGCCTTTATCGATCTAACAATCTCGAACAGCACCCTCTATAAAAATGAACGCGAAAGAAAAGAGACGAAAAATTATTCGTCTCTTTCTCTCAAACATTGGTATCGAACATCACACACCCTTTGCAAGCATCCATTTCCGGCTTCGTAAATTACTGAAACGCTGCCCGACCCGACTGCCGAGATAATATGTGCAAGGCACAAAAAACAGCGTTACAAAAGAAGACAACACAACGCCAAAAGATAAAGAAATGACCATGGGAATTAAAAATTGTGCCTGCCCGCTTCGCTCGAATAAGATAGGCAGTAAACCTACAAACGTTGTCAGCGAGGTCAATACGATGGGACGGAAACGATCAACGCCAGCATTCATAACCGCGTCGAAAGCCGAGGCACCTCGATGTCGTAGCTGATTAATTCTATCGAGTAAAACTAAATTATCGTTCACCACAACACCTGCACAGGCCAAGAATCCAAAAAACGACATCATACTAATGTCGTAGCCCAAGAGTAGATGGCCAAAAACCGCACCCATAAATCCAAATGGAACCGCAACTAAAATAAGAAATGACTGCGCGATAGAACGAAAGGCAATCGCAAAAAAAGCCAGCATGATCGCTACGGCTTTAATAAAATTAAATACAAAGTTTTCACCAAATATAGCTTGTGACCGCAGGTTTCCGGCTTTATTCAGACTAAGACCATCATGCTCCTTTCTCCAATCTTGCAGGTAGTCACCGAGCATACTGTTTACAGTTTTATTTGCATCATAACCATCGAGAACATCTGCTGTAATCGTAATGTTTCTCATCCGATCAACACGGTGTATGGTGGTAAAGCCTGGAACCAATTTTATATCAGCAACTGCCCCCAACGGAATTTGCGTTCCATCACTCGTTCTCACTCTCATTTTGTCGAGGGTATCCAGGCTTGAGCGTTCTTCCGCTGTATACCTCAACATCACTCGCGCGTCTTCTTTAGCCCGAGGAATTCGTTGAACTTCTTCACCGTAGAAGCCTTGCCGAACTTGTTTCGCCATATCCCTCAAGCTAATACCCAGGATTTCAGAATACGGTTTAGCATTTACTTCTACTTCGGTACGTGCATTCTCCAAATCGCTTCTAACATTTTCGACCCCCGGATACGCAGCCAAAACCTTAACAATTGCATCAACGGCATTCTGTTGATCCCCTCGGTCATTCGATCTCAGATTGAGATTCAACTGAATATCCGGCTGACCACCATTCCCCGTAAAATTGAGAGATAAGGTTTTTGCTTGAGGCAAAGGGCCCAATTGTTCACGCAAGCGATCAGCAACTTTCTTTGTTGAGACATTTCGAACTTCCGCAGCGGTTAGGCCAATAAATATTCGTCCGGTATTTTCATTCGCTAAATTTTTAATACTGGTGATGAAGGGTTCGTTTTTATTCTCTTTAAGTAACACACTATCTTCACGAAGCTCATTGGCAACCTTTTCGATATAGTCGGCCAATTTTTTGGACTCTGAAAACGGTGATCCTTCCGGCACACTTACATTAACGATAACAAATGCTTGCGGCACTTCGGGGAAAATCGAAGTATTGAGCCACCCCCCTATCATAATCGCAACGGATATCATAAACGCGACGAAAAACCCTAGAAATGTACTCACTTTATTCTTTAAAGCTGTTTGTAATGCGGTCTGATAAACTCCCGTCGCAAAGTTTTCCATTGCGCCAGAAAAACGTCCGCGTACGCGTTCTAAAACTTGCAAGGCAGCGAACTTACTCGGCTTTTCTGGTTTTAGGTGCGATAAGTGCGACGGCAATATCAAGAGCGACTCGATTAATGAAAAGACCAGGCAAAGCATCACAACAAAAAATATCGACAAAGTATACGGTTTGATTTCCGCAGGCACTGCCACCATTGGAGAAAAAAATATGATGGTACTGATGACAGCAAGAGTAACCGGCTTTAATACAATTCCGGCACCAACGGAGGATGCAGTTCGTCCTTTTAGCCCATTATGATGATGACTATAGATACTTTCACCAACAATAATCGCATCATCAACAACGATGCCCAACACCATTAAAAAGGCAAACATCGATAACATATTGATGGAAATGCCGAAATACGACAATAGCCATAGAGCGCCCGCAAATGTAGTGGCAATTCCGGCCACCACCCAAAACGCAATAATCGGACGAAGAAAAAGCATGAGCACGATATAAACGAGTAACAACCCAGACAGCGCATTATCTTTTAGAAGATTAAAGCGCCCATCAAATAGGGTTTTCATTTCATAGGTAATCTCCACATTCAGCCCAGTAGGAAGAGCACCTTGTAAATCATTCAAATACTCTCTTGCATTTTTCGCACCCAAAAACAGATCCGGCTCATCACTAATAAATGCTTGAAAGTCTAATCCTGGTTTCCCATCGGTAGAGAATTCGATATTTTGTGTGTCTGAAAACCCATCTGTAATGGTCGCAATATCACCTAAATATAACTGGCTACCGTCAGGATTACTGCGAATCACTATTTGAGCAAAGTCTTGTTCAGAGTTCGCTTGCGCACGAGTCTGAACTTGAATATTTCCCTGCGCTGTCTTGACTGCCCCAGCAGGTATATTGACCGATGACTGCCTGATCGCATTCGCAACTTGATCAAAGGTTAAATTATATCGACGAAGATCAAACTCCGAAATTTCAATGCCAAGTTCATCTTGCTTTAAACCAATAATATTAACGGTTGAGATCCCGGACAACACCGACATTTCATCACGGATTTTATAGGCTGTCGCTTTAATCAGAGCCGGGGCAACATCACCAGAAAGCGTGAAAAACATCAGCTGCACACGATTAAACCCATAACTGATAATCGGCCGCTCAGCAGACGCTGGAAAAGTATTGATCGAGTCAACACGCGACTTAACATCGTTTAGGATTTCTTTTACGTCAAAGCCATCAATAACCTCTATCGAGACTTTTCCTGAACCCTGATTAGAGTCTGAACGTATTTTAAATACACCCGGCAAATCAGCAACCGCTTCTTCAATTCGAATCACGATTTGCTGCTCAACTTCCGTTGGAGCCGCCCCCGGATAACTCATATTCACGTATACGAAATTACGTGTCGTTGCAGGAAAGACTTCTTTATCGATCTTTTGATAACCCGTTATGCCACCGATAATCATCGCCAACATCAGCAAATTTGCCGCAATCGGGTTTTCGACAAACCAATGAATAATTCCGCGCATTGATATTACTCCTTATTAGCTCCATCTGTTTCTCCCATAGAAGAAACAGATGCGGTTGTCGCCACGGCAGTGCTTTTAGAACCGCCGACAATTGGGTTAACCGTTGTTCCCGGCGTCAGCAACGCGTGTTTTTCTAGAACAATTAGTTTTTCATCCGGCATATCGGACCTAAACCATACATGCGCATTGTCTCTGTGCATGACCTTTACTGTTTTTTGTTCTATCTTTTTCTCGTCGTTCAATACATAAATTTTATTACGATTAAAAACGGCATCAACCGGTAAGGTCATCACATTAGTCAGCGCTTTACCTTCTATTTCAGCTTCGACAAAAAGGCCAACGATAAGCGGGTAGAACTGACCATTATTTTCAGCTGTGGACCGAAATGGGTTATTCACTTCAGCAACGGCAAAAGCCATACGCGAACGCGTATCAATGCTGGCATCGGTACGAGTAATTCGCCCCTCCCATTGGTATTGTTTCCCTCCAATCACACCCGAGATAGTTACCCGTGGCGCATCACTTGGGTTAACCGCTGCATAACCAAGAGGCAAGTCTACAAGCGCAATTTGACGATCCGAAAGCGGTAAACGAATTTCAGCAACAGCCGTGTCGTAAACACTGGCGATACGAGTCCCCTTGGTAATATATTGCCCGAGTTCTACAAAGGTCTCGCGAATACGGCCATTGAACGGTACACGAATTTCCGTACGCTCCAAATTGAGCTGAGCTTGGGCAAGATCGGCTTTTGCAGATTCAACACTCGCCTCCGCTGCTGCAACCTGTGGATGTCGTAAAAACAACGCGTTTGCGTCCCGGTTGCCGAGATCTCGCCACTCTCTTTTTGCCTGCCGTGCCCGGCCTCGCTCTTCAGCTAGCTTTTGCTCTGCGGCAGCTTGACGGGCCCTTACGGCGAGGTAGGCCGCTTGATAATCGCGCTCTTCGATTTTGATCAGCAATTGACCTTTTTCAAAAAACCCGCCGTCGCCAAAAATATGTTCAACGCTCTGTACTTGCCCCGAGACTTGCGCCACCAAATCGATTTCCCGTTTAGGCGTTACCGTACCTTGAGTTTTAACGCTCAAGGTCACTGTTTCTGATCGAGCAGAATAAACGTTCACACTAAGGAGAACCGGTTCTAATTGATCATCGAGCTTTGGTTTAATTTTTGGCTTCAAAGACACTAAAGCTAAAACAATGAGTAAGCCTGGCACTGCAATAAGTACCGGGAGAGGAATTTTATTCCATGCCATCACAACACGTCCTTAACATAATATTGTTTTCTATTTTGAGATTGTTGAATCAGTTTTTAAATTCAACGTAACTTTTCTTTGCCCTAACATGCACATATCTTCGCATTCATTCATGCTTAATAAATATTCGCACAAGCGTGCATTAAACTTAGAAAAATAACGAATTAATCGTTTTGGAAATGCTTGCTTCATACTCCCGCCCCTAGAAGTTTTAGTTCAACCACATAAAATATTTGAACATCGACCCAGAGCCCCGACCTTAGTTCCCGATGTTAACATGAAGAACAATTCAGGTGAGGGAAAGTGGCTAGACGGTGCTATTGAAGGAGGAAGGGTTATATATAGGGGTAAATAACAATGAGACAAACGGCGGAAGTTAAAGCAAAGCCGGAGGGCCACTCACAAAAACACAAAACGGAGCCTTGTGATATTGATAGGAAACAGCCCAGTTAGGAATAACCGAGCTGATCAAAATACACGCTAAACTGTTACTGAGTAAAAAACTAACGAACTAAGTGCGGCCTTAACGAGCCACCCAGCCACCATCTAACACCATGGTTTGTGCCGTCATATTTCTAGCCGCAGGTGAAACCAGATACAGCGCCGTTTCCGCCAACTCATCAAAGGATATAAACTCCTTCTTCGGCATAGGCAACAGCATGATGTTATTCACCACATCCTCTTCCGAGATATTGTGCTCAATGGCTTGAGCCGAAATCTGCTTCTCTACAAGAGGCGTTTTCACGTAAGAAGGGCAAATCGTATTGATGGTGATATCAAACTCGGCCGTTTCCAGCGCAACCACCTTCGCCAAGCCCAGCAAACCATGTTTTGCCGCCACGTAAGCGCTTTTGAATGGAGAGGCAACCATGCTATGAATAGAACCCGTATTTATGATGCGGCCATAGTTTCGCTCTTTCATGCCCGGTACAACCGCTGCGATCAGCATTGCAGGTCCAACCAAGAGTACATTAGTTAATAACTGCCACTTTTCAGGGGGGAAATCTTCAATTTTTGCCACGTGCTGAAGACCCGCGTTATTGATCAGAATATCAATTTCGGGGAAGTCTTTCGACACGCGGTCTATCGACTCTTGGCTTGCCACGTCCAATTGATAGGCCACCGCTTTTAGATCCTCACTCAACAGCTTGTCACAGGCCGCCTGGGCTGCCTCCAGATTCAAATCACTGATAATCACATTGTACTTTTCACGTGCAAACCTTGATGCCAGCGCCAGTCCTATACCGCTTGCTGCACCAGTCACAAATACAGTTTTACTCATCGTAGCCTCGACATTCAATTCAGTTGATAAAACGCCACACAGGACAACCTATTATTAGCTTAGACTAATTTTTAAACAGGCGTAGAAAGATATGCTGCATTGCGCCAGGACTTTAAGCAGTGCTTCGATAGAGTGAACGGGGGAAGACAATGATCTATAGAGATAGAAATGTAGGCACCTATAACTAAACACACGATAAACGAAGTGAGGGTAACACCATAGATCGAACACAAATCAATCTCTACATACCTCGAAAATCGCTCCCCTTCGGATTTCACATCGAAGATTAACTCTCCTAACTCATCAGTCAATATGATCAGTTAAAAACGGCGAAAGCTTTCAACCGCCGCCCAGCAACCCAACCGAGTAGTGCAAGGTGAGTTTAACCACTGGCGACCTGCTCCACGGTTTCAGATCGATATTCGGGGTTAAAAGTTAAGTTATATACGTTTGCTTATTGCTCGCCAATGCTGTTGACGAGGTGATGATATAACCACTCATTAGTGCCCACGCTGAAACAGAGTCGTAACAATGTGAAGCTTCTTCGGTCAGATTTACGCTACCAGATCTCGACACAAAACAACTGGATAAAATCGTTAAATATAAGAGGCTCTATAAACACTAAAGATATGAGTATTTAATTTCTTCCCATACTTCTTAATATTTTGATAGTGGAAAGATTCATACCGGTAGCCTGCATTTTCCAATAAACGAATTGAAGCATCATTACCTTCTATAACCTTTGCATAAATTCGGTCAATACTTGGGTTTTTCACAAAACTTTCGTAGGTATACGTTGGAACAAAACGACTCGCAAGCCCTGCTCCCCAATACTTTTTCCCGATCCAATAACTAATTTCAGCTGATTGTGCGGAAGACGGATCAAATAAAATTCGGGCTTGGCCAATAACTTTTCCTTCCCACTCCACAGCGTGTACCGTATGACGATCAACAATATTGTTCGAGGTCTCCATTAGCGAGGTCGCATCATCTAGAGAGAGAGGCGCGGGATAGTCTTCAGGAATAAAACGCCACATATCTTCATCATCCAGAAGAGAGACGAACTCACTAAGGTCATCCAAGGACCAGCGACGAAATTTAAACACTTCAGAAGCAGCATTTATTCGCTCCGACAGACTTTTCTTCCGTTCAAGCATCTCGGGCAACTCATTAATCATCGAAGCAGCTTTCGCTCTCAAATCCATCAGCAATGGCTCTACCTGTTTTTTTTCTTCATCGGTAACAACATTATGGAGGTAATGAACAACTGACCTTGGTAGTAACCAGAGCTTATCGTCCAATCGTTCAGAAGGCTTTTTACTCCTAGAATCCACGATTAGCTCTTCGGACATTTTTTCGAATTGTTCAACAGTTTTTTTATTTTTCTCTAGCAAGGTAATCACGGTACTGCTCCTTATAATTATCCATTGCAGGCAATGGAATTCCTTAAAGTAATGAGGTTTATTTTTATATAAAACCGCAGAGTGTTAGCGATTATTCTTGAAATATACCTCATCTTTATTACGATTAGTTCACAGGACAGAAAGCAGCCCCTATACAATCATGAAACACATTCCAAACGATAACCCTCAAAAAATAATTTTATCGGATTGCAAGGAAAGTGATTTTGGCGTCAAAATAACATTATAAACCCGCGCGCAAATAAAAACACAACCAACATATTTGTATCGGTGCAAGATCTTTTGAAGAGGAAACACGCAAGGCGAGAGGGAAATCCATTCAGCAATACCATCCAATGTTTATTTAGCGAGTGAATTATGAATCTTAACCCACCTATTTGACAACACATTTATAAATATTTTGTCGCCGAACTGCGCATTTCTGTTCCTCGCCAATAACGAACAGAACAAGTAACACTCAAACAACCCGCTGGACTCAATTATCCTAACAACCTAAAAAAGAAGGGAGCAATTGAATATGGATGAGCTGATAGTTCAACGGATACGCGATGACTTTTCTCGAAAGGTCAACTTGTTAGTCAGCTCGCACGTTGCGATTACGCCGTTTTTTGTATTATTTTGAACACTGAGTTTTTTGAAGTAACCACTTTACTGTCTCGAAAAAACCGTGGGAGGCCTTGAGCACGTATCACGCCCCCTCTCCCACATACAAAACCTGATAAATACAAGTCTGTTTTGTATCCCGCAGCTCAAGATGTCTTTTTGAAACCTACCCTTTATTTTTGATCAAAATAATACCGCAATGAGAACATGCTGTTCAGATTTCACTATTATACAAGCGCCCTTCTCTGCAAGAATAAAAGCGCTCTAGTATCACGCAGCAGGGCATTGCGCAGCATTACGCTGAATCGATCGCAACTCCTTCGAGCTCAATCCAACAACAGCAATTACTGATAAAATCATTCCAACTAAGACAAATAAATTCTCCACAAGTACATATTTAAGTAGTACTCCAAATATTGCAGCGGAAATAGGCACTAACCCCATCGTCACAAATATAATAATGGACATCATGCGCCCTAGTAATTCAGGAGGTACTTGCCTTTGAATCCACGAAATCATCCCGACATGGATGTACCCACCCAACAATCCCATAATAAATATTATCGAAAATGCTGAGGTTAAACTATGAACCGACCCTAATCCCACGATCAGAAAGCCAATGCACATGTCCACAAAAAGGAATGTAATCCCTAGCGACAAACCTCCCAACCTTAAATTAGTCGCAGAAAGAATTACACCAATTGTCGCCCCTAACGCACTGACAGCCAAAAGATACCCGAAACTGTCGCCACCACCAGAAAGTGAATCCCTCACCAAAATAGGCAGCCCCAACTGCAGCAAACCACCAACCACACAACTCGCGATAGCGACATAAAAAATCAATGTTCGCAGGGCAGTATTGAGCCAAAAAGCCTGTAAGCCCTGACCAATACTCGCTAATACGCCCGATTCCTGACTGCGTATATTTGAAGGATACTTAACGAGAGCTAGGGTGATCGTTGAAATAACATATGTAAGTCCATCCAATCCGAACAATAACGCCAAGGCATGGCTGCCGGCATTATCGTTACCGATTTTGGTTTCTGAAACAGTCCCAAGTATTACGCCCGCTATAAGTGGCCCGGCTATGAGCGTCACCTGACTTAACACCATAAAAAAGCTATTGGCTTTCTCTAATCGATCTCGGCCAACAATCGCCGGGAGAATCGCACTTCGAGCAGGCACTGAAAAGGCCCCACTAATTCCGAGTAAAAAAGAAATACCACATAATATCGGTATCGAAAGCTGTTGATTAAAAATCAAATATGCCATCAACAGCAAGATCAAGCCATTAACACATTTAGAATACAGCATCACAGCCTTAGGAGAAAACCGGTCTACTATTGCCCCCCCAAGCAAAATAAAAGCTGCCTTAGGTAATCCAATCAATAACAGTACTGTCCCCAAGACCCACGTCTCTTTCGTGAGGCTTAATACTAACCACGGAAGAGCCACCATGGTTAATTGATCGCCAATAGACGATAGTGCGCCGCCAAAAACTAACCATCTAAAATTACGATCTTTTCGCAACGGAATTTCCTTTCGTAATGGAATATTCCGTCCTCCCTCTGCCATATCTGTCATTTTTACGTCTCTAAATTAAGCCATTTCATTAATGCTAAAGTTTGAATTCACACTGATTTTATGTTTTAAGGCGTATCACTCTCCAACATATCCAAGGCAGTAAAATGAGATTGCATCAATTTTAATATTCCTTTTGCACTGTCTCGCTCTAACATTCCAAAATGGTCATAACTAACATCCTGATAAGATATCTCTCGTGAAAGCAAACTAGACCACTGAAAAGTGCTTTCCGAATAACACTGCTCCTGATCCCACGCTCTGAGGTAAAGAACTTCTACATCAGTCAAAATAGCCTCAGGAGAATAAATAATGGATGCCTGAACACGTGCAATAGTTTGAATTCGCTCCTTTAATTCACGCTCAATCAGGGAGAGTCCGGCTTTATCGACAGATTCCCCCCCCATTAGTCCGTCTACCAGAGAATCAATCTTCGCTAGATTTTTTCCTTGTGCGTAGGCTAATCGGTGATTGTTAACTTCTTCTGTCGGTGCTGGGCTATCTAACAGCACAATAGAAACATCCTGCCCAAGAGATTTCAGTTGACGAGCCATTTCAAAAACGATCCAACCACCAAAGGAGTGCCCCATTAACATGTACGGGCCTTCGGTTTGTACTGACTGAATCTCGCGAATATTGGTTCGTGCGATTTCCTCAACAGTATCTAAGGGTTCTACATCGTCATCCAATCCAATAGCCTGAAGCCCATAGACACTTCCCATTACCGATATTTCATCACTCAGTTCAAAGAGATTTAACAAACTCCCTCCAACACCGGGAACAATAAAGATAGGAAGCTGATCAGGGCTACCCTCTTTCATTAACCGTAAACAGGTATCTAGGCTTTCAACCGAACTAGAGGCTTCCACAATTTTAGAAAACTCTGCCACACTAGGCGAATTGAATAACGCTGTTACAGGAAAATGGCGAGAATAAACATGATTCACTTGCCCAATCAAACGTAAGGCCAGTAGGGAATGTCCGCCAACCTGGAAGAAATTATCCGTAATCCCAACCTGCTCAAGGCCGAGCATTTCTTGCCAAATTCCACACAGTGTTTTCTCTGTATCCGTCAGTGGTGCGACATAGCTTTCACGTTGTAACAGTGATTCTTGAGGAACCTTCAACGCCAATCGGTCTAATTTTCGATTCGGTGTTAGCGGCATAGTATCGAGTACAATAAATACTGAGGGAATCATATAGCTAGGCAGTATTCTTTTTACCGTGTCTGAAAGCTGATCACTCGAAGGAATCTTGTCACTATCACTGGCCACGAAAAAGCAGACCAAATGTTCGATGTCATCACTATCAGAATGAACGGTCACCGCAACCTCTGCAATAAGGCCATTCTGACGTACAGCCGCTTCAACTTCTGTCAACTCAATGCGGTAACCTCGTAAGCTCACCTGAAAATCTTCTCTGCCAATAAATTCAATTTCGCCATTCGGCAAATAGCGGCCTAAATCTCCGGTCTTATACAGTCGAGAACTTTCATCCGTTGAGAACGGGTTTGAAATAAATTTCTGCGCGGTCTCTTCCGGCTGGTTGATATAGCCAATCGCTAGCCCTACACCTCCCGTGTATATTTCGGCAACAGCGCCAACCGGCACAGGTTGTAAATATTCATCGAGTAAATACATCTGGGTATTCGGGAATGCGGCTCCAATCGTCAACTTATAGTCAGATTTTTTGTATTCATACATAGTTGAACCAATAGACACTTCTGAACTACCGTATAGATTGAGAAATCGACAGCCTTTTTTGACCCAGCGATCGACTACGTCGTCATTGCAGGGTTCTGCGGAAGACACAATGGTCGTTAATGAACCCGGCATTTTCTCCACAGGTAATACAGACAATAATGAAACAGGCCAAGTTACCGTGGTAATATTTTCCTTATTCAACAATTTGTAGAGATCTGTTCCAGCCAAAGATTCTTCATCCGTTACTTGATACAGCGTCGAACCTGCCGCCCAAGCCATAAAGCTCCCCCAAATAGATATAGAAAAACTAAACGATGCGAATTGTAAAACCCGTGCCTCTTGATTAAGCAACTGCCATTTTTCTTGAGCGACCGGCATGTTACGTAAACTTTTGTGTGCAACCAATATGCCTTTCGGTACGCCAGTTGTACCCGAGGTAAATAAGATATAAGCCGAATGTTCAGCATTCAAGATTGGTAACGGGTTGCATTGCTTTGCGTCTTCCCACAATTGTCGGTCGCGATCGAAACAAACAATACGCGCGGAAGTCTGGGGTAAATTATCCACCACCGATTGTTCAGATAAAATCAACGTCGGATTAACAGCCGCTAACATATGATTTAACCTTTCAGCAGGGTAATTCGGATCAAGCGGCACATAGGTACCGCCAGATTTTAGTACCGCCAACAAGCTAATACCCATCCACTCCGAACGACCAACGCATACACCCACACGCACTTCTGGACCAACGCCTTGCTCACGAAGCCAGTGTGCTATCTGATTCGCTTTCGCATTTAAGTCCTCATAACTGTATTCGCTATCGCCACATACATAGGCGACCTTGTTGGGCAAACGAGCCGCTGACGCTTCAAATAATGTATGAATACATTCCTCTTGTGGATACGCCACCGCAGTATCGTTCCAACGATCCAGCTGTTGATGCTCTGCATTCGAAAGTAAGCCGAGTTTATAAACGGGTTTCTCTGGGGATTTCATTGCCTCAGTAAGCAGCTGGATATAATGCTGAATAAGATGTTCGATGGTTTCTGCGGCAAACAAGTCCGTAGCATAAGCAAATTCGCCTTGAATCCCCGAAGGAGTTTCAGCTAAGGATATATTTAGGTCCAGTTCTACCGTCTGCCGTTTTTCACCAGAAAAAGGTTCTAACGCAAGCCCGTTAAATTCGACCCCCTCTCCACGCGCCTGATTATGCAAGCGGAACATAACCTGGAAGATAGGAGGCACACCTAAACTACGTTCGGGTTGTACCGCTTCAACCACACCGTCAAATGGCACATCAGCATTAGCAAAGGCGTCCAATGCTGTCTCCTTCACCTGATGTACAAGAGACGTAAAGCCACTATCATTTTGAACATCACAACGCAGTACCACGGTATTGGCAAAACTCCCAATCAAGCCCTCTAAGACCTGCTGTGGTCTATTGGCTATGGCCGTCCCCAAGGGGATATCCGTAGTCCGAGCGTAACGCGATAATAGAACCGCCATTCCACTTATCAACACATGGAATAGTGTCACACCCTGCGCTTCAGCATAGGACGATAAGGCCTTACTCAATAGTGGCGAGATCGCCATTTCACATCGCCCACCACGATAGCTTTGTACCGCAGGCCGAACATAATCAGTCGGTAGATTTAACAGGGGTGCCAGTCCGCTTAACTTTTCCTGCCAATACGCGCATTGTTTATCATAACGCTGGCCTTTTATGACTTTCTTTTGCCAAACCGCATAGTCTCCATACTGTATCGACAGAGGCGATAATGGGTTTTCTTTGCCTGAGCAAAATGCATCGTAAAGCTGTGATAACTCTCTGAGAAGAATATCCATAGACCAACCGTCCATGACAGCATGGTGAGAAACAATGTTCAGAATATGCTCTTCTGAATTTACACAAAAAAGTGTGACTCTAAACGCAGCTTCTTTGTTTAAGACAAAGGCCTGCCGTGAGCGTTCTTCGACCAAGGCCCCCACGTCGTCGACACTTGTATAAACCACAGGTAACGACCAAGAAGACAATACATCAATTTTCTGGCGCGGCTCAGATTGCACTTCAATAACACGCGTCCTTAAATTCTCATGCCGACAGATCAAAGCGTGCAGACTGCGCTCTAAAGCCGGAATGTTTAAAGGCCCCGAAAGGCGAAATGTTAACGGCGTATTATAAAGCGCACCACTCGCTTCTAATTGGTATAAAAACCAATAGGATTGCTGGAACAACGATAGCGGTACGCTTTCACCGACTTCACGCGGCTGGATGGCGACCAATCCAGTGAAACCCTCTTGCCTATGCCCATCAATAAACTCGGATAAACGCAAAACACTGCTTTGCTCAAACACTTCTCGTACAGGTACCGCAATATTTAACTGCAATTCAATTTGAGTCACCATACGCTGTACCGACAACGAGTGCCCGCCCAAGCGGAAGAAGTTGTCCGTTACCCCCACCCGCTCAAGGTTCAAAATATCTTGCCAGATATCACATAACACTACTTCGGTTTCAGTACTTGGAGCCACGTATGCACTTTGCTGTTGACTCAGATCGGGAGCGGGTAAAGCTTGTCGATCGACTTTTCCATTTGGCGTGAGTGGTAACACTTCAAGGACAACAAAAATCGACGGCAACATGTACTCAGGCAAAGTAATACTGAGATACTGGCGCCAGCCTTCCATTTCCGTACTCACAAAGAATTCGTCTTCAGGCCGATCATCGCTCGTTACCACATAGGCAACCAGTTGTTTATCGCCTAAATTTTCGTGTGCAACGACCACTGCGGATTTTATTGCATCGTGCGTTAATAAGGTGTTTTCAATTTCACCTAATTCAATCCGAAAACCGCGAATTTTAACCTGATCATCAATACGACCCATATATTCTAAAGAGCCGTCAGGCAACCAACGGACTAAATCACCTGTTTTATAAAGGCGAGCATCGGGCGCGTCACTGAAAGGGTTTGGAATGAATTTTTCTGACGTTAACTCTGGACGATTCAGATAGCCCCGACCTAAACCATCGCCACCTAAGTAAAGTTCACCTTCTACGCCAGCGGGCTGCAATGTACCATTCGCACTGAATATGTAGGCTTTTCCATTATCGATAGGACGACCAATATTGGGAGAACCACCCAATAAACGACGGCAATACGTCGAGTATGTCGTATCTTCCGACGGGCCATATAAGTCATTAACGACACAATCTTTCTGATGCGCGTATAGCTTTTCAACCAACTCTTGCTTTAGTAATTCACCAGCCAAATTAATTGTTTTTACGGTAGCGGGAATTGCATTGTGCGATAACAGCGTACTAATCACAGAGGGTACGGTATTGATCAAGGAGATTGTTTTGTCGAAGGATTCATCCAACAGATCCAATGCATCATTAACAAGAATAACCCGACCGCCCACCGCTAACGGCAGAAATATTTCAAATACAGACAAATCGAAATTAAGCGATGTCGATGCAAGGACAGCGCTCAATTCATCAGATGAAAAACATCTTTTCCCCCAATGAATTAAAGCATTGGTATTTCTGTGTTCAATCATGACGCCCTTCGGATTGCCGGTAGAACCCGAAGTGTAAATCACATACGCGAGATGATTAGATCGCAACCCAATTTGATGCAATATTACGTTTTCTTGCGATTTCCCCAATATTTTATTCTGTACATCCACATCATCCCAACACAAAGCCTGCTCCGAGGTGATCGGTGTTCGCGCCAGTACATCTTTGCTTGTGATAACCGTATCCACTGCGGCATCTTGTAACATATACGTCAGACGCGCTTCCGGATAATTCGGATCCAAAGGCACATATGCCCCGCCCGCTTTCAAAATACCAAAAATAGCGATCACCATGTCTATTGAACGCTCTAAACAAATACCTACCAGAGTATCAGGCTTAATATTTTTTCCTGTCGTAAGATAATGCGCTAAGCGATTCGCTTGATTATTTAATTCACGATAACTTAGCTGTTGATCTTTAAACTCCAATGCAATTGCATCAGGATTATCGTTGACTTGCGCTTCAAATAGTTCGTGTATACAACACTCTTTTGGATAATCTGTTTGGGTATCATTCCACGTTTCCAATAATTGATGCCGCTCTGTCGCCGATATAATTCCAATGTCCAATACCGGTTTCTGCGGTGCAAAATCTAGTGCCTCGACCAGCCCTTCCATTGCTGTTTGCAAATACCCCACGACCCGAACCGGATCAATTGCCGCACTCACTTGCGCGGTCACTTCAAAATCGTTATCGAGATCATCGACAGATACAGTAAAAGGGTAATTAGTGCGTTCGTGCCCAGCCTGAAACTCGATACCGGTATCGAAGGAGATATCATTATTGACAGGCCCAGTATGACGGTAATTCAACATCGCGCTAAATAATGGTGTCCCATTGGGTAAGCCACTACATTGTTGCGCTAAGGATAATGACGATTGCTCGTACGGCAATAATGCCAACAATTCAGCCTGAGCCTTTAATACTAGCTCTTCAGCGCCCAGCCCTCTTAGGGATAATCGATATGGTAGCGTGTTAATGGACATGCCCATCATACGCCCCACACCTTCGGTGCCCTGTAAACGCCCAGACAATACCGTTCCAAATACGACGTCGTCTCGGCTACTGCAAACACCCACGACCAAACCAAATACAGAATGAAACAGAGCCGCTGGACTTACAGCCAAGCGTCGCGACAAGGTCCGAATATGTTGTGATAGCGCAGTCGGTAAACGCTGGCTTACTTCAACAATTTCGCCACCATTACCATGCACATCCAACAAATTAAATGGGGCTGTCGGCTCACTAATACTGCCCAGTTTATCCCGAAAAAAAGCTTCTGCATTTAGCGTTTCAGCTTGATACAGTGCATGCGCGACAAGCTCACGATAACGCCCAGGCTCCACTAAGGCCTCGGTCTTGCCCGCCAACATCAACTGTATTTCCGTCTGAATCATTGTTATAGAAGAAACATCATCAACAATATGATGCAGCTTCAGCAGGATAAAATACTGCCCAGATTGAGAATCTTCGGCCAGCTCTACGCGCAATAACGGCGCCTGCGTAATATCCATAAACTGTTGCGCCGGTGCCATTTGAGCCTCAATTTGCGGCATCACCTCAACATCAGGATTCAACGCGATAGTCGTAATTGATAAATCAACCTGGCGACACACCACTTGCACAGCTTGCGGTAAGCCTTGCCATAACACGGCTGTCCGCAAAACATCATGCCGATTGACAACCTTCTGTAATGCCAGTAAAAAATCATCGCGTTGCTGGCGAGTTTTTGCTGTCAGCAATACAGGCATCACATAAGGATCTCCGGCTCCGTCACTCATTTGGTGGTGGAATAAAATACCTTCTTGCAACGGCGCTAAGGGATACATATCCTGAATATTTTCAGCACCACCCGGCACCATAGCTGCGATGCGGTCTATCTCATCCTGTTTTAGAGTAATTAAGCTGAGCATCTCTGGAGTAATGGCATCACTAGACTCGGGAATCAAATTTTCAGGGGCTTTAAAAATGCACGCTGTATTTTCCTTTTTCGCATCTAACTCTGCAGCCAGATCACCCAAGCTTGCTGCACTGAATAAGCTGCGAACATCGCTATGTCGACCTGTTTCTTGTAAGCGCGCGAGCAATTGAATTAAAAGAAGAGAATGCCCGCCCAAGCGGAAAAAGTTATCCGTCACACCCACTTGTTCAAGACCTAATATGTCTTGCCAAATTTCACACAATACTTTTTCTGTGTCAGTGACTGGAGCCGCATAGCTATTTTGTTGCTGACTCATGTCCGGCGCTGGCAACGCTTTCCGGTTCACTTTTCCATTGGCTGTGAGCGGCAAGATATCCAGCACAACAAAGCTCGACGGCAACATATAATCCGGTAACGTTTGACTGAGGTGCTGACGCCAATTCTCCGCCCGCAATTCGTCTTCCTGCGCCCCACCATTTGTCACGACATAGGCGACTATTCGTTTATCACCCGTATCATCTCGTGCAACCACCACGGTTTCGGTAACCGAGTCATGCTTTAATAAGGCATTTTCAATTTCGCCTAACTCAATTCTAAAACCACGTATCTTGACCTGATCGTCTATGCGACCTATATATTCCAGATTACCATCTGACAACCAGCGTACAAGATCACCCGTTTTATAGAGCCGATCTTCTGAGTCATCACTAAACGGATTTTGAATAAACTTCTCTGCCGTTAATTCCGCTCGATTTAAATAACCGCGCGCTAAGCCTATGCCACCAATATGCAGTTCGCCCACGACGCCTTGCGGCACCAGTTTCAAATATTTATCCAACACACGTAATTGAATATTATTAATAGGGCGACCTATCGGCACGCTTGAATGGGAGTTTTCTTGCTCGGGGCATTCCCAATAGCTGACATCAACAGCAGCTTCAGTCGGACCGTATAAGTTATGTAATTTTCTGCCGGGTAACGCCGCATAAAAATCACGCACGTGATTAATCGCAAGCGCTTCGCCGCTGCAAAAAACCTGTTTCAGTGATCGACACTCATTTAATGATGAGCCGGATAACATAGCACTTAACATTGAGGGAACAAAGTGCAGCTTCGTCACCCCTTTTTCTTGAATCAACTCATTTAAATAAACCGGGTCGGTATGACCTTGCGGTTTAGCAATTACCAGCTGTGCACCGGCCATTAATGGCCAGAAAAACTCCCAAACTGACACATCAAAACTAAAAGGCGTTTTTTGGAGAAAGACATCCTGTGATGACGCGCCGTATTGTTCGTGCATCCAATGAATACGATTAACAATGGCTTGGTGCCCAACCATAACGCCCTTTGGATTACCGGTCGACCCAGAGGTATAAATGACATAAGCGAGATGACGGGAGGACAGCCCTAACGAACACTTTGCTACATTATCAATGGATTGTGACGATAGTGAATTCTGCACATCGGTTTCATTCAAACATACCGCCTGAACCGAGGTGATGGGTGTACGCGCAAGGACTTTACTATTGGTAATAACGGTTTCAAGAGAAGCATCGTTTAACATATACGCCAAACGCGCTTCAGGATAATCCGGATCCAACGGCACATAAGCACCGCCCGATTTTGTAATCGCCAATATTGCGATGACCATTTCTAATGAGCGTTCCAAACAAATTCCGATTAAGGTATCCGGGCGAACATTTTTTTCTGTAATCAGGTAATGCGCTAATTGATTGGCGTGGTTATTTAATTCACGGTAACTCAGTTGTTGTCCATCAAAAACTAAAGCGATTGCATCTGGATTACTGTTGACCTGTTCCTCAAAGAATTCATGAATACAGCGATCCTCAGGGAAATCTGATTTAGAGTCATTCCATTCCACCAATAATTGATGGCGTTCAATCTCCGATAAAAACCCAATATCCAACACTGATTTTTTCGGTGAGTTTGTTAATGAATAAACGAGACCTTCCATAGCAGACTGCAAATATCCGACGATCCGCACAGGATCAATAGCTGCATTCATTTGAGCCGTTAACGAAAACTCTTCACCCAGATCATCAACAGAAACACTAAAGGGATAGTTGGTACGCTCCTGACCGGCATGCATCGTAATCCCAGAATCAAAAGTGACATCATTATAAACAGGGCCAGAATGACGATAATTCAACATGGCACTAAATAACGGAGTTCCCCCCGATAAACCACTGCATTGTTGCGCCAGCGCTAACGATGCCTGCTCGTACGGCAACAAGTCTAATAATTCAGTATGTGCCAGTAAAACCGACGCCTCCGCCCCCAGACCTTGTAGCGACAAGCGGTATGGTAGCGTATTAATGAACATCCCCAACATCTGACCAGCACCAGAGGTGCCCTGTAAGCGACCGGATAACACTGTACCAAAGACCACATCATCGCGGCCACTGCAGGCTCCAACCACCATACCAAACACGGTGTGAAATAGCGCCGCAGGAGTCACCGCTAATCGTCGCGATAACTTTCGAATATTCTGCGATAACTCATGCGGCAATAGTTGACTGGCTTCAATCACTTCACCGCCATTACCATGGACATCCAACAAATTAAAGGGGGCGGTTGGCTCGGTGAGGCTTGCCAGCTTATCTTGAAAGAACACCTCCGCATTTAACGTTTTAGCTTGATGCAGTGTATGCGCCACAAATTCTCTGTAAGGTTCAGGCGAGCTTAACTGGCTTTTCTTACCGTCTAAAATCGCCAGCACTTCAGACTGTATGATTTCCAAACCCACATGATCGGAAATAATGTGGTGCAATTGCAGCAGCATAAAATACTTCCCTGACTGAGGGTCTTCGGCCAAACGCACCCGTAATAACGGTGCTTGCGTAATATCCATTGACTGCAGTACAGATTCGACCTCCGCAACCAATTGCGGCAACACTTCTTCAGCTGAATTTAATTCTAAACGCTCTATCGGCAATTCGACTTGACGACACACCACCTGTACGGATTGGGGCAGACCTTTCCATAACACCGCACTACGCAAAATATCATGACGCTCGATAACGGCCTTTAAAGCCTGTAAGAAATCTTCGCGCTGCTGGTGGCTGTCAGTCGACAGTAATACCGATGTCACATAAGCATCGCCCTTCCCGTCACTCATTTGGTGGTGAAACAGGATGCCCTCTTGCAAAGGGGCTAGCGGATACATATCTTGAATATTCTCCGCTCCGCCAGGTATAGCCGTCACTATGGTGTCTATCGCTGCTTGCTCTAATGACATTAAGCTAAGCATTTCAGGTGTAATGGCATTACTATATTCGGGAATTAAGTTTTCGGGAGTTCTATAATCACTCGATACCTTCGTCCCCGATAAGTCCAGTAACGCAGCCAATTCACCTAAGCATCGTGCACTAAACAAACTGCGGACATCCGTCTTCCGACCCGTTTCTTGCAAACGTGCGAGTAATTGAATAAGCAGTAATGAATGCCCACCCAACTTGAAAAAATTGTCCGTTACTCCAACCTGCTCAAGTCCAAGGATATCTTGCCAAATCTCACATAAAACTTTTTCTGTTTGAGTCGATGGCGCTTCATAACTATTTTGCAACAGACTCATATTCGGTTTCGGCAAAGATTTTCGATCAACTTTACCATTTGACATTAGAGGTAAAGATGGCAGTACAACAAAAGCCGACGGCACCATATATTCAGGTAATTTTTTGATTAGATGCTGACGACAAAGGTCAATCAAATCACTCTCGTCAGTATCGAATTCCGCGACGACATACGCCACCAAACACGTATCACTCTGCACATCTTCTCTTGCGACAACCACCACATCGCTAATCACTTTGTGTGCTAATAACGACTGTTCTATCTCACCGAGTTCTATCCTAAAACCACGAATCTTGACCTGGTCATCAATTCGACCAATATATTCAAGATTACCATCTGGCAACCAACGAACTAAATCACCCGTTCGATACAAACGGCTGTTAGCCTCATCACTACAAGGGTTAGCAACAAATTTATCCGCCGTTAATTCTGGGTGATTTAAATAACCACGCGCTAAACCCGCCCCAGCAATATGCAACTCTCCAGATACGCCAATAGGTGTAACATTATTCAACGCATCCAACACATAAAGACGGATATTTGGGATTGGTCTACCGATAGAAATAACATCATCTATCGTCAAGAGTTGGACCGAACTCCAGACTGTTGCCTCGGTAGGACCGTACTCATTAAAAAGTTGGCACGATCTATTTGAGAGCATGTGAATATCAACAATATCGCGAGTACACTTTTCACCGGCAACGATAACCGACGTCAATGAGGTCAGCGATTGACGGTCCCAAGACTTCAAAAGTTCGCGATACAATGACGGTAACGTCAAAAGGTGAGAGACTTTGTTGTCACTGATTATTCTTTCTAGTTCATGAGGATTTACTTCGGTAGGAATGCACAGCTTCCCACCACTTGTTAAGGTCCAAAATATACCCGCTACCGAACTATCAAAACTAATCGATGACAAAAGTAAAAATGACGTAACCTTATTTTTATAATAAAGCGTTCTTGCAAACGTTGATGATTGTAGGCTCTGATGACTAACCAGTACGCCTTTAGGATTTCCCGTCGAGCCGGAGGTGTATATCACATAGGCAAGATGATTCGAGTTTAACCCAAGATGCTGCGGTACTATATTATCGGATGATTGCTCCGATATCTTATCCTGCACATCGGCATCATCCCAGCACAAGGCTTGCGCTGACGTGATAGGGGAACGCGTAAGTACCTCTCGGTTTGTAATAACCGTATCCACGGCAGCATCTTTTAGCATAAATGAAAGACGTGCTTCGGGATATTCTGGATCCAGCGGCACATACGCTCCGCCAGATTTTAAAATGCCCAAAATTGCGATTACCATCTCCAATGAACGCTCGAGACAAATACCCACCAAGGTATCCGGCTGAACACGTTTATCTGTGACTAAGTAATGTGCAAGCTGATTAGATTTTTTGTTTAGCTCACTATAGGTCAGTTTCTTATCTTCAAACACCAAGGCAATGGCATCAGGATCTTTATTAACTTGCTCTTCAAACAATTCGTGAATGCAAAGTTCTTTCGGGTACTTAGTTTCTGTATTATTCCACTCGACCAATAATTGATGTCGCTCAGTTGCCGATACAATATCAATATCCAAAACCGGTTTTTTCGGCGCGCTATCTAAAACCTCGACTAAGCCTGCCATTGCCGTCTGTAAATACTCCACCACCCGAACAGGGTCAATGGCTGCGTGCACCTGCGCGGTCAAAGCGAAATCTTCATCGAGGTCATCAACAGAAACAGTAAAAGGGTAGTTACTGCGCTCATGTAAATATAGAACTTTCATTCCAGAATTTTCAGCTAAATCATTATCCGCAGGAGAAGAATGACGAAAATTCAAAAGAGCACTAAATAAAGGCGTGCCGCTGGGCAAACCACTGCATTGCTGGGCTAGAACTAACGACGCTTGCTCGTACGGCAACAATTCCATTAATTCCGCCTGCACCTGCAATACCATCGCTTCTGTGCCAATACCTTTTAACGCTAAGCGGAACGGTAAGGTATTAATGAACATACCTAGCATGCGCCCTGCGCCAGCAGTACCTTGTAAACGACCAGATAGTACCGTCCCAAATACAACATCGTCGCGCCCACTGCATGCACCGACCACTAAACCAAATACCGTATGAAACAACGCGGCTGGGCTCACGGCTAAACGTCGCGACAGGACACGAATCTGTTGAGATAAGGGACGCGGCAATAGTTGATTGGCCTCGACGATCTCCCCACCACTGCCATGGACATCCAACAAATTAAATGGTGCTGTTGGCTCCGTTATACTGGCGAGTTTTTCTTTAAAGAATTTTTCGACATTTAATGTCTGTGATTGGTGCAGTGTGTGCGCAACAAATTCTCGGTAGGGAGCCGGTGACGTTAATGTGTTTTCCTTGCCCTGTAGTATTGCCTGCACTTCTGCTTGAATAATTTCCAATCCGACATGGTCAGAAATAATGTGATGTAATTGCAGCAAAACAAAATACTGCTCAGTTTCAGGATCTTCTGCCAGCTTCACTCGCAACAACGGCGCCAGAGTAATATCCATAAATTGCTGATCCGGAGCCATTAGGTCCAACAGTTGCGGCATTGCCTCAGCACCCGAATTCAGCTTAAGTGACGTAATAGACAAATCCACTTGACGACACACCACTTGTACCGCTTGCGGTAAGCCCTCCCATAATACGAGACTGCGCAAGACATCATGCCGATTAACAACACACTGCAAAGCATGTAAAAACTCATCGCGCTGCTGACGGTTTTTTGTTGCTAACAATACCGGCATCACATAGGTATCCCCAGCCCCATCACTCATTTGATGATGGAATAAAATACCTTCCTGCAACGGCGCTAAGGGGTAGATATCTTGAATATTCGCGGCACCACCCGGCACCTCAGCTACGATTTTATCTATCGCGGTTTGCTCGAGAGTCATTAAACTAAGCATTTCTGGAGTAATGACTTCACTGGACTCGGGAATCAAATTATCAGGCGCTTTAAATTCACTCGCGACATTCCCCTCTGTCGCGTCCAGCTGCTTAGCTAGCGCCCCCAAGCTTGCGGATCGAAATAAGCTGTGCACATCTGTATGGCGACCCGTTTCTTGTAAACTCGCCAACAATTGAATCAATAAAAGTGAATGCCCACCCAAACGAAAAAAATTATCCGTCACGCCCACTTGTTCAAGATTTAAAATATCCTGCCAAATTTCACACAATACTTTTTCTGTATCTGTGGATGGAGCTACGTAAGTATTCTGCTGTTGACTCATGTCCGGATCTGGAAGAGATTTTCGATTCACTTTTCCGTTAGCCGTAAGCGGTAAGGCATCCAGCACAACAAAACTCGATGGCAGCATGTATTCAGGCAAACGTTGACTGAGATACTGGCGCCAGCCTGCCATCTGCTCACTAGCAAGTAATTCACCTTCGGATGCGTCACCGCATTCTATGTTATCAACTACCACATAAGCCACTATGCGCTTATCACCTCCAGTTTCCCGTGCAACCACTACGGTTTCAGTAATAGACTCGTGTGTAAGTAAGGTATTTTCAATTTCGCCTAGCTCTATTCTAAAACCACGGATTTTGACTTGGTCGTCTATGCGACCGACATATTCCAAATTACCATCCGGCAACCAACGTGCAAGATCACCCGTTTTATAGAGGCGATCTTGCACGCCCTGACTAAACGGGTTTCTAATAAACTTCTCAGCAGTTAATTCGGAACGATTTAAGTAACCCCGCGCTAATCCAACTCCGCCAATGTGCAATTCTCCCACAGCCCCCTGTGGCAGCAGGTGCAATTGTTTATCCAGCACATATAATTGGACATTATTAATCGGGCGGCCTATTGGCACGCATGAATGAGGGCTATCTTGCACAGGGCATGCCCAGTAACTGACGTCTACCGCAGCTTCAGTCGGACCGTATAGATTATGTAATTCGCTGCTAGGCAACGCAGCATAAAAGTCACGTGCGTGATGGTTTGCAAGCGCTTCACCACTGCAAAAAACCTGTTGCAATGACCGACACTCACTTAACGATGAACCAGACAGCATCGCGCTTAACATCGAGGGAACAAAATGCAGTTTCGTCACGCCTTTTTCTTGAATCAGCGCACGTAAATAAACCGGGTCGGTATGCCCCTGAGGCTTAGCAATTACCAGCTGGGCACCGGCCATTAATGGCCAGAAAAATTCCCAGACCGACACGTCAAAACTAAATGGCGTTTTTTGGAGAAATACATCCTCTGCTGATGCGCCGTATTGTTCGTGCATCCAATGAATGCGGTTAACAATCGCTTGATGACCAACCATCACGCCTTTTGGGTTGCCAGTCGAACCCGAGGTATAAATGACATAGGCAAGGTTATTGGAGACTAAGCCCAAACTCTTCGGCTTTAAATTGTCAATTGACTGTATTGATATCTTGCGCTGTACGTCCATATTATTCAAACACAAAGCCTGAACAGAGGTAACTGGCGTACGTATAAGTACATCACTGTTGGTGATAACGGTATCCAAACCTGCATCTTCTAACATGTAGGCCAAACGGGCTTCAGGATAATCAGGGTCCAACGGCACATACGCACCACCCGCTTTTGTGATGCCAAAAATGGCGACCACCATATCGAAAGAACGCTCTAAGCAAATACCAACCAACGTGTCCGGTAGAATATTTTTTTCTGTAACTAGGTAATGTGCTAATTGATTCGCTTGGTTATTTAATTCTCGATAACTCAGTTTTCGCTCTTCAAACGCCAAGGCAATTGCGTCAGGATTTTTATTGACTTGCTCTTCAAAAAACTCATGGATACAACGCTCTTGAGGAAAGTCCGCTTGTGTATCATTCCACTTCACCAAAGATTGATGACGCTCACCTTCACTCAAAAACTCAATGGCATACACGTTTTCCTTGGGGCTGGAGAGCATGTCCTCTAATAATGAAACGAAGTGCGCGGCCATGCGCTCTATAGTCGTCCGCTCAAACAAATCAGTATTGAATTCCCATTCGAACGCCATCCCACTCTCTAACTCTACGGCATTCAACATTAAGTCAAACTTCGCTTGAACTTGCGTTTGTGCTACCGGGCTGAGTGTTAAGCCAGGCAATTCTAAGGTGGTTTGTTCATTATTTTGCAATACCAGCATTATTTGAAATAATGGGCTGTGACTGAGGTTTCTTTCAGGCTGTAACACTTCTACTAATTGCTCAAACGGTACTTGCTGATGAGAATAAGCCCCCAATGCTGTTTGCTTACTCTGTTGTAATAAATCAATAAACGAGGGAGTACCCGACACATCACTGCGCAGCACCAGAGTATTAATAAAAAAACCGATGAGATCCGCCACTTCCCCTTGTTCACGGTTGGCAATGGGACTACCCATTACGATATCAGCCTCACCGCTGTAACGCGCGAGCAATACAGAAAACGCAGCATGCAGTCCCATAAACAAGGTCGCGCCGTGTTGTAAGCATAAAGCGTTGAGAGTATCCAAACTGGCTTTACTCAGTTGAGCGCTCACAAGTGCGCCAGAAAATGTTTGCTGTTGAGGACGCACCTTATCCAAAGGGAGGCTGTGAACAACCGGCAGATTGGATAACTGGCTTCGCCAATAATCAAGGTATTTATCTAAAACGTCGCCCTGTAACCATTCACGTTGCCAATGCGCATAATCGGCATATTGAATCACAAGTGCAGGTAATGGGTTTTCATTCCCTTCTACATATGCCTGGTATAACTGACTTAACTCTTTGATCACGATTCCTACCGACCAACCGTCAGACGCGATGTGATGCATCGTCACCAAAAGAATATGTTCATCGTCCGACAGTTTAAGCAACTGAGCACGTAACATTAAGTCCAGGCTTAAATCAAAACCTTTCTTCGCCTCTTCAGCAACCACCATGCCTATCTGTCGAGTCTTACCATCGTTCAATTGATCCGAGAGATTGACCATTGGCAGATCAAATTTAGAAGCCGGTTGAATAACCTGTCGCGGCCCTTGGCCCGCATCCAAAAATACGGTGCGCAGACTTTTATGACGTTCCACAATAGTGGTTAATGCTTTATTTAGGGCATCGACATCAAGAAAACCAGACAGTTTTAATGCCGCAGGTATATTATATTGTGTACTGCCTTTTTCTATCTGATCAAGTAACCAAAGTCGCTGCTGAGAGAATGAAAGAGCGTACCCACTTTCATTTTTCCGAGCAGCCTTGATCGTAATTTCGCCATCAATCTCATTTTTATTCGATAAATAACTAACTAACTCATCCTTATTGGACTTTATCAATCCGCCCAAATATTGCGTCATAGAACCTTTCTTTGATCGCGTTTTAAGATCGCCGTTGTCTACAAAAACAATAACCCCATGATCGAGTAACTCGCCAACTATTTTACGTATTTTATTACTCACCAGACAATCTCCTCATCAAGGGATAACTCTTCTTCAATTAGCAACTCTCTCTTTTTTAGGATGTGATCGGCAATCACCTCATCCAAATCTTGAACATTGCCAGCAGAAAATATATTCCTTATTTTTAAATTTATACCGAATTTTTTATTAATGCTTACTAATAACTTTGTCGCCAACAATGAATGCCCTCCCAAGCGGAAAAAATTATCTGTCACCCCCACCTGTTCGAGGTCCAAAATATCTTTCCATATTTCACACAACTCTTTTTCCGAGTCGGTTGTCGGTGCGACGTAAAGCTCTTGCATTTGACTCATGTCCGGCGCCGGCAGCGCTTTACGGTCGACTTTACCGTTAGGGGTGAGCGGCATAACGTCCAGCACAACAAAACTCGACGGCAACATGTAATCAGGTAAACTTTGGCTGAGATGCTGAAGCCAGATGTCCGTTTGTGTACGGGCAAACAATTCATCGTTAGACACACCATTACTTGCCACCACGTAAGCCACTATCCGCTTATCACCTGAATCTTCTCGTGCAATCACCACAGTTTCATTAATCGACTCATGTGTTAACAGGGTGTTTTCAATTTCACCAAGCTCAACCCTAAAACCACGAATTTTGACTTGATCGCCTATCCGCCCCATGTATTCTAGATTCCCATCCGGCAACCAACGTACTAGATCACCGGTTTTATAAAGGCGATCACCGAGATCATTAGTGAATGGATTTTTAATAAATTTTTCTGCCGTTAACTTTGGACGGTTTAAATATCCGCGAGCTAGCCCAACGCCACCAATATGCAGCTCACCCACGACGCCTTTTGGCACGAGGTTTAACTGTCGACCCAACACACAGAAATGAACATTGTCGATCGGACGGCCAATTGGAACGGTTTCATGCCCATTTTTTTGCGGTGGGCATGCCCAGTAGCTGACGTCTACAGCAGCTTCAGTCGGGCCATATAGGTTATGCAATTCAGCATCCGGTAACGCGGTATAAAAATCATTCACATGATTAATAGGCAGAGCTTCTCCACTGCAAAACACCTGCTGTAATGACGGACATTCGCCAAACGAAGAACCCGATAACATGGCACTTAACATCGATGGGACAAAATGCAATTTCGTCACACAATTGTCTTGAATCAACTCGATTAAATAGGCAGGATCGGTGTGACCTTGCGGCTTAGCAATCACAAGTTGTGCGCCAGCCATTAATGGCCAAAAAAACTCCCAAACTGACACATCAAAGCTAAAAGGGGTTTTTTGGAGGAACACATCCCGCGCAGTTGCACCGTATTCTTTGTGCATCCAATGTAAGCGATTTACAATTGCCTGATGTCCAACCATGACACCTTTTGGATTGCCGGTCGAACCAGAGGTATAGATAACGTAAGCGAGTTGACTTGACGTTTTTCCCGACATACACGGAGCCAAGTTATCACCTGGTATTGACGATATCAGCTGTTGAATACTTTCATCATTCAAACATACGGCTTGCACCGATTTGATCGGTGTACGCGCAAGTACATCATGATTTGTTATGACGGTGTTAAGCGCAGCATCTTCCATCATATAAACCAAACGAACTTCAGGGTAAGCAGGGTCTAACGGCACGTACGCACCACCAGCTTTTAAAATACCGAGGATTGCGATCACCATTTCAAATGAACGTTCTAGACAAATCCCCACCAAGGTGCCCGGTCGAACATGTTTTTCAGTGATGAGATAATGCGCTAACTGATTCGCCTTACGATTTAAGTCTCGGTAACTCAACTGCTGTTTTTCAAACACCAAAGCAATTGCTTCAGGATTATTTTTTACCTTCTCTTCGAACATGTCATGAATACAGATGTCTTTGGGGTAAGCCGTTTCCGTATTATTCCACTCCACCAATAATTCATGACGCTCTTTCTCCGATAAAATACCAATATCCAATACCGTTTTTTCCGGAGAGTTCTCTAAGGCTTCGACTAGGCCTTGCATTGCCACCCGCAAATAATCCACGACCCGCACAGGGTCAATAGCCGCATGCATTTGCGCGGTCATTTCAAATTCATCATCAAGATCATTAATAGAAACAGTAAAGGGATAGTTAGTTCGCTCTTGGCCAACAAGGAATTCTATTCCCGTATCAAAGGAAGAAATATTATTACCCGCCCCAGAATGACGGTAATTCAACATTGCGCTAAATAACGGAGTACCAGCCGATAATCCACTGCACTTCTGTGCAATAGTTAATGACACCTGCTCGTACGGCAATAAGGCCAACAATTCTGCCTGAGCCTGTAGCACCATCTCTTCTGCACCCATGCCATGAAACGTTAACCGACAGGGTAAGGTGTTAATGGACATGCCCAACATTTGTCCCACACCAGCAGTACCCTGTAAACGACCCGACAATACGGTCCCAAACACGACGTCTTCGCGCCCACTGCAAGCCCCTACCACCATGCCAAACACAGTATGAAACAATGCTGCGGGACTCACCGCTAGCCGCCTTGATACGGCCCGAATACGAAGCGACAAGCTATGCGGTAGGTGTTGCTTTTCCTCCGTTATTTCCCCACCATTGCCATGCACATCCATCAAATCAAATGGCGCTGTCGGTTCTGTAATACTGCCCAACTTATCTCGAAAAAATGTTTCTGCATTCAAGCTCTTGGCTTGATAGAGTGCGTGCGCAACGAGCTCACGATAAGGTGCGGGTTCGACTAACAAATCGGCCTTCCCCTCCAAGATCAACTGCACTTCCGATTGAATCATAGTAATAG
The DNA here is from genome assembly GCA_033852165.1 of Agarilytica sp. Classification (GTDB taxonomy): domain Bacteria; phylum Pseudomonadota; class Gammaproteobacteria; order Pseudomonadales; family Cellvibrionaceae; genus Agarilytica. The sequence continues at coordinate 31,418 of JAWSUZ010000081.1, read as the reverse complement.
AAGAAACATCATCAACAATATGATGAAGCTTCAGCAGGATAAAATACTGACCAGATTGAAGGTCGTCTGCCAGCTCTACACGTAATAACGGAGCTTGAGTGATATCCATAAATTGCTGCGCTGGCGCCATCAGCTCCAACAGTTGCGGCATTGCTTCCGCATTTGGGTTCAACGCAAGCGACGTAATCGACAAATCAACTTGACGACACACTACCTGTACGGCTTGAGGTAAACCTTCCCATAGCACAGCACTGCGCAAGACATCATGCCGATTAACAACACTCTGCAATGCTTGTAAAAAGTCATCACGCTGTCGGCGGGTTTTTGCAGTCAGCAATACCGGCATCACATAAGGATCCCCGGCTCCATCGCTCATTTGGTGATGGAATAAAATGCCTTCCTGTAACGGCGCTAAAGGATAAATATCTTGAACATTCTTAGCCCCACCAGGCACCGCAGCGACAATTGTATCTATCGCTGCCTGTTCGAGAGCAATTAAACTGAGCATCTCCGACGTAATGAATTCACTGAATTCAGGAATTAAATTCTCTGGTGCCTTAAATTCGATCTTCGTATTTTCCGGTGTGCCGTCCAACTCAGCCGCCAACTCACCCAAACTTGCCGCACTAAATAAACTACGGACATCCGTATGACGCCCCGTTGCCTGCAAACTTGAAAGCAATTGAATGAGGAGAAGGGAATGCCCGCCCAAGCGGAAGAAGTTATCAGTTACCCCCACCTGTTCAAGATTTAGAATATCTTGCCAAATTTCGCACAATATTTTTTCAGTTTCGGTGATTGGTGCAACATAAACGTTTTGCCGTTGACTCATGTCCGGCGCAGGCAGCGCTTTACGATCCAACTTGCCGTTAGCCGTGAGCGGTAAGGCATCCAGCACAACAAAGCTCGACGGCAACATATACTCGGGTAAACTTTTGTTGAGGTGCTGGCGCCAAGTATCTATCGGCACCTCGTCTTCAGACACGTCAGTTTTTATCACAACATAGGCGACTATGCGTTTATCACCTGTTTCCTCTCGTACAACCACTGCGGTTTCAACAATTGACTCGTGTGTTAATAAAGTATTTTCAATTTCGCCTAACTCTATCCTAAAACCACGGATTTTGACTTGGTCGTCTATACGACCGACATATTCCAAGTTACCGTCTGCCAACCAGCGTACAAGATCGCCCGTTTTATAGAGCCTATCTGCAGCGTCATCACTAAATGGGTTTGGAATAAACTTTTCTGCCGTTAATTCAGTTCGATTTAAATAACCGCGTGCTAAACCAACACCACCAATATGCAATTCACCCACGACGCCCTGTGGCAACAGTTGTAATTGTTTATCTAATACGTGTAATTGAATATTATTGATTGGACGGCCAATCGGTACGCTTGCATGAGGGCTTTCTTGCGCCGAGCACGCCCAGTAGCTGACATCGACCGCAGCTTCAGTCGGACCGTATAAATTGTGCAGATCACTGTTCGGCAATGCGGCATAAAAATCGTGCACATGGTTAATGGCTAGCGCTTCGCCACTGCAAAAAACCTGCTGCAAGGACTGACATTCGCTTAATGATAAACCGGATAACATGGCACTTAACATCGAGGGGACAAAATGCAGTTTCGTCACACCCTTGTCTTGAATCAGCGCATTTAAATAAACTGGGTCGGTATGACCCTGAGGCTTAGCAATTACCAGCTGGGCACCGGCCATTAATGGCCAGAAAAATTCCCAGACCGATACGTCAAAACTAAATGGCGTTTTTTGGAGAAAGATATCATCTGCTGACGCGCCGTATTGTTCGTGCATCCAATGAATACGGTTAACGATTGCTTGATGCCCGACCATCACGCCTTTTGGCCGCCCTGTCGAACCCGAGGTATAAATAACATAGGCAAGGTGATCAGGGTTTAACCCCAAGCTGTTCGGTTTTAAATTATCAATCGACTGAGTTGATATCCTGCGCTGCACTTCCGGCTCATTCAAACACAGTGCTTGAGCCGACGTAATGGGCGTACGTTCAAATACATCTTGGCTTGTAACAACCGTATCCAAACTCGCATCGCCTAGCAAATAAGCTAAACGAGCTTCAGGATAATCCGGGTCCAGTGGCACATACGCAGCCCCCGCTTTTGTGATACCCAAAATGGCGATCACCATTTCGAATGACCGCTCTAAACTAATACCAACCAACGTATCCGGTCGAACATTTTTTTCTGTCACTAGGTAATGAGCTAATTGATTCGCTTGGTTATTTAATTCTCGATAACTCAGTTTTTGTTCTTCAAACACCAAGGCAATTGCCTCAGGATCTTTATTGACTTGCTCTTCAAAAAACTCATGAATACAACGCTCTTGAGGGTAATCCGCTTGCGTATCATTCCACTCCTGTAATGTTTGATGACGCTCACGTTCATTCAAAAACTCAATGGCATAGACATTTTTAGCGGGGCTGGCGAGCATATTATCTAATAACGAAACAAAGTGGCCAGCCATTCTTTCAATGGTCGAGCGTTCAAATAAGTCAGTATTGAATTCCCATTCGAACGCTAATCCGCCCTCTAACTCTACGGCATTTAACATTAAGTCAAACTTCGCTTGAACTTGTGTTTGCGCTAGGGGACTGAGTGTTAATCCAGGTAGTTCTAAGGTACTTTTTTCATTGTTTTGCAATACCAACATTATTTGAAATAACGGGCTATGACTAAGGCTTCGTTCTGGCTGTAACAACTCCACTAATTGTTCAAACGGCACTTGCTGATGGGAATACCCCCCCAATGCCGTTTGCTTGCTCTGTTGTAACATGTCAATAAACGAGGGAGTACCCGATACATCACTGCGCAGCACCAAGGTATTGATAAAGAAACCTATGAGATCCGCCACTTCCGCTTGTTCACGGTTAGCAATAGGGCTGCCCATTACGATGTCGGATTCACCGCTGTAACGCGCGAGCAATACAGAAAACGCAGCATGCAGGCCCATAAACAAGGTCGCACCGTGTTGTAGGCACAAGGCGTTCAGAGCACCCAAACTGGTTTTACTTAGTTGAGCGCTCACGAGTGCGCCAGCAAAGGTTTGCTGTTGAGGGCGTACCTTATCCAAAGGGAGGCTGTGCACAACCGGTAGATTCGATAATTGGCTTTGCCAATAATCAAGATGCTTATCTAACACTTCACCCTGTAACCACTCACGCTGCCAGTGCGCGTAATCAGCGTATTGAATCGTAAGCGCTGGCAAGGGGTTTTCGTTCCCCTCTGCATACGCTAGGTATAACTGACTTAACTCTTTGATCAATATCCCTACCGACCATCCATCGGACGCGATGTGATGCATCGTCACCAATAGGACATGCTCATCGTCAGACAGCTTCAATAACTGGGCACGTAACATTAGGTCCTGGCTTAAATCGAAACCTTTCTTCGCTTCCTCGGCAATCACTATGTCTATCTGCTGAGTTTTCTCACCGTCTAATCGATCCGCTATATTGACTATGGGCAGATCGAATTTAGAGGCCTGTTGAATTACCTGCAACGGCCCTTGGCCCGCGTCCAAAAATACGGTGCGGAGGCTTTCATGACGACCCACAATCGTGGTTAATGCTTTATTCAAGGCCTCAACATCGAGCGAACCGGTCAATTTTAATGCCACCGGAATATTATATTGTGTACTGCCTTTTTCTATTTGATCGAGAAACCAGAGTCGCTGCTGCGAGAAAGACAGAACCTCCTCTGTCTTTAAACGTGGGAATATTGCGATAGTTTTTGCATCGTCTTCCACTTCAGCCTTTGACAAATATTCTAACAACGCCTCTTTGTTGTTCTTGATTAAACCAATAGTGTGTCCATTCAAAGAGCTTTCATCACATCTCGTTTTTAGTGTGCCGTTCTCCAAGAAAACAAAAATATCATATTCGGACAGTTCCTGAATAACAGATTCAATATTCGGCATCACCAGCTCATCTCCATTTTGTTTTTCGTTTTATCTTTCAATTTTTTATTTTTTTCGTTCAAAATACGAGCATCCACTAATTTACCAATACTCACAACATCTTCAAAAGTAAAAATATCCACAATATTCAACGTTACCTTGAAAAACATATTAATGCGGACCAACAGCGTAGTCACCAATAATGAATGGCCTCCCAAGCGGAAAAAGTTATCGGTCACCCCCACCTTTTCAAGCCCAAGAATATCTTGCCAGATACTGCATAATTCTTTTTCTGTCTCGGTGCTTGGCGCAACGTATGAGTCTTGCTGTTGACTCATATCTGGAGCCGGCAATACTTTACGATCGACCTTGCCGTTGGGCGTGAGCGGCAGTATGTCAAGTACAACAAAGCTCGACGGCATCATGTATTCAGGTAATATCTGACTAAGGTGCTGGCGCCAAGTATCCATATGCGTACTGAGGAGAATATCGTCTTGAAAGGCAGCAGACCCTTCCGCCATCGTCATCACCACATAAGCAACTAACCGCTTATCTCCGGAGTCTTCTCGCACAATCACCACCACATCTTGAATCGCGTCATGTGCTAATAAGGCATTTTCAATTTCGCCCAGCTCAATCCTAAAGCCACGAATTTTGACTTGGTCGTCTAGGCGCCCAAGATATTCCAAATTCCCATCCGGCAACCAGCGCACGAGATCACCCGTTTTATATAGACGATCCTTAGGATCATCACTGAACGGGTTTTGTATAAATTTATCCGCAGTTAATTCTGGCCGATTCAAATACCCACGCGTTAACCCCGCACCACCAACGTGCAGTTCACCTGCAGCACCAACTGGAGTCAATTGATTTTCCGAGTTAAGCACCCACGTCGACAGGTCAGCCAAGGGTCGGCCAATAACGCTTTTTTCATTGTGACTTTTTAAATCGTTTAACAGTAATTGACGGTAAGTCACATGAACGGTTGTTTCGGTAATGCCGTACATATTAATGAGCTGAGGAGATTGATCTCCATGCCGATTCATCCACGAAATAATTAATCTGGGATTTAACTTTTCACCACCAAAAATAATACAACGGAGCGATAAGGTTTTAGCCTGTTTCTCATCAACAGCCACGACAGAATTAAATGCACTTGGCGTCTGGTTAAGAATCGTGACATTTTCTTTTACTAACAGGTTATAAAAATCATCCGGCGAACGAGAAACCCAATACGGAACAACAACCAAACGCCCTCCGTGCATTAGCGCCCCCCACAACTCCCATACAGAAAAATCAAATGCGTAGGAATGAAAAAGCGTCCAAACATCATGTTCATCAAATTGAAAATCTGGTTCAGATGCTTTGAAAATCCGCATAACATTATTGTGATCGACTAGGACACCCTTCGGATTCCCGGTCGAACCTGAGGTATATATGACATAAGCAAGATCACAGGGTCTTAGCCCTAGGCTTTCCCGCGTTAAGTTATCAATCCGTTGCAATGCGATTTCTTGTTGTACATCAGCAGAATTCAAACACAACCCCTGTTCCGAGGTAATAGGAGTACGCACAAATACATCACTACTGGTGATGACCGTATCCAAACCTGCATCGTCTAAGATGTATGACAAACGGGCTTCGGGGTAAGCAGGATCCAAGGGTACGTACGCTCCCCCCGATTTTAATATAGCCAGAATAGCGATCACCATATCCAATGAACGCTCTAAACAAATACCCACCAACATATCCGGCCCAACATTTCTTTCTGCTACCAAATAATGAGCAAGCTGATTCGCTTTGGAATTTAACTCGCTGTAACTCAGCTGCTGGTCTTCAAATACTAAAGCAATGGATTCCGGGTTATTCTCAACCTTCTCTTCAAACAATTCATGAATACAATTATCTTGAGGGAAATCTACCTTTTGATCATTCCATGACATCAACAATTGATGACGCTCATTTTCATCCACAAGCTCAAGGGCATAAACATTTTCGTTCGGGCTCGCGAGAAATCGCTCAAGTAAAGACTCAAAATGACTGGCCATTCTCTCGATTGTCGTGCGTTCAAATAAATCCGTATTGAATTCCCAATCGAGTGCTAGCCCTTGGTCTGTATCTGCAACATTCAAAGTCAAATCAAACTTTGCTTGAATTTTTGGCTGATCAATAGAACTCAGTGTTAATCCCGGCAATTCCAATGTGGTTTTTTCATTATTTTGTAACACCAATATGACTTGAAATAACGGGCTGTGGCTGAGGCTCCTTTCCGGCTGTAATACTTCCACCAACTGCTCAAACGGCACTTGCTGATGAGCATAGGCATCCAGTGCCGTTCGCCTACTTTTTTGCAATAAATCGATAAACGAAGGACTACCAGATACATCACTGCGCAACACCAGCGTATTCACAAAGAAACCGATGAGATCTTCTACTTCCGCCTGTTCACGGTTGGCAATTGGGCTGCCGATCACGATGTCAGACTCACCACTATAACGCGCTAACAATACCGAGAATGCGGCATGCAAGCCCATAAACAAGGTAGCACCATGCTGTATACATAGGGCGTTAAGCTTAGCTAAACTGGCTTTGCTAAGCTTAGCGTTAACACGTGCGCCCGAAAAAGTTTGCCGTTGAGGACGTACCTTATCCAATGGAAGATTATGCACAACGGGCAGGTTTAATAATTGATCTTGCCAATAATCGATTTGCTTATTCAGGACTTCACCCTGTAACCACTCTCGCTGCCAATGCGCATAATCCGCATACTGGATCGCAAGTGGTGCTAATGGATTTTCGTTGCCTTCGACATAGGCTTGATATAACAGGCTCAACTCCCTGACCAATATACTCACCGACCAGCCATCAGACGCGATGTGATGCATCGTCGCTAATAGAATATGCTCGTCTTCTGACAATTTAATCAACTCAGCTCGTAACATTAAGTCACGGCTTAAATCAAACGCTCTATACGATTCATCAGAAAAACGTTGTTGTACTTTCTCTTCCTGAGTAAGCAAATCCAAATCCGATAAATCAATCATCGAAAGTTTAAAGACTGGGGAAGGACAAATATGTTGCAATGGTCCCTCACCGTCGTCGACAAAAATGGTTCGTAGACTTTCATGACGGTCAACAAGCGTGTTCAAGGCCTGTTGTAAAACGGCTACATTTAAATGTCCCGACAATCGTAATGCGGCGGGCATGTTGTATTGTGCGCTGCCCTGTGCTATCTGATCGATAAACCACAAACGCTGCTGCCCATGTGATAACAATAACGGTTGGCTACGTGAAACCCTCACAATGGCTGGCTGGAGCGAGGTAGAGTCCAAGCCCTCAATAGCGATCGCCAATGCTTGAACAGTATTCGTTTCAAAAAATATTTTTAGTGATAGTTTTACTGCAAGAATGCTGTTCACCTGCGAGATCATCCGAGTCGCCAATAACGAATGCCCACCAAGACGGAAAAAGTTGTCGCTTACACCGACCTTTTCCACACCGAGTATCTCTTGCCAAATTTCACATAACACTTTTTCAGAGTTGCTAGTTGGCGCGACGTAAGTGTCTTGCTGTTGCGTCATATTCGGCGCTGGTAACGCTTTACGATCTATTTTGCCGTTAGGGGTGAGCGGTAACGCATCAAGCACAACAAAACTTGACGGCAACATGTATTCCGGCAAACTTTGATTAAGATACTGACGCCACGTTTCCATGTAGCTACTAACAAGCGATTCGTCTTTAGTCATGTCATCACTGACCACTATGTCTGTTACCACATAGGCGACTAGCCGTTTATCACCGCTATCGTCTCGGGCAACTACCACCGCGTCTTTAATAGAATCATGCGCTAATAATGTATTTTCGATTTCTCCTAACTCAATTCTGAATCCACGGATTTTAACTTGGTCATCAAGACGCCCCAAAAATTCTATATTGCCGTCCGGCAGCCAACGCACTAAATCGCCAGTTTTATAGAGACGGTCTTCGGGATCATCACTAAAGGGATTTTGAATAAACTTCTCTGCGGTTAATTCAAGGCGGTTAACATAGCCTCTTGCTAAACCTACACCACCAATTAACAACTCTCCGGGCACACCTGTAGGCGTCAGCGTTAATTGCTTTGAAACGACATAAACCGATGTATTATCCATAGGTTTGCCAATGAGCATACGCTCAATATTTTCAGGAAACTCCATAATCGTTGCCCAAACAGTCGCCTCTGTCGGCCCGTATAAATTGAACAGAGAACCCATTTTTGGGCGCATTTCTTGAGCAAGAGACAAGGGAAACACATCACCGCCGACTAATGCATGCCTAAGGATTGGAATTTCGTTTAGATGTTGCAACATCGCCCACGTTGCAGGAGTTGCCTGCATAACGGTTGTACCGCTATCACGGATCAATGCAGCAAGAGAATGCTCATTTTTACTGGCGAAAGAACTTGCAATTACAACACGGCTATTTGAAATTAAAGGCAAATAAATCTCTAACACCGCAATATCAAAGGAGATTGGCGTAACGGCCAACCAACAGTCATCAACGCCAAGATCCAAGCGTTTTTTAAATGCTTGAAGGAAATTAACAACTGCGCTGTGAATTATCTCTACGCCCTTCGGTTTCCCAGTTGAACCCGAAGTATAAATTACATAGGCGAGATCATTAGAGGTCAAACCTAATTCATGCGCGATTATATTTTCATGGGAATGAGACAAGATCGCTCGCTGAATAACAGCTTCATCCAAACACAAAGCCTGATCGGAAGTGGTCGGTGTGCGAGCAAGTACATCTCGATTGGTGATGACGGTATCCAGCGCGGCATCTTCTAACATGTAGGCCAGGCGCGCTTGCGGATATTCCGGGTCCAACGGTACATATGCCGCACCGGATTTTAAAATACCCAAAATTGCGATCACCATTTCTAATGAACGCTCTAAACAAATCCCCACCAAAGTGTTCGGCTGAATATTTTTTTCTGTGACCAGATAGTGAGCAAGTTGATTCACTTTTCGATTTAATTCGCCATAGCTCAGTTGCTGTTTTTCAAATACCAAAGCAATGGCTTCGGGGTTGTTTTTGACTTGCTCTTCAAATAATTCATGGATACAACATTCTTTCGAGTAATCGGTTTCGGTATCGTTCCACGCGACTAATAATTGATGTCGCTCCACCACAGATAGTATGTCGATATCCAATACCGGTTTTTGTGGATAATGATCTAGCGCATCAACCAGGCCCTCCACCGCTGTTTGTAAATACTCCACAACCCTAACCGGATCAATGACCTCACTCACTTGAGCTGTTAGTGCAAAATCCTCACCTAGATCATCGACAGAGACACTAAAAGGATAGTTACTACGTTCATGCGCATGTAAGACATCAATGTCGGAATTGCTCGTAACGTTATGATCCGCTGGCGCAGAATGGCGGTAATTTAACATCGCACTAAACAGAGGTGTGTCACTGGGCAAACCACTACATTGCTGCGCTATGGCCAAAGACGCTTGTTCGTAAGGCAATAAAGCTGATAATTCAGCCTGAACCTGTAACACCATCGCTTCTGCGCACATCCCTTGAAACGTTAACCGACACGGTAACGTGTTGATAAACATACCCAACATACGTCCCACATCTACGGTACCTTGTAAGCGTCCCAGTAATACAGTGCCAAACACCACGTCGTCGCGGCCACTGCAAGCACAGACGACTAGACCAAACGCAGTGTGAAACAAAGCGGCTGGACTAACAGCTAATCGCCGTGACAACGTCCGAATATGTTGCGATAGCTTATGTGATAGCGGCTGGTATGCTTCAACAATATCACCACCATTGCCTCGCACATCCAACAAGTTAAACGGAGCTGTCGGTTCAGTAACACTGCCCAATTTGTCTTGAAAGAAGCGCTCAGCATTAAAAGTTTTAGCTTGATGCAACGCGTGCGCAACAAATTCACGGTAAAGCGCGGGTGACGTTAACGTATCCTCCTTTCCATCCAGTATCGACTGCACTTCCGATTTAATAATCTCTAACGCTACATGGTCGTTGATAATATGGTGGTATTGCAGCAGTATAAAATACTGCCCAGACACAGGATCATCCGCCACCCGCACACGTAAAAGCGGCGCCTTGGTGATATCCATAAATTGCTGCGCAGGCGACAATTGTTGTTGCAACTGAGGCATCACCTCAGCATTTGCTATTAGCACGAGGGGCGTAATCGGCAGATCAACATGGCGACATACAACTTGTACGGCTTGCGGTAAACCTTGCCATAACACCGCGCTGCGTAAAACATCATGGCGGTTTACAACACGTTGTAATGCCTGTAAAAAATCATCTCGCTGTTGGCGCGTTTTGGTTGCCAGTAATACCGGCAAAACATAAGGATCGCCAGCACCGTCACTCATCTGATGATGAAACAATATTCCCTCTTGCAACGGTGCCAAGGGATAAATATCTTGAATGTTCGCTGCGCCACCGGGTATCACAGAGGCGATGTTATCTATAGCCGTTTGATCCAAGGTTATTAAACTGAGCATCGCAGGTGTTAAAGCATCGCAGGACTCTGGTATCAAATTGGCCGGGGCGCTAAAAGCGCTCGCAGCACTCTCCTTATTTGCGTCCAGCAAGGTGGCTAACTCGCCTAAGTTTACGGAATTAAATAAACTCCGTACGCCGGTATGTCGATCAGCTTCTTGCAAACGCGCCAGTAATTGAATCAAAAGGAGTGAGTGCCCCCCCAAACGGAAGAAATTATCCGTCACCCCCACCTGCTCAAGACCCAGAATATCTTGCCAAATTTCACACAATACTTTTTCTGTGTCAGTGCTTGGAGCCACATAAGTATCTTGCTGCTGACTCATATCCGGCGCAGGTAAGGCCTTACGATCAACTTTCCCATTAGCGGTAAGTGGTAGAGAATCCAGTACAACAAAACAAGATGGAATCATATACTCCGGTAAGCTCTGACTGAGTTGCTCGCGCCAGGCCTCTATCTGCGCACTAATGAGTGATTTGTTTTCAGGCACCTCATTACTGGCCACGACATAAGCCACAATTCGCTTTTCACCAGAGTCTTCTCGCGCAACGACCACAGTTTCTTTTATAGACTCTTGCTCTAATAAGGTATTTTCAATTTCACCTAATTCGATTCTAAAGCCACGGATCTTGACTTGGTCATCGAGTCGTCCCATAAATTCCAGATTACCATCCGGAAGCCAGCGTACGAGATCACCGGTTTTATAGAGTCGATCACTGGGATCATCGCTGAACGGATTTTGTATAAACTTTTCTGCCGTTAAGTCTGGCCGATTTAGGTAGCCACGGGAAAGCCCCTCACCACCTAATAGAAGCTCCCCTCCAACTCCGATAGGTTGAAGTTTTAATCCATGATTAACAACATAAGCAGTCGTATTACTCAGCGACTCCCCTATCGCTAGCGATTCGGTGTTATTGATATAATCTAGGGTTAAATTTTTCCAAGTACTAAACGTTGTATTTTCAGTTGGCCCGTAGACATGCACCAATCGATTGGGTTTTCCTATATTTGCAACTGTTCGCACAGAGTGAATAGAAGATTTTTCACCGCCAAAGAAAACATTACTTAATTGACTAAAACAGGATGGAGAAGTTTCCGACATTATTTTAAATAACGCAGTCGTCACAAATAAAGTATCAATTTCATGCTCTTCTATTTTTTTCTGAAGTAGCGATCCATTCAATAACTCATTTTTAGAAACGTGAACAAGTTTAGCCCCATTAAGCAATGCGCCCCACACTTCAAAGGTCGCAGCATCAAACGACATATTTGACGCCTGTGCCATCGCCTTAATATTTTCAACCGCAATAAAATTGGTGTTTTTAACCAAACGCACAACTGCGCGATGCTCAACCATAACCCCTTTCGGTTTACCAGTAGAACCTGAAGTATAAATCACATACGCGAGGTGATTGGACGCTAGACCTAACTGATTCGACGTTAAGTTATCGAGTGGCTGCTCCGATATTTTTTTCTGTACATCAGAATCAGCCCAACACAACGCCTGTCCGGAAGTGATAGGCGTGCGAGCAAGTACATCGCGGTTTGTAATAACAGTATCCAAAGCAGCATCTTCCAGCATATACGCCAAGCGAGCTTCCGGGTAATCAGGATCCAATGGTACATACGCGCCCCCCGCTTTCAGAATCGCCAATATTGCGATCGTCATATCTAAAGAACGCTCGAAACAAATGCCCACCAACGTGTCAGGTCGAACATTTTTCTCATTAACCAAATAATGCGCGAGTTGATTCGCTTTACGATTTAAGTCCCCATAACTCAGTTGCTGCTCTTCAAACACCAAAGCAACTGCGTCAGGGTTATTTGTTACCTGTTCTTCAAACAGCTCATGAATACAACGCTCTTCGGGGTAATCGGTTTTAGTATCATTCCATTCCACCAATAATTGATGCCGTTCTTGGGCCGGCACAACGCCGACATCCAACACTGGTTTTTCCGGAAACGTGTATAAAGCCTCAACTAAGCCCTCCATCGCGGTCTGTAAATATCCCACAATCCTTTCCGGGCTAATCGACGCATTGACTTGAGCTGTCAGCGCAAAACCTTCACTGAAATCATCCACAGAAACAACAAAGGGGTAGTTCGTCCGTTCATGCCCATGTAAGACCTCTATACCAGCGTTATCCGTTAAATTGTTATCCGCAGGCGAGGAATGACGATAATTCAACATTGCACTGAATAAAGGCGTTCCACTGGATAGCCCGCTGCATTGCTGCGCTAAGGCTAACGATGCTTGCTCGTACGGCAATAAATCCAACAATTCAGCCTGAGCCTGCAATACCAACTCTTCCGAACCCTTGTCTCGTAGTGTTAAACGGCATGGCAGCGTGTTAATAAACATGCCCAGCATCTGTCCCGCGCCTAAAGTGCCCTGTAAGCGACCCGATAACACGGTGCCAAACACCACGTCATCACGGCCACTACACACACCCACTACTAAACCAAAAACGGTGTGGAAAAATGCCGCGGGTGTTACCGCCAACTTTTTCGCAAGCGTTCGAATATCTTGTGATAATTTTTCTGGAAACTTTTGTTTGGCTTCAAGTATTTCACCACCATTACCGTGCACATCCAGCAAATTAAACGGGGCTGTGGGTTCGGTAATGCTGCCTAGTTTTTCCTGAAAAAAGATATCGGCATTCAAAGTCTTGGCTTGATGCAGCGCGTGCGCAACAAATTCTCGATACGAAACCGGCGACGTTAATGTATTTTCTTTACATTGAAGTATTGCCTGGACTTCGGTTTGAATAATTTCCAGACCAACGTGATCGGAAATAATATGGTGTAATTTCAGCAGAATAAAATACTGCCCTGATTGCGGATCTTCTGCTAACTGCACGCGCAATAAGGGCGCCTGCGTGAGATCCATAGCCTGCTGCTCCGGCGCCATTTGTTCCAACAGTTGCGGCATCACCTCCTCATCCAGATTGAGCACTATGCGTTCAACAGGTAATTCAATATGACGACACACCACTTGTACCGCTAACGGCAGACCTTCCCATAATACGGCGCTACGCAATACATCATGTCGGTTCACAACGCTCTGCAATGCCCGTAAAAAATCATCTCTCTGTTCGCAAGTTTTTACAACCAATAAAGCAGGAAGGACATACGGGTCTCCTACATTTTCACTCATTTGATGATGGAATAAGATCCCTTCCTGCAATGGCGCCAAGGGATATATATCTTGAATATTTGCAGCTCCACCAGGCATCGCCATAGTGATACGGTCTATCGCTGGTTGCTCTAGTGAAATTAAACTGAGCATCTCTGGAGTTATGGAATCGCAGAACTCTGAAATCAAATTCGGCGAGGCACTAAAACCACGTGGAGAATTCTCGGCCGTCTCATCCAATAGCGCAGCTAACTCCCCTAAACTTGCAGTACTGAACAAAGTTCGCACATCGGAATGCCGACCCGTTTCCTGTAAGCGCGCGAGTAATTGAATCAAAAGGAGTGAATGCCCTCCTAAGCGGAAGAAATTATCCGTCACCCCTACCCGCTCGACGCCTAAAATTTCTTGCCAAATTACACACAAGACTTTTTCAGTTTCAGTTATTGGTGCGACGTAAGCATCTTGCTGTTGAGACATATCCGGTGCAGGCAAGGCCTTTCGATCGACTTTTCCATTGGGAGTAAGAGGAAGCACGTCCAACACAACAAAGCTCGACGGCAACATATACTCAGGCAAACATTGACTAAGGTGCTGACGCCATATGTCAATTTGAGTGCTCGCCAGAGGTTCATCTGCAGACAGGTCATCTCGACTCACCACATAGGCCACTATGCGCTTATCGCCATCATCTTCTCGTACAGTTACTACCGTATCGTTAATCGATTCATGTGCTAATAAGGTATTTTCGATTTCGCCTAACTCAATTCTAAAACCACGAATTTTGACTTGGTCGTCAGATCTCCCCATATATTCCAAATTACCATCCGGCAACCAACGTACGAGATCACCCGTTTTATAGAGGCGATCACAGGGGTCATCGCTGAAAGGGTTTGGTATGAATTTCTCTGCGGTTAATTCTGGACGATTTAAATAGCCTCGCGCTAAACCAACACCACCGATACAAAGCTCTCCCGCTACACCGGTAGGCAAAAGACTATCGCGACACAATACATACACTTGCGTGTTGTGCACTGGTTTGCCGATATTAACAACCTCACCACTTTCAATCTTTTTGACCGTAGTGCATATCGTATTTTCAGTAGGCCCATACGCATTGAAAAACAAACACGAAGGGCTCCATCTGTCGGCTAGCTCTTGTAAACAATTATCGCCGCCAACAATCACGCATTTAAGGTTTGGTAAGCCACCAGGATCAAGTAGGTTTAAGCTGGTAGGCGTCATCATCAAATGACTTATTTTATTCTGTACAATCAAGGATTTCAGTTCATCCTTGGGCATCAATAATTTTTTCGCTATAACCAACGTGGCACCACGCGCAAGGCTCATCCAAACAACCCAACTCGCCGCATCGAAATTAATGGAATTATTTTGTAAAAATCGGGATTCCTTACATACTTGAAACTGTTCCCCATTATCGTCTACTAAACTCGGTAGACCTTTATGCGAAATCATAACGCCCTTCGGTTTACCCGTAGAACCCGAGGTATAAATCACATACGCGAGATGAGTTGACCTTAGACCTAACTTCTGAGGGTTTAAGTTGTTAAATGACTGATCAGATATCTGCTGCTGAATATTTTCATCGTCCCAACACAAGGCATGCTCTGACGCAATCGGCGTACGCGCAAGTACATTACTATGTGTTATCACTGTCTCTAGTGCGGCATCATCCAACATATATGCCAGACGTGCTTCAGGGTAATCGGGGTCCAACGGCACATACGCAGCGCCCGCTTTTAACACCCCTAGAATTGCAATCACCATTTCTAATGAACGTTCTAAACACACGCCCACGAGAGTATCGGGTAAAACATTTTTTTCTGCCAGCAAATAGTGCGCGAGTTGATTCGCTTTATTATTTAATTCTCGGTAGCTTAATTTCTGTTCTTCAAACACCAAGGCGATGGCTTCAGGGTTGTGCTTTACTTGCTCTTCGAACAATTCATGAATACATTTATCTGTCGAATAATCCGTTTCAGTATCGTTCCTGTCCTGCAATAATTGTTGCCGTTCCCGCGCCGAAATAACCCCAATATCCAACACATATTTTTGAGGAGAGTTATCTAAGGCATCGACCAAACCTTCCATCGCTGTCTGCAAATACTCCACGATCCTTACAGGATCAATGGCCGTATTCATTTGGGCTGACAGCGAAAACCCGTCATCAAGATCATCAACAGAAACAACAAAAGGATAGTTCGTCCGTTCATGCCCATGTATGACTTTAATGCCCGAATTACCCATTACATCATTGTCCGCCGAAGCTGAGTGACGGTAATTCAGCATCGCACTAAACAGTGGCGTACCATTGGGCAGTCCACTGCATTGTTGCGCCAAGGCTAACGATGCTTGCTCGTACGGTAATAAATCCAACAATTCAGCCTGAGCCTGCAATACCAGCGCCTCCGAACCTATGCCTTGCAAGGTTAATCGAATTGGCAAAGTATTAATAAACATCCCCATCATGTGACCCGCGCCAGACGTTCCCTGCAAACGACCGGATAACACGGTCCCAAACACAACGTCGTCGCGACCACTACAGATGCCCACCACCAAACCGAATACAGAGTGAAATAACGCCGCGGGACTGACCGCTAGTCGTTGAGATAGCATTCGAATATCGTGTGATAATTTTTGCGGTAATTGCTGTCTGGCTTCAACAACATCACCACCACTGCCATGCACATCCAACAAATCAAATGGGGCAGTAGGTTCGGTAATACTGCTTAGCTTGCCCCGAAAGAACGTTTCGGCATTCAAAGTCTTAGCTTGATGCAGAGTATGAGCAACAAATTCTCGGTAAGGTTCTGCTGAGGATAACTGCTCTTCCCTGCCTTCTATAATGGCCTGAACTTCAGCTTGAATAATTTCCAAACCGACATGGTCAGAAATAATATGGTGCAATTGAAGTAATATAAAATACTGATCAGATTGAGGATCTTCTGCCAACTGCACACTTAATAATGGCGCCTGCGTGATATCCATCGACTGCTCTGCCGGTTCCATCTTTTCCAACAATTGCGGCAACACCTCTTCATCAAGGTTCAGAGTGAGGGAGCTAATTGACAGGTCAACCTGACGACACACGACTTGCACTGCTTGCGGCAAGCCGTCCCATAACACAGCGCTGCGTAAAACATCGTGCCGATTCACAACCTTTTGTAATGCCTGTAAAAAGTCATCTCGCTGCTGCAGAGTTTTCGTCTCCAGCAATACGGGCATCACATAAGTATCCCCTGCTCCAGCACTCACTTGATGATGAAATAAAATCCCCTCTTGCAAAGGCGCAAGGGGATAAATATCTTGAATATTTTCAGCGCCGCCCGGCACCGCAGCGGTGATGCTATTTATTTCTGCCTGGTCTAATGTAATTAAACTGAGCATCTCCGGTGTAATAGAATCGCAGGACTCAGGAATCAAATTTCCAGGCGCACTAAAAACACTCTCGGCACTGTCCGCCATCGCGTCCAGTTGTGTCGCCAACTCACCCAAACTGACAGCACTGAATAAGGTTCGTACATCAGTATGGCGACCCGTTTTTTGTAACTGTGCAAGCAATTGAATCAAAAGAAGAGAATGCCCGCCTAAGCGGAAGAAGTTATCCGTTACGCCCACGAGTTCAAGTTCCAAAATATCTTGCCAAATTTCACATAGCACTTTCTCAGTATCAGTAGCGGGTGCAACGTAAATATTTTGTTGCTGGCTTATATCTGGCGCGGGCAGAGCCTTACGATCGACTTTACCATTAGGCGTAAGAGGTAACGCGTCCAACACCATAAAACTCGACGGTAGCATGTAGTCGGGTAAACTTTGGCTGAGAAAATGGCGCCAAGCGTCCATTTGCGTGCTAACAATCGACTCGTCCTGAGGCGTATCCTCGCTTGTCACCACATAGGCGACTATGCGTTTATCACCGGTTTCTTCTCGCGCAACCACCACAACTTCTTTAATCGAGTCATGTGCTAAGAGGCTATTTTCAATCTCGCCTAACTCAATTCGAAAACCACGAATTTTGACTTGATCGTCTATTCGCCCCATAAATTCTAACGCGCCATCCGGCAACCAGCGGACGAGATCACCCGTTTTGTAAAGACGAGCATCAGAAACTCCACTAAAAGAATCTTTAATGAATTTCTCGATCGTTAATTCCGGACGTTTTAAATAACCTCGCGCTAAACCGACGCCCCCAATATGTAATTCCCCCACGACACCTTGCGGCACCAGTTTTAGCTGTTTATCCAATACATATAATTGAATGTTGTCGATCGGGCGGCCTATCGGCACAACTGAATACGGGCTTACTTCTGCAGGGCATGCCCAAGACGTAACGTCTACGGCCGCTTCTGTGGGACCGTATAGATGATGTAACTCAGCATTTGAAAAGGACTGATAAAAATCACGCACAAGAGTTGGGGTTAATGATTCCCCGCCAGAAAATACTTGTTTAACAGAAAGACACCCCGCTATATCAGGCCCGGCCAATAATGCTCTCAATATAGGCGGGACAAAATGCAGGGTTGTTATTTTCTGTTCTTGAATCAGTCGACATAAATAGGCTGGATCGGTATGGCCTTTTGGTTCTGCAATCACCAGTTTTGCACCAATGGTTATGGCCCCAAAAAACTCCCATACGGAGACATCAAAACTACACGGCGTTTTTTGTAAAATAATATCATTGGGCGAAGCATTATATTGCCGATGCATCCAATGAATACGATTGACAATGGCTTGATGCTCAACCATAACGCCTTTCGGCTTTCCTGTTGAGCCAGAGGTATAAAGAACATAAGCAAGGTGCTTAGACGTCAATCCAATCTTTTGAATGGACACATCAGCATCAGACTGTGCCAACAAATCACTCTGTACGGTTTGATTATCCAAGCATAAAGATTGCGCTTGCGCTACAGGCGTACGCGAAAGAATTTCTTCACAGGTAATAACGGTATCAAGCGAAGCATTGTCTAACATATATGTTAAACGTGCTTCAGGATAATCAGGATCTAGCGGTACATAAGCGCCGCCAGCTTTCACCACTCCCATAATAGCAATGACGAGATCAAACGAACGTTCTAAACAAATCCCCACTAAGGTATCTGGCTTAACGTTGCGTTGACTAACCAGGTAATGAGCTAATTGATTGGATTTTTTATTTAATGCTTGATAACTAAGTTGCTGGTTTTCAAAAACTAGGGCGATCCCATCAGGGTTGTTTTTAACTTGTTGCTCAAATAATTCATGAATGCAACGATCCTCAGGATACTCCGCTTGAGTATCATTCCAGCCCACTAATAATTGATGACGTTCTTTTTCACTCAAATATTCGATGTCATAAACGTTCCCATCAAGACAGTCAAGTAAACCATCCAACAATGACACGAAGTGAGCAGCCATGCGTTCGATTGTGGTACGTTCAAAAATATCAGTATTGTATCCCCACTCTAAAGCCAAACCGCTGTCAGTTTCTTCGGCATATAACGTTAAATCGAACTTCGAATGGCTCTGCGGTTGCGATAACAAACTAAGCGTTAAACCCTCCATATTCAGCGTGTCTATTTCATTGTTTTGCAACACCAACATTATCTGAAACAGCGGACTGTGACTGAGGCTCCTTTCCGGCTGTAACGCTTCTACCAATTGTTCGAACGGTACTTGTTGATGAGCATAAGCATCAAATGCTGTCTGCTTACTTTGCTGCAATAGATCAATAAAAGAGGGGTTGCCCGCTACGTCACTCCGCAGTACCAGAGTATTCACAAAGAAACCGATTAGATCCGCCACTTCCGCTTGCTCACGGTTGGCTATCGGACTGCCGATCACGATATCGGACTGGCCACTATAACGTGCTAGTAATACAGAAAATGCAGCATGCAAGCCCACAAACAACGTCATGTCCTGCTCGACGCATAAAGCATTCAATCGCTGCAGACTGCCTTTACTAAGCTGAGCACTGACGCTTGCCCCAGAAAAAGTTTGCCTTTGAGGACGGATATTGTCCAAAGGAATATTATGCACAACGGGTAAATTTGATAGTTGGCGCTGCCAATAGTCGATTTGCTTATCTAATACTTCACCCTGTAACCACTCACGCTGCCAATGGGCATAATCAGCATATTGAATCGCAAGATGAGGCAAAGGGTTTTCATGTCCTGCTGCATACGCCTGATATAACTGGCTCAATTCTTTGACTAATATACCTGCAGACCAACCATCTGACGCAATATGGTGCATCGTCACCAACAGGATATGCTCGCCGTCTGATAATTTGATCAATTGCACTCGTAACATGAGGTCACAGCTCAAATCAAAAACGCTAGAAGCTTCCGCCTCTCTAAGCTGCTGAATTTTTAACTTTTGTTGCACGTCGTCAACGCCAGACAAATCAACTAGAGACAAGTTAAAATCGGAAACCGGCTGTATAAACTGCTGAGGACCATTTTCTTTCTCAGGAAAAGCCGTACGAAGACTCTCATGACGCTCCAACACGCTGGAAAACGTTTTCTGTAATGCCTCTGACTTGAGGTGGCCCACCATCCGAATCGCTACAAGAATATTGTACTGAGCGCTACCCTGCTCTAATTTATCGACAAACCATAGACGTTGTTGGGAAAAAGAAAGGGGATTAGATGAGTTTTCGGGTCTAAGCTTTATGGGCTGTTCACTCCACGCCTCGCCGATATAATATTCTTGAAGATAGTCGAGTATTTCGGCCTTTCTCAACGAAAGTTCTTTTCGAATTTCTGTTGTTATAGTTCCAGCCGGAGCCGAAACTTTTATCTTTCCATTTACCAGGTTTAAGGTAATTCTTTTTTCAGCGAGAGACGAAACAAATGTGCGTATATTCATAATTCAAAACTTTCAACGTCTAATTCTTCTGTAAATTCTGTTATATGGCTTAGTCCAGAAACATCCAGACTTTCAGCTAACAGTTGAATATTATTTATTTTAAAAAGCGTTTTTAACGGGATATCTACCGACAGTTCTTGCTTAATCAAAATCGCCACCTTTGTCATTGAAAGAGAGTGTCCACCCAAACGGAAAAAATTATCCGTTACACCTACTTGTTCAAGTCCCAAAACCTCTTGCCAAATACCACACAATGCTTTTTCCGTATCGGTTGTTGGAGCAAGGTATGTATCTTGCTGTTGAGCCAAATCAGGCGCTGGTAGTGCTTTATGATCGACTTTCCCATTAGGCGTAAGCGGAAAGGCTTCCAGAACAACAATACTCGACGGCAGCATGTATTCAGGCAAGGTTTGACTGAGGTGCTGATACCAGGCTTTCGTTTTCTGGATTTCTGACGATTCATCGTCAACCGCACTCACACTTGTTACCACATAGGCCACTAAGCGGGTATCACTGCCGTATTCTCGCGCAACCACCACGGCTTGATTAATTGACTCGTCCGTTAATAGGGTATTTTCAATTTCACCTAACTCAATCCTAAAACCACGGATCTTGACTTGATCGTCTCGTCGTCCTATATATTCCAAATTACCACTGGACAACCAACGCACTAAATCACCGGTTTTATAGAGCCGATCATTAGGATCATCACTGAACGGATTTTGGACAAAAACTTTCTCCGTTAATGCGGGACTATTTAGATAACCACGAGCAACCCTCGCCCCACCAATGCAAAGTTCACCGATAACACCAAATGGAGTAAGGCCATTACTTTCATCCAAAATTAAGCTATAACCGGCGCCGACAGTGCCGCCAATGTGACTAAAGGAGTTTTGATCATCGCCTACGAAACATAAATGACTTGTGATACAAGTCTCCGTAGGGCCATATGCATTCATTAACCGGCATTGATGAGAAATCTCTGATTTTTTCCAATCTTCAAATAACTTCGCAGGAAATTTCTCTCCACCAATAATGACTAGGCGAAGACGATTTCCCTCTAAAAAATCACTGTCGGTTATCAGTATCGGCAATACCGCCAAAGCATAACTAGGCGGTAAATTAATCACCGTTAAACCACTGGCCAGAACCCAGCGTACAAAGTCATGGCTAGCCAAGTAACGTTCGGGGCATAAATTGAGTGTACCGCCCGAGCAAAGCGTCACAAATATTTGTTCGCTAGCCGCATCAAAGGAGATATTTGAAAACTGAGATACATTGTCGTGAAGTCCGATTTTATACGTATTGGCAACCAGTTTTATATGAGAAGTAAAACTTCCATGTTCAACCATTACGCCCTTCGGCTTACCTGTTGATCCCGAGGTGTAGATCACATAGGCAAGATGGCTAACGCTTACCCCTAACTGATCTACAATCACGTTCTCGCATGAATGAACAGATATCCGATGCTGAATTCTCTCATCATCCCAGCACAAAGCTTGCCCTAAGGAAACCGGTGTACGAGCAAGAACTTCAAAATTGGTAATGACAGTATCTAATCCAGCATCATCCAACATATACGCCAAGCGTGCTTCCGGATAATCGGGGTCCAATGGCACATATGCACCTCCGGCTTTCAAAACAGCTAAAATGGCGATCACCATTTCTAAAGATCGTTCTAGACAAATTCCCACCAACGTATCCGGTTGAATTTGTTTTTCTTTCACCAAGTAATTCGCGAGTTGATTCGCTTTACTGTTTAATTCTCGATAACTTAATTTTTCCTTATTGAAAACCAAAGCAATAGCGTCTGGGTTATTTTTAGCTTGCTCTTCAAACAATTCATGAATACAACGCTCCTCGGGAATGTCTTTTACTGCATCATTCCACTCTAGCAATAATTGCTGCTGCTCCGCCGATGAAATAACCTCAATATCTAACACTAACTTTTTCGGTGTACACTCTAAAGCATCAACCAGATTCCCCATCGCCGTCTGTAAATATCCCAATATTCGAACAGGATCAATGGCAGCATTCACTTGAGCAGTTATATTAAAATCTTTACCACGATCATCGACAGAAACTGTAAAGGGATAGTTGGTGCGCTCATGCCCTGCAAGAAACTCAATTCCCTCATCAAAAGAGAGATCATTATTGTTTGGATCAGAATGACGGTAATTCAACATCGCACTGAACAATGGTGTGCCGCTGGGCAAGCCACTGCATTGTTGCGCTAACGTTAATGACGTTTGCTCGTACGGTAATAAATCCAATAATTCAGACTGAGCCTGAAATACCAGGTCTTCCGCCCCCATATCACGTAACATCAAGTTATATGGCAACGTGTTAATGAACATTCCCAGCATTCGTCCGGCACCCAAAGTACCTTGCAAACGACCGGATAAGACAGTCCCAAACACGACCTCGTCTCGGCCACTGCAAATACCGACAACTAAACCAAATACGGTATGAAATAACGCAGCGGGACTTACAGCCAATTGCCGCGACAGTGCTCGAATGCGTAGAGATAACGAATACGAAAATTGCTGGCTTGCCTCTATTATTTCAGCAACATCACTTTGAACATCCAGAAAATTAAACGGCGCAGTCGGTTCGCTGATACTGCCCAGTTTATCCCGGAAATATATTTCGGCATTCTGGGTCTTAGATTGATGCACAGAATGTGCAACAAATTCTCGGTAAGGGGCTGGCGACGATAACAATTCTTCCTTACCCTGAAGTATTGCCTGTACATCGGCTTGAATAATTTCCAATCCAACGTGATCAGCAATAATGTGATGTAATTGCAGCAGGATAAAATACCGCCCGGACTCAGGATCTTCTGCTAACTGTACACGCAATAAGGGAGCCTGTGTAATATCCATAAATTGCTGATCTGGCTGCATTCGCTCCAGCAATTGTGGCATCACCTCCATATCCGAATTCAGTTCGAGAGATTCTAAAGGCACAACAATACGACGACATACCACTTGTATGGCTTGCGGCAAACCTTGCCACAACACTGCACTACGCAAAACATCATGCCTATTTACAAGACTCTGTAACGCAGCTAAAAAATCATCTCTCTTTTGTCTTGTTTTCGTCGCAAATAATGCAGGTAGGACATAGAGGTCTCCTACACCGTCGCTCATTTGATGATGGAATAAAATACCTTCTTGTAACGGTGCCAAAGGATATATGTCTTGAATGTTCGTTGCACCACCAGGTACCGAAGAAACGATATTGTCTATAGCAGACTGATCAAGCGTGATTAAACTGAGCATCTCCGGCGTTATCACATCACTGCACACGGGAATTAAATTATCCGGGGCGCGATATGCCCTCGCTGTAGACTCACTCCCTACATCCAACTGTGCTGCTAGCTCAGCCAAACTTTCGGCACTGAACAAATTTCGTACGTCGGTTGCACGCCCGGTTATCTGCAAGCGAGCGAGTAATTGAATCAACAGTAATGAATGACCACCTAAACGGAAAAAATTATCTGTCACCCCCACTTTTTCAAGCCCCAAAATATCCTGCCAAATTTCACATAGGACTTTTTCAGTTTCGGTTATCGGTGCAACATATGCGTCTTGTTGTGTGATGTCAGGTGCCCGTAAAGATTTCCGATCGATTTTTCCGTTCGGCGTCAGCGGTAACACATCCAGCACAACAAAGATCGACGGCAACATGTACTCTGGTAAACTTTGACTCAAATATCGGCGCCACGAATCCATCTGCGTATCGACAGCCCCGTCATGACTAGTCACCACATACGCCACTATGCGGATATCATGAGAGTCGCCCCATGCCATCACCACAGAATTTTTAATCGACTCGTGTGATAATAGGGCATTTTCAATTTCGCCCAACTCTATCCTATAACCGCGGACTTTCACTTGATCATCTAACCGCCCTAAATATTCCAAATTACCGTCGGACAACCAACGAACGAGATCCCCCGTTCGATAAAGGTGATCGGAAGATGATTCACTAAATGGATTAGGAATAAATTTTTCTTCGGTTAAATCTGGACGATTTAAATAACCACGCGCTAAACCAATGCCGCCAATACATAACTCGCCAGCTACCCCAATGGGCTGTAATTTATCACCATGCAACACATACACATGGCTGTTATTCACGGGCTGTCCAATACTAACTATTTTGCCATATTCTATTTTTTTTACAGTTGTGCAAATTGTATTTTCAGTTGGCCCATACGCATTAAAAAACGAACAAAAAGGCGTCCATCTGTCGGCCAACTCTTGCAAACAGGTATCCCCCCCCACAATCACACACTTCAAGTTTGTCAACGTACCTGGGTCGAGCACATTTAGACTACTAGGCGTCATCATTAAATGGCTTATTTCTTTCTGACATATAAAAGTTTCGATCTCCTCTTTTGTCGCTAACAAATTTTTCGCAATAACAAGCTCAGCCCCGTGCGAAAGAGCCATCCAAATTACCCAACTCGCCGCATCAAAATTAATAGAGTTACTTTGTAAAAAACGAGTGTCTTTAGATATCTGAAACTGTTCACCATTGTCATCCATCAGACTCGGTAAACCTTTGTGCGTAATCATGACGCCCTTCGGCTTTCCTGTAGAGCCCGAAGTGTAAATCACATACGCGAGATGATCCGATCTTAAACCTATCTCCTTCGGTATAATATTATCGTGTGGTTGCAGTGATATCAGCTGCTGAGTACTTTCATCATCCCAGCACAATGCTTGCTCGGAAACGATCTCAGTACAAGCGAGGACAGCTCCGTGAGTAATCACAGTATCCAATGCCGCATCATCCAACATATATGCAAGTCGCGCTGCAGGATAATCCGGATCTAACGGTACATACGCACCACCCGCTTTTAAAACACCTAAAATTGCGATCACCATTTCTAACGAACGCTCTAGACAAATTCCTACTAGGGTGTCTGGCTGAACACATTTTTCCGTTATTAAATAGTGTGCAAGTTGATTGGCTTGTTTATTTAACTCACCGTAGGTCAGTTTTCGACCATCAAAGGCTAAGGCCATCGCATCAGGATTGTTGTTAACTTGCGCTTCAAAAAGCTCATGAATACAACGCTCTTTCGATCCCTCCGTTTCAGTATCATTCCACTCAACCAATAGTTGATGCCGCTCCGTCACCGGTAATATATCGATATCCAAGACTGGCTTTTCCGGCGTTTCATCCAGAGCTTCGACTAATCCCTCCATCGCTATCTGTAGATATTCCAAGACCGAAAAAGGATCAATATCCACATTCACTTGCGCTGTCACTTCAAAACCGTCATCGAGATCATCGATAGAAATAGCAAAGGGATAGTTGCTATATTCATGAACATGCAAAACATCAATCCCAGACTTTTCTGTTAAATCATTATCCTCCGGGGAAGAATGCCGGTAATTCAACAGAGCACTAAACAATGGAGTGCCGCTCGGCAAGCCACTGCATTGTTGCGCTAAAACTAACGACGCCTGCTCGTACGGCAACAAGCCCAACAATTCCGCCTGCGCCTGCAACACCATCGCTTCAGTGCCAATACCTTTTAACGTTAAACGGCACGGCAAGGTGTTAATAAACATACCCAGCATGCGTCCCGCGCCTGCTGTACCTTGTAAGCGACCGGACAGTACAGTCCCGAAGACAACATCGTCGCGCCCACTGCACGCAGCAACGACTAGACCAAAGCCAGTATGAAACAATGCTGCCGGGCTCACTGCTAGGCGTCGTGACAAGGACCTAATGTGTTGAGATAATGCGCGCGGTAGTAGTTGATTAGCCTCAACGATCTCTCCACCACTGCCATGGACATCCAGCAAATTAAACGGTGCTGTTGGCTCCGTTATACTGGCGAGTTTTTCTTTAAAGAATTTTTCAACATCTAATGTCTGCGCCTGGTGCTGTGTGTGCGCGACAAATTCTCGGTAGGAAGCCGGCGACGTTAATGTATTTTCCTTGCCTTGTAGTATTGCCTGGATTTCGGCTTGAATAATTTCTAACCCGACGTGATCAGAAATAATGTGATGCAATTGCAGCAGGACAAAATACTTGCCCGATTGAGGATCTTCTGCCAGCTGCACCCGCAATAGCGGCGCTTCAGTGATATCCATAAATTGCTGCGCTGGCGCCATCAACTCCAACAATTGCGGCATTGCCTCAGCATTGGGATTCAGCGTAAGCGACGTAATCGACAAGTCCACTTGGCGACACACCACCTGTACGGCTTGTGGTAAACCTTCCCATAGCACAGCACTGCGTAAGACATCATGCCGATTAACAACACTCTGCAATGCCTGTAAAAACTCATCGCGCTGCGGACGGGTTTTTGTCGCCAACAATACCGGCATCACATAGGTATCCCCGACCCCGTCACTCATTTGATGATGGAATAAAATACCTTCCTGCAACGGCGCTAAGGGATAAACATCTTGTATATTCGCAGCGCCGCCAGGCACCGCAGCTACGATTTTATCTATTGCCGTCTGCTCTAGCCTCACTAAACTGAGCATCTCAGGAGTGATAACGTCACTGGATTCTGGAATCAAATTTTCAGGCGTTTTAAATTCACTCGCGGGACTTTCTTCAGTCGTATCCAGTTGCTCAGCCAATTCACCCAAGCTTGTAGCCCGGAATAAACTGTGCACATCCGTATGCCTACCCACTTCTTGCAAACGCGCCAGTAATTGAATAAGAAGAAGTGAATGCCCCCCCAAGCGGAAGAAGTTATCCGTCACGCCCACCTGCTCAAGATTCAGAATGTCTTGCCAAATTTCGCACAATAGTTTTTCAGTATCTGTGGCTGGAGCAACGTAAATACTCTGCTGTTGACTCATGTCCGGCGCAGGCAGCGCTTTACGATCCAACTTGCCGTTAGCCGTGAGCGGCAAGGCCTCCAGTACAACAAAATTCGACGGCAACATGTACTCGGGTAAACTATTACTGAGGTGCTGGCGCCAAGCATCCATCTGCACCTCATCTTCAGGCACGTCACCTTTCATCACAACATAAGCGACTATACGCTTATCACCGGTTTCCTCACGAGTAACCACTGCGGTTTCAATAATAGACTCGTGTGCTAATAAGGTATTTTCAATTTCGCCTAACTCAACCCTAAAGCCACGAATTTTGACCTGGTCGTCTATGCGACCAATATATTCCAAGTTACCATCCGCTAACCAGCGCACAAGATCGCCCGTTTTATAGAGCCTATCTGCGGCATCAGTACTAAATGGATTTTGAATAAACTTCTCTGCCGTTAATTCAGTTCGATTTAAATAACCGCGCGCTAAACCAATACCACCAATATGCAATTCACCCACGACGCCCTGCGGCAGCAGTTGTAATTGTTTATCTAATACGTGTAATTGAATATTGTTGATCGGACGGCCAATCGGTACGCTTGCATGAGGGCTTTCTTGCGCCGGGCACGCCCAATAGCTGACATCGACCGCAGCTTCAGTCGGACCGTATAAATTGTGCAGCTCGCTGCTGGGTAATGCGGCATAAAAATCGCGCACATGATTAATGGCGAGCGCTTCGCCACTGCAAAAAACCTGCTGCAATGACTGACATTCGCTTAATGATGAACCGGATAACATGGCACTTAACATCGAGGGGACAAAATGCAGTTTCGTCACACCCTTTTCTTGAACCAGCGCATTTAAATAAACCGGATCGGTATGACCTTGCGGTTTAGCAATCACCAATTGAGCACCAGCCATTAATGGCCAAAAAAACTCCCAAACCGATACATCAAAGCTAAAAGGCGTTTTTTGGAGAAATACATCCTGTGCTGACGCGCCGTATTGTTCGTGCATCCAATGAATACGGTTAACGATTGCTTTATGCCCGACCATCACGCCTTTTGGGTGTCCTGTCGAACCAGAAGTATAAATCACATAAACGAGATGAGCGGACGTTAGACCTAACGAATACAGTTCCAAATTTTCAAAAGGTTGTAATGAAATTTTTACCTGCACATCAGGTTTATTCAAGCACACAGCCTGAGAGGGGGTAATTGGCGTACGAGTGAACACATCACTATTGGTGATAACCGTATCCAAGCCAGCATCTTCTAGCAAATACGCCAAACGGGCTTCAGGATAATCCGGGTCCAACGGCACATACGCACCACCCGCTTTTGTAATAGCCAAAATGGCGATCACCATTTCGAATGATCGCTCTAAACAAATACCAACTAACGTATCCGGGCGAATATTTTTTTCTGACACTAGATAATTCGCAAGCTGATTGGCCTGCGAATTCAATTCACGGTAACTCATCTCCTGCTCGTCAAAAATCAAGGCGACTGCCTCAGGATTTTTTTTGACTTGACGTTCAAAAAACTGGTGAATGCAGTGGCCACTAGGATAGTCCGTTTTCGTATCATTCCAACCCACCAGCAACTGTTTCCGTTCAGATGCAGTCGTAATAGATATATCGCTCAACCTCCTTTCAGGACTAGCCAAAAACTGCTCAAGTATATTCACAAAACGTTCTGAAATTGCTTCTACATCTTCCGTGTTGAAGTAATCCACGTTATACGAGAAATCAAACTGTACATCTTCTCCTGCGTTAAACTCCCATATTGAAACAGCTAACGGAGTTTGACCAACATTAGTATCAAGCATCGTTGATTTGGCAGCGCTTCCATCAAAAAACACATCGTGACTTTGTTTAGCGTAATTAACACTCAAGTCAAATAACTGTGAGTTACCTTCAGCACCACCTCTCTCTGCACCACGGTTAATCTCACTGACAGGAAAACGCTGATGACGGTAGTGTCGTCGGAGATCTAAACCTATATTTTTTACTAGGTTTATGACGCTATCATCAGGATCAATAGTGAACGGAATTGGGATAATCCCCGCAAACAAACCTGCTGTATCGCGAAATTTAGCATTACGTCTATTTAATATTGGAAGCCCGACTACGAGCCTATCCTGCTGACTAATCCGACCAAAGTATGACACTAGGGCTGCAATAATCACGTGAAACATTGAAGCATTGCAAAGCTCTGAAAACTCACCTAGTCGACGGTACATTTGACTCGGCAAATAGAATGTATGGCACCCTCCTGATGCGGACGTACTTTTCAATTGGCTTCGATATTGTGGCGGTATTGGAGGAGAAGGAACTGATTGATATTGTTTCAACCAATATTGACGATCTATCTCAAACTTGTCTGATTGGCTATAAAATAATTCACTATTGAGATGATCACGAAAAGATGGAGCTATTACATTAAGATTTGAGCCACAAGAGAGCGAAGTGTACAGATCCGCTAAAGAACGATTTAATAAGGCTCCGCCCCAACCATCAGTTATCAAATGATGATATTGCGCTAACCACCAATATTCATTTCCATTAATTTTCAAGAGGTCAAAGCGAAAAAGCGGCCCTCCAGATAATGCGTAAGGCTCCACAAAACGCTTCTGCATCCAGGCCTTAGCTACTAAGTGAGCGTCGATTTCAAGAGAAAAATCAATTAGCGGTACAGCAACGGATAATTTCGGTAAAAAGCATTGAACAGGTAATCCATTTTCACTACCCTCTTCGTCAAGAACTAGACGAAGTGCATCATGTTTTTCTACAAGTAAATTGACCGCCCGCTCAAATAGACCAACATCAATGGACCCTTCAATTTTTACATATCCACCAATATTGTAGAGAGGTATATTTTTATTTAATACTTGATCAACCCAGATGTCGCGCTGCGCGTTAGACAGGGGGAAGTTAGATCGCGAGCTTGTCACTGAGAAGCGTCCTTTCCAATTGATTTTCCTAGCGGATTTAAAGAAGCAATGTCTTCACATTGTGATTAATGGCTACCGAAACTGAACACTAAGGAATATTATTTAACACCACGTAAGAATTTCATTATCAGCAACACAATCCCTTACATTAAGGAGTGCAATACAGTGCATATAGATATTTTTAACTTACGAATTAATCTCTTATAAAAACCTGAACATTTTGACCGTTGGAACATATAAAATTCTATTCCCCATCAAAACAACTCCCTGCTAATTTAACATTCAAATACAACTAAACCACTTTCCTGATCTCGCAGCCTACAAACACCTCGCGGTTAGCACACCCGCTGACGTTAAATAACATGTAAATAGCCTGCCATTGGAAATAGTTAAATCCGTACTGAATTTAGGGACCATTAAAACTTATAATAATATTTATTTATACTTATTAGTGCCGCAGAGAATGCCACAACATCTATTCTTCTGCAACCCCAGATTATCTGTAAATAAATGGATTGTCAGGTTTTCAAACCCCTCACCCGCAACCAAAACTTATTAACTACCCAGCCCTATGGAGATCACACTGCCAATATCCGAACACAGCACTACGGAATTAAATCTCCTTACATACGAATCTTCATAGCGGCTCAAATCTAACAATCCACTATCAAGGAAAGAGGGGCGTAGTAAACACTCACACGCAAACTAATAACTCACACACCCGCACCTGAATACTTTCACTTTAACCAAGTCTTACCGATTAAAAAATCAACTGCCAACATCAACAAAGAACATTTATTTTTCAGATTAAGAAACTAAAAACCCATAAAATGGTTAAAAACTGAAACCAAAACAACATATTTCCCCCACTCCAATATTAGATTACCTGGCTAATTGAAACAAACAAACGCCCTAGACATGAAAACAACCAAACGACAAGAAACGTAGATAGGAAAATATTTATTGAACGTAGACACTCGAGAAAGAAAAAACCTCAACATTACACGGAAAATAATCCGCATATTTATATACGCGGATTTTTACGTACGTTCCACTAGGAAAGCAACAAAATTACTGCTATAGCGGCTATTTGAAAGCGTATTAAAATACCGAATGAAGTGTCCGAGTATTAGGCGACACGAGTCCTGTCCGGTACGCTACGACCAACCTGGCCGGTTACTGGTA
>JAWSUZ010000001.1:0-7961 GCA_033852165.1 Agarilytica sp. | reverse complement strand
CTCTTCTTTTGTTCGATGTGTCATAAGTAGAACCTCCTAAGTTGACAACGGAGGTTAAGCGGAACAGCGGGTGAGATCTAGCATGCAGTTGGTTTGGCGCTTACATTGAAAGCTTCTTTCATACACTGAAAACTGAATTGGTGTACAAGCAAGTATACTCAAGCCGAGTCATTGCCCGGCAGGCTATCTTTAAATATATAGAGATATTTTATAATCGAAAACGACGGAACTTAACAATTGGCTACAAAGCGCCGTTAGAATATGAAACGATGAATGCCGCTTAATTGTAGTGTCCGTTTTTTTGGGGAAGACCACCCTGAACCTTTGATTTTCTATTGACGCCTACTGGTTAATGGGTGACCCTCTGATGCAGTCGGGTTTAACTCCCGCCCGCATTGAACTGGCACTGTCTATTGTGTAACTCGACCTCTTCAATTTCATGAAGGCGCCTTACTTCCTCCAAATGAAATTTTTCTTCCCTAGGAATATTCTCAATTGCTTCTTCAAGTGCGAGGGCCAAAAGATCACCGGCCAAACAATGGATATCTCGATTGTACTCCGACGAGATTGCTTCCAATTCGTGAAATAATTCGGTGGGTATCGGGGTGTTCACCGTCTTTATACTGGAGCTGGTGACGTCGCAATGAGTGCTACCTGTATGCTTATCTGCGCATAGCTTTTCAATGAGTTGGGTGATTTTACTTTTCATGATGCCTCCTCTAGAGCGATCCGTAAGCGCACACCACTAATTATAGACCCATAAATTTTTGAAATCGTAAACGTTCCGTGCCTTTTATAACAATAAATTATTATGGAAGTGACTGTCATAAATAATCAATATGTGAGATCTACGCACATTGACCACATCAATCTAAGGGGTCAGAGCCGAATGGCACTTCCTTGAGCCTAAGCGATTGAAAACTAAAGAAAAAAGTCTTTCCCGATGATAAGCTGATTGCGACCAAACAAATAACAATCACCAGAAGGCCAACCAAATGGAATATTAATCGTAATGCCAGGCATCTTCAACGAGAAGGGAAAATAGGAAACATCAATCAAACACTTCCCCCGGTATTAGACCGCTTATGATGTAGAGCCAGAAAGATGGTTGGTTTTAGTCGCTAAATTTGAAAGCCGATTTAAGAGCCTTGTAGGCGCGAAAGAAGTACTAAAGTCTGCGCCCCAGAAGCTCGGACTTAAAAGAACACCTGGCCTCTCCAATTGCTTAGCGCTGCTGCATTAGTACAAACGTTCCTTACCTCCGAAAAACACCCTTTCAGATTGACCCCACGGCATTGCCATGCCTGCTATTTCATATTTATTGAATTTTTTGATATTCCAATAAAACTCCCTGTTTCGAGGTTTTTGGATTACTTCACTTGACGAAACGGGATCGTCCATATATGTCTTTTTAATTCGCGGCTTCGAATTCGTTTATCCCCCCAATTACCCATTTATCACCTCCATAATCCATAAGGCTATCTTTATAATTCCTGTGTCTTATTTTTGCGTAAGCTATTGCTCTTAACACTTGTTACACATACTCCGTTGCTACCGTTCGAAAACGTAAGCGAGCTCTTTGCGTTGGGTTAATGAGCGGCACGGTCACCGATGTCCAGACCGACGTCGAAGTAGATAGATACGCCTGTCACGATAGCGGGTTTTTTATGATTATTAAGGGAGTTGTTTATTAATTTATTCTCTAGGTTTACCTAATGATAGAGGAAGCTTATTCGTCTTATCCTTAGCGTTTCTTTTAAATATATCTTTTTACCAAAAATGGGGTGGGAAATGAAAAAAATAATCGCAGCATTTACATTGGTTTTTATAAGTCAGCAGCTAATGGCTGATGCAGCCGCTGAAATCAAGTACCGGGCAGGCGTGATGGAAGTTGTTGGTGGTCATATGCATTCTATGGTGGCGATACTCAAGGGCCGTACTCATATGAATGATCTTGATGCCCATGCAAAGGCGATGGCAAACATTGCCCTTATTGTGCCAACTATATTTCCTGAAGGCAGCGGTGAGGGCAAAACAGAAGCGTTGGCTAAAATCTGGGAGCAGCCGGAAGAATTCAAAAAAGCCATGGACAAGTTTGTTAATGCCGCCAATGGGTTTGCAAACGCTACATCTTCCGGAGACATGAGCGCTGTTGGTCCGGCCATAAAGGAGTTAGGTGGCTCCTGCAAAGGTTGTCACGATGATTTCAAGAAAAAATAATGGGTGGATGGAAACTGATTAAACGTAGGTGATCAGGAAATAAACCCCGACGGCACAACTCAGGAATGCAATTGTGGCTAATATGAGTTGATTCACGGTTGGGTGTTCCTGCTCTTCCGAAAGCAATTGTCTTCCTGAAATCATGGGCAATATCAGGTTTTGTTTTTTTGCCAGTAGATGGTAGAACACCGCCGCGATATGCAAGCCTGCCAGTAGTCCCACAAGCCACATACCATAATGATGAATACTGGTGAGTATTCGACTTGATTCGCTGGACACCAGATGCACCAAGGGGCCTTCGAGCATGATGTCGTCATTGGCAAAGAGACCACTGAGTGCCTGAATGAGTAGTGCGGTCAGCATCAGCAGAACACTGACAGCTCCCACAGGATTGTGGCCGGAAGTCGTGGCTGGATTTCTGCTGGAATGACCTTTTAAGTAAGCGAGGGTATTCGCAGGCCCCTTAACAAAAGTGTTGAATCGGGCATTTCCCTGGGCGACAAACCCCCAGATTACGCGAAATACCAAGATCGTCAGGACGAAATACCCACTCCACATATGGCAATCCATTTCATCAAATCCGCCGTTCAGTCCTGTGTAAAACGATAGACAAACGAGGATCAGCAACGTCCAGTGGAACAGGCGGGTTGGCAGATCCCAAACCAATTGTTTATGTTGCTCAATCTTTATCGTCATACTTAAGCTCATAATTGAATTGGTTTTATTTGATTTATCTTTTCTTGCGGAAAAAACCGCAGTAACAAAACGTTACCAAGGTTAAAACTTTTTGAAGGACATATTTATTAAGATTTATTATTGCCCAACAAGAATCATCTCTAAAGAATGTATCCAGTCTTGATTAGGTCCGAAAATAGAATTTTACGGAAAAATAGGGTCACGCAGCTACATTTATAGTCTAACGGGTTGAGAGAGGGATAAACGGGCCTACTGGGTGACAAACTAAAAAATGTCTAATCCGAGAATTATTTATTCCCACATTCAATGCAGGGGAAGGCGCTGTGAGATCAAAACCATCCTTTTATGATCAAGGCCAACAATTTCCACTAAGCGTACATCATCGATTTTTTATCTGAACCTATAAACTCGTACTGGTGGCCTAGGTGCTACTTGATAGCGCCACGATTATGACTTTATATAATAGACCCGACCCCTTTCCTCTTCGTCCTAATTTTTATTTGAAATGCAGAAGAAATGAAAAACCAATATTTTTTAGCTGAACAAAGAGAGAGAGTATTATCGCGCACCACAAAATTGACACCACACCAAATCTACCGATCACTATTTGACCAACCACTAAGCTCATCAATTTCAGCGATAGCACAATTGCCTCCTTCATCGTCATAGAGTTAGACCAAAAACAGATACTTTAGCTCTTACCTCCTACTATTCCTTTGCCCCACGCTCCTATTCTATAGGATAATGCCTTGAAACCAATATCCGCTTATAAACTTAGGCTTCAAACCTCATGGCGTCAAAACTCACATAATACACGCCTACTCTGCAATCATAACTTATGGATAATCAAGATGACTGAAAAGTATTTCAAAACCAACAAGAAGCCAGAGGCATATTCCAACAATGAACTCCACACAGCTATTAAACGTGACATATGGCGACGCCCTTCTTTTTTAGTGGGTGGCGTAAATGTAAAAGGAAGGAGTTCCTGGGCAGCAGTTGAGCCAAGGTGGAACAATGAAGTCATTTATTACAACACGGCGCACTCGGCTCTTAGCTCGCTTTTAAATAAAATTGTTGTGCACCACACTAACAATTCAAACTCCATCTCTGAGAATGAACAAAAACAAAAAACCAGAGGATACGCGGCTCTGGGATATCATTTTTTTATCGGAAAAGATGGAATTATATACGAAGGAAGACCCATTGAAGTGATGGGAAGCCATGCAGGAGTTGGAATAAAAACGGGAGTACTAAATGACCCAGACTGGGGAGCCATTGGCATTGTACTCCAAGGTGACTTTCATCATGCTGATGATTGGTTCTGGAGCTCCAGTGCAACAAAGAAGCAGATTTCCATCCTTGAAAAATTAGTTAAAGCACTTAAAGAAAAATACTTAATTAAGAGTTTACTCATGCATAGTGAAGTTTCACGAAACGGAAAAGTAACCGTATGCCCTGGCGATCACCTTGCTCCCACAATTAAGAGCTTACGAAAAAAACTTGGACTATCCAGGTTAAAATAAAATCACCAAAGGCTGAATGAACAATGCATTTTAAAACACTGGGTATTTTAAGTAGCATTTTATTGTTGCTCGCCTGCTCTTCACGTGACAATAACGCCGACTTATTGTCCATCCCAGCAAAAGGTACCGATCCTATTGTCAATGAAGAGCTACAGCACTACAGGAACCTATTAGAATCACAAACTGGCACGAACAATATAGCGCTAGTCATCGCAAATGTGTGGGGAAAGAAATACCCTCTCGCGAAAACCACGCTTTCCAGCATAGAACAACACCGAAAGTCCGATCATACGCTGTATGTTATAACCCTAATATTTGACGGTGTACCAGGCGATGATTCCATTAGCGGTTACCGCTATGACGCCAAAATAACCAACAGTAAGGGAAGCTTTGAATTTGCAAAATTAGAAGAAAGCTGGCGATGCTGGCCGGATAGAGGACACCAAACTTTCGATACAGAACCCTGCGTATAAATACAAATAGTATTTGTGTAATTGGAAAAATCAACACGCTAGAGATGGGCGCCCAGCTAGCTTCTTTGTAGTATTCTTATATTTTCGCGGTAAATACAGCAACACAGCCCTTAACCCAGATGTTAACGTCACTAAAGTTTTCGTCTAACGACGTCTTCAGATCAACCAAACTATCCTGACTATTGCCAAATATTCCTTTAGAGTTATAGAACGCCATCAATTTTTTGGCGAAATAGCCGACCTTTTCACCACGCCCGAGTATCGTACTTCCAAAGATAACACCGCCGTCATTCAGGAGAGGTTTTAGGTTTTTAAATAAGACGGCCTTTTCAATCAAATCGCCTGGCAGGCAATGCAACAGGTAATTAACGCTTATTGAATCGAATTTCTCACAATCGAGATCGATCGGCTCTAAAACGTTAGCGTTATATATTTCAGGATTAAAACGACTCACTCTTGCTGCAGTAGCATCTAGGCTATTCTGATTTAGATCTAACAGCGCTAAACGACAATCCACATTGCTCAAACATTTATCTAAGTAATACCCCGTCCCCACACCAACATCCAAATGATTATCTGTGGCGTTCGCAACAAACTCTTGTCGTAATAATTTTGTAGGGCATCGCCATAGAAAAGAACTGGAAAAACCTAAAACCCCAATATCGTAAATTGACAACACTTTTTTACTGTATACAGCCTGACCGGCTTCTGCTGATGCGGTATTACTCATTGCTCTTTCTCAAAACGGTAAGGTGAATAGGAAATTTTGCGTATTATAACCCCCTCTATCCGTAGCACCCACCAAAAACATCAGAGCAAAGCTGATTAACGGAGATGATTGTTTAGCCAATCCACAAGGGCTACCCTACCCCCTTGGGCATGAACTTATGAGGCGCCAGAATGGTTATGGCATTACATAATAGACCCGACCCCTTTCTTTTCTTTTAGGTGCGTTATTGGATCTTGCGATATCCAGCGGTATGTCGAGTAAAAGTGATTGGCGTAGTGGCTCGTACGCCGGGGATTAATATTGCCTTGTCGAACGAGTACCTAGCGAAGCAAGGCTATTACTCTTTACGTGATAGCTGGGTTGAGATTCATTATGGGTAGGGAACCGCCCCCCTGTGTCAGGGTAGTTGTCGCCTCTAATTTTTAGTTAGAGGCATTAAAATGAGAGCAAAATTCACACAATCGTTTAAACTGCAGGCCGTAGAAAAGGCCCTTAGTAGAAGTGAGGGCACCACCTTAAATGAGATCGCGAATTCATTAGGGATTGGTTTCTCAACCTTAAATAATTGGATTGTTAAAGCGAGAAATCAAGAGTTTCATATCGCCCCAGCTGATGAGATAAAGCGTATGACGCAAGATAAGAGGCCGCAAGATTGGTCACTCGAAGAAAGGTTTAATATTGTTATGGCATGCGCCTCATTAGGTGAAGAGGAGCTTAATGCGTACTGCCGCGAACAAGGCATTTACCCTCATCACGTTCAACAATGGAAACTTGATTTTGTTAGTGGAAATTCCGCTAAGGAGAGTGTCGTTTCAGCTGCTGAAATGAAGGGACTTAGACAAGAAAATAAGACCTTGAAAAAAGAGCTTAATAGAAAAGACAAAGCCCTTGCTGAAACCGCCGCATTACTTGTACTCCAAAAAAAAGTCCACGCGATCTGGGGAAGCGACGAGGACAACTCACAATGAAATCTGAGCGGATAGGCATTATCCAGTTGGTCAATCAGGCCCAAAGTTCAGGTGCAAGACAATCTAAGGCCTGCGAGGTAATTGGCATTAGTGCGAAAACACTGCAACGATGGGAGCATGCCGACAACGAGCAAGACGGCCGAATTGAGGCTGTCCGAAAGCCTCCAAATAAACTCACTGAGCTAGAGCGGCAGCGTGTTATTAAAGTAGCTAACGATCAAGAGTTTGCTCACCTTGCACCGACGCAAATAGTCCCTAGACTTGCGGATAGAGGGCTATATATTGCTTCAGAGTCTACTTTTTACCGATTACTGAATGAATGTAATCAACTCAAACACCGGGATAAAAACAAACCAGTAAGAAGGATTACAAAACCTCGAGCACTAACGGCAAATGCTCCCAATCAAATTTATACTTGGGACATTACTTATTTACCGAGTCAGGTTAAAGGGTTATTTTTCTACCTGTATCTAGTGCTCGATATTTATAGCCGAAAAATTGTTGGCTGGCAGATACATAGTGAAGAGCTAAGTGTTTTGGCTGCAGATTTGATGATTGATATTTGCCAGCGAGAAGGCGTTGAGCGCAATCAAGTAACACTGCATTCTGATAACGGGAGCCCAATGAAAGGTGCAACCATGTTAGCAACGTTACAGGATTTAGGAGTGATGCCATCCTTTAGTCGACCGTCGGTGAGCAACGACAATCCCTTTTCTGAATCTATATTTCGCACATTAAAATACCGACCAGAATATCCAGAGAAAGCATTTTCCGATCTAGCGTCTGCACGACGTTGGGTGACGGGGTTTGCTCAGTGGTACAACTTTGATCACCGTCATAGCGGGATTAAATTTGTAACCCCCATGCAACGTCACACTGGTGAGGATATTGAACTCTTAGCTAAACGGAAAACGGTGTATCAAAATGCAAAATCACAAAATCCTGAGCGCTGGTCAGGCGATATAAGAAACTGGGATAGAATTACAGAGGTTCATCTTAATCCCGCAAAAGAAAAATCAAAAGTTACAGAGCACAAGGCAGCATAGATTTTAACTTGAGGCGACAACTACCTTGAAAAACACCGACCGCCGACTGCGGATCCGCTTGGTCAGTGGTGTGGGGAGGGCGAGTTAGATACTCGCCTTTACCCGATTATGAGTTCGATGGCTCAGCTCCCAATGTGCATGAATTAAATTTTGAACACCAATAAAAACCATTACTATTCCAGGCTATTCTGATGATGTTTGACTCATCAACATGTTGCACCCATGACCAATACAACTTTTCACTCGTTCCATGTACGATTTTCATCAATGGCAATATCTGAGTAAGCGCCAAACCAACTGCA
>JAWSUZ010000013.1:0-47165 GCA_033852165.1 Agarilytica sp. | reverse complement strand
GCTTGACCACATCAGGGACGGGGGACGGGGGACGGGGGACGGGAATACTATATAACGGAGACCATTTCTAGCGGACAGAAGTAATCGCTTACACTCGCTAATCAGCTTTTAACATGGGCTTGTTAGAGTTATTTTGTTTGATTCACGATAGCGCGGGGTATTGTATTCAAATGGCTCATTACATAGGGTTAGCCTGATATGTTTAAACAGATATAGCAGCGTGCGCCTTCTCTAGAGGCATTCTAGAATGATCGAGGCCTCCGCAAGCCTCGGGTTTCAATCAGCTTTAATATTCCGGCATCCAAGATGTAATGGTTAAAGTCTTCAGCCAAAAACAGCCTACCTGAATAGTGAGTACTCGCTTCTGATTCGATATCGCCGATGACGTCGTCGCCAACCTGATAAGGGTGATGATAACGCGCGCTGAAATGCGTCAGTACTAAATTGCCAATCTCGACTGCCTCCGCAAATATCGCCACTTGTTTAGCACTGCTGTGCTGGGGACCCGGCCCCACCTTGTCAGCAATTTTCTGTGTGTAGGTTGCCTCGTGAATCAAGACATTCACTCCCGGAGCATTGTTCGTTAATAGCTCTGGCGTATCGTTGTCACCCCCGACAATCACTTGTTGAGGAGGCTCGTTAGGCAACAAGTAGTCTTCAGCGTTAATATGGATATTCTCGTGTTCACAACTACCTGACACCGTATCACTCGACAATACGACATCTTCCCTACGTGCAATTTTCCCCCATAACGGTCCTTTGGGTATTTCGTCATCAAGTAACTTCTGAGTATTTAATTTGGCCGTGCTGGCAATTTCTTTAAACCGATAGGCATAACTGGCCACACGGTGAGATAAGGAACACGACGCGACGATAAAATCTTGTCCAACCTTAGTGTCATGACCTTCCGCTACATCGATAAATTCGAGCTCGTAGCTCATGCGCATATCGGTTGATCGCATCGTTTCCAAGACAAACGTTTTAATACCTGCTGGCCCCACAATCGTTAAAGGCTCGGTTCTGCCCGCCATCGCCGCAGTCGCCAAAAGCCCCGGCAAACCATAGCAATGGTCCCCATGCACATGAGTGATAAAAATGCAGCTGAGTTTAACCAAAGAATACGGCAATCGTAGAAGCTGATGCTGGGTGCCTTCACCACAATCAACCAAACACCATGAACGACTGTTTCGTCGCTTGATCACCAAGCCCGAGACATTCCGCTGCAATGTCGGCACACCGGAAGACGTACCCAAAAAAATAAACTCCACGGTTACCCCTTACCCTTTAGATATAAAAACATATAAAACGCAAAACGGCGCCGAAGCGCCGTTATCTTTTAAAGCCAGTCCGCTATTTTACTTTTTAGCTTCTGCTTTAACTTCTTCTTTAGGTGCTACTTTGGCCGCTGGCTTAGGAGCTGCCTTTACCTTAACTTTAGGTTGAGGCTCAATCACTTCAAGTAATTCAACTTCAAATAACAATACAGAATTACCGGGGATCTTAGGGCGAGAAGTCGGGCCGTAAGCCAATTCTGGCGGAATGACCAATTCCCATTTAGAACCTTCTTTCATCAGTTGAAGACCTTCAGTCCAACCTTTGATGACTTGTGATACACCAAACTGTGCTGGCTGCCCACGATCATAAGAGGAATCAAACTGAGCGCCATCGGTAAGCGTGCCTTTGTAATGAACTTTTACACGGTCTTTCTTGCCTGGAGATTTGCCTTCACCGGCAACAATCACTTTATATTGTAAGCCCGACTCAAGAGTCACGAAGCCTTCTTTCTTTTTATTCGCTTCTAAGTACTCGCCACTTAGCGTTTTATTAGATTCAGCTTTTACTTCTTGGGCTTCTTTCTCAGCTAAACGCTTAGCTTGCATGGCTGCATTCACTTTGCCACGAAACTCATTCATAACTTTCTGCATGGCAGCATCGTCCATTTGCGCTTCTTTTTTGATGCCTTCACCAAACCCGCGAACCACGATGTCAATATCGATTGTAAGATCTGTGTCATCTAAGCTTTCAAGGTTGCGGGCCATAGAAGAACCGGCTGACAGACCGATTGCATAGGAAACTTTTGTTTGAACGTCTTCAAGATCTAAAGGCGCAGGCTCTTTGGCTTGCTCGTTACATGCGCTCAACAAGAGCGCTAGAGAGGCCGCTGAGGCCAATTTTATCATGGTTAACTGTTTCACTGAATTACCCTTTTATAGTAGTCATTGTATGTTAAGTTGGTGCTTAATCTATTTAGTTCGCATACCTCAAACATAGCGATTGGGTACACAAGCTTTAATCAATACCGTTCTTTGTTTCTGCTCTTTTACCACATTCTCCCAGCTTCGCTCGTGTTGAACACACTGGGAGATACCGACGCACGACTTTTCATTGTTTACATTACTTGTATTGCTTGCTCAATAAAGTAACGACATCACATTGAAAGTATCGAGATTAAGAGAACCCCCCAAACTTTTCAAACTCGCCTGTTAGCGACAGTTCGCTTTTTTGATCGTTCCCCAATATCGACGCTGATCATTACGTCTAAAAATCGACCAATTCAACTTTTACCGTAAACGTCAGCCGAATTGGACCCCGAAGTATAAGGGCAAGGCTAAATGGAAATATGAAGAGATTGTGGAATTATGCCCTTTTCTGCTCATGACTGAAGCAAGCCAGAACCCAGAGCTATCTATGCGCGACCCTCATAAACCCCCAACAGTGCGAAGCTCGCAATTGCGCACGCCATAGCAACATTCATCGATGAGTTAGCGCCACGCATGGGAATGTGGACGGTATGATCGGAAACATCCAAAAGATCTTGCGACACCCCCACATTTTCAGACCCGAGAATCAGGCAAACCTTCGCGCCCTTAGGGATGTCTACATCTCGAATATCAATACTGCTGCTGGTAATTTCTAGGCTGATTATTACATAGCCCTCAGCCTTTAACTCTCCAATAACACGTAGCGGGTCGCTTTCGACACTGTACGGGACTATTTTTTCTGTAGACAGAGAGGTCTTGCGTATTTTGCGGTGCGGCGGCACAGCAGAGCCGCCGGTCAAAACCACCTTTTCAACCCCCATCGCGTCCGCGATTCGAAATACACTGCCGATATTTTCTGGCCCTTCCAGATCATTAACAAGAAAACGCAGGGGAAACGAAGCGCGCTTTTCACCGTGTTGCCCGTGTTCAAGTTGTATATTTTGCATAGCTCAATAGTTCTCTTAGAGCTAATAGCCCTCGTGTTATACGATCTATTCCCTAAAACCAACTTCACGCGCTTCTAGCTCCGTCGCAAGTCTATAATTATAGGGAAAGGGTTGCCCACAGGTAAGTCTTGACTTTACTTTTTCGTGTGTATTTCTAAATACCGTTTACAGCGCAGAACAGCCAGAGGAGGATGCGTTATGAGCCTACCCCAGCATGTTCAAGAATGGTTTATCCCCCTGAGCCGCAAAACCCAAGCCTTAGGCGACGCCTATCAAGAAATGCAAAGTATCGCGCTCGCCCAAGAGTGTATTCCCACCATCATCCAGCTGGTCGAAAACCCAAAATACGAGCTTCCCGGCCTGGATATTTTTAGTGGTGCCACAGACCTTAAAACCCATGACTATATTCACATACTACTAGGACGGGGACTCCTCCCGAAAGATGAAGCTTTTGTATTGGGCTTTACGATGGGTTCAACCAATCGTATTGGTCAAATAGAAGAGAATTTATACGGCTTATTTTCCCGTTATTTATACCCGAAAGAATATCGTTTCAGTAAAGAAGATTTCCAGGTTTATAAAGATGCCGTGCGCCTAGGCTATATATCGGACTGCATGCCTCTCGACACCGTTGATTACCCAAGCCTATGTCAGTTAACACTTGAAGGCGCTCGCGAGAAAATAGGAATTGAAAGTAGTTTGCTGCAAGCTTATTTCCAAATTGAGGCCAAACGTCATTCCGACTGCATGGAAAGCCGCAGATTAATTTCCTAACATCGGTGATACTGATATTTCAATAACACTCACTCGCCGAACGTTAGATTATGAATTTTACGAATCCAGCACTTTACGAGAAATTACTAGCTCACAGCTTTAACCATCAACAAGATGAATTCTCTTTTTCTAAACGACTCGCACAGGAAAATAATTGGTCCTTAGTCTTTAGCCAGCGCTGCATAGCGGAGTACAAACGCTTCCTATATTTAGCTACTGAATCAGCCCAGCCCATCACGCCCTCCGATGAAATCGATCAGGTATGGCATTTACATCTAACGTACACACAAAATTATTGGGAGGATCTGTGTCAAAACATACTCAAGACCCCGCTTCACCATAAACCCACCAAAGGCGGGCCAACCGAACAGAAGCGCTATAGCAATCAATACACAAATACACTTAGGCTTTACCGAGAAACATTTGGAGAGGAAGCACCCTCGGACATTTGGCCTCCATGCGAAAAACGCTTCGCAAGAAACAATTGTTTTATTCGAATCAATCAAGCAGAACGATGGGTCATCAAAAAACCCAAAAAGTTCTGGCTTCCCTTTGCCATTCTACCCTTCACCATCGCAGCGTGTACCCCGAAGGAAGGCGAATTCGATTTTTGGTTTTGGGCAA
Source organism: Agarilytica sp. (assembly GCA_033852165.1). Classification (GTDB taxonomy): domain Bacteria; phylum Pseudomonadota; class Gammaproteobacteria; order Pseudomonadales; family Cellvibrionaceae; genus Agarilytica. The sequence continues at coordinate 42,559 of JAWSUZ010000013.1, read as the reverse complement.
AAACAGCCATTGGCATTTATGTACTTTACCGAATAATGAGATGGATTTCGGGAGGTGGTGGTCATGGCGGTGGCGATGCCGGAGGAGGCTCAGGGTGCGGCACTGGATGTGGCGGCGGTTGCGGGAGTTAAAATCGACGACTTGTAAGACGATGGCGCTGATTGTTTATCAGCTTTATCACCCTTACCTGCTTTCCCTATCAAGAGCTGGTCCGTTTTCGCTGTTGGATCTCGGGAATAATCCTGATTAGGGCAGGTCTTCTGCTCCTCCAACCAATGCACCGTATTGCCAAGAACCATTACCGACCCGGATACAATCGCACTCACGACCGAGACGCCAATCAGCAACATCGCCTCGGCTTCGCAATGAAGGTTTATACAATGAACCGGAAACGATTCAATCTCATGTACGTCCAGGACATATCGCTTGGAAAGGCGGCCACATTTTTCATCTGTATGCTCGACGCTTCGCGGTGTAACAACACAGGAACAACATGCGGAAAAAATGCAAATTAAAGGTAATATTTTTAGTCGGGCCATAATGGAATACGTCATGGAGCAAAGGTTAAAAAGGGGCTGAATAATATGTTTTATTAAACAGTTTGTTCTCTATTCAAGGTAGAGATTCCCCTCGTTAACCTGACGATAAATACTGTACGGCAACAACAATGTGTCCATCACGCCCGATAGTAGAAAGTCAAAAACGATCAAAGGTGCACCCGTATTTTTATGATTGCTCGGCACCGGCAGATCTTTTCTCGCCTCAGGTAGCCCCTCATTGTGAACCTCCGGTAAAATTAACGGCTCGCCATGGAGAAGGCAAAAATCGTAAGCCACACCGCTATACACCCTGGGAAGGGCTTCACAATAGGTGTCCGCTTCTCGCAAATTATTCACCGTCGAATTGTCGCTCAGCAATACCGTATTAACGGTGCCGCAACCGACACACCCCGAAACCACCAATAAAAGAACTGAAAATCGAATCATTAAAACCACCCTTCATACGCCTGCGCGCCGTAACTATTTGTTATCCCACCAGATTAACAAAAGAAAACTTAACGAAAGCTGAACGAAACTGACTAGAACAGACGACAAACCGCAATATTCGCCGGGGATGCTACAGTTAAAGAACAATCCGCGAACGAAAACATCCGCTACAACTCCGTACTTCCAGGTGATGGATCTCAAATATGCGCCTAAATACCGCCCTCTCAGCACTGACTATCAATAGCTTTATCCCGCAGAAACTAAAATGTCTTGTGCCGCTAATTTGCCTTTTACTCTCTTGCGATTCCCACTTGCAGGGCGAGCCTCCCCTTCACCAAGCCGTCTATAAAGGCGAGGTAAACCAGATCGAAAAGCTGATTCAGGCAGGAGAAAAGGTCAACAGTCTAAATAGTGAAGGGGCAACACCGTTGCACTGGGCTGCATTTAAAGGACAACTCGAAGCGGCAAAAATTCTCGTAAAATATGGCGCCGACGTGAACGCGAAAACGAATAAGGGTTCAACGCCAATGCGCTTGGCCACGACTCACAAAAAAGAAGCGCTCATCAATTACTTAAAAAGCAGAGGAGGAGTGGTCGATTAGACCGCTCCTAAGTATCAGCTAAATTTTAAACCGCATCACTTATCAGACATAGTCAAGACGACCGAACCAGCACGATTTCCAGACTCAATCATTTCATGGGCTTGTACACATTCCGAAAGATCAAAGGTTTTAAAGATTCTCAGATCAAGTGCTTCTCTATTCAGAAGCCCAGTGAGGTTTTTAATGGCTTCGCTTCTCTCGCTCTCATTCAGTAAATAGATCAGTACGAATTCCAGTTTTACCGCTTTAAATAACAAAGGGTAGAACGGTAGCTGAGGTTCCATTCGCAATGCAGAGCCATAGCTTGCAATCGAACCTTTTTCAGCAATGACAGCCGCAATCGTATTCACGTTCATACCAAATTCGACTTCGACAACACGTTCAATCAGCCCACCATTATTCCGATCCAAAATGAGTTCGGCCAAATCGGAAGACGTGTAATCAAAGACTTCATCGGCTCCAGCCGATAGAGCCGCTTCGGCCTCGGCTTCCCCGAATACGGTAGCAAAAACCTTTGCTCCCGACGCTTTAGCCACTTGAACTGCCAGGCGCCCAACCGTTCCAGCGCCTCCACTGATCAAAACCGTTTTACCTTCTACACTTCCGCCGCCCAATACTGTGTGGGTAGCGGTTAATGCAGGAATACCCAAAATCGCGCCCTGCTCAAAAGATATGTGGTCTGGCAACAACACGGCCTGATCAGAAGGTAGGACAATGTATTCCGCCGCAGTCCCAAAAGCCCTGCGCCATTGGCCATTCCATACCCACACTCGTTCTGAGACACGGGACTCATCAACGCCACTGCCAACCTCAACGATCTCACCAGCACCATCACTGTGTGGAATGATTATGGGGAATGGTGGCTTAGTCACTCCTGGACGGCCGCCTGCCCGCGCTTTGATATCTGAAGGGTTCACCCCAGAAGCTCGTAGGCGCACCAGCACCTCTCCCGCTCCTACCGATGGGATATCAATCTCTTCCACAACTAATGCTTCGCTTGCTGATCCAAATTTTGAGTATGTTATTGCTCGCATGTCTCTGCCTCTTTTAGAAATGTTCATTTGCGATGAAATCCTGAACAAGCATAACGACAGAGGTTAGATTTGTTAAATGCGTTGTTTTGATACTTTGGATTTGATTTTCGAATTTGAACTTCGAATAGGCGTTTGACGTTAAAAAGGCGCACCAAGACGATCACGGGACATAAAAACTAATTTGTAGTCCAACCCCATTACTAAAACCAGTATCGTCAAAATAGTGCGTAAAATAAAACTGCCCATGCACGTATGTCGAGTAGTGGTATTCAATAAACGGCTTTAAATAAGCTGAGCTTTTAAAGCTATCCAGACCCTGCTCTAGACAGCCTTCACAACGAAAAACTGTCCGATCAATATCATTGTAACGATAACCGAGCATCACCCCAAAACGCATCGCCTCTAAGTGCTGAAGAGGAAAAGTAAGCCCGCCCTCAAAGTAAAGCGCGTAGCCCAGCACGTTAGATAGCTTACTGGCCGTTCCCTCGCCTCGATTATTATTGACCGTTTCAGTAAACGGTGAATCGTCACGAATATAAACACCGTCAACACCAACTTCTAACTGCATGGTTTGATGCGGAACGCTTTTAAAATAAAGCCCTATCGCATGCGCAATGTCACCAACTTGCATATCAAGATCTTCACCTTCATTGATATCGTTAACGTCCAACCGTTGATAATTCAGCCCATAAAAATGATTATAAAAATCAAGTTCTGATTCCGCCGCAGGGCTAAAAAAAATACAGAATAGAACCACAAGGACAAAGGCAAAATGACCACGAAGCATTGTTCGTAACTCCTCTAATTTACGGCCTATCAATTTACGCTCCCGCCATCATCGACAATCTCGCACTAGGTGAACTAAGTGTTTATCCATTCGACTACCATAAAAAATAATACTGTTTTGATATTGGTAGTAAAAACTGTTATTAGATTGACGTACATGAGGAGTACTACTCCACACATGATCGAGCGGTATATTTGGAAAAACAAAAGGGTTAAGCGCCGGCTCTTCACATTGGGTTTCTACCGTGCGCTGCAGTTCCTTGATATTCGGGATTCGCCAATGTGTTTCAGCGGCCTTCACGCTGTTATTTTCCTCAGCTGCATATTCAAGTGCTCCCAGCCACGACAAAAATATTTCCTGCCCCTCGCTGCAATATTCACCTGACATACCCGCCACACATCGACGCCAAATTAACCCAGTAAAGGTATCAAGCACATTGCCCCTATTGTCCTGTTTAAAGCGCGATATTGGCGTGGTAAGTACGGCTTTTGAATTACAACGCTGCAGGGGAGCCAGCTCATCCCGGTGTCGCTGTTCTTGCTCGGCCAAAGTTGCAGAAAGAACGGGTTGCGCAGGAAAAAGATAACGCCGCACCAAGCGAATATAATGGGCCGATCGATTAGAGCCCCCAGCCACGCGCCCATAATGAAAACCTACCGCCCAAATACTACCAAGGTCATCCGTATCGATTGTTGAAGACCAATAAAACCCAACGGCGGTATTCGGAAAATAATTCATATCAATACTCGGCTGGAAGCTACCATAATCAACCAAGTCTTGTAATTCCATTTTATCCGGCAAGCGCCAATCATTAAAACCACACAAACCCTCGCGATTTACAGCCGTAATATAGGCTTGAGTATCACACTCGCCAGGAACATTACAGTTGCCACCATTAGACGCGGTATATTCAGGTAAAGCATTATGTGACCAGCTAAATGTATTGGTTTTATTTCCCAATGCAGACGTAAACTCGTTGCGCTTAACCTCCCACATTAAACCACTATGATTGTCTAGTACGCATTTCCAGTCACTACCATCGAGTGGTAACAATTCCCCCTCACCATCAATTTTTGAAAAATCAAATCCGGCGTTACCGCCTCCAACTTTACTTAAAGAGTTTTCACTGTCTCGACCATGGTTACAATCCTGAACCAAGGCATCAAAAATATTGCAATACGATAAATTTTTTTTCACTCCATCAGGCCCAAAGGTAATACCCGTATCATTAGTTTTAAACACCACCTCATCACAAGTGCATTCATCATCACACAAGGGTAAATTTGGTAGAGAACCAATAGCCTCAGCGCCATCGTTATTTACTATTGAACCTATTTCACCACCGCCTTCAACCTTCCCCAACCCTTCATATTTACAACCCATATTAAAAATCACTGACAGCAATAAAAAACTGAACAATATTTTTTTAGCTGAAAACCAATGTAACGGTATGACAAGCCCAAGCATAAATACCCACCTTCGTTTGAAGTCCGTATTATTTAGAGTCAACTTCCATGCCAAGCTATTTTCTCGACTTGGCAAACTTGTTGCAGAAACGAATAACTGAGATAAAACAGTGTGGTTTTTAATTCCGAAGAGGCCAAACCCCTCTTCCGAAACGCGCTTATACAGCAACGACCCACCTTTCGCTAAGCATCAACGAGAGCATAAAAGGGTATCGATTCGAAATATAAATGCCACATGCACACTGCGTTGCAAAATGCTAAAACCATACGAAATTGCAAATCGTATTTTTGCAATTTAAGAAACACGAGCTCCCAACTCAACGCCACTATTTAGGAAACACCATGGAATCAATAGACCCCCTTCTCATCGCCTATTTACCCAAAGACATACGCTCTATGTTTTTCCCCTATGTGAGCATTCAACTTGGCGCATTGATGTTCAACCTGCTGATTGGTTTTGGCCTGGCCTCAGCGATTGGTTTTCATTTTAGGAAATACGCTTCTGCATTTTGCAACCGACAAGACTTTTCTCGCTTATTCCCTTTGCTCATGTTGACGATTATCTTGATTATTACGGTGGTCAAATCATCGTTAGCGCTAGCCCTTGGTCTTGTGGGCGCACTATCCATCGTTCGCTTTCGCACGCCGATAAAGGAACCAGAGGAACTCATCTACTTATTCCTCAATATTGGTATCGCCGTCTCCTTAGGCGCGGGGCAAACACTAGCGGCAATTTTGGCCTGCGCAGTCACGTTAGTGTTAGTGACATTCGCCAAAAAACACCACCATAAAAGCCATGATGAGAAAGGGATATTTTTATTACTGAGCTACGTCAACCTAAGCGAAGCGCCGCTTCAGGTTTCGATTAATGAGCTGAAAAATATTCTCGAACAACATGTCAATCGTTTAGAACTCCGCCGTTTTGACACAGACCACGAGCGTTTCGACGCAACCTTTTTTATATCCATAAAGGACGTAAAGCAAATCGACGAGCTTATGTTCCAGTTCAAAGAAAAGTATAACGGAATCAGTTTGTCGCTATTGGAACAGCATAATATCGCGGGTGTGTAGATATGCGCTTAGATCATTCATCCATCAACATATCGACTCGAGAAACTAGGATATATTGGGTAGCCTTAGCGCTACTTATTTTTACCCTACTGCCATCTAGCCATAAGGTAAAATTATCGCTAATTCATTCCGGTTATGTCGCGCAACATAGCGCCCCCATAAGTAAAATTAAACAACTCGCTCAAGACCTAACATGGGCACCCATAAATTATCTTTCCGCAGACACATCCATCCCTACAATCAAACTCGATATACGCTACCAAGACTGGTTAAAACTTGAAGCCGACCGCGATGCAGCACTTAGCGCGGGCATCATTCCTGAAAAGCGAAATCAAGTTAATGCCATTGTGTATCATGAATCCAATAAGTTTAAAGCCAAGGTTCGCCTACAGGGTGATATGCTGGACCACCTCAGTAACGCAACACGCTGGTCGCTGCGCATAGAATTAAAACAAAAAAAGGCTTTATTTTCCTCTCGGCGATTTGCACTCGTATCGCCCCACGTCCGGATACACCAAGGCCCACGGTTATTTTCTGAGACGCTAAAAACAGCGGGGTTTGATATTATCTCCCCACAACACATTCCGGTAAGGCTACTTGTAAACGGCGTTGACTGGGGCGTAATGTTATTTGAACCGGCGTTTAGTCAAAGCTTGCTCGCCGTTAATGCACGTACCGAAGGGCTGATAACACGCCTTGATTTATACGAAGAAAAAATCGAAAATGCCAATTCAACAAATCTGAAAAAAACCATTACTCGAACCGTGTTACCCCGCGTACTTCAGCGTAAAACGATCCTGAAGAACAGCGCCCTAAGAAAACAAAGACAAATCGCACTAAGCCTACTCAACGATTTTTTCTCTGGTAAGCGCCCCGCTAGCGATGTATTTGACCCCGTTAAACTCGGGCAATACCTGGCGACAGTTGATAGTTGGGGCGCGTGGCATGCGCTTACTTGGAACAATTGGCGGTGGTATTACAACCCACATACTGCACGACTGGAACCCATTCAAAGTGACGTAGCCGTAACCCCGGCAAAACACATCTGGCTTATGCGGGCGCCGAGTCAATCACTCACAATCAGTAAAAAGATGCTAGAAGATCCGATAATCGTCCAGCACTATGATCGCGCGTTAAAACATCTGCAGTCACTAATTGACTCGAACAAGCTAAGCGATAGTTTACGTGAGCACGAACATCCATTTATTAAAAAATTACACCGTAGTGCCCCACTCACGGGACGATACGACTTTTCAATATTGCGTCAGCAGACCAAATGCATAATCTCTGGATACGAACATCCTCCCTGCTCTCAAATCCCATTCATCAGTGCAGACCTCCATATCAATATGGATCGGGTAACGACGCATCCCAACTGGGACCTTCTCTCTAACTTTGTCAGCACAAAAAATAACGGCGAATTACGTCTAATCAATAATAATAAACGCCTACTACGTATAAAGGGCATAACAGGAACCACTCGCTTTGGTGAAATCGACCTACTCGATGAAATCAATGCCGATTTCCCTCTAGCTCTCGAATCAAACTCCCGCAAAACCATTGAGCTACCCCAAAATATTGCATCAGTTGTTGTACGTGCAGGGCTAGCCGGTAAAAAAATGGGTGACTTTGAATTTATACGCGATATAAAACCCGACACATTTATTCCACGCCCCATAAGCGATGCCTCAACCGCAATAGAGAGCATTCGCCAATACCCATTTATTCAACAGGCCGATCACACATGGAGGATTACACGGGGGGAATGGAAAATTAACGATTATCTTCGCACCCCCGACAACTGGCAGCTTATTATTGACCCCGGCGTTACGCTAAAATTTTCTTCTGAAGCAGGACTAATGGTATTCGGAGATTTAATCGTAAACGGCAGTGTAACAGCCCCCGTCAATTTTACGCATCAAACCAATAACAAAACGTGGGCAGGCCTTAGCGTTTTCGGGAGTACCAAGAGACACCAAAGCCAAATAAATCACTTACATATTTCATCAGCCAGAAGCCCCCGTCTCGGCTTATGGCAACCACGTGGGGCCACCTATTTCGTCAATACCAACTTGATCGCAGATCATCTGTGGATAGAGAACAACCTATCCGAAGACGCGCTTAATATTATTAACAGCCAAATTGAAATACGCGATTTAACCATTAGCAACACGCTTTCAGACGCTTTCGATTGCGACTTTTGTAAGGGGAGAATTCTGAACAGTGTTTTTAACAATATAGGACACCGATCTGGCGGCGATGCTATTGACGTGAGCGGAAGCCAACTTCTTATCGACACAGCCTCCTTTACCGGCGTACGTGATAAAGCTATATCCGGAGGAGAACGAAGTGACTTGACGGTAATCAATGCTCATATTAAATCGGTTAACTTCGGCATCGTCGCAAAAGATGACACCGTTATCAGCGCCTCTGAAATTCACACAGAACAGGTAAAATATAAAGCGCTAATGAGCTACAGTAAAAAATCCATTTTCGGACCCGCAGAACTCACTGTTGAGAAATTTGATTGTGCAGACCCAATCTGTGATCACAAAATTACAGCGGAATTGGGCAGTAAACTCACCGTGAACGGCCAAAAAATCAGACAAACAAAACTCGACGTTAAAAATCTTTACAGCACGATAATGAAATCGGACAAACCAAAATGATCAATTCCTATCGTTTTGAAATCAAGATACCTATCCCCCTCAATCGCCTACAAAGAGTTGATTCCTGGCTGAACACTCACCCATTGTTGTTTAAAACCCATCACGCACATCGCTGGGTTAACAGCCTTTACTTAGACATTCCAAACTTGGAAAGTTATGAACAAAACTTGAGCGGCATTAGCCAACGGAAAAAAGTTCGTATTCGTTGGTACCACGACCTAAGCGATTCACATCAAGCGAAACTCGAATTCAAATACAGACGGGGCGGAAAAGGTTATAAAATATTGTTTGATACGGAGATTAATTTCGAAAACAAACGGTTCAACTGGATGCGATCGTTACAACAATGCTATTCAAACCTCCCTGACGAAGGCAAAGTCATATGGGGGAATGCGCAATCGCCCATTCTTATCTGCCGCTATCTCAGGGAGTATTATCGATCGGCATGCGGAAAGATCAGAGCAACCTTCGATAAAAACATACACGTATACGATCAGCGATTCAGCGCTCAGGCAAACTTAAGGAAGTCAGTCTCATTGGGCGACTACGTATTACTGGAACTTAAAACTGACGAAAAATATGAGGACGAACTGTCCAACCTTCTATCGACCTGTCCACTCAGGCCATCGAGGCATTCGAAATATGTAAATGGGGTGAGAAGTTTAACGTGGGCGTGAGAGAGGCATTTTTTGCCTCAACCATCTCAAAAAACGCTAGCGATGAAAAACTACTTAGGTACTTTTATTCAAAAACCTCCTGCCAGATCGAATATGGGTATTAAGTAGAGAAAGCTTAGTCCTTCGATTTATTTTTCCAATTCGCCCATGGATCAGCACCACCCGATGCAGACTCACTTGACGAATTCGACGATCCACGATCAACCTTTCGAGAATCACTGTCATCTCGAATCTTGCCTCTATTATTATCGCGACTATTGCTTCTAGATCTAGAATTATCATTTTCCTGAGCGCCAAAACGCTTATAGACCCCCGAACGATGCCCAGCTCCTTGCCCTCGTTCCTCTGCTTTTTTCGCTCGTTTATCACGCAATCGCTCTCCATCTTCCAAGCTCAATTCAGCTGGCTCACCAGGAGTTTGGTCTTCAGGAATCACACGGTCTCGCGGGGACAGCCGAAACTCCTCCTCAGAAGCCCTAGGCAAACTTTTAAACTGGTACAAGTAAAACGCTTCCACTTTTTCCCGCGCCCAATCCGTCTTTTTTAGGAATTTTACGCTCGACTCTATGCTTGGATTCGTCTTAAAGCAGTTGATATTAAGGTAGGCAAAGAGAATCTCGAAACCATAGTGATCGACCATTTCAATCAATAGGTTTTTTAAACTAAGGCCGTGTAAGGGGCTTTTTTTGTAATTGATCTCATCGCTCATGCGAATATCCTGCTAAAAATTGGGGAGGGGAAGGGAATGGCGGCATTATAGCAGGGATTGTATCAGGCGCTCAGGCGCAGTGTTTTATTATGCAGATATATCGATCCACATGCTTATTTACGCCGTTTGGCCCTTAAGGCTGAGCAGCCCCAGAAATAATATGATCATATAACTAACGATAAAGCGATCCAAGAAATCTCACCACTCTCAGGTTACGGACAGCTAAGCCATTCGCTATGTGGCGTGAGAATATGCAACAACTCCCTCGGCGGTAAGCTTCCCCGGCGAGCGGTTAAGGAGTGGGGCCACCTACATCCAAACCTCTTTCACCGCCCCAACAAAACAAGGCCCGACAAATTTTTCAAAGTTGCGATAGCGAGTCACAACAAATCAAAAAGTATATTGACCTTTAACATAGAAGATTCTTCCGCGCGGATCATGATGCTTAGGATCGTAACTAAAGTTCTGGCCATCTCTTACATCTGGAGCGTCTTCATCAAACATATTATTAATACCCAGGCTCACAGCAACTTCCGCATCATTATTCATATTGAATGTATAGCGATACTGAAGATCAACGGGATTAAAGCTATCAATTTTGTCCCCTTGGCGATTATTTTCATAGCTAGAGGTGTGATTCAAACGGGAGTAAATACTATGATTATCATTTTGCCAGTGTGCAGAAAGATTAAACTTGGTTGCAGGCATAGAGCGAACAAAGTTACCGTGATTAAACGAGCCCACAACATCAATCGTTGAACCGTTAGGCCCCGGCACTTCATACTTTAAATAATGAGCTAAACCAAAACCTAGCTTGAAAGTACCGTCAGCCGCATTAGTGGTATACGTTGTCTCAAAATCCACGCCACTGGCATCGATATTAGCCGCATTAAAGTAATCGGTTGAAATTCCCGCTAACGTACTATTCGGAATATTCGCATCCTGGCGCACAACCGAGGGGCCATTTGGGCTGGCATTTACTTTCGCTTGGGCAGACTCAATTGTGATGACGTCTTTATAATCGATACGCCAATAATCCAACCTTACTTCAAAGCTATCGCTACTCCATACCGCACCCAAGTTATAGTTGGTGGCTTCTTCCGGCTCTAGATCTTCGTTGCCAGTGGTTGCCACACGAATAAAAATATCGGTCTCCTCATTCAAAGGGTCCTCAATATTCTCTGTTTTGACATTGTCCGCATTAAATTGCGAGAGCGAAGGCTCTCGAAAAGAAGTACTCACAGATGCACGGAAAGACAAACTGTCCGTCGCTTCGAAGATTACCGCTAACTTGGGATCAGTACTCGTTGCTGTATCCAAATCTTCATAACGAATAGCCGCATTAACAGTCACCGTCTCAGTCAGGGGAATTTTAGCCTCTGCAAATAGCGCAAATGCTGTACGAGATTCATCTACCTCGTTCACGGGCCCAAGGAAGGTAAACTGGTTAGCCGCTGACTCAGGGTTACCATTATCATCGTACACAATCGTACTAATATCATCCGGATCAACCTTATAAGATTCTTTCCGAACTTGACCACCAAAGGCAACACTTACTGCACCCGCTGATATTTCAAATAATTCGCCACTGACAACACCATCCCACACTAAGAGAGTGGTAGAAGTGTCAGATTTGAAATCTGTTTTTAACCAATCCAGCAATTCTAGGTCGTGCTCCGCCGGGTCAGTTTCAAAATGGTTAAACGTCTGATCGCCGGTGACACCGCCCTGACCATTAATCGCAAGAGTCAAACGCGGCAATAACATTTCTGGCTGTGAAATAGAATATTCATTGGCACTATAGGCTAATGATGTATTCCAGTTCCATTCACTTCCAATTTCCCCAGATAAACCACCCTCTATACGAAAGGTTTCATTATCACGCGGAGCAGCGCGCGACTGGCTAGGGTCCAGCGTTGGGTTGTGCCGGCCTTTTATTACTGCATCCACACCAAATGGGTTGGTGGGATTATCAGCTGCTATCGTAGAGAAGTTTAAATTGGGTAATGAGGGCACAGAGTAGTTATCGATAATTTCATAGTCGCTATAAAACGCTGCAATTTTTAATTGAACATCACCACCAAAGTCATGCGTTAAACTACCATAATATTGCTCGCGCTCTTCTTCGTTAACAATGTTGTAGTGTCTTCCATAGCGATAACGACAGGTAGATGGAGCACCGATAGTCGTATCCAAATTGCTACTAACGCCCGTAGGTATACCGCCAATGCTCTCACAATCCGGATGCCCTGCTTCGCCCGGACCATAATTCCCAATCCAAGGTCCTGATGTAACAGAAGCCGCTTCTGCTAGTTCAAATGTTGTACCAAAACCACTGTGCGCATTCTCCACCAGCTCTGGCTTTTCATAGCCCCGTAAATTACTGCGGCGCAAAAATGCCGCCGCCAATACGGCGTGGGTATTTTCACCGATATCAAAACCACCTAAGACACTTAAGTTTTTATCATTTTGATCATAACCTTCAATCGTGTGATAAGTGCCTTCAATTGTGAAACCATCGAAATCATCGTGAGTTGTAAAATTGACAACGCCCGCAACCGCATCAGAACCGTAAGTTGCTGCCGCACCTTCTTTAAGTACTTCGATGCGTTTAATCGCAATAGCCGGTATAGATGCTGTATCCACAAATACGCTACCGTCTTGTGTTTTAGCGCCGCTAAGCGTTTGACGCTTCCCATTAATCAAGACTAAGGTGGAAGAAAGCCCCAGGCCTCGCAAGTTAACATTGGATGTCCCTTGGTTATAAAAACTTGTAAACGTATCTGGGCGGTTTTCAGCACCGCTGTTTATACTCATATTATTAAGAAGATCCGTAATATCAGAACCTCCCGTATACTTCATATCCTCTGCGCTCAGAACAGACACAGGATTTGCAGCAGCGGTATTCGCCCCACGAATATAACTACCCGTTACAACAACCTCTTCAATTCCAACCGAATTAGAACCATTTTTTTCCGCGTCTTTAGCTGTGCCAGCTTGTGCATCTAATAATGCAGCCGCCAATTTATTTTTATTTAACATAGAATCCTCCTCGCGGACGTCGTCAGTGTATATACTGAGTTGCCCACCCCTCTCCACTCTTGCTTTAAGCCCTGTATCTGCCAGAAGGATCTTAAGTCCGTCCGTTATAGAATATGAGCCCACTAATCTGTTCGTTGTTTTTTTATCTACAATATCAAAAGGGAATATCAACGTTAAATTAGCTTGTTCTGCAAACTGTGTGAGCGATAGATCCGCTCGTTCCTGAGGGATTACGAAAGAAATTTTTCCTGTGCGACGAGTTTCTTTTGCTGTAGCGGTTAACGGGAGCATTAAAAACAACACAACCAACACAAAAGAAAATTTTCGACCAAAGTCGACTAACCCACTCCCCTCAGAAGCAAACCTTATGTTTGCTTTCTGAGCAGCCGACCTAGTAAATTTTTCCCGCCAATTTATTTTAATTATTTAACCCATTATGGTTATAAAAACCAACCACTGAAACGTAAAACTTAATTAATCACGGCTCAAAATAACTTTTATTTTTCCTACCCACTGATAAGATAGTTTAAAATTATCCTGTAACGACCGAAGAAAACCATCCACATCACCCGCTTTAAATAAACCGGCAACTTTCACTTTCTTTAAATCATCATCTCGAAAGACAAATTCTACTGATGTATACCGACTAATTTCAGTCGTCACTTCGCCTAAAGATTCGCCCCTATAAAAACCAGATTGCCTTCCCGCCAAGAAATGTTCACCTCAACACCTGCTGAGGAAAATGTTTCAACCTCCTCAGCATCAGAACCTAACCTTATATCTTCGCCTTCAGACACCACCACAGAAAACTCCCCCACGCTCACTGAAGGAACATTTTCCGCATAGGCAAACAAGATTGGCGGCGTAATCATCATTAAGCACCCTATTGAGCGCATCCTCAGGCTAGATGGTCTGAGGAATAAGCAGGACAATCGGGGTAACGCATTCATTTTATCCCAAATCTCCACCATTTGTCGCAAGATGACGCATATTCCAGAGTTAGTTTCCGTTCCTACCTGAACGGCCTGCCCTTTATCGTTCGACAAACCTTCACCTAACTTTTCTATCCAGGGCTTCCCTTCGTTAAAGCTCTGCGATTGAGTCGGGTACTTGCAAACATTGCTCATGATAAACCTCTCGACTTCGAACAAAGAGGAATGAGGAAATAACCAGGTAATTTTTGAATAGTCTGATTTAGCCCATAAAAAACCATCATATAATACGCACACCACCTTACTGCAGTAGCAGACTATTTCTCCATAGAGCTACCGCAAGTGTTTAACTTTATAAAATTGAACAGCGAATCTAATCGCAGATTTTTTAACGCCCTATACACTACCAAGCAGGGAACCACCACGCCAAAAAAGAGAGATTTATCCCTTATTCCTCATCAAAATATTTAAGCGGAAAACTGACTGAAGCACTCATTTTCACTACTGCGAAACCAAACCATTAACATCCGGAATATCGACTAAAAAATCCGTCACGCCAATGTCATGCCCCTCTTGAGAAAGTAAAACACTTACCTGGCCCCGGTGATGGGTTTGGTGATTAAACAAATGAAAAACTAATTCACCGAAGTTTCTTTGGCTCTCAACCCCTTTAGTATTCTTGTAAATCATACCCAAATCAAAATCACTTTCCTCGAATTCCAAACACCAACGTTCAATCGTTTCATCAAGCGAAACGCGGGCTTGCCTTAAGGATTTGAAATCTGAATACATAAGGTGATTTAGCGATTGTGGTGATGGATAATCATCCAACGCATGTAATGCCGCATAGCGCTCAGAATGCTGTGCGAATCGAGATAACCAAATCAAATCCCCGACCAAAATGTGATTCAGGGTTCCGAGAACAGAACCAAAGAACGCCCCCACATCTTTGTTGAGCGCTTCAGCATTCAATTCTGACGCAGCACAATAAATCTGAGCATTCATCCGGGTGTTATACCCAGCCATTAACTGGAAATGTGATACTAGCGTCATATGAATCTCTCGAATAGAAGTGTGTTCGCTATTATCATTGGCAACTCCAATCGAAAGCAAGATATCTTGACGCCCTTATCGAGCCCCCATCGCAACCGTCATCACGCTCTTGTTGTGCGCCGCTCTTACCACCTTGGACGAGTTTAACTAAGTGGAAAAGTAATTGAAGAACACCCGAAAACTATAATAACAAAACGATAAACCAGCGTATGTCCTCTCGCAGATGGTTTTCAAGTGATACTTAAAATGGCTTTAGATATCTCTCTTTGGTAGCGTAATCGTAAGAGTCGTTCCTACACCAAGATTACTTTCAATATAAATACTGCCTCCATACTTCTGAATAATTCCGTGGGAAATTGACAAGCCCAACCCGGTACCTTTTCCCACTTCCTTGGTGGTAAAGAAGGGGTCAAATACCTTTTCCAGATTTTCCGCCGGAATTCCTGATCCATTATCTTCCACGATGATCATAATGTTGGTAGCGTTATTTTTACTGGTAAGTCTTATTTCGCCGTTTTCACCACAGGCATGCGCGGCATTCATAAGAAGATTAATTATCACTTGGGCTAGGTCGTTGGCATGTCCAAAAAAAGGTAAGGGGGTTTCGTAATGTTTGATCACTTCGGCTTTGTATTTAATTTCGTTCCAGGTAATTTTAAGTGATTCTTCTAGTACATCATCATTGATATCAATTAATTTCATCTCACTTGGTACAAAGTGGGAGAAGCGTTTAAGGCTACTGATAATATCCCGAATACGTTCAGTGCCGCCAATTGAGGCGCTTAGCAGTTCGCTCATTGAGTTAACACGCTCTATCGGCTTACTTTCGTGTTGCAGCTGTTCTATCTGATGATTTAACGAAGTGATCTCTTTATCATTACAGTCGGTATAGGCTGTACGCAGCTGGTTTAACAATCCCATAGCGCGCTTTGCCGGCTCAATATCCTCCAGCATCATTTCAAGATTGCTGGTAATATAAGCAATGGGATTATTAATTTCATGGGCTATCCCCGCTGACAACTGACCAATTGAAGCCATTTTCTCTGAGTGTACGAGTTGGGCTTGTTGGTTTTCCAGCTGTGTTTGAGTCAATTCTAATTTTTTGTTTGTCTGTATGAGTTGAATCTGTGTTATGGCCTGTTTTTTTATTTCATTTTTTAGGCGCTCACTATTCGACTTCATTAGTTCTGCAAATTGGTTGGTTTCCTCTGATCGACAAACAACTTGGGCGATATGAGTAAGTAATGAAATAGAAAGAACGATACTCATGACTAATACAAAGTAAGGAAAAAAACTGCGTTGCGAAACAAAATAGGCTTCCGAAGGCGATAGTAGCGCCAACCAATTACGCCCTGCCATGGTTATTGAGTACTCGAATTGTAAAGGGTGCTCTTGTTGCCATGTACCGAGTGAAACGTCATTTTGTTCTTGAGTTTCATTATGAGCCGGATTGAAGTAGGCCAACAACTCAGTATTCTCTCTATTGGTGACATCTAAAAGAACAGCATGCATTTCAGAATCTGATACTTCAAAGGCAGATCTGAATATATCTCCGATTCGGAAAACCGCCAAAACAAAGCCGAGAATAGCTTCCCGTTTATTTTCGACAGTTTTCAGATCAAGCGAATTGTAGATTGGATAAAAAATTAAAATTCCGTATTGGTGAGCGGTTTCCTGTATCAAGGTAATACGCTCAGTGGCGACCATAATGTTATTATCGCGCGAATATTCTAAAGCTTGACGACGCCTCGTATTAGAATTCAAATTCAAGCCAATGGCTTTCTCATTACTGCTATAGGGCTCCACGTAGTAAACAGGATAGTATTCCTTGGCCTTGACGGCCGGCTTAGCTCGGCCATCTTCCCCAATATCAAAAATATTGTAGTTAGGTAATCCATCTAATCTCGCCAAGGTAGTATGTTGGTGACGATCGGCTTCTAAAACTCGTGGTATCCACTCTAAGGCCTGGATACTGTGTTTTTTCTCGAAAAACCGAGAGGTGTAGGTCTGAAATTCACTTCTATCAACAAATACAGAAGCATTAAAAAAATAGGCCAGCGATTCCAGCTCTTGAAGTTTTAAATTGATATTGTGTTCTATGGCAGCAGCCTGATTTCTAGCTTTAGCCAAAAATTGTGATTCCTGATATCGCTGCTGATAATGATAGGTAAAACCGAATGCAAGAATCGTAATAGCGAAGCATAGAAAAGCGATAATTGGCAGGTTGGGGTTCTTAAAGATAAAGCCTATACTAAAGAGCTTCGGATAGGTCTTTTTTTTATCGGCAGAATTATTGTTAGAGTTATTCAATTTTATAGTCTGCTATTTGAAAATTAAATTACTTGGAGAACCCACCAAAAGCATCGATATCGGCCTGAAATAATTGAATTAGCCAATGTTTGTTACGTCAGGTGTAATTTCGTCTTGTAGGCAATCGGTCCTAATACCTCATCCAAGGGCATGGGCTTACTATAATAATAGCCCTGAATATTGAAACAGCCTATCTTCAGCAAGTAGTCCAGCTGTGCCTGGGTTTCCACGCCTTCGGCTATAGTGACAATTTCCAAGCTTCTCGATAAGTCTATGATGGACGAAATTATTTTTCGAGCACGATCACTATTTTCTATTTCACTAATAAATGACTGATCAATTTTTATCGTATCAATTGGCAACTTGTTGATATAGGCCAGTGACGAGTAACCGGTACCGAAATCATCCACTGCAATTTTAACCCCCATACTGCGTAAACCCCGCAATGTTTCAGCACAATCATCAATATTTTTCAGAAGGTTTGTTTCTGTAATTTCGATTTGCAACTGCATATCGGAAAAACGCATATACGCGAGACAGGATTTAAGTTTTTCCAGAAAAAACGCCTGTTCCAGATGCGGCGCTGAAACATTGATGGAGAGATAAGCTTTCGTCTCGGACTTTTCCATTGATTGAAATAACCGGGACTGACGAACTGTTTTTTCAATAATGTATGCATCGAGCCGATCAATAATACCCGATTCTTCAGCCTGCCCAATGAACTCGTTTGGGTAGAGTAATCCTTGTGTCGGGTGCTGCCAGCGCACCAGCGCTTCATAACCGACCACCTTGTAGCTATTAGCATTAATAACTGGCTGATAGTGCATGACAAACTGATCCCGGCTTATTGCCTGAATTATTTCCTGGCTGGAGATGACGTTGGGTTGTTGACAGCATTCACTACCTGACTCCGAAATAACGTAAGTATTTTTCCCGTTATTTTTAGCTTGATACATCGCTTTATCGGCTTGCGTTAATAGTTCCTCTGAAGTTTCAGAACCATGTATTAGCTCACTAATTCCGATACTGGTTGATAGGCAATGCCGCTGACCGCCTATATTCATCGGCAGAGAAATAGCATTATTGAGTTTAATTGCGATATCTGAAGCAGAAAAAGCACCCATACAGTCAGGCAGTATGACAACGAACTCATCACCGCCGATACGCCCTAGCATATCGCTAGAGCGTAATTCAGCCTTTATCCGGGTAGCCGCTATCCGAATGACCTTATCGCCACAATCATGGCCAAGGGTATTATTAATCCATTTAAAGTTATCTAGACCAACAAATAATATGCAGAGTGCGCTTTTAGAACGCTTAGATTCCAATAGCCGCTGATCCAAATAACTCAGCAACGCGCGACGATTGGGTAAATCAGTCAAAAAATCATGGTACGCCAAGTGAATGATCTTTTGCTCTTTCTGTTTTATCTCTGTTATATCCACAAAAAGAAACGTATATTGACATCGATCTTCAGCGACATGATCTGGCAGTCGGGTGATCACCGACCAGATAGGAATGTAGTTTTGCTTATCTCCTGTTTGGCACTTCAGTTCGCCTCTCCAGTCGTTATTCTGGTCAAGCATCGACTCTATCTGTATTTCCTTTTCTTCCTCGGTCAGAATCAGATTGTTAATAGAGTTTCCCACAAGCTGATTTTCATCTCTTTGGGTTAAGCAACAAAAAGCAGGGTTCGCCATCACAATGTGTTGATCCTGATCCAAGACCAGCATCGCTTCAATACTATTTTTATAAAGCGCAGTCAACAGCCGTTCTTGATTGATAGATTCCACATGGGCAAGCATGGTACGAACTTCTTTGCGTATCAGATTGTTATTCCATGGCTTAGAGAGAAATTTGTAGACTCCGGCTTCATTGATCGAGTCAAGTAAAGCATCGTAATCGGAGTAAGCGCTAAGTAGAATTCGGAGTGTGTAAGGGTGGTTTTTTTTTACTTCTGTTAAAAATTCTGTCCCACACATTTTTGGCATTCGTTGATCTGAAATTACCAAAGAAAAACGTCGCTTAGACATTAGTTCCAAAGCATCTAGGGGAGAGGTGGTAATAGTTAACCGATGGTTATCGCGTTTTAATACTTCTGCCAATGATCGGCAGATATCCTTCTCATCATCAACTATTAGAATATTATGTTCCACAATACGCCTCCGCGCATAGAAAACGTACACAACACTTAAATCCAGATAGCCACGATAGTCAAGAAAAACTAGGGCCTATTTAAAAACTAAATGTGCGTTAAATCAATAAGATATAAGTACCTTTTCCAATAGGTTATTAAATTTATTGCATTAACCTGACTTTCATTTATCCCATAACTAAACATAAAGATGATGAAAACAATTCTTCTTCGCTAACTTAACTATTAGAGCCACGTTCAAAAACGTAGCTAACGTTATGCTAGATATCTGTAGATATATCTAAGCGATCTAAAACGTGTGGAAAGTGATTATTAATATCACCCAACTCAGTTTATCGTTGCGAATACAGAGGGCGCTCCAATCCATGAATAGGAAGGGTGTATATTGCGGGGTTGTATGGTTAACTCTAGTCCTATATATTTTCTATGGAAGTGGTTTTAGCCGTTTTTTTCTTGTGCTTATTCTGTTTATGAAAAACGATCGAGTCTTTTTATATGCTAAACGTCTATGATAATGGCGCTCGTATTCAAACGCCTTGGTACGCAGTATTTCCGCCGCGATCTGTAGATAGGGTCAAAGCTACTCCTCCCTCGCCGCACACATCACCGAATGATGAAGTGCGTGAAAATAAGGTTCCTCATTCCTTGTACGCTAAAAATACGTATCAGCATGTAGAACAGGGCGATGACAAACGAAAGCCGGTTGAAAAAGCGGCTCAGATTATGACTTCGCCAGTCCATACTTTGACGAAATCTAGCAGCCTTGAACTTGCGTGGGTGCAATTTAAGAATTATCGAATTCGCCATATGCCCGTGGTGAATAGACGAAATGAGTTGTGTGGAATCCTCTCCGATCGGGATATCCTTAAAGCATGGGCAGTCATAAACGCTCAACCCCAAAAATCGTTGAAGGATCTAGAGATCAGGGAAATTATGATTGATCAGGTATTGGCGGGTACGCCAGATACCAGCATACGCGAGTTAGCAGAAGCCATGACTGTACGTCGTATTGGGGCAATTCCTTTGCTGAATAGGGCGTGTGAAGTTGTTGGTGTTGTGACTCGCAGTGATATTTTACGCACGATAATGCATCAGATTCCAATGGAACTGTGGACATAGGGAAAATCGGATATCCATATCTTTTGTTTATCTAGCCCTCCAATACTAAATCATAATTAACGGGATATTACAGGACACCTCTAAAAATAGTGATTTTTTTGTAAGGGCAAGGAAGTATCGAACAGACACCTGCATAGATGCCGCTGTTAGGGCGAAGCAGAAAGCCAGAGACGAGAACCACAGTGGTCATGAGGATTCGAGTACGGAGCTGGCGCCGCCATCGCGGAAAAGTACATTTTTAAAGATGCCCTACAGTGAATCCCCTAATGGGATTCATAACAGACCACTTGATCTCGCCCTCTCCGCTTAGCTTCATACAAACTCTGATCGGCATAATCTAATGCCACATCTAAGGAAACCCCTTTACGGTAGGCAAAAACACCAAAACTCATTGTTACCGATACAGTGTTCTCGTGGGGTGTTGACTGCAGTTGATTTTGGTGTTCTTTCTCCGTCGCACTATCGACATGTAAAAGTGGATCGCCGCAAGGAATTTCCAATCGAGCAATATTTTTTCTGAGTCGTTCAGCGGTTAATTTTGCCGTATCAACATCGGATCCAGGTAAAAATATGAGGAACTCTTCCCCACCCCAGCGTGCAACGACGTCAATTTCCCGAACCTGACGGCGCAGTGTATGCGCAATTATTTTTAGCGCTTGGTCGCCAATCTGATGCCCATACTGATCATTGATACGCTTAAAAAAATCGATATCTGAAATAATGATTGAAAAATTACTGTCAAATCTATCAAGACGAGAAGCTTCGTAAGATAAGCGCTCTTTTATTTCCCGTCGGTTAACCAACCCTGTAAGTTCATCGGTACGCGCGAGTTTGATCAGCGCATCCTCGGCATTTAGCTGTGCGGTAATGTCCTGCTGGAGAACCATGACTGAGTCAACTTTATCGCCTTTATCGGCTTTATACATTGGGATCAGCCAAACATTTAGATGGGTATCTCGTTTTGTAAAAACAGAAATGAAATTCAGTCTAGTATTATAGATTGGCGTACCATTTGCTGCATCTTTTAATATTTTTAAGTAGGGAGTGAGAGAGGGGAGCTCGAATATATTAACCCCAACTAAATTAATATCTGGGTTCCCGAGGGTTTCTCCGACACCTCTATTATGCTTAACGACAATGCCGTCTGTATTGAAAATCAATATTCCAATCGGGCAATACGTGAAAATATTTTCATTTAGCTGGTTTCTCTGTTCTAAATCGCTAATTTCTAACATTTGAACGAAAGATCCAATAATATTTCCTCCGTCGAATCTCGGTGTAATCGATATATTTACATAAGCCACCTCCTTAGTAATAACTGATTCATATGAAACACCATTCAAAAAAACAGCTTCTTTCTTGCCGGAAAGTACATCTTTTATCGCAACATCTAGCCCGGTTTTATGCGACGGGGAAATATTTAAGAGATTGACGCCAATGGCGGCGTCATCGATCCCGTACTTCCATAGCTGGCGAACGGCCTCATTTTCAAATACCACCACCCCATTTCGATCAGTAATAATTGCAGTGAATTTAGAGCAATTTAGAACCTGCAGAGGGACTGAGCTAGCCTTATTCTGTATGTCATTACCGGACGCTAACATTAACTGCCCATTCAGATTATCTAGATTATTTTCTAGCGATCTGATTTCAGATTTCTCTTTCGTTTTATAACTTTTCGACACGATAAACACCTTTTCCGGGACGCAGAAAAACATCTATACGATACAGTTTTAATAGCTTACCTCTATTTTAGGTCACGGGCAGGGAAACTCACTTATTTAACAGTGAGGAAGCCCCCCTTATAGGGTTTTTCACGACCTTCATTTCGAATAATGGTAACCTTATAGATCTTAGTTATTTCAACAACACAATTACCTTACTAAATTAAAGATATCCGCTGCCGATTCAGATTGAAACACAATGTATTTTTTTCTGTTTTTTTAATACAGCGATCGAGAATCAGCCATCAACACAAAAAATTTATTCGACGCACAAATATAATTAAAAATAATAAAATTTTTGTGAGAGATATACTTTCACAATCAACATTATAAGTATATCAACTTACGCTCATGGGGAAATATAGCTCTATAAAAACCGCAAACACTATGCCCTACAATTTATTTTGTACCAAGATGCTAGCTGAATTTAATTTGAACATAAAACATGTAAATTATGGCGCTTTTTACACAGATATATTGATTTTTAGAATCACGGGAAATACAGGGATTATCTCGAAAACTCGTTATGGAATAAGAGGGATAACTATAATTAATGGCTATTGAGTTTTTCTTACGAAAAATTATAAGACTGCAGCAGGAAACATTAATTTCACCCTATATTATTCCTCAATGTTTATCGAGATAGATAAAAATAATCTAAGCACTAGGGGCATCTTTATACCGTCTAACGCTCACGCAATTATACTGTAGGGATATCAACACAGTTTAGTAACGGAGGTTTAAGATGAACATTGCCCCTCGTCTTGAAAATTATTTGAATGATTCCACAGTAGAATATGATGTTATTCATCATGCTCATACTGAAACCTCGTACGATTCAGCCTGCTCTGCCAACGTCGCCTCATGCAGCGTTGTAAAGGCCGTAATTTTACGCGATGAGTTTGATGGGAAATATGTCGTTGCAATGGTACCTGCTGATCATAGCGTCAAAGTCAGCCGGGTTAATACTAATTTGAATCGTAGCCTTGTATTAGCCGATGAAAGTGAAATCCAAGATCTTTTTCCTGACTGTGAAAAAGGCGCCATACCGGGTTTTGGTCAAGCCTATAACTTGGAGCTTATTTGGGATGAGGATCTTGAAACTCAGTCCAAATTATATTTCGAAGCCGGAAATCATCAAGATTTGATCGCAATAGATAATGAGCAGTTTAAGATCCTGTTTGAACATCAACCCTCTGGTGACATAAGTACGCTAACAGAGTATCGCTGTTATCACTAGGCCATGTAATGACCTGATTGTTGGGTAGGTAAAAGGCTTGGGCTATTGCCAGGGTCAGTGGTGAGATACAAACGGCTATTCGTCCGCTTTTGGGGCGAAGGGGGGGCTGCGGGAAAATTTCTAGGAAGCGCGAGCAGCATCCTCTTGAAAAGCAAACCAAAACATTCCCCCAACATTAGACCGCTTAGGTGCAGAACCAGAGACATGGTTGGTTTTAGTCACGACATTTACAAGCCGGCTTATGACACTAAAACCCATCGCATATAATGGCTTAACGCATCCGCGTCTTCGCATAAGCACGCATTTCCAATAATTTTTTGTGGCGAGGGACATGCTTTAAGCCACGACTTACCCATACATCAACGTCTTCCCAATCCTTTGCATCAATTTCTCTTTGCGCCAAACCAACATATCCATCGGCAATTTTTTTACCCAAGCGATCTAAATTCGGCTCGGCAGTATAAATCTGTTTAATTTTTGCGTGCATTTTATCCGCGTGTTTGGCTTTCCCATTGGAAAGGTAAATCGCAGCACGTGAATATAATTTTTGTATTTTTCTATTATTTGCCCTCACTCTTCCCAGACGCTTTTTTAACCCGAATAAGTCGCGGTGGCTCGAATTGACCGAAGACAAACTCAATATTGCGGTTTCTGCACCACCTTCATCTCGTTTTTCTAAATATCGCTCTGCTATTTTGACAAGCTCATTATGAGTGGATTCTAAGCCCCTGTTTGCCCGCTTATTCGAGGGAGACATTTTCAATGCCTGCGTATAGTAGTAATGGGCACTGCCGTTTTTTGGGCGGCTTAGCTGGCCCAGGGATAAAGCGCTATCGGCTTTATTTAATGCTGATCTGAGGCGCTCATTAAACAGTGCGTTTTTTTCTTGTCGCTCTATCGACCTCCCAGTCCGCTCCAACGCTTGCGTCAACGTATCATCCGACAAGGGCGAAGACGCAGACTTGGCAATATCTAGCGCCTGCTTGGCACTAGAAAAATCTTTTTTAGCCGAATAGGCCTCCGCTTTATTCGACTGAAAATTCGCAATATCTCGTAAAGCAATACGTGCTTCCACGCTCTTATCTGACATTGCCAACGCCGCTGAGTACAAGCGTATCGCTTCCTCCGCTTGCCCGCTTTGGTTCGCCGCCACAGCTTCCGATATCTTTTTTTCTAACGCTTGCTGCTTATGTTTCTTGGCATCTACGAGCGATGCAACTAAGGGTTGATGAGAAGGTGACGAAGGCTGTATCTGATCCAGCTTTTTAAGCAAATATTCCGCCCGGGTTAAATCCCCCATTTGGATATGCTGCGTGACCTGGACTACCAAAAGAGACACAATATTGTAAATCCCTTCGATCGCCACAGCATCCGCTGGTGAAATGGCCAATATAGCCAAGTATTTTTCATGCGCATTCTCACCCAACGGCTCAATAAGCCGTCCGTTTTTCATATCTTTATCTGCACTTACGATTAATTGTCCGAGCCGAATTTTTTGCCCTGGAGAGAGTTCAACCTCATCCGATTTAAAAGGGTTATTCATCAGCACAACCGCAACCACGGAAAATCCCAACAACAAGGCCAGCGACAAAAGTAGCACCGGCCGTTTATCAGGAGGAAATATAAGAACTTTAATTCGGTTTATCTGTATAAACACGACTTGCAACATGCGTGTAGTCGCTTGCTGAACAGATATGGGGAGATTTTTTTCCTTGGAGGGTAACGCTTTATTTTTGGGTTCTTTTTCGGTACGAATAGGTTTTTGATGATCATTTGTGAACGAGGATAACGTTTCTGTTTCCAGCTCACTAATATGGTGGTTATCCAGCGAGAACGCTTTAAAATCAGAATGTGAAAGGCCTCTATCAGCATCACCACTGTCGCCAGAAAGTATCGTCTCATCCTCATCGCCGCAGTCAATCACCGTATCTATTGGGCCTAAAGATTTTGCAAAAGCGGAAGCCAACGCTTGACCATTTTTGAAACGTTGTTTCGGATCTTTAGCCAAAGCAATATCGAAAAAAGGCTGCAAGCCAGCGAGACCTTTTGGCAATTTAGGAATCGGATCAGTAATGTGTTTTATCGCCACACTAATCGAAGATTCTGCTCGGTACGGTAATTTTCCTGCCACCAATTGATAGGCAATGACTGCCACGCTGTAAAGGTCTGAACTCCCAGTCAGCGGATTGCCTTTCGCTTGTTCTGGACTCATATACGATGGTGTACCCACCACCATTCCGGTTTGCGTCATGTGCGTATCGGAATGAATCGCTCTCGCAATACCAAAATCCGACAAAACTAAACTGCCGTTTTCACGGAATAAAATGTTAGCTGGCTTTATGTCACGATGAATGTAACCTCGTTCGTGGGCATAATCCAACGCAAGAGAAAGATCCCTGATAATGGCAGCAATGTCTTCTTTATCTTTCGTTTTATGGAGACGCTGCGATAAATCGCCATCTCTGACAAATTCCATAGCTAGAAAAGACGTACCTTCGTAGCAATTGATGTCATAGATTTGAACAATGTGAGGGTGGATCAGATTGGCGGCTATCCTAGCTTCTCGTATAAAACGCTCGCCAAAAGAATCATCTGTCGCGTAGCGGCTGAGCATGACCTTCAGCGCAACTTCACGATCGAGTCGAATATGTCGCGCACGATAGACATTAGCCATACCACCCGAGCCAATAGAGTCAAACACTTCATACCCTGGAATCTTCAGTTCCACACACGCCCCCGTGAACCGCTATATTTATAGGATTTGAAACAACGGAATCATATCAAGTGTAACGATAAATACTATCAACACGGCCAGAAAGTCGCAGAATTGGTTATTTGGCATGAGAAGCATCAAGACTGCAGATAATTGTCTTATAGCGAGAAAATGAAATCAGGAGAGCGTAAGTCTGGGATCACCCATTATTCATGAGCGGTCGCTCCGCAAGGCGCGATCCGCTGTACGGTCTTGGTTAGGTTCGGTCATGTACCGGAACAACAAGAATAGGGCAGCTGGATTTATGAAGGACGCCTTCGCTAACGCTACCTATAATAAGTTGATACATCGCCCCTCGCCCATGAGAGCCTACAACAATCATATCTACTTTGAGCTTCGTTGCCTCATCCAGAATTGTTTCTACCGTTGCGCCTTGTACGAGAAGCGCTGTTGTATCAAGACTGGCCTTGCGCAATCGCTCTCCAATCGCCTGAACTTGACGGTGCTCCTGGTGGAATTCTTTTGCGACAGAATCTCGAGCTGACTGTGGGCCCACTTTATATCCAACAAAGTCCGGATCAGGCTCTGCGACATGCAGTAGCCACACTTTTGCTGAAAGTGCTTGGGCAATTTTTTCGGCTTCTTTGACAATCTTTTCCGTAACTTCAGAAAGGTCAACCGCAACCAGAATTTTCATATTTTATCACCTACAGTTACGTATCCAAGCGCCGAATGCCTTATCCTCTTCGTCGGCAATCCCAGAGAGCCTATGCCCTAGGGACTCTCCTTTCACCTGAAAGATTATTTAAGCTTAGTCGACTGGAGCGGAAAGATAATTCGCGAAGAATAAGAGGAAGCATTAATCAAGCCCTTCCCCCGATATTAGACCGCTTAGCTCTTCTGCAGTAGCGACAAGCACTCCATATATGTCTTTTAACCTTTTGAATTCTAGGAATTCCAAATTGAACTATACTCGATAGCTGAGCGTTCTAAATCTCACAAAAACAAACATTTTTTTCTCTGCCAACATTGCACCTACCCGACATAAAGAAATTACGGCCGCAAACATTATGACAAGTTATGCTGAAGCTAAAACTACGCCGCCATTAATATCCGATTTTTCTACAGAGCACCCAATCCTTGTTCCGTTATTTCACTATATCTTCGCTTCACTTTTATTTTCAATTTACAGCGGTCAGGTTTGCCCGCTACTGGAAAAAATCTCGCCATTAGCGCTATTCACACCGCTAGTTATTGTTTTTTTTGTGCGCCTATACCTCGTCAATCAAACTGAAAAATTCTTAAGTGAGCAGTTGGTATCTCGACAGTTTAAACTCGACTTTTCTCTATTCATTCTTGCAGGAATTTGCTTTTCTGGCTACAACACGTTGGCTCACGACGGAGCTTGGCACAGCAATTTAAAAGTGATGGTTGGCATGGCCATACTAGGACTATTTGTTTCCATAGACCTCGCAATCGTTTATGAAAGAGCCTTAACAAAGTCCCTCATACTCAAAAATAAGCATATAGAGTTAACGCATCGATTTACGTCTTTTATTCATAAATTTAGCGTCATGGCCACAGTTATCATATTTAGCATTTCTATTGTGATATTTTTGGTAGTCAATAAAGATCTTGAATGGCTATTGGAAGAAAATATTAATTTAACCAGCACTGATGCTCGATACAGTATCCTCAAAGAAATTGGGTTCGTACTGGCAGTGATACTGGCTTATACGATTAGAATTATCTTTAATTACTCCGCCAATTTAAAGATGCACTTTGCTCATGAAACCGACGTTATTACAGCAGTAATGCAGGGAAACCTTACACCAAGAGTTCCCGTTACCACCCATGATGAATTTGGAAAAATGGCTTTCGGAATCAATTCGATGGTAGATAGCTTGCAGGTCTATCAAGAAGAGCTTCAAGTCACACGAGATGCGTCGATTTTAGCCTTAGCTTCGCTTGCTGAAACGCGAGACAATGAAACAGGCGCCCACATCCTTCGCACGCAACATTATGTAAAAGTACTGGCCGAGCACCTTTCTTCCCATCCAGACTTTTGCTCAGAACTCACCGAACACAATATCGACCTTATGCATAAATCAGCGCCCCTGCATGATGTCGGCAAAGTCGGCATACCAGACAGAATTTTGTTGAAGCCAGGAAAACTTACGGACGAGGAATTTTCCATTATGAAAAACCACGCTCAACTGGGTGCCGACGCGCTGCTGTCCGCAGAAAAACATATGG
This sequence comes from Agarilytica sp., assembly GCA_033852165.1. GTDB lineage: Bacteria > Pseudomonadota > Gammaproteobacteria > Pseudomonadales > Cellvibrionaceae > Agarilytica. The sequence continues at coordinate 14,014 of JAWSUZ010000013.1, read as the reverse complement.
GGACAAATTCATTCCTGACTTACGCGAGGGAAATATCCGCAACGCACCACGAAAAATGGGATGGCTCCGGCTACCCCCGTGGCCAACAGGGAAATGACATCCCGCTTTCCGGGCGCTTAATGGCGATTGCCGATGTTTATGATGCACTTATTTGCAAGCGCGTATACAAACCTGCGTTTAGCCACGAAAAGGCAAAAAAAATAATACTGGAAGGAAAAGGTCGGCATTTTGACCCTAGACTGGTGGAGGCGTTCGTTGAATGCGAACAGAAATTCGTTGCCATCGCACAAAAATACAACGATAAGAATTGTTGATTGCGGTCTACTAAAAATCAAGAACTCTGCCCCAGGGGCTCTCCTTTCACCGGAAAGGATATTTACGCCTGGTCGACTGGAGCGGCAAGATAACTCGGGAATGGCTGGAGTCAGGTCTTGCGTTTTGCTTTCACAATAGGTTAAGCCTTTAGGTAAGACACTCCAAAGTATTCGTCGATTTTTCTTCGTTTAAATCACAACTTTTATACGCAAGGGAAAAAGGCAAGACCTGACCCGGTTATTCTTTCCGCCGCAATAAATGTCTACCTGGCTATGCTTATTAAATTTAAACAACATTTTATTTTGCAATGTACTTTCTAACCCAAGAAATCGCATCTTCTTCTTGATTAAATGCCGAATACCTTATCCCCGCATTCTTATATGCTTTTTCATATCTTTCCTTCATGAATGAAGGTCCCTCAATTTCATCAGGAAAGACAAAAGCAGAAGCCAAAGGAACCAAATTTTTCTTTTTCATTTCGGCTAAGTATAACCCAAAATCCATGAAAAACTCGTCTAAAGCCATACATGAATTTTCAAATATTGCTACCTCTACCCAATTACCCTTTGTTTGGGATATAAATTTTAGAACATCAGATTCAACGTCTTCAAGAGCATGAGATAATTCCCTATTAAACGGACCAATAGCCCGATATAGAATGATATTTTCATCAATAACAGTAAAGGTAATCTTTCCATGCGGCTCAAGGCCTTTTGTGGAAGCGTCATCCGTAGAATAGGGCTTCATATATTCACCTCCAAAATTTTAATGGCTACCCGGCTTTCTAACGCCGCTATAGCCAGCCCCAAATGTGGAGCTATTTTCTGCGATAATCGGTCATTAGTGAGACCTCCAAGATAACAGCTTGATCGCAGCCAAAACAGCTGTATATAATGCCAGCATCGATCACGGAACGACAACGATGCCAAAACCTCGAAAACACCTAATTTCTCTCGACGCTACGCCGTACTACCACTGCGTTTCACGCTGCGTTCTCAAAACACACCTATGCGGATTTGATCGGCTAACCAATACAAGCTATGAACACAGACGACAGTGGATCGAAGACCGTATTTGCAATTGAAGTAAGCGCATACGCAGTGATGAGCAATCACACTCACCTTGGGCTGTACATTAACAAAGCCAAATGGCTGGGGTCATATATGGTCCTGCCATTTCTGAAGCCGAAAAAACCTCCCTATAAACATTTGAAGTTTTAATGTTTTCATTTTTATTAGCGCGCCCCAGAATCTATCCCCCACTCAATCTAAACTCATCCGTAAAAACTGAACATAAAAACTGAGGCTATTTAAAAACCATTCGACAAAAAAAGCCCCGCACAAGGCGGGGCTATAAAGTCTCGAAGTTGCTCTTTTATGACTTAACGCTCTCTATAGATCTCATGATCAATCTATAAAACTCGGCCTTAAGTCAGACCAACATTTCTATTAAGGGCAAGCACCTAATATCCAGTGACCACTGCCATAAGTATGGAGTGTGGTAAATCCCCAGGTTGATCCCGCCATCGCATCGTCACTGCCATTGGCAAAATAGTTAGGCGTCATAATCGGACCTGAGCTATATGCGCGACCACCGGTCTTGTGATAATAATTGTACGCAGTCTGCTCGGTACAATTCGGTGGAGGTGTTGGCGTAGGTGTTGGTGTAGGGGTCGGAGTTGGCGTAGGAGTCGCCGTTGGAGTTGGGGTCGCTGTTGGCGTAGGAGTCGGCGTCACCGTTCCCGTGGGCGTTGGGGTAGGAGTCGGGGTTGCCGTTGGTGTTGGCGTAGGTGGAGGCGTTGGCCCTGCAAAGTCTGCACGACGGTTATTCGCGAAGAAGAACTCGGTTACAAACGCCGGGTAATCCATTGTGGTGTGGTCTGTGTAAGTACCTCCACCAGTTGAACCGCTACCTGCTGGCCATGCATGCGTTAAACTCGTGACCATGATTTTCGAGACCCGGACACCGATACCATCGCTCCACGTTTCTTCGGTGCCGCCACCAGTAATGGGATTGCTGCCGCCGTCTTTAGTAGCGCCATATACAATCCCCATTGCACCCGCATCAAGCTCTGCGTAGTCAGTACCCACCAAGCCGTCGGAAAGACCGTGCACCACCGAGGTTAATTGAGTATTAAAATCATTATCTGTATTGCTAAAGCCCGTACAAATATTAGCGACGCTGCTCTGTGTCGTGCCAAAAGGAACTGAACCGATTTGACCAGAGGTCGTGCCGAGCGCTGGGCCAGCGTTAATACCGATACCCGCAAAGATGTCTGGGAATAGACAACCCATCACAAAGGTTTCACCACCGCCGGAAGAAAGCCCAGAAATATACACTTGGTCAGGGTCGATATTGAGACTGGTGTCGGCCATTAGGCTGTTAGCCAAGTCTCTCAAGTTATCGTCGTGACGAGCTGGGCTAGTCGAACTGTGACCGGTATCGTAGTAATCCCAACAACCGACAATCACGCCACCGTCTGGTGCCATCGGTGCGACGACAACCATACCGTAATCATCTGCTTGATCTTCCCAGCCCCAACTGTCACGAACAATTTCATTCGCTTGTGAACAGCCGTGCAGAGAAATCATTAACGCACGTTGACCGTTTGACGTCGTGGAATTTGGCAAGTAGGTATACACGTCCATTCCGTTTATGTCTGCGACGGGTGACCAGCTGCCGGGGGTTCCACCGCCACCACCGCCGCCACCGCCACCGCCGCCGCCGCCGCCACCGCCGCCAGTACCGGGGTCGATGTCAGTCCAGCTGCCGTCTTGTAACTGCCACAAGGTGAATGGGGTTGAGTATCCGTATTTCACGCCCATTGCGTTGTATTCGGTAACGTCTAAACGGTCTGCGAGATAATGATCGGTTGCATTCGCGACCACGCTTGGGGCCACATATTCTGGAGCCGTTGTGCTGAAGCTGACAGAAGAAGAACCCGCCGATTCATTGCCACAAATATCCAATGCCGTGGCATACACATCGTATGCAGTCGAAGCTGTTAATCCGGACACGGTAATGGTTGTGGACGTTGCAATCGCAGGCGTTAACTCTGCGCCGCCAACACGATAAACTTTATAACCGGCTAAATCCGATTCGCCATTTGCATTTACGCTTAACGTTGCGTAGTAATCGTGAGGGTCAACAACCGCTAAACCGGATGGCGTCGCAGGTGCTGTGAAGTCAGTTGCGCATTCTGGAGGAGGCGCAGATGACCCGGCAATTTCTTCAAAGAATTCCCATATACGTTCTGAAGCATTGGGACCATTCGAGTCGTCTGACCAAACAGTAAGATCGTCATCGCCGCCGGACCAGTAATGACCGTCGCCATAGGTCGCACTTCTACCCGGACCACCGCTGTATAACATGGTACGAATAACCGGTGTGCCGTCGGAGCCGTTATAGGTTTCTAAAGTACAACTCACGCCGCCTTGGGTACAGCTTTCGCTCCCATCTGAAATGAGGTCGTCCGCCCAAACGGTTAATTGCGAATCACGAATTAATTCCATTGCTCGCGGTAGCACTGTGGTGTCGTTAGAAGATTGAACCACTAACATCGGCACGATATCGGTAACGCTACCGACCTCGGCCTCTATGGAAGCCACGTGCTGTTCCAGCGATCTAAAGAGCTCTGCAGTAACCGATGAGGCCCAGTCGCCATAGGCTAAACCGGCAACCGGTGCGGCGGCAGTCCAGTAGTCGTTATGGGCAATGGCTTCGGCCACGGCCATGGCGCCACCACTGGATATACCGGTGATAAAGCGTCGATCGGTATCAATGTTATAACTGGCTTCAATGTCTAGAGCGAGGTCATAAATGTAGTCAACCTCACCGCCACCGCCTTCTTGAACATGATTCGGGAACCAGTAGCCCCAGCAGTCATCGCTGCGCGACTCGGTAAATGTCCCCACATAAGGGAAAACTAGAATGACATTGTGGAGATCAGCAATCAGATCGAGGTTCCAAGCGTTAAGGGCATCGTTGTTGTTCATCACACAGCCGTGTAGGGCCATGATCATGGGAACAGGAACACTGCCATCGTAGGATTGGGGAATGTAAACTTTGTATGTTCGGTTCTTGCTGGCGTCGAAAGTATAATTTTCAACGGTACCAGAACCCGTCATCGTAGCTGCAGCTGTTGCCGTAACGGCAGAAAAAGCCGACGCGACAGAAAGTAGGAATATGCCTATCGGCTTTCCAAACTTGGTTTTTATTTTTTTCATGTATTGCTCCAAAAAATGGAGTTCAGCCCGGAGAGCATTTAATGCCCCTATGTTGCTTGAGACCAAACAATCATTATTTTTATTTTTTGATTGAAGAAATCCAGCGTTACCAGAAACCACCTTTGCAATAAAAGCGTTATACGAAAATCAATATAACAATTGTAAAGACGGCACCTTCCTTTGGTAGAAAAAGATTAGCAGTGGAAAAATAAATAAAAATCAAACTAAAGGACTATTGACGCGCTATTCAATATAGAGTATTTCAGTGCCGTTTAAGAGCTATGGATGCCTACGGGATATTTTTTAGGCGTGAAACAGTCTAAAAAACTAAGATTAACGCGCCACTAATCTACATTGATTGTATATACACGCGCCAATTTAAAATCCCTTAAGATTATTTACGGGATATCTTAATCAATTTGACGCCAACGGTTGGTAACGTTTTTTTATTGAATACGATATAAATAGGATATCGACACCAACCGATAACAATAAACGACATCCATAGTCTTCCGGCTTCATTATTTTAATTAGCATTGTGTTTGAAAAACTATCGAATAAGACTGAGAAAAAATCCGAAATAAAATCGTGATCTAAAACCGAAACGCTCAGAAAAAAATAAAACCGAGACACTCCCGGATATAAATAAACAATTTATTTTCTCTTACCGTTTTATTATTTTAATTAAAACCGAAAACAGAACCGATCGTATCGATGCGGGCGCAGCCGAAAAGTTCGCATAAAATCGATACAGGCTGAAACAGAAATAATTTCCTTTCTTCCCACTTCTTTATTTTTTATTAATACTGAAACGGAAAATCGATCGAATCAATATTGTATTGCCGACGCTTATCGAATGTAAACTAGGCTTGAAAACAACGTGATGATTACTGATTTAAATTATTTCTGGAATCTCATTGCAGTTGCACATAATGACGATAGGAACTTCATACCGCGCTCACTTACATTGATCGTAGCGGGCAAATTAAATCGTTACGACGCTATTAATTAACCGTTAGACTCCCCCCTTATCGTCTTGCGATTCCCGCGCATCGAGAACATCCCACATTTCATTTTGATGTAGCCAGATTGGGTCTGCATTTTTCTCAATCCATTCATCTTGGGGAATTCCGTCAATTGTTGGAGGCCGCTTAACCCTCACCTGCTTTCCATTCATAAAAACCCACATGTATTTCTTTTGTCGTTCGGCTTTCGCTTCCTTCTTTTTCTTCTTCTGCTCAGCAGTCAGTTTCTTTTTAACTTTTTTCATATGGGGTTTTCAGTGCTATTACTTTTTTTTGAGGCGTATTTAAGTGTGTCCTGCGGAAGCCAAAAAAATCAGCAGCGCACATATATATTTGAGAGGAACTCTAGTGGCTTGGCTCACTAGAGAAATGATAAACTAGCGTTATCAAAGAGATACTCTTCTTTCACTTTTGATTGATTTAGCAAGCGGTTAGCGCCGATGGCTGATTAGATATCACCCGCTACACAAAATTTAAGGAGCGGTAACCCAAAGAACGAGTCCCCTCCCAGCATGGTCAGTCTCAGTACCGGTCACCTACTGGTGTCATACCACTTTTCCATGTGCCATTTTGTAGATTCCGACAATCATTATATGTGCAGTTATAATGCACTTTAATGGTAAATTGATACCTATAGGGTGCCATTATAGCGGCACATTTGATGCGTAAAATCAGGTCACACAGTGTCCCTGGTGATTGTAAGATTTGCAGCTGTGATTGATAACCTTGCTATGCGCCGCTACAATCCTGTACATACTTACGTACATGTACAGAGTTATCACAATGAACAGCATAAGCTATACCGCCGCCCGGAGTAACCTTGCCAAAACAATGGAGCAGGTGTGTAACGACCATGCCCCTATTGCCATTACCCGGAAGGGTGAGGGTGCTGTGGTGATGATGTCGATGGACGACTACCAAGCCCTGGAAGAAACGGCCTATTTGTTGCGAAGCCCGAAAAATACACGGCGATTAATTGAATCCATTACCGAACTTGAGAATGGGGAAGGACAAGAAAAGGGATTGATTGAGTGAAGCTTATTTTTGCAGGGAAAGCATGGGAAGATTACCTATACAGGCAAAAAACGGATAAGAAGATACTTAAACGTATTAACACCCTTATTAAGGAAATTCAGAGGGAGCCATTCGAAGGGCTTGGCAAGCCAGAAGCTTTAAAGCATGCACTCTCCGGATATTGGTCGCGACGAATTAACGATGAGCACCGGATTATTTATAAGATTCATCAAGACTCCCTTCTAATAGCTCAACTACGCTATCACTACTAATCTGACACAGTAATCGTGAGTACGCATCTAAAACGTGTATTCCAATAACGTGTTCGCCTCGATAGAGAAGACGAACACGTTGCAAAACACTAGAGTTACCAGCACCAAATAAGATGCTGGTAATTGGTTATCACTTTAAAATTTACTTAATAACATCCTTATAACTCTCTGCCCCCACCAACATTGACGTCCAATATGGGAGGGAGGTCAGCAACAACTACCAGCCGTGCTTTTCACTCATCAATTGTCGAATATGTTCCATGTGTTTTTTCATGTGCTTCTCGAATTTTTTCATAGGTTTGTAGTGATAGAGGTGCGTAGGGTCTTCCATCAATGTGCGCATACCGTAGTAATAACTCGGAATGACAACGGATACGTGTCCTTCGCCCTTATAGACTTTCTTGCTAATTTTTAAGCTAGGAAAGAAGCGGTATTTTAATAGCCCGTACATCGCTTTCATATCTTGGACCATGTCTATACCTTCTTCGCCATCGTCGACGTCAGGCGTTTCTTCACCGCCGACAACCATGTGTACGCGCTTATCCAAATCGTAATTGGTTGCAATAAAATCTGTTGCGGTTTGAACGATGGATTTATCGTTCCACCAAATAGAAGGGCTGCTAATCAAATATTTATCAAACGTGTCCGTGCGGGTAAATAAAGTGTGCAGGCCAAATAATCCGCCGAGTGAGTGTCCGTAAAAATATTCTTCGGACTCGTCGATTTGAAAAGTACTGCTCACAAAAGGCTTTAGCTCGTCATTAATAAAATCCAAAAATGCATCCGCACCACCACCCAACGGAAAGGGAACACCCGGGACCATAGCGGAATCCGCTGTTAGGTCTGCAAAACGCCAAATCGCTTGATTGAGCGGGCTTGCATCGTATGGGTAATTAATACTGACGGTGTACATGCCCGGCAACTTTCCATCAAGCTGCTGCAGTTGGTTGCCTATCGCCATATGCGGCATCATCATTAGCGCATCGTGTGAATAAACCACAGGGAAGGTAATGTCCATATTTGCAGGGTTTCCTGCGCCCACGGGCTGCTTAATCTCAATCACAAAATCTCGATTGAGGATGTCAGAATGGAAGTCGTAAGCGATGATATTGGTGCGGGTGTATTGTGTGAGTGTGGGTTCTGCATAGCTTTTTGCGGCTATACAAAATATACACATTATTGTTATTGCAATTGCTCTTGTTGGTTTGAACATAGTTTATCCTTCAATCGTGATCATATTATTTTTATAGTAAAACGGCATAACGATTTATGCGCTTTTTCTAAGACGGTCGAAAAGTCGAAAGGATAATTCACTATGAAGATTTGTGTGCCAATTATTTTTATACGGGATTTTTTGTGAACGAGTAGATGTTTTGGGCGGCGCAAGGCATGCCTTCCGCTTGCCGAACAGTACATTTTAACCACGATGTATATCTATTTGAATGACACGCTAATAGACAATTTCTCATTGAACCTGTCTATTTTGATTAGGGTTGTCCCATATCGAGATGACTAATTTTTCTCTCTGCTTTCTCCCTGCTATCTCGCTACCGTCTCACTAACAGAAGATAATCCCTTTGAAAAAAGTGACCTCTTAAACGGTCGCCACCTTGAAGGAAGGTGATACCTGAAGTAATTACAGGCCTTTAAAATCAATAATATTGATAATTCACTCGCTGAGGCCTATCCAACCTATAAAGGAAGCGAACAACATCGCAATATTGCTGCCCGCTCCCGGTCGTGCTGCCCTTAACACATTACCTACATCTACTACTTAATGGGCAACTTAGGCCTCAGCGTTATGCACTCATCCTTCGCTTCGACAGTAAACTCCATATCCACAGGAAACCCTGCCTGACTTAACCAATTCCCTCTCAGTTGAATCCAAGGCACCGGTGGGTGCAATTGGATTCGTCCTTCGACGGATGTGTTGTTGCTGCTTTTTCGAAAATAACCTCGATAAACCTTGCACGTTAAAGACTTATTAAATCGTGCTTGTATCTTCGGTTGCGCAGGCGCGGTCTGTGACCGCCACTTGCCTAGGTTAACCACAATCAACTTCGCCATTAACTTCGGCCAACACTTCGCTTTTGTCGTCGCTCTTGATTCCGTTCCGGTCTCCATCTTCGTTTCCGTTCTTGCTTCCTTTCCTGCGTCTGCTCTCGCTTCCGCTTTTAGCTCCATTCTTGCGTCCTTTTTCGCTTCCTTGCGCGTCCCCATTCCGGTCTCCCCTCTCGCGTTCATTTTTGTCGTCGTTTTCCATTTTGGTAGCGTAATTTTCATCCTTTAAGTCGTCAAACGACAAAATTTCATGCTCATCCTCACCTTCATCGTCACACAATCTATAGTGCTCATTCGCAGACACATTGGCCCGCTCCACTTGCAATAGATTGCGCTCGGCAATAACCCGGATGGGCTGGCCTATTCGAAATCCCATCTTCCGCACCCACTCACCCTGCAAAAGTATGCTGGGTTCGTACTCTCGTGAAATAACGGACATGGCAATGCTGCCAATGCCTTTCGGGGCAGCGACAAAGATTTCTTGAACGATGAGGTCGATAATAAGGGGAGAATTTTCTTGGGCCGAGCTGGACTCTAGCGTATGATCTACATCAGCCATTTTGGACTCCTACTTAGTCTATTAGGGTTAGCAACCTCTGAGTGTTCTCGCACTTCAGGGGTTGTGATTTTTCAAACAGTTACGTTAATATTTGGGGGCATACCTCCTCGTTTTTAGTTTCATTTTCGGTTTCACTATTTCTCGTCTTTTTCTGATCTTGCGATTTTCATCTTTCGACTTTTGTCATTACGGATGACATGAAATAGCATTTTGGTTGATGCTGTTTAGCGTTTGAACTGCACTTCAAACGACTCATCAAGTTGCTTATCAAATCAAGTAATTGATGAAGCCGATACCTTAAACGGAAAAACAGCAGCGCAATTCAACCGCAATCGCTCGATTAAATCAACCCACGATTTTGTTTTTTGAGTGATTGTCGTGTTAATCAAATTATTTTGGCACGTGGCTCTTTGGGTGGAGTTTAGGGCTATCGTCTCATTCATTTTTTGGTTCAGAGGTTATCCTGACAAAAAAATAATTTTATGTGGCTGGTAGTTTTGTATGGGTTGGTTTTTATGCTGTGGGGAAATGAAAATTAAGCGAAGAATGTGGCTATCTAGAAAATGATTAATAAGACCTATCAATCCCAAACTATGTTTATAATTATCGATCTGGTATTTTTATTTTCCTTAACCGTCACCACCGCCTGAATCCATACCTTCGCCAACCCCTCCTCCGCTACCACCCCATTTTGACGTCCATTCAAATTTCGATAGCTTCCAGGTAATGACTAACCCTACAATTGGCAAGCACCAGAGCAGAGTATATATAAAATCCGACGCGGCCTGGATAAGGCAGGATGATCGCTAATACGACCGTTTACTCTAGTTAGCGGTTCAATTAAGGCGATGTAGCAATCAACAATCAAAGGGTCAGAGTAATCGATTTTTTAGCTTCGTTGACTATGGGAAATATCAATTTCAATTACTCTGACCCTTTGATTCCGCGACATATCCTTATTTGTTACAACTTTACTTAAGCTCATATATAGCTGTAATTCGTTGGCCAACTTTAATAAATTTTGGCACTGCCATTACTAACTCCATGCCGTAGGAAGATGCGTCCATTGCTACTGAATATGTTTGAGGGTTGTACTCTAAAGAAAATATAGCATATGCCTGACCGAAATCACCTTCGGTAGTTATTCCGTACACTCTTTTTACTTTTCTAGATTGAGCATTAGCTAAGCTATCAGCTTTCTTTCTCGCTTTGGCGCTAAGTTCAACGATCATTTTTTCTTTATATTCATCTTCCTTGGTAGTTTCGAAGTAACTTAAGGGTCAGGTCTTGAATCATGAATTTTTATAATCTTGCTCACCGAGCTATAGTGCAAATTAAAATATTTTCCAATTTCCTTCATCGTATAACCGCCAGACAAAAACGCCTGGATAATCGCATCATTACGCGAGCTTGAAATACTTTCATAGTCGCTTAAGGATTTCGCCAGTACCCGTCTTTGGCTTGATGGAATTTCCTCCAGAGACTTGTCAGGGTCTATAAGAGACTGCATCTTAGCAACAAACTCTACATCACCAAGAAAAACCTGATTCCTAAGCTTTTCCCAAGGAGAAACCAACCCTTTCCCTTCTGAGACAAATTGACGATAACGCTCACATGCAGTTTTACGTCGCTTTGCAAACCCAGATAATAACCAATCAACATTTAGCCAAGGATAAACGCTTTCAAAACCCGCAGTTGCCCGATAGCTACTCCATACCCAATCCTTAGCCGAGCGAACCATCCTCGCTCTCACAGGGTTCAAAACAATGTACCGAGCTAACTCTAGAAGGTAGGGCTCTTTATCAACCAAAATAGCTTTATATCGTCCCTGAAAAACATGCCCCACTCGTCGATGCCGCCTATTAAATCGTTGAGTATAAACACCGTTTAAGTGCCGCATACCCAAAGACAAATTAGAATTAGGAGTTTCGATAAGCAGATGGTAATGATTACTCATGAGACAGTAGGCATGACAAACCCAATTGAAACGATGACAAACTTCGCTCAAGACCTCAAGCCACGCATTCCGATCGTGATCTGTAATATAGATATCCTCTCGCCCGTCCCCGCGAGAGGTAATATGATACAGCGCGCCGGCAAATTCGATTCTAAGTGGTCTGGCCATAAAGCAATCATAAAACAGCTGTATTCACAATTCAAGACCTGACCCCTATCCTCGTCCATAAAACAGCTGTATTCACAATTCAAGACCTGCCCCCTATCCTCCGAAAACTATTCTCGGGCAAATCCTGGGCGAAGCCATCGAGCGCGGCAAACCACTCACGAAAGGATACGCTTTTTTTGTCTGATCTAAAAAAGGCACTTGGAGACATGATAGCCACCAGACGGCCACCGAATAAGGAGGAGGGCAAGTGACCGTGGAATACCGTTAAGCGAGCCTGCCAGTAGGATATGCCGCGAAAGCACTTGACCGATGACGCGTTGAATTATTTTTTAGCGGGGCTAGCGGGACGAATAGCGATGATTTCACTGTGAAGGTGATTAAGTGTGACTACCTCAAAACGGTCTCCGTGGGGACACCGAACAAAGCGCTTCTGATGCATCAGAAGCTTCCTTAGACGGGAAAAGCGACACATGCACGATAATAGCGCCAAGCTATCATAATTGACACATCCATAGCTATGCCAAATACTAGACATTATCGGACATAGGGATAGGCGTGTACTCTATGTCATCTATGGTGATCACTAATGCGTACGCTAATTACGCCCTGATGTTAACTTTAGTTAACATTTTCCTTTACTTTGTCCAGTTCATTGGACATAATTATTAGCAACCCGTAACGTTACGGGTTACGGTCCGTCGACGATCTATGGTACTCTAATGTGAATTATTCATTTAGAGGGTCAGTAATGATCAAGAGTTTCGCACACAAAGGGCTTGAGCGATTTTTTAATCGAGGCACTAAAGCCGGAATTCAAGCCGCTCATGCGAATAAGCTTGCGTTAATACTTGATAAATTAGACGCTGCAGACTGCCCAGAAGATATGGATCTTCCCGCTTTACGCCTTCATAAACATCTAGGCAGAAAAAAGAATGAAGCCGACAAATGGTCGGTTGATGTGAGCGGAAACTGGCGAGTCACCTATATTTTTGACGACGGCGATGCTCACATCGTGGATTATTGCGATCCGCACTAAATGAATATGCGAGAAATTGTGATGAAAAAAACTCGAAAACCCACGCATCCAGGGATTGCGTTTAAGGAGCTTGTGATCGAGCCCCTTAACTTAACGATCACAGAAACCGCACACCACTTACGCGTTGCTAGAAAGACACTTTCCGAAGTCCTTAACGGACGATCTGATTTAAGCCCTGAAATGGCTTTACGTTGGGCAAAACTAACGGATACTAGCGTCGGATCTTGGTACAAGATGCAAGTCGCGTTAGATATATGGAAAGTTGAAAACACTGATCTTGCCGAAGACGTTGCTTATTTGAAAGTTGGCTAGAATATAATATCTAGCTAAGATTGCTTCGTGGGTGACGCGAAACTGCCAGCAGACCATAATATAAATATTCCTACAAATAGAACTCTCTCCCTCCCGTTGGAGCTTAACGCCTTGCTCTGCTGAATTTTTGGAGTGGATTGTTTTGTGCTATTAAGCACAAAATAAGCAACGGAAAAAATGTCAGCAGGAGCAATTTGTTAAGTGCTTGCTTAGTCAAATTCACTACGTTAAGCCTACTTTGTTTTGACAAACCGGACAAACTGCATCTTTCGATATTGCAGTAACTTCCACGCTACAGATACTGCAAACACCATTATTAATAAGATCCGGCCTGTCGTCGCTCGAAATCGGGGAGTCACAGGGGGGCAGCGCTGCTAATGCTATGTGTGCGTCACCATTATTTGCAGAAAAATATGTTTCCGCTATAAGCAGTTTCGAATTTCCAGAGTTCCGCTCCTTCAAAGACTCATAGATCAGCTCTACCAACTTTGAATCTGATAACGATGACAAAAACGTTTTGATTTCTGGCTCATTCATAGTTCGTACACTTAACAGTTTATTCTATCGCCCCGACGACCTTTTCCCGCCGTCAAGCCATGATTTCAACGTGATAGGCACTATACAATACATACGACCTCATCTAAACCCCACGCCACATCCGCCCTTCACGGCCTGCCTGTACTCGTGCATCTGTAATTACATCAAATATTAGAGGTGGCGATATGTAGCCCCATCTACGTATCCGCCAAAATGTGCGTATCATATTTTGGCGGATATGACGCACCAGCGATATATCCAGCAAAAAGACCTACGTTTTCTACCATGGATTTAAAAGAAATACATTGAAGGCTCAAAGCTGGCGCACCACACTCGAGGACATCTGGTCGCCCTGCTCGTAATATCGATTACATTTAAGTATTTGCGGCTACAATATGGCTGCACTAGCAGCTGATCTTTTGATGTACTTCGGATTTGAATCCGCGTTAATCAATCAAAGGGTCAGAGTAATCGATTTTTTAGCTTCGTTGACTATGGGAAATATCAATTTCAGTTAACTTACCTCCGGCAA
>JAWSUZ010000080.1:0-22632 GCA_033852165.1 Agarilytica sp. | reverse complement strand
CTTAAGTCCGGTTAGCGCTTCTTCGCCGTGTGAATGACTGCATGGTTCTACGACTTGCGGCCATATACACCACCCTTGTTCCTCACCCTGAGACAGTGAAAGTATTCCCAAACTTGAACGTTTTCGTTCCCACGGTCCCCCGTGGGAATGCATACGTGAAGTGAAAACCGATCAGAATTATCGGATTTACTGGCATATGAACAAACAATATTCGAATTAAGTGCAACAAACATACTTCGGTCTGCATTCCCACGCAGAGCGTGAGGAACGAGGGGTAGTACCTGTCTGTAAGTCTTACAGATAATGGGCTTAGATCTTAAGGAAGCGTCATTCGGGTCAGACTCGATTGAAATCGGTATACTGCCATCCCAATAATGTCGTTCAAAAATAGTAAAGGGTTTCATATGTTTGGAAATACAACCTTACAGAAAATACTAAACGGATTTTCATGTTTTCTGATGGCGCTAATGCTTGTTTTTGCACTGCTGTTTGCTTTCGGAGTATTAGGCAATGCACGCTATGATTACAAAATTCCAAAATCGGAATTGGGTCTTAAATTTGGTTATCATATCGAGCCTTCATTGAACGAGTATGTTCTTCCCGAAGAGGGTTTTTCTCTTGAACTTGTTAAGAATGGAATTACTGTTCCCGAGTTTTTCGAAACCGCAAGCGCTAAACTAGCACTGGTGTATGACGACGATACGCATGAGTTTTTGTATTTGAATGCTTCTTTGGTACATGGCAATCAATATGATAAAAAGGATTTAAAGGGGCTTTATGCTGTGTTTGAAAGTAGTGTTGATGAGTTTGTTGGTTCGTTAAGGTGATTGAATTTCTTTTTCTTGAAGAAAACGGTTTAGTGCGATTCGGCTAGTCCTGTCAGTATTCTCTGCTGAGAACGCTTTTCCTCTTCGGTTTTACCTTTTGTGAAACTTCGATTTTAAGGGCTTTCAAATCGGGGCCGTGAGTCTGTCCCGATTGGAATTAAGGATATTCATTTACTGGCCAATGATATTGGACTTCTGCTCCAACGGGTGAGAGAACTGAAATGGTGAACGAGGCGTTCTCTTGTTCTACGCCGTCTGGCAATATCTCTAAACTAAATGGTCCTGCGGGTTCTGTTGTATCTCCGGCTATGGTGTGGCTATCAACACCGACAAGTTCGATATGGGTACTGCTAAAACTGATTACCGTTCTAACGGGCAGGGAATTACCGTTTTCGTCACAAATTTCAACTCCAGACATAGAGAGTGGAGCATCTATAACTGAGCCTACGGGGGGGAGCGTTCCTCTGTCGCAGATTTGTACTTGGTCGGAAGAAAGCGCGATGACGGCTTGGTCCCATATCGTGGTTGATTGTAGTGCTGAGGGAGGGCAGTTTGAATTGATTAATTCACTGCATGGACCGTTATATATCCCATCTCCTACACCGTCATAGCTTTCATTGAGTGCTCCTGCAGTGGAATCGCTGGGAGCGGGGTTATTTAAAAAACTGTCGATGAAGATTTCAGTTGAATTAAAAACACCATCTTCGTTTGCATCGATAAAGGCTTCGGCTAAATCGACCACTGATGCGACTTCTCCCGCAGAGTCTGCATCGAATAATCCGTTTGCGTTAAGGTCAATAAAATCTTCGGATCCGCTCATAAAGCCTATAACTGTAGCGCGGCCTAAACGATTGTTATAGCCAATTCCGTCGTCTGCCTCAGCCGTTATGTGACCTCTATCTCCTGAACTGCGCCAGTCAACAGTGCATCGGCCATCAATTAGTTCACAAGATGCTTCGACTATTCCCACCTCCACTGTGCGAAAACTGACGCGAGTACCATTGGGTGGAGCATTGCCGAATTGATCGCTAACATTGGCGGTGATGGTTACTTCTGCGTCATTGGATGTCCAGGCGAGAGGGTTGGCAGGTGAGACGGAAATATCAAAGGAGCGACTGATCGGTACTCCGGTTGATATCGTAATGTCGTCAGAGAATCCATGTACGCCACTGCTGTTGTGAGTCGCGATGACGTGAAGGGAGGCGTTAACCGTTCCGCTTTGAATTACGGTGGTGATTTCGCCTGCATTATTGGTTTCTCCTGATTCTGTACCGCTTGCAATCCTCGATCCTCCGGCGATATTACTGAGTTCAAAAGAGACCGTTTCGCCTACAATGGGGGCGCCTTGTGCACCGACAACTCTGAAGGTGACATTGGCGGTTTCGTCACCACCTATACCTGCGATCGTTAAGGTTGACTCGGAATTGGAAATGAACTCAACTCCCAGCACTGTATCAGTGGCGATTGATACAAGAACACTTGCGCTCAGTTCTTGGGCGTCACTCGTGAGGGCGCTGGCAGAAATTGTGTCGTCACCGCTGCAACCTTCAGCGCTATATACCACGCTGGCTAATCCCCCGTTGGTTAATACGCCTGACTCACTAAAACTGGCGAGGCTAGTTGAGGCGCATTCAGATGAAAAGGAGACGACAATGGGTTGCGCATAAGGCACGTTGTCACTATCCACAATATTGGCTGATATCGTCGCGCTAGCGCCAGCTTGTAAGCTGGTTGAGCTGGCACCTAAGGTTCCGTTTATAAAGGAGGTTCCAGAACCTGACCCCATTAATATGGTGGAAACGCCAATTGCACCACCAGAGGACGCGAGGGCGGTGTCGATGTCTAAATCAACCAGGGCGCTTATCGTGCTTGTGCCGACTTGAATACTGGCGACTACTGTATCAACACCATCACAAGTCCCTGAGGAGTAGCTCGTTGTTGCGCGGCCTGCAATCGTATTCACCTGGCTACTGCTAAGACTGGCTAAACCGGTTGCGACGCAGGTAGAAGAAAAGCTCACGCTATACACACTGGTAACGGCGAGGTTGTTACGGTCGACAATGACTACGTCGATATCCCAATCTGAATCATCGATACTCGCGGTAATTAACTCAGCCGCAGCCGTCCCATCACGAAACGAGGCGCCACCACCATTGCCAATCTTGATGGATGCACTGGAGACGACTTCGTCTTCTACTTCTTCATCTGTGCCCTCGTCTACACTGACTTCGGAATCGTTTCCGATACCGGATTCAGAGCCATCCCCCTGGCAGGCGCTGATAGCAAAAGCGGCAACGAATATAAGTAAGAAATATTTGAATATGTGTACAGTGAAACGAAATCCCATGACCCTAACTCTTCCCAAACAAGTGGCAAATTTATAAAAAGCTTACTTCGAGAATAGTAGATAGGGTTTAACTACGCGAATATGGAATAAAGAAAGAATGCGTGGCGGGTGTTTTTTGATCAGCTTGGTAGGCTAATCAAAAAACGTTACGACTTTTTGGTGTGGGGGGCGAGGAGAGAGGGCATCAGTAAGAGGAGAGTAAAGGAGGTCGTTAAAACCTCCTTTATAAGGTCTAGCCGTTAATTAAATAGTGGCAGTAGATGCTGGCAACATAACCGAGGGCGATGGCCCAGCTCCATTTCATGTGGCCAAAGAAGGTATAAAGGCCGTTCGATTGCCCCATGAGGGCGACACCCGCTGCGGAGCCGACGGAGAGTAAACTGCCGCCCACGCCTGCGGTAAGGGTAATAAGGAGCCATTGGTAGTGGTCCATTTCGGGTGACATGGTCAATATGGCGAACATAACGGGAATGTTGTCGACGACGGCGGAGAATAAGCCGGCGAGTATGTTGGCGGTGGTGGGGCCTAGCCCTCCGTAAATAATGTCGGATACGGCAGAGAGGTAGCCGATGGTGCCAAGGCCGCCCACACAGAAGATGACACCGAAGAAGAAGAGGAGGGTATCCCATTCCGCTTTGGCAACTTTATTAAAGATATTAAAGTCTCCCACAACGTCAGCATCGATGCGTTCGGTGAGTTTGAGGTAGTAGGAAAATAGGAAGAGGTAAGATAGCCCCATCATCATGCCGAGGTAAGGCGGAAGGTGTAATAGCTGTTCGAATGATACCGCTGTGGCGATGGTGCAAATAAACAGAAATATGATGGTATAGCTGCCGGTTTTTAATTCGATATCACGTGCGCCAGCTTGGGGTACTTCTGTGCTGACAGCAAAGCTCATGATGATGGCGGGGATAAGAAAGTTAACCACGCTGGGCAGAAACAAACTGAAGAATCCAAAAAATCCGACGTGGCCGGATTGCCAAACCATAAGGGTTGTAATATCGCCAAAGGGGCTGAAGGCGCCGCCAGCATTTGAGGCGATAACGATGTTAATAAAGGCTACGGTCACAAAGCGAGGTTTGTCTTGCCCAACGGCCAATACTACCGCGCCCATTAATAGGGCTGTGGTGAGGTTGTCGGCGATGGGAGAGATAAAAAATGCGAGTAGGCCGGTAGTCCAGAACAGTTTGCGGTAGCTAAAGCCCAATTGAACCAGCCAGTTTCGCAGGACTTTAAATACATGTCTTTCGGAAAGCGCGTTGATGTAGACCATGGCGGTTAGGAGGAATAACAACAGGGCCGCGTATTCAATGATCATATGGTCAAGCGAGGCTTCCATAATCTCTGATCCGTTTTCGACGCTTTTGGCAAGTATCGCAACCAAAATCCAAATAATGCCGGAGGCCATGAGCACGGGTTTGGATTTTCTAAGGTGTATAAATTCTTCTGCGATGACAAAAATATAAGAAAATGCAAATAGCGCGAGGGCGGCAATGGCCAAAACGCTCGAAGTCGCATTCAAATTTGTGGCCAGAGATTCGGTGGTGCCGGAACCATAGGCGAGTGATGGAAAGCCAAATAAACTCGCAAAGCTGAATAATGCGAATAATACATAATGGGTTTTCAAGAGGTTTGCTCCTACTGAGATGTTATTTTTTCGGTGTTTAACGCGTTTTCATTTTCCCCAATCGCAGGCAACACTAACCGCGTACCGGAGTACGTGTTGGATGGCTTGCTATCGAAGAGTTTTTATTATGGTTTGCGATGAAGTGGGTGAAGCTAGGGTGCATCGCAGAATTTTGGCGCATTGTACATCGTTGCGGTCGAGAATGCTTGTGTGGGGGTGGGGTATTTCTTTAGGGAAAATATTGGGTGTTAAAGCTTTTTTTATGGTCCGGATCAGGTGACTGGAGTTCGTGTGAGCCTATGAGCTCTAGCGAGATGATAGGGGCCAGTAATGTTGTTGATTAACCCTTACTAGAACGTTTCAGTTCCGTAGGCTGGAAAAGCGAAGCGCCTTCCGGCAGTGGAAAGCTAATCTACAATTGCTCTCATTAAAAACCACTCAAGCTAAGTTGCAGCTTACCGACTCTGAACATGTCGAGTTGGTGGTTATTTTGATTAATGGCTGGGGCCAATAGTGAGCGGTAGCCCTGGACATTTGTGGCGAACAAACGTGGGGTGGTGCGAAAAAATTATGTGGATAATAGCCTGGAATATCAGAGCGCAGAATATGAGATCTTAGAAGATAAATGATTAATACAATTGTCGTCACCTGTTTCGACACACAACTGTTTTTTTTAGTGAAATGTAAAACTGTAGTGAAATGCTTTAACAAGCCCGACAGAGTTTTTCCATATTGAAAAATCTTCCATCGGGTTGTACTTGTGTTTATTCAGTTTGTTTGCTTATCCCTTTAGCCAACACGCTAGGTGTTAACTAAAAAAATTAAAAGCGAACAGATACCGCGGCTTCGAAAGCGTTGCCTTCAGCGTCGTGGTTGTAGTCTGAATATTTTGCAGATAAAGCAATTTTAGGTGTTACAAAATAATCCGCAGTTAATGATACTGTGGATAAATTGTAGTGATCGCTTGATTCATAGTCATAATCTAAACCTAGACCAATACTTCTGGTGAAGTAGTAAGTTGCGCCAGCATTTAGATCAACACCGTTGTGATGGCCTTCGTCGGTATACGCGATGCCGGCATCGTAGCTAATGAATGATGAGTCGAAAACCGAGAATACACCGTGAGAATCAACACCGAAGGTTTGCTTGTCTTCGTAATTGATGTCTTGGTATGACACAACGATATCGATATTGTCGTTGATGTAGTAACCCACACCGACTGAAATGCCGTTGTCGTTTTTTACGCGTTGTACATCGGCTTCGATGATGATGTTGTTATCCATCACGTATCGTCCTCCAAGCGCAAAGTCGTTATCGCCGAACTCTTCTACTTTGGTGTGCGAAATAGAGCCATCAATAAATGCTGAGTGGTCTACAAACGCAGCTTCTGCATAAGGTTTGCTGTTTGTGTTAACTGTATCGAAATGGTATTCCCCAGATATTACTGATGTACGGAAATCCGGCTCACCATAGTCTCCAACTTCGTGGGATAACGAGACTTCAGCTCGATAGTCGTCACTTGCAAAAGTAGGTGCTGATAGGATTGCCGCAATGGCGAGGGAAAGGGAAAGTGTTTTTTTCATGTCTAGCTCCTTTTGAAAAGTCTAATCCAATATTCGATGTGTGATCGTAACGGTATGTGTTACGAGACGAGCATAGTATAGAGCTTTAAATAAAATGCAAGTGCTTCAGTTTTCCAAATAAGTGACGTGGTAGCCTTTTTTAGACAGTTGTTTGATTAGTCCGTGTTCTCCAGCCAAATGTAAAGCACCGACTAAAACAAATTCGATGTGTTCATTGGTTAGCATGGTTTCTATTTTCGGAATCCAGGCATTGTTACGGTCTACTAAGAGTATTTTATATAGTGAGGGGTAGTTCTTTTTCATCTCGTCGATGCCGACTTTTTCTAACATGGCAATATTGCCACTGCGCCAGGCGGTTTTCATTTGTTCGAGTTCGGCTGGAATTGAGTTAACTTCTTGCAGGGTTTTGAAAATAATATCGTCTTCTTTTCCTGTGGCCATATTGGCGATAAAGCGAAGTTGTTCATCAGGCGTTTCTAATTGCCCTAATGTTTTTAAATCTGTTTTTGATTTTTTGGTAAAATATTGATCGACACCTAAGCTTGAATCCATCCCTGTTTTTTGCATTTCAAAAAGGCTAATCATTAAGGTGATGCCGAGTGGTGTGTAGTGCGCGTAACGATTAATGGGCAGAGCGTTTTGTCGGAAATAGTCCTTGAGCGCGTTATAGGTTTCTTTTTTAACGGATGATTGCAGAGTGTTTCCGTCGCTAAAAGTCATAATCTTCGACATTTTTAAATTAAATTCAGGTGTTTGTAGGGCGTCGAGATTGGTTTCGAGTATGACGCTGTGGGCGTGTTGATAGGCGGTATTAAACGCTTTCGGTAGTGGGTAGTCGTTGGCTGCCAGCATGTGAATGGTTCCGCCTAAGTAAAGGTGGTTGTCTCCGTTTGAGATTTTCCATACTGGGGATTCGGCTTGAGCATTGGGGGTGGATAGGGATAAAAAAACGCTTAGGAAAGCCGCAGTAAAAAATAGTGAGCCAAAGGTGGGAATGGCTCGTATGGTTATGGCTTGTGTTTTGATCTGCATGTAATCGGGCTTTTGAGGTTAAGAGATGTGGTTTTGCGTTGGGCGTATTTTAAGGGGATAAGCGGCAAAAATATTCAGTATCTGGATATTTATTTGGGCCATGGCTGGAATTTGGTGTCGATGGGGGGGGCGAATGTTTAGGGGGGCTCTGAAGGTGTAATGGGGGCGAGGTGCAAGGCTGTTAACTGTAGAGTCAGTTGATGTTTGCACGTAGCTTTAGTGCTTTGGAAGGCGATTCCGATACCTTCTAATGCCAAGGATGGCATTAGAGAGCCTACAGGGATGTACTTGTGGCGTGTATTGGAATCGCCTTCCAAAGGGCTGAAGCGGTCTCGTAACTCTATAAGTCTCGTCATAGGAGGGCGAGATGGGAGTATGTGTGGAAGATGCGATGACGGAGAGTTATTCGCTAGGCGAACAGGTAAAGCAGGCCTGAGCCGTCAAGGCCCTGACTGTATGGGTGCTGGGGTGCCCCCCAGCGGCTCACCACTTGGCAGGTGACGCGGATGCTAGGCCGAAGCGAGCACCACTTGTTTTGGCTTTTGGCCATCCGACGTGCCATCGGGGCTCACCACTGGGCAGGTGACGCAGGCGCGGGGCAAACATTGCAGGCGCCCAAATTCTAAATGCGTATTATGGCGTCACAGTCGTTATCTGTATATAGATAAATGATAACGAAGTGCCCTGTTTTTAAACGAATACCCGATATTTTGGTTGTTTTTCGTTCTTGCCTTTCTCTTTCGTTATTCCTCCTTAATTTTCACCTTTTTTCATATAACGATAGTGTCCAGAAATAGGGTATGAAAAGAGCATGTTTTCAATAACTGGGCCGGCGCCAATATTGTGGGCGATCATGGGGTTGCGACTTCGTTTATCGCGTTTATGGGTCACGATGCCTATATGGGGCAGGTTACCGGGCAGCATCCACGTCACGATATCGCCTGTTTGGTAGTTATTGGCTTTATCGGATGGGGGTAAGCTTTGACCATGGCGCGAAAAGTAGGCTTGTAAATTGGGTACGCGCCGATGGTCGATGTTTTTGTCTGGTGAATTCTGTCGCCAAATACGTTTTGCCGGATAGCGATTAAAGTGCTGTTTAATATCTTCGTGGACTTCTTTTTGTAGGTCGATGCCCAGGGCTCGGTAACTTCGGATAACGACATCGGTGCATACGCCGCGATTTTTGGGAACATCGCCGTTCGGGTAATCGATGGCGTAATACGAACCGTCGTAGATAACATGTTGATGCGTTCTTTCAATGGCTGCTTTCGCAAGCGCAAGCATCGTGCGGGGTTCTGCGTTTGCTATAGGTGAAAACAGTAAGGCTGAGAAGATGAGTAGGGGAAAGACACGCAGTGCTGAGAGTCGCAAGTTTGTGAGGAACCGGTCAGGGACGCGCCTAATTGCATAAATAGCCGCGAGCATCGGCAGATGGATAATCCACCGACGCCACAAATCCCGAGTACTAATCCCTTGTATGTTCTTATTTTGAAGCGTCATCGGCGAGTTCGTCTTTGTCGTAGTGCCAGAGCAAAATGTAGTCATCCCAACCTTGATCACCTTCACACACGATGACGGATACATTTTTTACCCAGGGTCCCAGGTGCTCGTCGTCTATTACTTGTGTGTTAATTTGCTGTGATAAGGCGTTGAGGTCTTCAGTAAATAAGTTGAGATTCACATATTGGGGTTTGTCCTGATCAATATCAATTTCAGGGTAGCGGCCAATGCTTTTGAGGTGCTGAATTAAGTCCTCGGGTCTGAATGAGGTATCTCGGTCTGGGTGCAGTTGTATGCTTAGGCATTTCATAAGGTGATCGTTCTATCCTTTATTTAATAACAGGCTGCTAGATTACATGAGTTTTAAGGGCATCAATTAGTTCCATGATACGCGCTAAATATTGGTCTTTAGGGTGAAACGACCCCTTTGATTGCCGTTTGAAATCTTTAGCCATGTGTTTGAGCATCTTACGCAAACGTTTTTGGTGGATGTGGAGGTAGTACTGAATAGGGTCTGTAAGCAAGCCGGAAAATGCGGCGACAATGGCGAGGCAGCACATAACGATGAGGGTGCTGAGCGCGATGATTCCCAGCGTGGGTTCAGGAGGAAAAACAGAATAATAGACCCCGCCCAGGGTTTCGCCGAACATAAAATCGGATGCCATTCGGGCTTTGATATAAAGAGTTGCGACGATAATACCCAGACCAAGCCCGCCTGGTGTGAATTGCTTTAATACGATTGCGCCTGCTGCGGTGGTGATAACCGTGTTGGCAATATCGGCGGATGCGGTGCGTGTAATCGAATACTGTTCGAGAATTTGGGCGATTAAAGGAGGGAGGGCATCTTTGATATAGGTTTGATTCCAATCTTCGGCTGACGTACGTGATGATGCTGGGACGGTTTGGAGTATTTCTTCCGATATGAATCGATACAGCTCGCATTTTTCGGGGTGCGAGGGGTTTCCCAGTAGTTGTGAGTAAATAAGATCACGTATACGTGATTGAACCGAGGTGACGAAGCCACTGGGTACGCGCTTAATCAATCCGCCTATGCGCTTCCATTTGAGTCGCAAGCAGATATAGCCAATCAGTTGGATCAGAAGGTATAGCGGGGTCCACATCAGGTTCGCGGGCATTTTGACGAGATCCCAACCAAAAGCACGGATATTAATATTCCAGGTGCCAGGGTATGTGTAGTGCTGTTTTGAAAACGCACTGACTCTCGATTCGCAGGATTCAAAATACCGTTCTGCTCCAGTGTTGATAGCTGCAGAGATAAGAGCCGTTTGTTCTGGTGTGGGATTCAAAAAATTTCGATTTCCGTTAACTGTTTGTGAGCTTATATCGATATCGACATCATACCGATTTTTTGGGGTCGCGGCGTTATATGTGGCGTTAGTTGTAACGCAGGAGGTATATGAGATGACGGGGAGAGGCGTATGGCGTGATGAATAGGAGAGGAAGTACGGTCGTTTTTTCAGTTTAACCCCTTAATGCTAGTGTGTTTCTGTCATTCGTCAAGTCAAAAAAAACCCCGAAAGCGACTGTTTTTTGTCATTTTGTTTGCGTGGTTTTTTTCTTGTTTGTATGAAGTCAACATCTTGGCTGCACGTGAAAATAATATAAAAAATCAAAAGATTATTTTTTTATATAAAACGAGTTTTGTTTTTTGTTTTTGATATATAGATAAAATTTTGAAAACTTTATGGTATTCAATTGAAACGATATAGACGCAAATGATCTTAAAAGGGGTTGGCGAAATGGCAAAAGGTTTGCTCTCGGAATTGTTTCCCGGTTAGTTTTTCTTCTGTTTTCAACGTATCTTGTTGAATTTAAATAATAAAATTGTTTTTTCGTCCCTGTTATTTTCCTGATGATCAGATGTTATTCCTAATTTAAACCCGTGCTATTTCCGTGTCTATACTCTGAAATTGCTACGAATGGATTTTTTAAATTCATTTTTTAATCATTTTTTAAATGTATTAATGCCGCCAATGGCAAACGGATACTCATTATGAAAAACCCCTCCTCCAGCTTTTCGAAAATTATTTCGAAAACGTTCTGCACTCCTTTAGTTGTATTGACTATTGCCCTCGCCGGTTGTGGCGGTGGTGGAGGAGGGGGAGGTGGCGGAGGAGGAGGCGGAGGCACTGTAACGCCAACACCAACGGCTGCTCCTACAGCGACGCCAACGGCTACACCTACAGCGACGCCAACGGCTACACCTACAGCAACGCCAACGGCTACACCAACAGCGACGCCAACGGCTACACCAACAGCGACGCCAACTCCTACACCAACTCCTACACCAGCACTTAATGCTGTTGCGTTAAGCGGTTCGGTTTCGAGTTTTCCGGATTCAAGTTCGGGTTCGGGTAAAGCGTCAAGAAAATCTTACGGTTCCGGCGCCTATAAAACCGGATCACAAGTTTCGCAAAAATCGAGTTTCCAAGCCCCAGGAGATGACGGCAATATTGGCGTTGACGACCTGGATCCGGTAGCGGCATTGGTTTCTCTTTTCTTATTGGCGGATGTGGATTTTGAAAACCCGATAGCAACGGTCCCTACGGATGCCCTAGGTATTTATACGATCACCGCTGGTGATGTGTTGGATTACTTAGTTGCAGAGGGCTTGGCGGCTGTTGATGATATTGAAGACGATATTCTGACGGCGTTTAGGGCTTTAGGGCGCTTACAGGTGAGAGCGGTAATTGTTAAAACGAATGACGATGGTACGAAAGAGGCGTTGGCGATTCAGTCGATTGCAGACCCTAATGATATTAATACCGAAACTGGACTTCCTGAGCCGGTACCGATTAACCCGATTGTTCACCGTGTTGTAAATGTGATCCTTGATCAAATTAGAGAATCGATTGCCTCGTTGACTAGCATGGGGTTATCGGCGGCGGTTGTTGAGCAATTAACGGCGACGGTGATTGAGGCGGTAGCGACTGAAATCACACGAGTGGTGGCCGAGGCGGCTGACAGTATTATCGTGATTCCCGAAGGGCAGACATTGGCTGATGTTATTGAGCAACAAGAAGCAGATGTGCAAATTGATATTGATGCAAGTGAATTAGCGGTGTTGGAGGACGTGATTGCGGGTACCTCTGCTGATGCAGAAGCTGATATCGCTATCTTGGAATCAAATGTTATTAACGCCGATGAAGTGATTGATTCAGCGGATAGCGGGCTAGAATCTTCTCTGGATTCGGATGAGCAAGGTTTATTGGCCGCCCTCGAAGCAACGATTAGTGAAGCAGTAACAGATGGAACTGATGATGTGATTGAAGCAGCTGGTAATGATACTGCTGCATTGGAAGTACTCTTCGGCTTAGAGTCTGGCGGTGATGTAACTGCGGCACTGGCGGCTCAGGAAATAGAAAAGAATGCGCAGCTAGCCAAATCTTTCCGTCTATTGTTTGCGGCCATGGGACTGGCGGTTATGGTCGAAGAAAACGCACTCGGTGATGCGGGTGTTGTTGCCATTAACTTACCTTCACCCCCACATATTCCTAGCGCAGATTTACCTGGTGGTCGCGGTCTTGATGGTCGTACTGTTCGTATCTTTAAAGTTGGCTCCGGCATTCTGGATGTTGGGAGAGAATATACCGACGACGACGCTTTACCATTGGGTGTTCTTGATAGTGAAGGGGTCCCACAAAACCCTTTGTACTACGCGCCAAGCCTATCTGAAATTGCGGCTGACTTAACCTCAACCGTTACACAAGCTGATGTGGATGCTGCTTTTGGTCGCATCAGCAGCGACACGGGGTCGCCTACCGATGCCGATTTTGATTTGATTGATCGGGTGCGTTTATATCATGAATTTAGCGGACGAATTGCTGAGACCGCTTTGGTGTCAACTAGCGTGATTGAAGCTTTGGTTGAAAATAAAGATTTAACAATCAAAATTAAACGCTTAGCTGCGGTTGTTGCTCAGTTTTTCAATTGGGCGAAAATTGGTATTAACGTAACCGACGATGGTTTCCCAATATACACCGGGCGTGACGCGGCTCTAGAAGGCGGTGCCGATGTGATTGATGCATCAGAATTAATTCGAGCGTTGAGTCTCAGCTTGCCTGCAACCGCCGGAGAAGCAGCGGATCAATTAACGTCTGCGGTGGGCTTCTATGCGCAATTTGCCGATGACGCTGTACAGTCAGCTTTGCAACAAGCGCTGTTTGAAGCCGGTTCAACACCACTTGTTATTTCTGATGTCTTAGCAAGTATTTACCCGGCTACAGCTGCGGGATATCGTGATCTTATTACTGGAACGGATTCGACTTTACCTTCACCTGATTATGAGCGTGCCCGCGATCGAGTGGCTCGTGGACTTAGTTCTTCCGTACCAGCAACTTTATTTGATCGAACGCTGACGAGCGAAAGTGATATTGATGTTCGTTCTGCATTATTTTTCTTGAACTTCTTAATGCGCAGTGAATTCTTGATTAATGTACAAGAAGGTTTCTTCCAAGACTTTGCGATTACCTTAGCTGATACAAGTGTGGCGAATGTCGTCATCCCTAATTTTGGTAACGTTAAGTTTATGCGGCCTGGCGATAACGTTACGGTAGCGACGTTAACCTCAGAGCTGTTGTCAGTGACTCAAATTGACAATGGTGTTTTCTATGATGCTGCGAGTGCCGCACTATTTGCGGGGGTCACTGGTCTTCTTACATTGCCTGAATTCAGCGAACAAAATCTGGATGATTTTGAGGGGGGGCTAGATACGCGAGCGACCTCCGTGAGTGTGGAATGTACTGTGGAACGATTTGATGGTGCCGATCCTACTGCGGGTGCTAACCCTCTTCAATTGAGCGTATTTGCGGTTAACTATGATCCGGATACCGGGTCCTTCTTCAAAGGTGATGCTGATAGTTCCGTAGTGGTGGGTACCCCTACGCAAATCTCAGGTACTAATCGATATACCTACACGATTGATGGGTTTAACCCAGAGACGGCTCCTAGTTCGGGTGTGTTTGGTCGAGACTATGTTATTCGGTTTGATATTGGGAACTACCAAAACGATTTGCCAGAACTTTACTTCTGGGTAGATGGTTATGTCTCGCCGTTGAATCTCTGTGATCCAGAATTCCCCCTCTTTATTGGTCCTGACCAAGAGTTTGTGCCTGTACCGGGCTTAGGTATGGTGGCGGATCAAAGCCGACCTAGCTTTGATGGCACGTCGTCTTTGCCCGAAGGCATCGATGTGTCGAACTTCGAATTGCCTGGCGCTCCTATTTACGTAACCAGCGAAGAAGAAGCGAATGGAGAAGGTATGGCTGACTTCACCTTCAATACGGTTACTGGAGGCTTCGCGATTACTGCTGCTGATATCGGTGCAACAAGCCCAATGGTTGGTTTTGCGCCTCTCTATGGTTCATATACGGATGGGAATTTGAGTGTGAGTTTAACAAGTCAAACTTCCGGCGATGAGTTGTTCGGTATCTTTACGGTAATTGGGCAAAATATTCGTACGGCTATTCAAGAAGTTGTTGATGATTCGAGTGGTACATTATTGTCGGATACGATTAGTCTGGATGACGACCTCGAGTTGTTTGAATATGACCGTCTCTATTTAATGCGTGACGCTGAAGGAAAATACTGGGTACTAGAAATTCGCTATCTTGATGTATATAGCGGACCTGACGGCAGTAACGAAGCCTTTGTCGATATCGGTATTGCCAGTGTGAATAGCTTAGGTATTGTCGGTATTCCAGAAGGCGCCTTTGATGACTTTGGCGGTGGCCCAGGCGATGAGTTTGGCGGCTTGTTCTGGCAAAGCCTGTTGTATGGAGATTGGTTGGTACTTGATCCGCCAACGGGCTACAACGGTCCATTCCTAATGGAGCCAGAAGAGGTGTCTTTTGGTGGTAATGAAGCGAACTATGATGCTCTAGAAGCGGCGACAGATGGTATCGTTATTCGTTACTCCAGTAACCATTTCGTAGAGAGCCAAATTACCAGTGCGGCTGACTACGATACGGTGTTTGGTAACCCTCCTGATTACAGCAGTATTCCGGTGCGCTTAGATGCGGGTCGCGATGGTTTGACCTTTGTGAAAATCAGCTTTAACAAGTCTAATCTCACTTGGGTAATGGAGCCAGCACCAGCATCTGCTGTTGGGTTTGCGACTAACCTAGCGCACGGTGATTTGGTTGCCATATTTGATGCGCAAGCGGTTGCACCTGATACGGCTGATTCACCCATCTACTTAGGCCGTGTGATACGGGAAATTCCTGAAGATGACCCGTATGCTAATTTTGAAATTGCCGTGGAGTGGATCAGGATTTCGAACCTTCCTGAGATCACCTTGCCTGAGGGTGAAGAAGACATTCGCAACGTGCTGTGTTTGGCTGACTCGGATAGTGGTGTGACTTGTCCAACGACTCACCCAGCTCTCTACTTCTCGTCTGACTTAGATAATGCCGTTGGTTCTGTATTCGATGCTGACCAAGATGGTGTGCCGGCATTGTTTGATCCTAATGATTCCGACCCTAACGTGACTGGTGATGATTTTGGTGGTGGAGGCTTCTTTGAGGGCCTACAAATCAGCCCGTATATTGAGTCGGGTGGTGCAACGGATGTACAGAGCTTCTTGATCGAGACCTTTGGTCTTTACCCTGGAGAAGTGCAGTCGGTATTCGTCACCAGTGATGTATTCGGTGCGGGTTCAGCAGAGCAAAATCTCTTCTCTTGTACACCTCCATCGGATAATGCAGGTACGTTCACAGACTTTTCTTGTGTTGGGCGCGACGTTGCTGGCGGCGTTACCGTGGACTCGAACTTCCAAAATGGTGGAGGCGTCGGCTTTACGATTGACGTTCCAGACGCGACGATGGCGACCTTAAATAGTCGTATTGATTTTGATTACCGAATTGTCTTCCGCGCGCCCACGGACCTCAACGGTAATCCATTCTTTTGCGATAATGGCGATGGGTCGCAAGGGCCATGTCCGTCTCGTCCTTCGATCGATGGGTATGCTTCTGTCCTTGTGAGCGATGGTCTAACAGCTATAGCGGACCTGAATATTGCGATAGGAACGGATCAGCCTGAGAGCTTGAGTGGCATAACCAGTTTGGATGTTTCGCGTGAATTTGTGATCACAGGAAACGCCGTACCGGGAGCCGTGGAATATCAACTGGGTATCTTCTGTCCGGCTTCTGAACCTGACCAGCCCTACGTACCTGAAGAAAATATGCAGTTCTATGGCCAGGGTCGCGATGAAAACGGACGAGAAGTACAACCTGAGTTCTTTATCAATGTGCCTTGGATTGGCGGTCGAGTGTGTGACTTTACGCTGAGTGCTCGAATTGAAAATGCAGCGGGCGATTTCATCGGTGTGAGTGCGTTTACCGTCGAGGTTACCACCACGGGTGGTGGTAACTTCTTCTTTGATAATGAGCTGGATCTCGTTGCGGGTTCGGTTGTGTGTTTGGTGGACGGAACCCCTGTCGTGGATACGGGTTGTACCTCGGGCAATACATTGTTCACCGTCAATACGCTGACTTCTGACGCCGATGGCGATGTGGCCAATATTGCACTCGGAACGGGTGTTACGGATGCCGGAGCCGATGGTGGTCGATTGGATCTGACCCAAGGTGAGCTATCAGCGAATGCCGTTGTAGCCTTCAACTTCGATCCTGCACCATCAAGCGGGGAGATTGAGGCTCCGACGTGCGGTGTGATATCGACCGATATCTACTCCAACACCTGTTTTAACGGTGAGCTGAGCGTTGTCAGTACGGACTTCTTTGTTGTGAATGGTACGGGTGATGCAATGTCGTTGGATACGGCTCTGACTACCGCTTTACCGCTACAAATTCAAGGTCCGACAGGCCCAATAACTGAGATTCCATTAACGGACTTCGGTTTTTATATCCTGGTCGAGCCTTCTGAAGGTAAGCCGGTTATGGAAGTTCAAATCGATGCCTTCCCGGATGAAAATGGCGTGCTACAAATCTTTAGCCGGTTTACGTTGACAGCAGGCGCTAATCAATACGCATCAGGCGATCCTTCGAATCTCTTCGATGTGACAGCTCCGGGTTATATGTTTATCAACCATGACTCCGGCCAGCCTGTAGACTTTGATATTCGCTACGTGAATGCCACTGATATGCGTGTTGCTTGGTACTTGCCTCCACCCCGTTCTGATTTGGTTGGGGATCACAATATCGATGGTGACCCAGCTGGAGTTAATGATCTGACCGTGAGCTATGACACTGGCACCTTTACCTTCGCCTTCACGGGTGGTGATGATGCCGTTAGCTTCCTTGAATCCTTTAGTGATACGGGATCGGCACAAATAGTGGCCAACGGTGTGGGTAATTACGTTGTTGATATTGAAGAGAGTACGGGCTTTATCGAATTCTTCGGTCGAATTGGTGAACAGGACTTCAGAGTGTTTGCTGGCTTCAATGTTGACGGCGCAGGTGGCGGCTTCCTTGAATTTGAAACCTTCTTTGGCGGAGGGGGTGGTCCGGGTGATTGCTTTGATTGTGAACAGCCTCTGGCGCAGACCTTTATCATTACAGGGGCTGTAGGGCTTTCGGTAGATAGTTCTGGTGTATACAGCTTTGGTGATACCTCAGGTGCTTTTGTGACAGTCACTGTAACGGATCAAACCGTTACCGTTGCTGATGCCTCCGGTGCTTCGTCATTGGAAACCTATGACTTTGTAACGGATCAAGTTATAACTGGAGCATCACTGGAATTTCCTCGAAATGGTAGCTTCTTCTTTGTCCGTTACGATGATGGTTCGGGTAGTGCTATTGAGATTGAAATTCGTGACTATGGTTTCGATCTAGAACTTGTTGTGTGGCAGAGCTTTGGCAGCCCTGATGAACTGGGTAATCCCGATATCGATGGTGATACCGTCTTGAACGATGTCGACAATTGTGAGGTTATTCCGAACTTGGACCAAGCGGATGCTGACCAAGATGGTTTGGGAGATGTTTGTGACATTACAGTACCCGATGCCAGTGGTTTCTATCTTGTGAATATTGTTCATGGCACAGGAAGCCAGGACTATGATGACGAGACCGGGGTTTGTGTTGCGGCTGAAAATGAAGCGTTTTTGGTTGAAGTCGAAATGGAAGGAAATCAACTCTTCTTAGAAGTTCTCGCGGATGATGAAGAGGGTGATGGTTTGGTGGGCGTAATGGACGCCAGTGGAACCTTCTCTATCTATAGCCCTAGCGATGGCCCGTTTGAATCAACTGCTGGTGGCACCTATGTGGAGAATGGAACCACCTTTAGCTTTAGCTTCACCGATGGAGAAGCTAGCGATGACGGATCGATTGTGTGCCCTGTTAATGCGGTTGCCAGTGGCAGCCCCCCGGCTGCTGTGGACGAGTCTGTTGCCTTTGCATCTGGTGTTACATGGTTTGACGCTGATGATAATGAAGACGGCTCAGTTGAGTACGAATACGGTACTTTGCTCAGCAGTGAAATAGAAACGCTATACTTCTTCGATTTTGAACTAAGCTCTCCTGATTGGGTGCTTGAGACTGAAGTTGAAGTGGATGCGTATTTGACGTCGACTGGAATTGTGGTGGTTGAAGATCTGTTTATTGTCTCTGGCTTTGTTTCGGGTGGAACCGATACTGCGATTCTTGAAGCGACCTTTGGCGGTAGCCCTCTTACTAGCCCGGTTCAGCAAGAGTATGTTGATCTGGAATCCTTTGATATTGAAGGTATCTTTATGGATGAGCTATTAGATGAAGAGTTTGAGGATGCCATCCCAGAAGACACGATGTTCCCTGCGGGTTCAACCGCGTATATTGCGACGATCACCGCGCAGCAGGATGCCTATGGTTATTGGTGTGACGACGACTTTGCGCCGAGTAATCTAGTGTGCCGAAACTTTGTCCCCATCTTCCCGCAAGATGGTACAGCACCAAGCCCTGCTGCGACTCTGGACGAGGCGATTAACTCCGAAGCAGATCTGGGAGCCGGCATACTGCAGGGTGGCATTTGGGGAGGCAGTGGTTTTGATCAAGGAGGTGGATTTAATATTGATATCTTTATGGTCTCAAGTGATGGTACGACTGCCGGTACGGATTTCCGGGCAGTAATGGTGAAAAACTATTTTGTAAGTAATGCTGCTCCAGAGTTTTTAGGCGATGTTCCGGTTACACAGCTTCAGGTCGGTTCGACTGATGTGATTGAGTTCACTATTCCTGAAAATGTGGCGGAGATGGGCGACCTTGATGAAGAAGACTTCGTGCCATTCATGTTCGTTGATCCTTCGACTGAATCCTCACCGATTGTGCGCCAAGGACGAAAAGAAGAAGCTGGGACGATCTTTACCGAATTGTTGTACAACAATACCGCTCGGGACGCTATTTTGGGCGCATTTATCGCACCTACATCGGGAACATAAATTCATTTAGTGTGGCTACAACCGTAAAAGGCGAACCTTGGTTCGCCTTTTTTATTGATGAGCCGAGAGTCTTGAGCTCGGTTTATATTCACAGGAGAGTTTTACTGCGGGGGTTGAGACGCGAGTTTTTTATCATGTACGGGCATGTTTACCCTGATTTCCCTCCTAATGGCCATGACGTCAGCGAAGACTTATGGTGTAATTGTTTACTAAAGCCTAAAAGCGAGCCGCTCTGCTAACGTGGATGATCTAACGAGAATTCAAACCATTAATCGTACGTCATTGGCACTTCGATCGGATAAGACCGGTGAGTTGCATAAATTGGCGGGCGAAATGTTGGTTGGGCGTGAGGTCGAGTGTGATATCCAATTGGCCTTCAAGCAGATCTCTCGTTATCACGCCAAAATATACGTTTCGGCAAATGGCGTTTTTATTGAAGACTTACGCTCCTCAAACGGCACCTATCTCAATGGTCGAAAAATCCGTTCGCGGATGCAGGTGAGTCTCGGGGATCAGGTGGCGTTCGATGATTTATTGTTCCGCGTAACAACCGTTCGCTCGTTAAATGCTGATCAGACGCAGCTGGCGAGTTCCCAAAACCTTTCAATTGAAAGCGTTGACGAAATTAACCGAATTTCCGCTGACAAGCTTAAGCCTGCGCCACAGGTTTCAGAAGAGCTGGGGAGAGAGTTCAGTCAACCCAATGTGCCGGTCTTACGCTCAGAAGATGATTCCAGTTCTGATCGGCCACGTACCCCAAGGGTGCATGATATAACGGATATGGAAGAGTTTTTGCGCTTTGCTGGCGCGGGCTTATCCTCTCAGAAACCTGCCTCAGGCCATAAAGCGAATCCATTTGGCTTAAGAGGGAAAGCAGCGGCAGCTGAGATCAAAGCTGACGAATTAGTGGCGAATGAGAACGCAGGGGGTGAGAAGGCTGGGAAGGAGAATATGGAAGAGGAGATAGAAGCTAAGCCTTATTCGGCAGAACCCTACTCAAGCCCTACCCGCAATACCAACGAAAGCATTCCGCGCGACACTGTGCCAGATGGCTTACCGCTTGAAGCCTCTGAGTTAAATCGAGTGCATACGCCAGTTACACCGCAGCCGGCTGCGAGTCGAGGTTCACCAGGCATTGATGAAGACCGTACACATTTTGTCAGTCTCAATACAATGGATCGATATGCAGAGACAAATGAGCGCTATAATAATGACCTGAATGTTGGTCAAGGGCCGCGATTGATTGCGATGACCGCGCCGATTCGCGGTAAAGTTTTCACTCTTGAATGCTCGGAAGATGTAAAGTGCTGGAGTATCGGTCGCGACGATAGTGCGGATGTGTGTTTGCGAGACCAAGCGGTGTCGAGAGAGCATGCCTGGATTACCAAATTAGACGCTTTGTATCAGCTGCGCGTGAATGAAAATGCAGGCGATATATTAGTGAATGGTGAAACCGTGAGTGAAGTTGATTTACAGCACGGCGATCGTTTGCAATTTGGCGCAATGGAAATTGTATTTCGTTTAGATGTGCCTGAGGAAGATGTTCTCGTTATCCCGGGATCTGAGAAAAACTGGTTTTCCCGTTGTTTTCAATCGTTTTTTAGTCGCTAGCAGGATTAACGGCTCGTTAGAATTTGATCGTTAGGCCTGTTACGCAAAGCCAGAAAAAGTACTTAGATCTCTCTGGAAGCTTATCGATAGCGCAAGAAAATTTAAAAACTTAAGGTGCTTTTAGTTGTTCATTGTTCGTCATACGTTTGTTATTAGTGCTTTTGTAGGCTAATAATGTGACGGGTTTTGTATAACGGCACGTTTATGTATTGCTTTCCTCCGGTGCTGTGCCGAAGGAAGAAAATTATGCAGTGGTGAAATAGAATGTCAGACCAAGATCAAACAATAGCGGCAGTGTTTAACACGGAAATTTTAAATAGAGTAAATTCGCCAGCAACCCATATTGAAATCTTTTACCAGGGAAAGGAAATGTCGTTTGGAAAAGATGACTTGCCCATTAAATTGGGCCGAGATGACTCCTCGTGTGATTTGGTTGTCGATAGCGAACTTGCGTCACGCGTTCATTGCTTGATAGATGTGAAAGACAATCAAATCGGGCTAGAAGACAAAAGCCGAAATGGAACCTTTCTTCGAATTGGCCGTAACGATAGTTTTGTCGTCAAACAAAAGTTCTATCCGTTAATTGGCCAGGGGAATATTAAGTTGGGAGAGCAGATTGTTTCTGATGATAATGACTCGATATTTTTCCGAATGATCACTAAAAAAGACGACGAATAGTTTTCGTCTTCACTGTCTCGTTACAGTTTCTCTTTGTATTTTCATTTATATTTGCATATCAATCTAAATGACGGGTTCAATAGCTCTACCCTGAGCTATTGAAATTCAATTTCCAGAACTTCCCCGATAAATTGGTAACCTTTTTCTTCTGCATTGTAGATAATCAGTTTTTTAGAAGTGTCGTCCAAAATAGCTTGTCTAGCCTTCATTAAATTCCTCAGAATTTCAAATTCACTGATCGACTCATCTTTCCATAACGAATGACGAAATTCATCGATGCTAATGACGCGTTCGCGATGGTCAATTAGATAGATAAGGGTTGCAAAAGCTTCTGGCGATGGTCGGTGTATCGACGTTGCATAGGCAATTTCACGTAGATGGAGATCGATTAAAATATTATCGATCTCGTAAATTTTCATCTGATAGCTGTTTTTAGCTACATTCATAATCGTCACTCACTGTGTGTTTTTGTTGGCTTATCCTGATATTAAGAATGAGTTGTAACCGCTATGAATAAAAGGTTTTGCGGACGTTTGGCCGCTATTTCACGACAAACGTAAAAACCCATGGGGTTTTGTTGTGGGTGTTAAATGTTTGAAGATTACAAACGGTTTGAGAGAAAGGCTTGCTGAGAATGAGCGGTCTAATAATTGACGTGAACGGTATTGGGGTAATAGAAAGGAACGTCAGTAAGGGGGTGGGTTTGTCAGGATGGTTGGTTAGGTGAACGATGACGGGTGACGGGTGACGGGTGAATTGGATAAGTAGAGAGGTTAATCACTAAATCGAAGGCAAAAAAAAGCGCGGCTTAAAAAGCCGCGCTGAGGAGACTAACTAAAATCTAAATTTATTGGCAAGAACCGACAGACCAGCTGGTGTTGTCAGAGCTTTTCAATGTGGTTGTTCCATAAGTTGATCCAGCCATTGGATCATTCGTACCGTTAGCGAAATAGCTAGGTGTCCAGTAAGAACCAGAGCTGTGCGCACGTCCACCAACTTTGTGGTAGTAGTTCAATGCTGTGATGTTTGTACAGTTAGGT
>JAWSUZ010000079.1:0-70931 GCA_033852165.1 Agarilytica sp. | reverse complement strand
GGTTGGTTCGGCGCTTACCTTTCAATAACAGCATTGTCATGACATTCTCCCTTTCTACTCATACTACTTACTATGCCTAGCTCTTTTACCCTCTGCTGATACCCCTTCTTAAAAAGGGCTCTGCCCCGAATGGTACTTCCTTACTAAATAGGGGGGGGCGGGTTAAACCTCCCCCGATTTGACGCACACTCTCTAATGGGTGACCCCTTGATTGAGTTAGTGAAACGATGCAGACTTGTTAGATCAGAAGATATAGCGCCTGAGCACGATAATGAAATGTTTGAAAAACGGTTTTCAAACGGTAAAGATAACAAGTAAGGAGATTGCTGGAATATGAACAAAACTAATTATCTACCCTGTATTACACTTGAACCAAAAAACGCAGCCGATGCAAGCGTCATATGGTTACACGGCTTAGGTGCAAACGGACATGATTTCGAAGCCATCGTACCTGAACTCAATTTACCTGAAGACCTCTCTATTCGGTTTATTTTTCCCAATGCACCAAAAATCCCAGTGAGTATTAATGGCGGAATGACCATGCCTGCTTGGTATGATGTTTTGGGGATGGGAAATGTGCGAGACATCAATAAAGCGCAATTGCTTGATTCGGCAAAATCTGTACACGATCTAATCGACAGGGAAATTGAAAAAGGTATCGTCAGTAGCCGCATTATTTTGGCCGGTTTTTCTCAAGGCGGCGCGGTGAATTATCAAGCTGCTTTAACATATTCACAACCTCTCGCAGGCTTACTCGCACTATCCACTTATTTCCCCACGGTGGAGGGACTGGCACCACATGCAGCCAACGAAGCCATCAATATTCAAGTTTACCACGGCAGTATGGACCCTGTAGTGAACATCTCTCTTGCAGAAAGGGCCATAAAGGACTTATCTAGCCTGGGTTATCAATCAGATTATAAAACCTACCCAATGGAGCATTCCGTTTGCCCGGAAGAAATTGCCGACATTGCTACTTGGCTTCAAGGTATATTGTCGAAAAAACGATAATCTATTCGTCTCACTGAAATCAATGGGCGTGCGGCTGAACTAGTCGGGGAAGGGGGCAGAGGGGAAGGGGTTAGATATATTATATAAAACCATAATGATCGATTAAACAAAAAATCTAAAACCCTT
The DNA here is from genome assembly GCA_033852165.1 of Agarilytica sp. Classification (GTDB taxonomy): domain Bacteria; phylum Pseudomonadota; class Gammaproteobacteria; order Pseudomonadales; family Cellvibrionaceae; genus Agarilytica. Next base: position 69,794 of record JAWSUZ010000079.1, on the reverse strand, counting down.
GGTAAAGACCATGATGCCAATTTAAAATAGTGATGGAGGTTTAAGTCTCATTTGCTAGAAAGATATGTTAGATAGTACGTTGTCGGGATTCTGTTGGTCAAACATTTAGCCTGACAGAATCCCGGGCAACGATTTACCAAGGCTGTTTAGTCGATAGGTTTAAAAATAAGTCTGTCAGGTCTGCAGGCACTTCCCCAAAGAGTCTTGGTGTCATGCATGTCGACTGAAACTTCTTTGCCTGCACTAAATGCAGCTAATGCCATAGCTGTTTGAGTTTGGGCTGTACCCTCAAGGATAACCAGTACCAGGCCGTTATCGGATTTTTGACAGGTTCCTGCATCTGTAAATCCGGCTATCGTTATAGCGCATGCATTTTTCCCGGCCCATTCATCCGCAGTTCCATAGCAATAGTATTCTTTAATTATCCCCGCATTAGAAATGTATCGTGTAGCATAAACCGATGATGAGAATGAAATTGCTAAGCCTATTAAAAGTGTGTTTTTTATAAAGGTTCTCATGTTTTTCCTGTTTTAGAAGTTAATTAAAATAATGTATATACAAGTTATATACGGAATATTGTTTTTTGTTTAAAGTTATAAATCATTTGAAGATTCTCAAAATCATACGATTTCAGACGAATTAAAAAAAACAATCCCCCATGGGAAACTATTTAATATGTTTGCGATTAACTAATCGTTAATCTGGATTGGGCTTTATATGGTGAATTGTTAATTCCATGAAAAAAAACCGTTGTGATCTGGAAAGGGAGGAGGGCGAGATTGTTATATAAAGCCAAAATCATGCTGGTGTTTTGTAAAGCTAAGGGGGTTAGATTGTTTCTTTAGATTAAAGGGTGTGGTGGCCGCATCAATGGCCTCGGAGACAGCTAAAAATTACTCGTATTACCGTCAGTAGCAACCCCTTTTCTCAACTTATCTTTAATCTCAATAAATCCTGATATCCTTCGCTGTAACTTTTGTATAGGAGCGTGTCGCCACAGGTATTAATATGGCGTCATACGCGCCTATCGATTGGCGTCTATCATGCTACGCTTGCAGGCTTCTTATCGCCCAAAGTGGAAGTTAAGTGCGGAAGCGGGTAGCTCGCATTTAAAAGATGTTGTTTGATAGTGTGCAAAATAAGATTTTTTTTAATGTCGACTCTGTAAAAATAAAAAATACTTATTGTATTGATAGATTCGTGGTGGTGAATAATTGTAATTGAATTGTTGTTCGCTAATATTTTCATAGGGAAAAAAATGGAAACGAAGAGGGTAAGCGTATTATATAGGGTCATGGTCATGGTCATGGTCGTGCTGGTGAGGCTACGGGCGTTAGATTATCCCCTTGGTTAAATGGGGGTTCTGGCTGTATTGGATCGATAAGGGGCATGGAAAGACAAATCATGCCCGGCTAATTAACAAATTAAATCTTACAGAGGCTGACATGAAAAAATATAAACGTATATACAGTGCCGCAGTAATTTTATCTCTAAGCATTTTTGGGCTGTATGCAATTGCAGATGATAGCTCTGACTCTTTTGTTGATGAATTCTCACAATCCGATATGGGTATTGCATTTACCATGCTGTCTAAAGAAAGCTGGAAAACCCCCGGCTATCAATTATTTCATGGTGACCCTTCTACACCACAAACAAGGCTGCAGGCCGTCACGATCTCAAATGCTAGCAAAAAGATTAAACCCTATCAGGCGGATACCCGTTATGGACTAGCGTTTAGTATGGAAAAAAGCGCCGGTTTCTATAAATACTTCGCCACTAAAAGTGAATTCACCACCACCTGTGATGCTGGTAAAGCAAAAATGGTGTCCCCCATAACTGAATCACCCGCTAAGCAATATAAGAGCGTCACGAATTGGGCTGTATCTTGTAGCGGTAATGATGCGAACGTGCAAATCGCTTTTTGCGGACGTTGTTATGATGGCGGCGTTTGTGCCGGTTCAGGAAATATTCCGAATACACCAAGTAAGCTCTGGCCTGCATTAGGCGATCAAGTGTCTTTTGCTGAATTTCAAACCGCCAAAAATGGCATCGTAGCGGCATCAGGCTCAATGAGTACATGTAGCTGGGCGTCACAAGATAATATTTGGAACGAGTTTGATACTAACGGCCTATCACCAACGGCGCTAGTAGGGGTTCTTATCGATGCTACTACCGCGCCTCCAGCTGGATCTTGGACGCCGCCTGACGCTACGCTATGCAGCTATTTACAATTCGTTGATGCTTCTCGTAAAAAATGGCCGATATACACGTTAACATTTACTCAGTCGATTACTACGCCTTCGAAATTGGTGAAGACAAAAACACTTAGCTGCACATAAGTCTAGAGGTCAGATAAGTAATACAGTGGGGCGCGCCTTTGTTCTGACGCGCTGGTTTTATATTAGAGAGGAATGTAATTGTGGATTGGATGTCTGTCATTCAAACTGGAGTAGCTGTTGTAGGATTTGGTGCTGTTATATATCAGTTTAGCCAGGTTGAACGAAGTGTGAGAAATGCCGCCAGGTGGAGTATTTACGACCTGGCCGCAAGAGTTAAACAAAACATTATTGACAGTCCTGAGGTGAGGCCATATTTTCATGAGTCAAAACAAATTACAACAGAAGACAAAACAATCAACTATAGTATTGGAATCGCCAAGTTTTCAGCTGGCTAGACTGTTTTACATGGAAAGTAAAGTAAAATCGCAAATTTAGATCGGCTAATCATAACAATAAAACAAGAGTAGCTATATGCAAAATAAAACCACTAAAGCTCTAGTAATCATCACCCTAATATTGACGCTGTTCAATTGCGCCTCTAGCCCAATCAAAACCTTGGATCCTCTAATCGTCAGTCAAACCCACGGTTACGTAGTGGCGTCGCTTATTGTCCCAACCTCTCGACTGCCAGCGATTGAATATGTTGGTGTTGGTCTTGAAACGGAAGATGGAAAGTTTGAAAAACTGACGGCGAGCGGAAATTTTCGACAAACGAAACAAGTGCTTGGCTGGATTCCTGAGGGGACGTATCGACTCGCTAGCTATTACAAGGGCAATCAATCCTTTTCCGAGTCGATCGGGGTGTCAGAGGAGAGTGTTTTTGATATCCATGTTAAGGCGGGAGAGGTGTTGGATTTAAATCATCTGATCCCCATTGATCTCGGGCAGTCAAAAGGAGTGTTGCTCTCTATACCACGTACACAAAAATTTACTGCGGATGTGCTTAAACAGTACCCTGAGTTGTATCCTAAGAGCGCGGTTAAAAGTTGGGTCGATGAAAACAGTATTTTGGAAGGTAAAACGTCCTCGGGGGCCACTTATAGTGCTGGGCTTATTCCAGATTTAATTACGGCTTACGGCGAGCGTTTGTTGCGGGCGAATAAAGTCGATTTGTTTGATGGCTCGACCAGTCATTCCGAAGCTTTTAATATCGTAAAAAACTATGGTATTCCCAGTACTGAGGTGAAAACTGATACGAAGGCGAATAGCTACTTTGGAACGCAAACCGGGCAAATTCGCTATCAAAACGGCAGCGACTGGCGTTTTATCGATACGGGTTATGTTGAAGCCGTAGTGGCCTTAGATATTGCGGACGATGGTTCGATCGTCGTTGGATTGGAGTCTGGCAAGTTGATTAAGACTGAAGATCGTGGAAAAAGCTGGGTCGAGCTTTATGCGCTCAATAAAGGCGAGTTAATCTTTGAAACTGTAAGTGTTGATGGCAAGCGCTTTGTGGGGGCATGGATACCGAGTAAGACTGGCAGTACTGAAATTATACGTTTTGGACAAATGATTGATCCAGAGTTGGTTTTATACGAGGAGATCGATCGGAAATTGGTCGAAGTTTTTCGCGTTCAGGCGGGCCGTCTCGGTGCTTTTTTTCAGGGTGTACCACATCTTGATGTGATGAATGAAAAAATCTACGTTTCGTTAATGCTGAAAACATTGCATGAGTATGATGTTAAGACGAAGGTGTCTAGAGTGATCACGACGCCGAAAAACTTTTCTGGAATATCGTTTAATAAGAATAAAGGTTTTATTACTACCTGGTATCCCGCTGGAATGTTCTCCAATGCCTTTTACAGCGATGATTATGGGGAAAGCTGGAAGAAATTACCTAAACCGCCATATCAGCCGCGATATATTCATTTCAATGGTCCCGAGGATAGCTACATGTGGAGCGTGTCGATTGGCATGATTTCTACGCCGTTTCAGTTGGATAAAATGAATAGTAAATCTAAGCGCTGGGATAAAGTCACCAAGTCGGAGACGAAATGTCGGCAGTTGTTAAGAAATTTCATTAAGAATGAGCATTATTGTGTGTTTTCCACTGGTGTTATTCAGACCTTTAATGGGACGGAATGGTTAAAGTAGGGCGCGTCTTTGGGAGCACAAACTTTGCTAAAAAAGAGCCGCTCTGTGAGTCACTGACCTATGAGTTTTTTATCTGGGATAATCCATGTTTGCTGGTATATAAGTGATATTCAAGTCCTGGATATTGCTTATATAAGTTCGTTGATTGGTCAATATTTTGTACGGGGGACATAGAATGACTAATACGAAGACTCTGGCTAATCAACCAATGCCAAAAGTTGGTGAGTGGTGGATGTGCCAATCTCAAGATACGTTAAGGATTTGTCCGATGGTAAAGACTTCCACCGGACAAATTAACAAGACATATATGGGCGATCCCGTTTCGTCATTTAAAGGGTTTTGGCTTTCTTTACTTGACGAAACGGGATCGTCCATATGTCTGTTTCACTCGTGCTTATTCTTAAAAAGCTCGAATTACACCATCTGGGACATTATCGATTAAGAGTATTGGGTTCTGGAATATTCCATTTGATAAAAGCCTAATCCAGAATTTATATTGACATACGTATAGGAAAATAAAGATAAGTGAACAAAGAATTTGTAAAGCAGCGGATAGCCATATTTTGCGGTATGGATATCGACCCAAGTATTGACAGTCAGGTGACGGATATTTTACAACGGAAGTTTAATATATCTCTTCCGCAAAGAGCTTCGCTGGATGAGGCGCTGGAAGCGGCTATAAGTGACCATGAAATTATTAGCTTGATCATAAAATATAGATATTTAGACCGAAAATAAGACAAAGGAACGTAAAGCTATTGGCGGCCAAAAGCCACGGTGCGCTCCGCAATGCCGGGTGCATCCATTCGGGAAACGAATAAATCGAGGGTCGGAGCAATTGATTTTTTACGTCTGCAAGATCGATTGCTCTGACCCTCTGACTTAAAAACGTCTGGTTTTTAACATGTTCGGTGATTTTAACGTGAATGTAGTATTGTTACTGTTCTCTAAACCCGCTAAGGAAGCAGTATGCCGGATAGATCAACATCCATTGGCTTAGTTAAAAATTTAGCTCTTCTGAAGATCCACGTGTAGAGCGTCAAAAATTTCACTCAACTAAAGAATGAAGTAAATGGGCTTAAAGTGTCGCCTCAAAATATCTTCTGACGCGGCAGTTCTTAATGGCCCGTTTCCTAGGGCTTGGGCTAGCCCGGGTGCTTCTGGAGACGGGGATTGAAATGATTAGTTGTTTTTATGTGATACCACTATAATTAATTAACATATTGCGTTGAATTTGAAGTAAGTTTAAAGTGAATTGCAGCCTACTTTTGGACGCATGAAATAAAATTGAGCCGCTTAGGATGACTGACAACAGTGCCGTATTGCTGGGTAGGACGCCAAAACACATACCCGGTTTTGCTCGTAGACTTCGCGCTGCCATAGAGTACGCGGGTATTCGAGATTATGGAAAATTGACGTTGATTTCAAACATGACGGGTATGAGTCCAACAGGCGTAAAACTGCTTTTTTCAGAAGACCGGCCCCCGGCTGAGCGGGTCAAATTTAACGATCTCGTTTCTGGGCTCGTTAAACAAATAAAAGATTGCAAAGGGAAAGACGTTTTAGATGCCCAGTTGAGCGATCACCTTTTATATAACGCAGTTTTCCCAATGTCTGGTACTGAAGGCAGAGCTCTTGGCACCACGAAGTCGATGCTCGGCGCATATGATCTCGCGCATTTAGGCCGCGTTTATATTTTAGTCGCTAAGGTGTCAGAAGAGTGTGGGGTGGATATTTTTCAAGAGCTGAGTCCGGGGTGCTTAGACAGTATACTCCATCGCGTCTTAAAGCTTTTTTCAGACAGTAAGGTCAAGTTAAACGATCCCGAAACTTACGCCCTAGTTAAAAGTATGATTCAGCTCGGGGTGAAGGGGCTGCTCTAGGCTAGCCCCGTTATAGAGTATCTGTTGTGGTTTAAAAAACCCCTACAGGCACCGCCTAATGATGGGGATGTTCTTGTTCAAGATGCCCCTTAATAACCTCTCCGATCCTATCTCCAATGCTAGGGCTTAGGCTCGCGGTCTCTTCCGTTGTTCTTCCCGGTATTTGAAGAAATTCATCGCTTGGAATGAAATATCCTAAGGAATCGCCGGATAAGCCAAAGAAGAAATCATAGTCACTTGTCATTTTTGATTTGATTGGTAGGCCAAGCCTGGTTAACGATTCGCCAGGAAACATTAATGCAGACACTTTGTTGCCAATGGTCATTATCCCGAACTGTGTGTTTACTTTTTGTTCTTCGTCTATTTCAAGGTCTAGTAACCCGGCTTGTATAGCGCCTAACACCAAAGGGTTTTCGACTGTATGAGAGAAGGGGATTTGCTCTATCCGCAAATGTCCGTATACCGGCTCGGCTGTATTCTGTTGGGCGAGTGCTTGTATTGCCACAGACTCGCCAAAAGAATAGGCGGTTTCTGTGGAGCGGGGGCCATCGACGATAGGTTGTGCGTCACCAAGAATTCCGTTGATAAACACTACGTTAGTATTTGCGTGATGTTCAAACGTTTCTCGTAGCTGGTGAACGTAGTCTGCGCTATAGCCTAGCGCGGCTGCGTCTAGAATAGCAGGGTGGCCACTCATGTTGACGAGTGTGGCGATGCTGTAATCGAATCGTTTGGACCTGAATTCCATTACGTTTATAGCGTTGTCGACTTTATCCCACCCGCGCCGATTTTCTACTCTCGCTTCTGCTTGCCAGACGTTAATCGATACCGGGGTTTGATTGTTGTATGCGCTCAAAATTGCGCGGGTGGATGTTGAAACGATACGCTCGCGATAGGCTTCAGAAATGCCACCCCATAACCCTTGTAAATCCGGCCCCGAATGTGTATGTGTTGCGGTTATGTAGATGCTTTTTTTTGCGATTCGACCGTGAGATTTTTCAAACACGTCGTCTCGAATGTCTTTGATAATAGAATCACCAACCCCAACTGTGTCGATAACAGCGAACAAAACCTGAGCCTCGTGATGGGGGCGTGGTCGAAAATAAAAATGGTTGTTTTTTTCTGAAATCGCGAGAACACGGATAGATATGTCATCGTAAATTTTTGTAACGCCGCAGCGGGATCCAGGGCCGCCGTATCCCCCAAGGCATGAAAGTTGAGCCTCTTCAATTGTGGGCGTTAATTTTTCTTGCGAGTATCCGGCGCGAATTCCTGCCTGCGAAGAAAGGGATATACACAAAATAGAAAAACATAAAAATCGAGTCATTGAGTGTCCTTTTTATTTTCACTACGTAAATTAATCTTTAGTTTAAGCATGTGTAATAGTGTATCTCAATGCTTTTTTGGTAGTGTCATTCGCCGTTATTATTTAATGTCATCTTGTATCGATTTAATCGCATGAGAGATTATTTCATCAGACGACATTCCGTTGATTAAGAGACCGATATCTTCGGTGGATACCGGATAAGAAATTACGTGATCAATACCCATGATTTCATGCAGTTCAAAATTTCCATTTTCAATTTGTAGTAATTCCTTGTCATTGACTACCGCCACGATCATGAATTTATAGGCTGATCTTAAACCGGAAAGCAGGGTCATCGTCATTCGCATGTTCTCGGCGCTTGTTGCGCAGTCGATTAGGATGATGGCTGTATTATGATCAATAATGTTTTCGATTAATTCCTGTTTGTTATAAGTGGTTTTTATCGTGTCGATGTGGAGCGTTTCGAGTCTTTTTCCGATGTTTAATAGTTGAGGAGATTCGCCTAGTAGCAAAACCCTGCGATTAAACTTAAATATGTTTTTGTATTTATGCAAAATTCCAGATGCCGATTCACTATCGATGTAATCACAGACGTATTGGATTGCAATCGATGTATCACTTTTAATCGATAGCAACTGATGTATCCCATCCGTTTCTTCAAGATTCTCTATCTTTCTAAGAACCGGGTCACATGCTTCCCAGCTCGGTTTTTTTGCAACTGAAACTATTGCGTAGGGTGCGGCATCGTTTGTCAGAAATTCAATCATGATGCTTTTTTCTTTACCTAAGTTTTCTTCGATACTGACGGTTATAAACCAAGGGTTGTCGTCGGTTTCTAAGGCCTTCGGCCAGTAATCTAGGGCTAATGAAAAAAGCCTCATTGTCGATTTCAAATCGACCAGTATATGCCGGTTAGAATCTGTAATTCCTTTGTCGATAATGATTTGTATCGGGAATCTAACAGTGCAGGCAATAAAAGCGACGGTTTTTTCTATCGATATCGCGTAGTTTTTTAGCGTTTCTGAACAAAATCGGCGATGTGATATGTTTTCGTCTTCTATCTCTCCCTGCATATTATTTATTGTCGCAATAGATTCAAGGGCGTTTGTTAATAAAATGCTCGCTTCTTTTGACTCCTTGCGGGAAAAAAGTACCGAAGATAAGTCAAATCCAAGGCGAGCGGATGCCCTGAGTTCTTCAAGGCTGTCGCGAATGCGAGTAATTTTTCGTATATCCTGATTACTTCGTTCGGTATATTCGGAAATTTGCCTATCGTATTCGGCGAGTTTATCCTTCTCTCTTTGTTCTAATTCCATTCCTGTTTTTAGTATCGTTTCCGACAATATTCCCATCTCGTCTTTTCCCGATACCGGAATCTCAGGGTGAAAATTACCTTTTTGAATATCAATTAGCGCTTTCCCCATTATTGCAATGGGTTTGGTAATGAAAAAATTCACAATAAAAATACACGCCAGTACCATGATTATGGTTGTAAGTGTGAACGCCCAGAGCTGAGTTTTTATAGCGTTAAGTTTCTTTTGTTTTTCAGCGTTGTTAAATTCGATTGTGATTGTGCCGATAAACTGTTCTAAAGACGGCGAGAGGCGGTCTATGCCCAAAACCTTTCTTGACGTTATCGTGTGAATTTTATGGGTCATACGGACACTTGAATTTTCGTTTCCGCCGTTGTCGTCACGAACGGATGCGATGATAGTATTGTTATCGTTTCTTAGTTCAATACTGAAAATATCTGTACGTTCAGATAGCTGGTTGATCCGGTCTTGAAAATAAGAATACATGCCCGTTTCTAAGGCTTCACGAGCGTCTGGAATTATGACGTTCAGCAGTGTTTCTTGGTTGCTGTAAAAATTACTTTCCAGCGACTTTATTTGCTGATGGTTGGTTGTAAGCAAAACAGGGAAAGACAGCATCGCAGAGAATAGTGCAATAAAAATCGGTATTTTGATTGCGAGAGATATATTTCTCATTCTATATGCTCCTTCGAATCAATCTTATTTATTTCTGTTTCGAGAGTTTTAATGTCCAAAGCGTAGAATCCGAGAGTTTTGGCGAGTTGCGACTTGATTTCAATGCTGTAATGATCGGGCTGGTCGGGGGGCGCCAGTGTTTTCTTTTCGATGTACAAAGAAATTACACCTACTAATTGTTTGATGAGATGAATGTCTTTTGTGTATAAGCTGGCGAGTGCACCATTTTCAGTTACGAGTTCTGAAGAGAATCCAAAAAAACCTTTACGTTGTCGGTAGAGTGATCGGCCAATAGCATTTAGATTTGAGTTCGAGTAAAGCTGAATATCCGCAATGGCAATGGCTGCGTCATAATCGCGTAATCGCCTGACCCATCGTGAGTTTTTAGACGGTAATACTGTAATGTGTTTATCTTCTAATATTTCTTTAGTGAAAATTAGTTCTTTTTGTTTTTTTGAATGGAACGGAATAAGTAGCCGAGAGTTTTCACCGTAAATTAAACGCGCTAGTTTTACGATTTTATCTGGCGGCGGTTCAGCATATATGGCCGATACTGGGTAGTTTTTCTCTGGGTGAGATGTGATTGCTAGATTAAAGTCGTACCGGGTAGCGCCAATTGCTATAACTGCGTCGTAACTATGCTTTCTTTTTAGTGTGCTATCTAGTGACGATTGCCCGATAGTAACTGCAATGTCGTATCGTTTTGAATTCGGTAATTCGTTTATTGCTTCTCTCAGCGAATTATACAGTGGGCGTTGTTTGTCGAGTTCCGACGCGATAATTGATATATCGGAAAATGATTGCTGACTGATAAAAATTGCCGCTATCAGAAGCCATGATCGAATGCGTCTATGTTTTGAAGTTTTCCTTGATGTGAGCACGGCTTTCCTTGGTAGCTAAACAGGTAGGGGGTATTCAAGTAATAAAAAGTGCGTAATGTTTACGCCAAAATTCACCGCTATTGCCATGGATAATCAAATTCGTTAGGTCGATAGATGGCAATGAAAAAACCGACTACAACGGTGTAAAAATAGGCTAGCCCAAATAAGAATTTATACTGAAATTTAACTTCTGTAGCCGTATACAAACCAATCAATAAAAGCGGCATTAGCGATAAGTTTAGAGTTGGAATCATCGAGGCCACCCACAAGGCGATAGCGATGCAAGACAAAATTAGCGTGCCGGACAACTTTATTTTAGTTGGACTGAGGTTGTTCAAATAACGCATTGTAATTTTTCTGATTATTAAAAAGTTACGGTAAGTCCAATTTTCGCATAAAAATCATTATCGTATTCATATTGGTTTCGTAGCCCGATATCGTCTTCCGCATACACAATTGCGCTTGGCTGGTATTGAAGAAGCATTGATACATTGAGTTGAAGCATATCGTCTGTAATTTTCTCTACCCACGAAAGGCTCCAGCGGTCGAAACTTTTGTTCATTTGTTTACTGTTGCCCATATACGCAAAAGAAATCGTTCGTTCTATGTTATTAAATATTAATTCTGCGCGGCCACTATGCCGCTTATTGAAGCCCTCTTCGTTTAGCGAATTGAATTGAGTATCGAGGTAGCTATAGCCCAATTCGAAATCAAACTGGGTCGAAATTTCGGCTTGAAGTGATGAGTCGAATCCATGGACCCGCCCCTTACCGTTATTTGTTAGGTGAAAATTTGAATATGCCGGTTTTTCAGATATTAAATGATCCAGCTCTTCGTAGAACCCGCGCGCATTTAGCGTTAGTGTTTGTGCCCTTGCATGGTAAAGGACACCAACTTCTAAGGCGTCAATTTGTTCAGCGCGAAGATTGAAACCTTCGGACGAGGCGTGACCCGCAAAAATGCTATCAGTGATGCCGTCTACAACAGGGTCGATATTGATAACTCTATAATCTTGCTCTCGCTTAGCTTCTGCATCGTCTGGTGTACGAAAAGCACGATTGCCTACGATTCGGAATGTTAAATTGTCTTTGTAATGAAAATTTACGGATGCGCGCGGGCTAAAAATAAACTTGCCGAGGTTTTCGGGATGTTCTGCCATAAGGCCCGCGTTAACCGTAAATTTTTGATTCGCTTGCCATTCCATACTGGCAAATAGGCTTCCTACCTTTTGTTTCACCCAGCCAGAAAATAAGGTTTCACTAGTGCCTTCAAGATGTTCGTAAGTGCCACCGACAATCCATCTTAGGTTGTTTGTTAAATATGCGTGATGTTCGATAGTTAGGTCACTACGCAGGTCAATGTAATCTTGGTTGAGTGTCCCGCAAACATTCGTGAAAGACACAGCGCCTACGGACTGAACGCGAGTCAGTAAAGCTAGGGCCAATAGGTCGTCTTCTCGGCTACCGCCACTCGGTAGCCCCCCGGCAAGGAGTGTAGAAAAATATTCAGGGTTAGCATCGAACATCGCGTGAGCTTCAGGAAAGATAAAAACCGCGGGGGAGCAGGCCCGGAAGTCTTGCTTCAGTTCGTTTTTTTTCCAGCTTATTTGCATGCGTGTTTCTGAACGGGCGCTATGAGCGTACCGGAATGAGCCGCTGGCAAAGTAGTCTTTTGTTCTAATGTCTGGGAAAATACCCGGTTCCTGTCCTCCCACTACATACTCTGCTTCGTAATCACCGAGCACCGCGCCCGCGTGAATAGTGAGTTCGGTATTTCCATTTAAAATATTATCCGATCGAAAAATAATGCGGTTCACTTCTGAATCATCGCGGTGGTCGGGTGCGGTGTCGGCCCCTGTTATCGTGGATGTTCCAGAGTCGTAGCCGTTATCTCGCCATTGCGATAACGCGATAGAAAAAGAATTGTTTCCTACGCTATAACCCGAACGATACGAGAGCAAATGCCCCTTTCTGCTATCCGTATCCGCATTAAATTCGTACTGTGGTATGTCGCCCGAATGCCGCGTGAATACGTGTACAACTGCACGAAAGGAGTTCGACCCGTACGAGGCTGCGCTTGGGTTCATCGTCACTTCAATGCGTTCAATATCAGCAACTAAAGCGGGGCAATTTGACCAGTCAATTTTAGACAGTGCTCCGATATATTGGACTCGCCCATCAACGATAAATTGAATGCCGCGCGGGACAAGGGCAGACCCCCCATGATAACCAATTCGATAATCATGGCCGGTTGTTTGGCTAAATCCGGTCACTTCAACTTGAGATATTCCTGGCACAAGCCGCAAAGCTTCGGGAACCGTTGTGACGTTTTTTTTTAGTAAATCTTCCGCAAGTAGAACAGTAACCGTACCGGGGATGTTGTTGAGTGCTTGCCCCATTCGCGTAGGAGTCAGTGCGATGCTTGGGTTTTTTACATCACGAAAGTCGCTAATATCTGGTTCGGCGGCGTGAACATTCACCGCCGCAATTAACAACGCGGAAAATATTACGCGAGGTTTACAAAATTCCACAATGTATTCTCTCTGTTTGTTACCGGTCGCAATGGGAAAAGCAGAATTTATTGGTCCGTTTTTTTGGTATAAAGTATTTCGCGGAGTTTAAACCAAACAGGTTGATAGTTGTAAGCCCGTTTTTCGTAAATTGTTTGGGTGTGCCTAATTTGGCGACAATAAGTACGATTAAGCGTCTTTTGTTGTGTATGTTAATAAATATTGAATACTCGGCGGGTGATTACTGATTCAGGTCTGCCTTGTCAGTTTTCAAGCGATAGATTGAATTTGTTTTTATGAAGCTTCGAATTCTAACGAAGCTACTAATCGCGATAGACGGTAAGGCATTAAGATGGAGTTTTGACAGGGCGAATGAAAACTCAACGATACACATGGTAAGTGCTTTTTCGTCAGAAACGCGATTAGTTTTTGCGCAGGAAAAAGTTGAGTGAAAATCAAACGAGATTACCGCGATCCAAAACTTAATCGACATGTTGGATGTACACAAATTAATAAGGCAGGCACTTATAATAAAGTCACAATCAATCACTCCTAAACCCAGGCGTTTTTCTGGTTTTTCGAGGGCGGTATACGATTAGTGACGAATGCGTATTGAAATATCAAAATATTCAACAAATATGAAATAGCAGGCGTGGCAATGCCGTGGGGGTCAATCTGGAAGGCTGTTTTTCGGAGGTGAGGTGCGTTTGTCGCTAATGCAGTAGGGTTAAGCAGTTGGAGAGGCCAGGTGTCCGTTTAAATCCCGGTTTCTGGGCTGCAGACTTCTGTACCTCTTTCGCGCTGACAAGGCTCCTAAGTCGGCTTTCAAATTTCGTACCCAAACCAGCCATGTTTCTGGCTCTATATCTAAGCGGTCTAATAATAGGGGGAAGTGTTTGATTGATGCTTCCTCTTTTCCCTTCAGGAATGACCTTTCCGCTCCAATCGACCAAACTCACTTAGTCTTTCAGGTGAAAGGGGAGTCCCTGGGGCATTGGTTCTCTGGGATTGCCGGCGAAGGGTATTAGGCTTTCGGTTTGGTCTGGAGAGGTGCTTTCTTGAGTTGTGTCACAACGCAGCTTTGCGGAGGTGTGGATTGTGACTCTTCAGGAGTGGGCGCCATTTTGGCTCGAACGGGGTTTAGGTCAGTATAGACCATACATGCGATAGGGGCGTTTTCGTCTAATAGCGCTTGGGGCTAAAACTTCCCCCTCAGAGTTTTCAGGAGCATTTTTCTTCGGCGTTTGCCTGTCTGGCGATGGGTTTATTCAATGCCCTCATGAGTAATCATGACTGTCACGCTAAAAAGGGGCGTCATATCCCGCAAAATTTGATATGAAAATAATGGCGGATATGTCTGTAGGGCCACATATATCCGCTTCTGAGTTCTTATGTGGTCATGGCCGTGTGAATATAGACTAGCCTTGAAGCGTAGATGTGGCGTGGGGTTTAGGTGATGTCGTATCTGCTGTATAGTGCTGGGCACGTTGAAATGATGACCTGGCGGCGGGAAGTGCTGCTGGGGCTATAGAATAAACAGTTAAATCTTAATGCAGATGAAGATGATTTCAAAAGATCAATTGATTTCCTTGCTACAGAGTTGTGTTGAAGGAAGTAGATCGGCTGTTAATCTCCAACATTGGATGATTCTAAACTACGAACCTTCTGAGGTGAAAATAGGGGAATCTGAGCCATCTCATATTCAAGAAGCGATGAATATCGTCATGAATGAGTATGAACTTGCAAGCGTAGAGAAATTTCTCGATGAAGGGTATAAGTTAGCTATTGATTTTATATCCTGTAAAGCAAGTGAGTTTGAGAGTGCCCGCTCAAGCTTTATTAGATGCGGGTTTAGAGACTGATTTAGTCAGCACAGGAAGGCGGAAAGCGGGGACGTTGCTTCCGCAGCTGTGGACGTTAATCGTCTTCAGTCATGAGGAATGGATTTTTAAATTAAGAAAATATGCATTAGCGCCATCATTGGCAACGGTTTAAATATGGAACCAAAATTAACGATCATCAGCATTGGCTGATTACACATTGAGTAGAGTACAAACATGGCCAAAGGTATTATTAAACGTTACGACTTCCGCAAAGGTTTCGGCTTTATTGCTGACGACAAAGACGGCGAAGACTTCTTTTTCCACAAAAGTGAATGGCAAGGCGAAGGCCCTATCCGCCAGGGTTTAGCTGTTAAGTTCGTCGGCAAAGACTCAGACAAGGGCCCTCAGGCTGAATCTGTTATTCCTTTAGACGGTGACAGCAGCAAATCTTCTAGCAACAACAAACCTGCAGCAAAACCTGTAGCTAAACCTGCTTCTTTAGAAGATCGCGTAGCGTCTCTAGAAAGCTCTGTAGGTATCTGCAAAGTGTTGAGCTTTTTAGCTCTTGCGGGTGTTATTGCTCTAGCGGTTGAGAAGTTCGTACTGTAAGTACGAAAAATTAGTAAGACAGGCTCTTATAAAAAAGGTTTACACCGAGTATGTGAATACCTGCTGTGACAGGGAGCTTGAGAAAAATAAAAGGGGGAGCCTGTTTCTAGGCTCCCCCTTTTTTATTCTGCTAGTAAGAATCGGTGACAAAATCAATCGCTTGAAGTACGGCGTAATCAGGACCGGAATGCTTATCTCTTGGGTTCGGAATTTTGATGTCGAAATAAGACGAGTGTGTATTTCGGTATTGGTATTTCCAGCTGTATTGCCAGTTACTAAAGGACAGTCGTACGCTAGTCGAAAGGTTGTCCATCTTAACGACGGAGTGGTATGGCATATAGGTGGATCTTAGGCCTTCGGCCTCTACGGTTGAGGAAATGGGATACCATTTGTTGTGCACCATTAAATCGCTATTTTTAACTTTCCAGCTGGACTCTCCATTGCTTAACGCAATGGCACATGTGGCCATAGGGTCAATAATGTTTTCCATAAATCCGGCGTTGCTTTCGATGTTTTCCAGCCAGCCATAGTGCGAGTAGTAAGCGGGGTGGCCTTTATACATTTGCAGCCCTGCGGGGTGTTGCAGCATATAAAAGGCGAGTGTTCCTGCGATAGAAGTATCCACCCAATTACTGAATGTAATACCTAAATGTGGTGCGTCGACGGAGACATAAGTATCGACTCCCATGTTACTGTATTCTTGTACAAACATGGTTCTGACAACAATACCGCCCATAGAGCCGCCTATCAGGGCGAGATGGTAGTTTGGTTCGGCTAGTGTATCTAGGGACTGAATAAAATGGGCGAGGTTATCGGCATTATCCTTTATGTCGATACCGCCATCGACATATTCAAAATACATAATGTCCCAGCCGTTGGCAGATAATGCATTGAATTTTTCTTGTAAGTTACCCCCTAAATCGTCGAGTTCATCCTCTGGGCGGTTATTGTTATCGGTGTCAAACCCGGAAACCACCAATATGGCTTTGTCTAATACACCAGTTATGTCGGCAGCCACTGCATAACCGGGGTGTCCATTTAATGTGGGTTCATCGAAAATATGGCGCACTGTCTCCGGCGGAGATTCAGCATTTGTTTGCGTAGCGACTGCGGTGAGTAATAATGTGGAAAATGTTAATTTTGAAATCAGTTTGGTGATCTGTAAATGCCTCATTTTTTTTACCTTTATTATTTTTGGCTTTTTTTGGTGGGTAGTATGTAGCGTTATTTTTTTGTCATAACGCTTCGATGAAAATAAATGCTAAGAAAGCGTGCACGTGGATTGCGATCAACAGTGTGTGGCTCCGTTTCTAAAACAACGTTTGTTTTAGAAACGGAGTAACCGTGCTATCCGCTTTTTAGGTTTACGGGCAGTTTCTTTCTTCGTAGTAACCGGGCGCGGTTTCCGCAATTGTGGTTTTTACAAAAAAACTGAGGGGGCCTATGTTGTCGTTAGAGCCATCTGCACATGCGTAGATGTTGAAGTTTCCACAGCGATGGGCGTGTCCTTCGAGAAGGTGGTTAAAGGTGTTCGTTTTTCTGTCTATGCATATGTGACCTGTGGGAGTAGCGTCACACGCATCGCCCATTCCATCTCCATCGGTATCCAGTTGATCGGCATTTGCAATTGTTGGGCAGTTGTCGAGAGTGTCTACAATGCCGTCTGAATCCATATCGTTGGCCGGAGGTGAACAATGAGTACCGGCGAATGGCAGTGTTGCAGGTGTGATTCTGAGAGGGGTGGTGTATACCTCGTCGCCATAACTAAGCTCTACCATGTAGGCCGTCCATCCTTGTTCCGGTGTGGGTACGTTTGCCCTGTATGTGCCATCCCAAGACGGTAAAAGTGTTTGTGCCGCATAGCCCTCGCCGATGCTATCAAGACGGAAATTGCGTTCGTTGGGATTGGTCGCGGTCCACAGTTTTACCGAGGTCAAGCCAAGGCTGTGGTTATCGACTTTAATGGAGCCGTCGGATTCTAAGCTGTAGCTATATTGTGGCGGTGTGGTATTCGACACCTGGTGCTTAATCCAGGCCACAATCTGCAATATAGTATCTGTATCGCTGGTTTGTGCGTGATCTGTGTTGACGGTGTAACGCAGGTGCTTGGGCTCGGGCAATTGGTCATAGTAATAAAGAGAGGAGTCTGGCAAAAAGAACTGGTCTCCTGCTGAGTTGACCACAAATTTTGGCATCGTGTAGCGTTCGATATAGGAAATGGGGTCAACAATATCGAGAAGCTCTTGGCCTCGTTCCGATTGCAGACGACAAAAAATATCAAAGTCGGCAAAATCGTGGATTGCATCGGCGTAATACCCGTACGCTTCCCAGTGATGGTTCATTTGCTGATTTAAATCGAGCATATCTATGGATATAGGGGCAATCGCTTTGACTCTAGGGTCAACTGCCGCTGTTAACCATGTTGTCCATCCGCGTTTTGAAGCGCCTAGTATCACGAAATTTTCGATCGCTAAACCGTGTTTTTCCATCACAAACTCTTGAACGGCGTCCATCGCGCGGACAGTGGCTTTCGTCATTGGGAGATGCACAGGCCATTCTTCATCCCCCGTTTCTATAAACTTGTCGAAACTATACGACAGGATTTCATCTTCTTTTCGGCCCTTATCAATATAGCGAGGATCGCTTTCATCGCTAAATTTGATTCTTTGATTGGGCACTTGGTTTACCGTGGCCATCACAAAACCATTCAGTGCAGCTAAAGTGCTGACTAAGTCGTCTACGCCTCTGTCAGGAAAGCCGGAACCGTTACTTCCGCTGCTAATGAGTAATACAGCGGTTTTTTTGTTAAGCCATACCGCTTCCTGCGGGACACTCACTTCCATTTCGTGTTGCCATATTGGTTTGTCGACTTCAGCGGCGGTTCGCCATTGTTGAGATGTCATAGACAACCCGTAGTTGTCTGTGAGTATTCTGCTGTCGCTGTAATATTCATACCAGCTGTAGTTGCTGTCGTACTTTTCCACATAACGATCAAGGGCGGTTTCTTGGGCAATAGAAAGGTTACAGATAAAGAGTAATAAAAATGAAGCTGTTATTTTCTTTATAGGGGATGACATATGCATACGCATATTCCTCGCATTATTGAAGCTCGTAAAATCAGAAAAATAAAATGGTGAACGCTGTGTTTTTTATTGTTATTGAGTGCTGCTGTATTTGCGTTTATGTATGTGAGGCGTGAGTCTATCAGTGCATTTAACGAACAAACACAGGAAGAAAGGGAGAATGTTTGGTGGTTTTATTGCCAAAAAGCGAAACGTTGGCGTTTGCGAAAGCAGGTTTAAAGAAAAAATGGCATTAACAAAAACATTGGCATTCATTTTTTGTGATGAAGTCGCCATTTGTTGCAGATGTTTCATCTTTATGGAAAGTGCCGGGTGATTTTCACAATTAAAAGTTCAACAAATGTTCAGTTATTTTTTCCTGAATGGATATGTTTAGGTCGGCTCTGGGACGCTTACAGTTTCATTGGATATTTAGCGTGTACCAGCGTGAAAATCAGTTAAGTCAAAAGTTTTAAAAACGAAGGATCTGGCATTCTTGATTTGTCGGATTTGGGATCTTTAAATGTTAGCTGAAGCTCTGAAATAGTAAAAAGAAAAGAGGGCAAGAAGAAAATATTAAGCCTAGGTTGTTCTGGTGTTTAACGAGGCTAAGAGTGTTTGGGTATGCCTTTATCTCAACGGGTATTCTGGCTGTGCTGGGAAGATAAGGCGGGGGGAAAAATAAACCCTAGCCCCGCAATAGTGTCGGGGCAAACTATCGTGACAGGCATGTTTAGGTTTTATGTCTGGTTAATCTTACCATTCGTGATGCTTGGGCAGCAGCTTCAAAAAGCTTGTAAGCAAGCATAAAGGTTCCTGTAATTGAGGTGCCCACTTGGCCAGTAGTGAAAACTGGGCAGTCTGCCGCACCATGGCTAAGCTTATATAAATCAACTGCTTATAGGCAGATCTAGCTCAAGCCAACTACTGTCACCACAAAACTCCAGCAAATAATTGATGTTTTAGATGTCGCGCGTTATATTCACCGACCCTCTCACTTTAATTATGCCGTTCTACTGATGGATGTTATGGATGTTATGGATGTGATGCTTACAATATGGGAAAAACGCTCTCAGATGCGTTCGCGGACGAAAACCCTTGTTCGTTTTCTGGAGTTTTTTAGATCGCCTACTTCTTCGAGCAAGTACTTTTTTAGATTCATATACACCCATACGATTACGTATTGTGCTCTATGCTTATCATTTCTCCTTTTCTCTCATCCCAGTCAATCCAACCCAACCAAAATACATCTCGCGATTGCAGACCAAACCATTGTCGTGACTAAGCTGGATGAGCACGACGTATTCGATAACCCTATTAAGGGTATTGTTAGAGAGCTTTTTAAGCGAGCAAATTTGGAGTGGGGGCTGACTGAATATCCAGCAGCTCGAGCCTTTCATAGGCTAAGAAGTGGGTCTGCAAACTTTTCAATAATGGTTGATACATCGGCGTTAGAAGGCTGCTGCATAGTAGGAAAAACCCCCATTGTTACAATTGAACTTCGCGTATACCACAGGAAAGGTATTGAACCCATTATTGATAAGAGCACGTTAATGGGTAAAGATATTATCACCATCGAAGGCTACACTTATGGACCGCTGAAAACATTTCTCGACGATCAGGATAGTCATATAAAAACCAACCCTACTCCATCTCATAAATCTGCTTTCGAGATGCTTAAAGAGGGAAGAGCGAAATATCTACTGGACTACAAACACCCTGCGATCGCCATTTTGCATAAATATCCAATTGATGAAATTCAGTTTGAAACATTACAAAAAATAAATTTGTACTTGGTGTTGCACAAAGACTATCCCAGCGCGAAGGAAACGATTGAACGGCTCGATTCAATCGCGCGAGATATGGATCTTAAAAAGATTCTGTCATTACCAGAGATTCCAGGCTGACCCTATTTCCAACAGTTGCATCTACGTAACACTGATATCACGATAGCTAAAAATTACCAGCCTAAATGTTCAATAAAATATTTTAAGCATATTGTGCTTATGTGGCTCGATCATATTTAATCCTCTGCAGTCACAGTGAAATGTTAGATATGAATTTTGTATTGATCTCTCAGGCCGTATGCAGCATGGATGGGTTTAGAGTGAATAATGATGACAGTTACGACAAAAGAAAGTTGGGCGCCGGAATGGTATGTTTAACGTCATTTGGGTTGCTGTTTAGAAGGGGTCAATACAAAGGCCTAGTAAACCCTTGGTATATGACTTCAGGATATTTGGTGTGATACTAATTCGGAAAATCTGGATCGCGTTTGTTTTTCGTAATTCTTAACGTTAACCCTATAGGGGCTCTATGTGAATAATTGTACAGAATTTGCGGTGTTTAAAGTTACGAAGGAAAACTCAGCTAGAGTCGTTGAGTTGAGCAAGTTAATCTTTTCTGAAATGAATGCAGGGGGCGAGGTTATTACTTCATATCAAATACTGAAAAAAACGGACGATGCCGAGGAGTTGTGTTGGCATTTGACTTGGAGAAGTGCTGAGGTAGCAAAATTGACGACTTCAAAGTGGCCAACGTTTAAGAGCACAAAAGAATTTCAATCGCTAGTTGGGAAGAATGTTTATTATGGTCATTTTGTTAGTGCAGAGTAGACTTAATTCTGCATTAACCTGTTGTGAGAAAGCGGGGGAAGGGTCGTGAGTTAAGATGCCCCGACTCATATTCAAGCGTTATCGTGAGTTTCTCTCTGTTTTTCTTAACATGCAAATTTTCTGCACAAATAACTCCAGCCAATACTATTTAAGTTGCGGGTTTTCTAGTAAACAATTAAAAACTTAACATGTAAATGGTGTTATCGGTTTTGTCAACCCGATAAATTGTTAATTTTTAACTGTAATTGTTGCGATAATGTGGCGCAGGAATTGTTGTGTTGATGCTAGGGTATGCGCCTAATTTAATACCAGCACCTGAAATCGTAACTTCTAGGTGAATGAAGGGATTAATATAATAGTTTTGCGCGGGAGGGGAGGAATCTAAAAAACCCAAAAAATCATAAAGGACGGCTTTTAGTATTTGGTTCAGTTAAAAGCTTGCAGTCTATTAAGATAATAATTGAAGTTGCGCATTAGGGTTTACTCTAAAATAGGAATTCCTTCGTGCCCGCTTGTAATGATGTTCGTATTGTTTCCCATTCCTTTTTCAAATCCCTAGTTTTTTTATTCATGCTCTTCTTGGGCGTGGGGTTTTCTCAAGCCTCTATCGCGCAGGTGACGGCGTCGCCTAACCCCAGTACCTCCGGCAGTTTTACCGTCAGTTGGCCGAATGCTTCGGGCAACAATATTATGCTGTCCCAAGCGGTCAGTGGAAACACTACCGTTGTATACGAAGGAACTGGCAGTAGTTTGTCTGTCAGCGGTAAGGCTAATGGCGATTACACCTACATCGCTGTCGATTTTACCGATCAAGATTGTCACCCTTTGGTGGGCTGTTTTCCTCGCCTAATCGGCAATGTTGTAGTGACGGTTGCGTTGGCGGTGATTCCTCCCAAGCCCACCGGTTTAACAAGCCCTGCCAGTGATACCAATGGCAGTTATACGGTGAGTTGGAATGCATCCTCTGGGGCCAGTAGTTATACCTTACAACGTCGGCTTAACTCTGGTGGTTGGAGCACGATTCAAAACAATAGTGCGCGGAGTCGATCAGAGTCTGGTCTTGCCAATGGCAGCTATGGCTATCGTGTGCGCGCATGCGGCGGCGCGGGTTGCAGTTCCTATTCGGCGACCAAAACCACAACTGTTCTGCGAGTTCCAGGTGTGCCGGGAGCAATTTCGACACCGGCTAGCAATAGCAGTGGCGCCTACACCGTTTCTTGGGGCGCGGCTTCCGGCAGCGTGACCAGTTACACCCTGCAAGAGCGCGTGAATTCTGGCAGTTGGTCGACAATACAAAGCTCCTCGACTCGTTCCATCGCGATGAGCAACCAATTAAACGGGAGATATGATTACCGAACTAGGGCCTGTAATGGCAGTGGTTGCAGTGGCTATACGTCTGTGAAAACCACGCAGGTCACGATTGTGCTGACTATTTCGGCTTCGCCTAATCCTTCGACTACGGGAACGGTGACCCTAAGTTGGGATACCAGTGTGCTCAACCCTGATTCCTACAGTGTTTATGACGTGACAAGCGGGCGAACTTTTCTCACCAGCACGACCAGCGGTTCGGCAGTGCTGAGCGGGCTCAACAATGGCACATACTCCTTCTTGGTTGAGGCGGTGCTTTATACGCCGGAGACTGGCACGATTAACATTCCGCTTGGCCAAGTGAGTGTGACCGTTACCATTCCAATTCCCTCCGTGCCAACAGGTTTAACGACACCGGCCAGCGATACCAATGGCAGTTACAGCGTGAGTTGGAACGCGGCTACTGGGGCGAGTACCTATACCTTACAGCGTCGGCTTAATGCTGGCGGCTGGAGCACGATTCAAAACAACAGTGCGCGGAGTAAGTCTGAATCTAGCCTCGCCAATGGCACGTATGGTTATCGTGTGCGGGCGTGTAACAGTGGCGGTTGCAGCGCTTATTCAGCAATTAAAAACACCGTGGTTCTGTTAGTGCCAGGTGTGCCGGGAGCGATTTCAACACCGGCGACCAATATCACTGGCGCCTACACCGTTTCTTGGGGCGCGGCGTCTGGCAGCGTGACCAGTTACACCCTGCAAGAACGAATAAATTCTGGCAGTTGGTCGACAATACAAAGCTCTACCGCACGTTCCTTCGCGGCGAGCGACAAAGTGAATGCAAGGTATGACTACCGCACTCGGGCCTGTAATGGCAGTGGTTGCAGTGGCTATACGTCGGTGAAAACCACGCAGGTCACGATTGTGCTGACTATTTCGGCTTCGCCTAATCCTTCGACCACGGGAACGGTGACCCTAAGTTGGGACAGCAGTGTGCTTAACCCCGATTCATACCGTGTTTATGACGTGACGGGTGGCGGGCGAACCTTACTAAACAGCACGACCAGCGGTTCGGCAGTGCTGAGCGGGCTCGATAATGGCACATACATCTTCTTGGTAGAGGCGGTACTTTATACGCCGGAGACAGGCACGATTAACATTCCGCTTGGCCAAGTTAGTGTGACCGTTGCCATTCCAATTCCCCCCGTGCCGACAGGTTTAACGGCACCGGCCAGCGATACCAATGGCAGTTACAGCGTGAGTTGGAGTGCGGCTTCTGGAGCGAGTACCTATACCTTACAGCGTCGGCTTAATGCTGGCGGCTGGAGTACGATTCAAAACAACAGTGCGCGAAGCAAATCTGAGTCTGGCCTCGCCAATGGCACGTATGGTTATCGTGTGCGTGCGTGTAACAGTGGCGGTTGCAGCGCTTATTCTGCAATTAAAAACACAGTGGTTCTATTAGTGCCAGGTGTGCCGGGAGCGATTTCAACACCGGCGACCAATATCACTGGCGCCTACACCGTTTCTTGGGGCGCGGCTTCCGGCAGCGTGACCAGTTACACCCTGCAAGAACGCGTGGATGTTGGCAGTTGGGTGACAATACAAAACACTTCTGCACGTTCTATCGCGATGAGCGGCAAATTGAACGGGAGGTTCGATTACCGAACAAGGGCCTGTAATGGCAGTGGTTGCAGCGGCTATACGGCGGTCAAAACGACTCAAGTCACGATTGTGCTGACTATTTCGGCTTCGCCTAATCCTTCGACCACGGGAAATGTAACCCTAAGCTGGGACAGCAGTGCACTCAACCCAGATTCATACAGTGTTTATGACGTGACGGATGGGGGCAAAACCTTTCTAAGCAGCACGACCACAGGTTCTGCAGTTCTGAGCGGGCTCAGTAACGGGTCTTACATCTTCTTGGTCGAGGCGGTCCTTTATACGCCGGAGACCGGCACGATTAACATTCCGCTTGGCCAAGTTAGCGTGACTGTGGCCGTTGTAATTCCATCGGTGCCGACAGGCTTAACAGCGCCGACTAGTGATACCGATGGCAGTTTCAGCGTGAGTTGGAACGCGGCTACTGGGGCGAGTACCTATACCTTACAGCGTCGGCTTAACGCTGGCGGCTGGTCCACCATTCAAGACACCAGCGCGCGGAGTAAATCCGAATCTAGCCTCGCCAATGGCACGTATGGTTATCGTGTGCGGGCATGTAACAGTGGCGGTTGCAGCGCTTATTCTGCAATTAAAAACACCGTGGTTCTGTTAGTGCCAGGTGTGCCGGGAGTGATTTCAACACCGGCGACCAATATCAGTGGTGCTTACACGGTTTCTTGGGGCGTGGCTTCTGGCAGCGTGGTCAGTTACACCCTGCAAGAACGCGTGGATGTTGGTAGTTGGGTGACAATACAAAACACCTCTGCACGTTCTATCGCGATGAGCGACCAATTAAACGGGAGATATGACTACCGAACTAGGGCCTGTAATGGCAGTGGTTGCAGTGGCTATACAGCGGTTAAAACGACTCAAGTGTCGATTGTGCTCACTATCGCGGCCTCGCCGAATCCTTCGACCACGGGAAATGTAACCCTAAGTTGGGACAGCAGTGTACTCAACCCTGATTCATACAGTGTTTATGACGTGACGGATGGGGGCAAAACCTTTCTAAGCAGCACGACCACAGGTTCTGCAGTTCTGAGCGGGCTCAATAACGGGTCTTACATCTTCTTGGTCGAGGCAGTGCTTTATACGCCGGAGACCGGCACGATTAACATTCCGCTTGGCCAAGTTAGCGTGACTGTGGCGGTTGTAATACCGCCCGTGCCGACAGGCTTAACAGCGCCGACTGGTGATACCGATGGCAGTTTCAGCGTGAGTTGGAACGCGGCTACTGGGGCGAGTACCTATACCTTACAGCGTCAACTTAACGCTGCAGGCTGGAGCACCATTCAAGACACCAGCGCGCGGAGTAAATCCGAATCTAGCCTCGCCAATGGCTCTTATGGTTATCGCGTGCGCGCGTGTAACAGTGGCGGATGCAGCGCGTATTCTGCCACCCAAACCACAGTGGTTCTGTTAGTGCCCGGCGTACCAGGAGCGATTTCGACACCGGCGTCCAGCATCAGTGGTGCCTACACAGTTTCGTGGGGCGTGGCTTCCGGCAGCGTGACCCGTTATAACCTGGAAGAGCGAAAGGATGCGGCTGCTTGGACGACAATACAAAACACCTCCGCACGTTCCATCGGGTTGAGCGGCAAACTGAACGGGACGTTTGATTACCGTGTTAGTGCCTGTAATAGCAGCGGTTGTGGTGCGGTTACGGCGGTGCAAACCACTCAAGTCACAATATTGCTCAATATCTCAGTCTCGCCTAATCCCTCGACCACGGGCACCGTGACGCTAAGTTGGGATAACAGTGTGATCAATGCCGACACCTACAGCGTTTACGATATTACTGACGGTGGCCGTACCCTCCTTAGCACCGTAACCACGGGTCCTGCCACCGTGAACGGGCTTAGCGACGGCACTTACATATTATTGGTTGAAGCCACGATTACCACACCCGAGCTTGGCACCTTGGTGATTCCGCTGGGTGAACCCACCGTAACCGTGGCGATAGTGCTTGTCCCTCCCACACTCACCGTTCCGGCCACGGATGACGATGGCAGTTTCTCGGTGATCTGGAGCGCGACAACGGGCGGCAGCTACACGCTGGAACGCCAGTATGAAAATGGCACATGGTCCACTCTGTATGCGGGAGATTTGGCGCAATGGGATGAAGTGGATCTGAGTACCGGTAAATATGGCTATCGCGTCAATACCTGTCTCAATGACACATGCAGTGGGGTTTCGCTTGTTCAATCGATAGACGTTGTCGATGTTCCCGGTGTTCCCGGCCCGATTACCACACCAGAGAGCAGTACCAATGGCAATTACGCCGTGTCTTGGAGCAGTGCAACGGGGATTGTTGATACCTACACGCTTGAGGAACGCTATACGAGCAGCGGCGAATGGCTGGTTATTCAGAACACCAGCGCCTTGTCGAGCACACTGTCAGACCGGGCGGGCGGCAATTACAGCTACCGCGTTAAAGCCTGTAATGTCGGTGCATGCGGTGCCTACACGGCAGAGCAGTCAACACTGGTTTACGCCAACGCCACGATTACAGCGACGCCCAACCCCTCGACCACAGGCACGGTCATCTTAGGCTGGGAAGCTGTGGTGGCTGCAGATAATTACCATATCTACGATATTACCGGCGGCGCTTTAGACTCGCTCGGCTATACGCAGACCTTGTCAATTACCCTCAATAACCAATCCCACGGCGATCATACCTACCAGGTTTATGTGGTTTTTAATTCGCCGGAGATCGGCAGTTTTGAAGTTCCAATAGGATCGGTTGACGTGGTGGTGAACTTAACGCCGGGTATTCCCAGCGGGATCAGTTCGCCAGTGAGTAATGGTAGCGGCGATTACACCGTCACATGGTTGGCTTCCACAGGCAGCGTCGATAATTACCGTTTACAAGAACAGGCCAATTCCAGTGGTTGGGTCTTAATTGATTCCCCAGTGGGCCTTTCCAGTGCCATCGAAGATAGAATTAATGGTGCCTACCAATACCGTGTTGCGGCCTGTAACACCGATGGCTGCAGTGAATACTCCAGCGACACCAGCACGACCACCGTCAATTTGCTTGCAGCGGGTGTTCCCGGTCCGATTACCGGCCCGAATACCAACGACAGCGGCAATTATTCGCTAGCCTGGACCGCAGCAACGGGCGCGGTCACTTCTTACCTTCTTCAAGAGCAAGTTGACGGCGATGCGTGGAGTGAGTTCCAAAACGCAGACCTGTTAAGCGTCGACGTGTTTGGCAAAGGTGAAGGCACGTATGGCTATCAAGTGGCGGCCTGTAATTCCACGGGTTGCGGGGCGTTTACCGCCGTTAAAACCGTAGCGGTATCGTCTGCCTCTCCGTTTCCAGGCGTGCCGGGTGGCATCTCTGGACCGGCAATCGATGAGGACGGTGAATACACCATTACTTGGAATCCAGCCTCGGGCACAATTACTCATTACGAACTGGAAGAGCAAATTGACGGTGCCGACTGGGGGCTTGTGCCTGGCGTAACCGGAACATCCATTCTTTTGACATCGCGCGCAGATGGCAATTACCTTTATCGGGTTAAAGCCTGCAATGGCGACGTCTGCAGTGATTACGGTGATGAGTTATCGGTTGTGGTGTTACACATTCCTGGAATGGTGGGCAGCATCGTGGCTCCGGCCAATAATTCCACGGGCAGTTATACGGTTTCTTGGGACGAGGCCAGCGGCGCGGTAGAGACCTATCAACTTGAAGAACGCTCCGGCGCCATTGAATGGACTGTTGTTCAAAACACGAGTGAACACAGTATGGTTTTCAGCGAGAAAGCCGACGCAAGTTATGAATACCGAGTGGCTGCCTGTAATGCCAGTGGTTGTGGCGATTATTCTGACATCGTGACCACGATTGTTGTTGCCGGGTCAGCGTTGAGTGGGCGTGAAGATGAATCGGATACACCTGCACCTAAACCCAATGTCGGCGCGTCGTTAATTGCCGCCTCGGAAGGGGTGGGCAGTATGGGCGGATTCTTCCGCGTCAATGAATCGGGAGCCGCGACATACTCGGTTCCGATTACGGTAGGCACCGGGTCTGCCGGTGTTACCCCGCAATTGGCGATCAATTATTCCAGCATGGGCAGCAGTGGTTTGTTGGGTAAAGGCTGGTCGTTAAGTGGCTTGTCGAGTATCAGTCGTTGTCGACAAACATTGGGTCAAGACGATGTGGCGAAAGCGATTACCTGGACCGAAGAGGATCGCTTTTGTTTGGACGGCCAGCGACTAGTCCTCATTAGCGGCAGCTATGGTGATCCCGATTCTCGTTATAAAACGGAAATGGATAGCTTTGCCACCATTACCGCCGTGGGCGATGTATTGGGGAGTGAAGGCCACTTTAGCGTTGCGCGTAAAGACGGTTCCATTTCGCTTTATGGTGAAAGCAGTGATTCAAAAGTTAGCACTTCAGATGATCAATACATTCTGTCGTGGTTGCAAAGCGAATATAAAGACAGTGTCGGTAACCCGATTGTTTTCGAATACAAAAACGACGCGCAGGGCCCGCGTATTGATCGCATCAACTACGCCTTTGGAACTTCCGGCAGCGGCGGAACACCGGCGGCTTATGTACAGTTTATTTACCAAAGTGAAGACCGTGCCGATAGTCGAGAAACGTATGTGGCCGGATATTTATTCCCGCATAAAGCCCTGTTAAGTAGCGTGACGTCGTACAGTGATGGGGAAGTCGTGCGTCATTACTTATTGGAGTACGCGCAAGGCGAACTCAATAATGTGCCGAAATTACAAAGGCTAAACGAGTGCGTTGAATTTGTCAGCGTGGCAAGTCTGGCTAACTGTTTGAAGCCCACCGAATTCACCTGGATTAACGATGTCGATGGTTTCAATAGTCAATTGCCTGCAGAAGCGTTTAACGGAGTGGTGACAAAAGGACTTTATGGCTGGAAGCCTGCGGATATTAATGGCGACGGCATGATGGACTTGGTGTGGTTGCAATGGGCTGCCAGTGGCCCCGATGTTGAATTCGAAATGCGCTACATGCTGTCGGGTGATGGTGAATTAAAACAAACCATGTTCACGAATAAGGCCTTTGTTAGCTTTGACGGCGATGCGAGCCGTGAAGTCGTGAAGATGGAAATCATCGATTACAACGCCGATGGTCGACAGGATGTGATGGTGTACAGCAGCCATTCGGGTGGCTGGAATTTATACCTCTCGACTTTGTTGTCAAGCGGTGAATGGCGTTTGTCGGGAACGCCAATCGATCTGGGAATTGCTAGCAGTGAAATTTTCTTAGCCGATGCAAACTCAGATGGCTTGATGGATGTGATGTATCTAGACAGACTCGACGATCACAAACTGTATCTTCGTTTATTAGAGCAAGACCCATCACAGTCCATAAGCTCCAATCGCTTCTACCGTTTTTCTAGCCCCATAGATTTGGCTTTTAATCCTGTACCTGCGGGAACAGACGAGGGCAAAGAAAACCTAATTGCCGGTGAATTTGATCTCTTTGTTTATCGCTTTGCTTCAGCCGGTGATTACGATGGCGATGGTAATTCCGATGTGGTGTTAAGTAAAACCTCCGTCTCCTGTGTCGAGATTTTTGGATGTATTAATCATCATCAAGTCTGGGTGGTTACGCTTCATAACAGTGTTGACGGTAGTGTTAGCGCAGGCTTTCATTATCGCGGAGAAGTCGGTTATTTAATTGCCAATGATGACGAAACACTTGCCAATGTATTTGCCGAAACTCATTCATTGGATATTAACGGTGATGGTCTAAGCGATGTGATTTATCGCAAGCGACGATATAATCTTGATGATGAACGCTCTTGGTTTTATCGCCTTAACCATGGTGCAAGTGATAGCGGCGGAAACTACGGAAGCGAACAATTATTACTGCAAGCCTCATCTGACGAAGAAGAAGACTACGACCTGCAATTTATGGATTACAACCAAGATGGCGTTGCAGACGTTGTCTGGAACGATATTGTAGCGGGCAAAATCTACGCACGATACGGTGATGGCGTGGGTGGCTTTTCAAGCACCCAAGAAATTCTCGATATCAGCAACGACGAAAATCATGCCCATGTCTTTATTGATATGAACGGTGATGGGCGTCCTGATTATTTGCACGTATGGGATGATCAATTCCAAGTGTCGATCGCGCAGGGCAGTTTGCAACCCAGCGCCGTGATCAGCACGATCACCAATGCTCTTGGCAGTATGACGCAAATTTCCTACGGTTCTTTAGGTCTCAATGGTAACTACGAGCGCTTAGGTGCAATGACGAACCAGGGGCAAATTTGTATTCCCGATGATTTGACCTTGCCAATCGGTAGTTTGGGTTGCACCGATTATGACTACTCTTTTATCGATGCCGACACGCTATACAGTGCACTTAACGCAGACTGGGAATTACCAGCGGGAAGCCATGGCTTTGGACGTGATAAACCCGTATTAGAACTGACCGGCCCGATGACAGTCGTCACCCGTGTTTCAAGTTCTGCGCCAGTGCAAGGTGACCCCAATGCCGAGAGTGCCATTAGTTATTACTACGGTGAAGCCAAGGTGCAGGCCTCAGGCAGGGGAATGCTAGGCTTTCAGGCGATTAAAACGGTTGATGAACAAAGCGGTATCGAAACCACCACCACCTATCGCCAAGACTTCCCCTTTATTGGGCATCCACTTACCACCGTCGTCAGAGGTCCGCGTCAGGGCGATGAAGACGGCGTGGTGCTCAGCACGGCACAGAATATTTGGCAGTTAAAGAATTTTGCTGGGGCCGATACCCCCAAACCCTACCAGCCTTATGTTGCCGAAAGCGTTGAACTCACTTACGCCTTGAGCGGCGGTGGTTTAACTCAGGGCGAGCTTGTGCAAACCGTGACCACGACCAATCGCTACGATAATTACGGCAACCCGACAGAGGTCACCGTTCTTATCGAGGGCGGCGGCGATAGCCTAGAAAAGCAAACACTCGGCCAGTATGGCAGCAGCGTGTGGGAGCGAGAAAAAGGCCGCCTCAGTCGCAGTGATGTGACGACGACTCGCAACGGTGACAGTGATACTCGCAGCTCTACTTTCACTTATTACAACAGTGGACACTTAAAAGGTCTGTTATTGAGCGAAGTCGTCGCGCCAGGTGATGCACTCAGTTTAACAACCACCTACGAATACGATTTCATGGGCAATCGACTCAAGTCCACTCAAACCAATGTTGACGGGGTATCTCGTTACAGTCGCAGCGAATACGATGCACTGGGCCGCTATGTCGATCGCGGTTACGACAGCTTGGGGCACTTAATTCAATCCGTCGAAGCCCGTGACTATCGCGGTGCACCCACGGAAGTCACCGATGTTAGTGGCGTGAGTGTCTATGCCGAATACGATCGCTTTGGTTCGCAATACTTAAATTACAGCGATGTTGGTTCCGCGATTATCACCCTGGGGAGTTGGTGTACTGGCAGTTGTACGTTGTCGACGGCGGTATTCAAAGTCGAAGAGCGCTCCATCGCCAGCAGCCGCGTCAACAAGGTGTCGCTTTACGATGTCCTTGGGCGCAGAATCCGAGAAAGCCTGTTATTGCTCGACGGCAGTTATAGCCATGTTGATACGGAATACGACGAGCTAGGCCGCGTGGCTCGCTTGAGCGAACCGCATTTCGGTACCGCCACCGAGTGGACCACCACCGACTACGATTTGTTGGGGCGCCCGACGGCCGTACATTCACCGTTAGATACCGGTTCCGGTAGCCTGATGAGTTACGACGCCTACACCGCGGTCACCACCAATGACCTTGGGCAACGTAAAACCGAAGTCAAAAATGCCCTGGGTGAGTTAATTGAAGTGACCGACCATCTGGGCGGACGCCTCCGCTACGAATACGACCCTGTGGGCAATCTCACCGCCGCAGTGAGCTTAGGATCCCTTGATGATCCTCATAATATTCGTGTGGAAATGACCTACGATAATCTGAGTCGTAAAATCGCCATGAGCGACCCCGACAAAGGCTATTGGACTTACGATTACAACGCCTTTGGCGAATTGATTGTGCAAACCGATGCGAAATCGCAAACCCGCACGCTCAGCTACGATCGACTAGGCCGCATGATTAGCCGCATCGATCGTTTGGCTAGTGGGGTTATCGAAGGTGATACGCAATGGTTCTACGACACCGCCGCGAATGGCCTTGGGCAACTCGATTATGTGGTTGAATTTATCGGCGGTTTTGCGCGCTTTTATCAATACGATCAATATGGCCGAGGCTTCAAAGTCTTGACCAGCCATGACGAAAGTGGCGGTTTTGATTACATGACACAAACCGTCTACGACCCGTATAACCGGATCAAGCGTCATTACGATTCATTCGACCTCACGGCAATCAGCGGCGGCAGCAATGGAAGTAATGGCCGAGATAGCACCAGCAGCACCAGCGCCGTTAGCGTCGGCAGCGGTATTCACAATTATTACAACAGCTACGGGCATTTGAGTTACATCACCGACATCGCCAGTAATGACGAAGTTTATCGTGTCAGTGAGCAAAACGTGCGTGGCCAAGTGACCTCGGCCATATTGGGGAACGGTAGCATCAGTCGCTTCGACTATGACGCGAAAACGGGGCGTTTACAGGGGCAGTACGCGCAGTTACTGATTGGCCAACAAATACAATCCATTGAGTATGAGTGGGATTCTGTTGGCAACTTGGAAACTCGCCATAACACCAGCGGCAGCCGGAACCTTACTGAAACTTTTGCTTACGATGGTCTTAATCGTCTGTTGAGCAGCACGCTCAATACCGTCGGTATTTCCAAAAGCATCGGTCTTGTCGGTACTATCAGCACCACTATCGGCTCTGTCGGCGGCAGTAGCGATAGCGGCAGCAGCACCACCATCAGCGGCCCCATTAGTGGTCCCATCGGCCCCTTTTCTTTGGCCGGTGTTAACACGATGACCTACAACAGCATCGGTAATATCCTCAGTAAAACCGGCGTGGGCACGTATACCTACGGGCAAAATAGCGCAGGTCCGCATGCGGTGAGCACAACCGGCGATGGCGTTACTTACAGCTATGATGCCAACGGTAATTTAACCGCTGATACCGCCGTAGGAAGTTTGGCAGGGCGCTCGCTCACGTACACCAGTTTCGATAAACCGAGCCTCATTACAAAAGGTAATCACCGTATTGCCTTTAAATATGGCCCCGGTCGTTCGCGTTACCTGCGTACCGATACCAATAGCGATACTGGCAGCATAAAAGAAACCCGCTATCTGGGTAGCGTCGAGCGTATTAGCGAACTGGGCAGCGACACGGTGCAGTGGAAGCGCATGATTAACGGCGTGGCTATTTACACCACAACGACCAGTACCGAAGGCGAGATCCGCGATACCGAAAAAACCTATCTTTATAAAGATCATCTGGGTTCGCTGGACTTTATCACCGACGGCAACGGCACCGTGATTCAAGAAATGAGTTTCGATGCTTGGGGGCAGCGTCGTAACGCGGCGGATTGGTCAGACTTGAATGTCACTGAATTACTGAATTTTGATCACGCAAATACCACACGCGGTTTTACTGGCCAAGAAATGCTGGACGAGGTTGGACTCATCCATATGAACGGGCGTGTTTACGATCCACGTTTAGGGCGGTTTTTACAAGCGGACCCGTTTATTCAAGTGGTCGCCGATACGCAAATGTATAACCGTTATTCCTACGTCAGAAATAACCCCTTGAATGCGACAGACCCGAGTGGCTATTTTATATTTTCAGCCATCCTTCGTTACACCATTCAGCACACCTGGGTTGGCAAAAACATTATCCAACCGTATATGCAATTTTTGGGCAGTAACGCCATTGTTAACGGCATTGTGTCGGCGATAATTGGCTATTACGGTGGGCCCGAAGCCCTGGCGCTTTACGCCGAAGTCATGGCCTATTCCAACGGCGCAAGTTTATTCGACGGGATGAAAGCCGGGGCAATTTCTTATGCCTCCAGTTCGGTGTTCAGTGCGATTGGGGGTGCTGACCATTTAAGTTTGCCAGCCAAAGCCCTTGCGCACGGAATGGTCGGAGGCGTAATGGCTGAATTACAAGGCGGTAAGTTTGCCCACGGTTTTGCCTCGGCAGGTTTAACCAAACTTGCCAATGTGAATAACATGATTGGAACGGAGTCATCAAAAGCCGGCTTTAGAATTGCGACGGCTGCGATTATCGGCGGCACGATTTCAAAAGTTTCAGGCGGTAAATTTGTTAATGGTGCGGGAACGGCAGCATTTGCTCAGGTCTTTAATGGCGAGAGTGAAGCGGCTGAAGCCGATAAAATAAAAGTGGAGCAACAACGAGTCCTAGACGAGAAAGCGGCTGAGATCACTAAAATTCTGGAACTGTATGATTTTGATCGTGACAAGTACCCCGATTTTAAAGTGCGCTTCGCCAGCGGCTCAGAGATTAAACGCTTCACTTCGGGTGTGGCGGCTTGGGGAACGATTGCACGAGATGGCACCATCTTAATCGACGAGGGTTTGGCGTCGAATATGGAAGGGACGCGTTTTATTCAAACGCTCGCCGAAGAGTTAACCCACGCAATGCAATTTCGACTGGGCGGTTTAGATTTTCTTTCAAATGAGCAGGTAGGGCCATACGTGGAATTGGAAGCAACCGATTGGGTTATTTCGAAGCGTGCTGCCTTAGGGCTTGGTAGAAGGCATAAAGCATTTAAGGATTATAAAAACACCAATAAATATTGGCGCTCCGAATGGAGGAAGGTGAAGGATTAGAGGGGTTGAGTTTTTAAACTACGCTGCCTAAGGTAGCGTAGTTGTTTCGAGGTTGTTGTCGTGCTCGATTTTTTGTGTACGGCGGCAGTTTGGGAAATAACACCTCGATCCTCTTTTCTTGTGTTGAGATTGGGGCCTAAAATGTATGGATGTGTAGGAAATTGGACACCATGAGTTTATATTTTGGAAACGAATAGAGTGACATTATTTCCTCTTATGGCTATCGTTGATCTGTGGTTTTCGACCATTTACTTCTGATATTGGTTGGGGGGGGGCGTAAATGGCTATTTTATACCTGTAATATTACAATTGTGACTTTCCTGCTTGCCACTAAATTCCTCTGGTGTTCCTCTGGAAAAACACTAAACCACCCGTCAGTTGCGTTTACCTCTGAACGAAAGTGTTGTGGAGTCTTATGGATTTGATTAATATGTTTATCAAGTTGTTTGGCTTTCGCCGTATATTTTACGCTTGTGAACCGGCGTTTAGCGTGCTGGTCTGCGTTTAGAAATGCCCTTTATATTGAGCAGGAAAGTAACGCGGTAAAAAACATGTAATGTGATATGGTGGTTGCTGATCATATTTCCTGTTAGGTGCGTGGTTAGTCTAATGCCGTTTTATGAGTTTTCAGAACTCGTTACTTTCTTTAGTCAGTATTATTTGTTTTGTGTCGCATTCATATATCTTTGCTGATTAGCGGGGTGGCGCTAAGTTTGTATAGTGTTGGCGTGAATGTGTTTTTAATATTCGAATTTCTCTATTTTTATCGTCCATTGGAAGGCTCCTGTTAAATAACTGCGAGGTTTTTATGGTTTTGTTTTACGTTAATGTTGGTTGAACGCCCTGTTAGAGCGGCCGGTTGAGTCTTGTGGGTGTTTAATGTGTTTCGGTTAGTGTAGGCGTTGATCGCCTTCTGTTTCTTCTTGATTATGTAGAAGTCTAATCCTGTAATTATTATATAAAAATAAAAACCACTGTTCTTAATTGTTCTGGCCGCACAAATAAATTTGTATTTGTTTGAAATTCACTTCCCCTGCTGGAGTGCGTTTGACCGTGGGCGTGTACTGCTCATCGTATGTTAAACCTTTGGCAAGTTTTGATTGTGAGGATGTAAGTTGGTATGAAGAAACAATCTTTTTTTTCTTTGACAAGTTCACAGAGTGAAATCTGGTTTGATCAAGTCTTACGTCACGATATACCTTTGTACAATATCGGTGGATACGTCTTGATTGATGGGCACATTGATGCCGACCGATTTGATCAATCGGTCAATATTTTGATAAAAAAGCATGATGCGCTTCGATTGGTGTTTGATGAAAGTAGAGCTGCAGGAGAATTACCACGGCAGTATTTTTTACCAGAATTATCGATTTCTGTTCCGCTGAAAGATTTATCTAACGGTACTAACACTGAGTCGGCAGCTTTGGGTTGGATGAAAATTCGATTAATGGAACCCTATAACGTTTTCGAAAATCCTTTATTCCGTTATGACTTAGTTAAGGTTTCAGAAAATCGTTATTATTGGTTAATGCAATATCATCATTTGATCGCGGATGGTTGGTCTATTGCATTAATAACTCGTTCTTTGGCGAATATTTATTCGGCGCTTACGCGTGGTGATGATCCTGATTTATCTGGTTTGTCTTATGTATCTTATCTAGAGAAAGAGAAAGAATATCGTTCTTCTCGACAATATGAAAAGGATTGTCGGTATTGGGAGAAAGAATATCACTCTATCCCCGCTGTATTATTACAGCCGCGATCTAACTTTAAATCAAAAATCCTAACGACTTTAGGGGCTGGGCACAGTTTTTATGTTCCTCGCTCACTTTATAATGATTTGAATTCCCTGTCTGAGCAATCTGGCGTTTCCATCTTGCACCTAATTCTTGGTGTGTTGTACATATATTTTTCCCGCACGTGTCAGCAAAGTGAGTTGGTGTTTGGAATACCAATTTTGAATCGAAGTAATGCGTCTTTTCGTAATACGGCGGGTATGTTTGTTAGTGTTATTCCTGTTCGATTTGATTTTTCATCGGGTCTGAGTTTTCGATCATTATTGACGAGTATCGCTCAGTTATTAAGGCGATCTTATCGTCATCAGCGTTTATCTGTGAGTGAAATAAATCGTATTGCGGGTTTAGGGGCGGAAAACGAGAGGTCTCAATTATTTGACATCAGTGTTAATTATGCAAAGCAGAGTCATGACGCGTTATTTGGCGATAAGCCAGCAAGAACCGTTACGATTGATAATCAGTGTGGACAGATTCCGCTTTCGGTTTCTATCTGGGAATTTAACGAAGACGAAGACGTACAATTTGATTTCTCTTATAATTTAGCGTACTTCGATCATGATGATGTTCAAAAACTATCAGAACGTTTTATTGCTATTCTTGAAAATAGTTTAGGGGATATCGATAGGCCCATTGTTGATATCCCTTTGGTTTCGATGCCTGATATTGAATGTTTAATGAAATGGAACGATACCACTGCGGATTATCCTCAAGAAAAATGCATCCATGAGTTATTTGAAAAACAGGTAAGGTTAAGCCCAGATGTAGTTGCGTTAGTATATGGAGAGAAGCAACTGACGTATAAACAACTGAATAATCAATCCAATCAGTTGGCGCATTACCTTGTCACTGAAAAGCAACTTCAGCCGGATGCCTTGGTGGGTATCTGTCTGGAACGTTCTTTCGAGGTGATGATATCTATTTTGGGGGTTTTGAAAGCTGGTGGCGCTTATGTGCCGCTAGACCCGACTTATCCTGCCGCACGTTTAAGCTATATGTTGGAGGACGCGGCGTTAGAAACGGTCATTACTCATCGACGGTTATTAGTGCAGAACCCTATTACGGAACTCCAGGCTTTATGCTTGGATGATACCTTCATTCAGGAAAATATATCACGACAATCGAGTGTCAATATTACACCTCGTGAGTTGGGTCTAAGCTCTCAGCATCTTGCCTATGTGATTTATACCTCTGGTTCCACGGGAAATCCGAAAGGAGTCATGCTTGAACATGCAGGCATATGTAATTTGGTTTCTGCCCAAATCGATCGGTTTGATGTTAGGCCTGATAGTTGCGTGTTGCAATTTGCTTCGATGACTTTTGATGCCGCTGTTTCTGAATGGGCGATGGCCCTATGTTCGGGATCTAAGCTGGTATTACTTCCCTCGCAAGAGCCCGAAGCATTAAATAATACGGTGATGCGACATTCTGTTTCGCACGCGACTTTACCGCCCGCACTGCTACCTTTTTTGGATCATGAAGCATGGCGCAACGTTGCTTGTATTGTTGTCGCCGGTGAGCGTTGTCCTCAAGAGCTAGCGGATAATTGGTCGACCAATCGCTGTTTTTATAATGCTTACGGCCCCTCTGAATCAACCGTGTGCACGAGTATTGGATTGTATGACCCGTCGCAGCCAGTTCTACATATTGGAACACCGATCAATAACCTTTGTGTCTATGTTCTGGATGAGCGGCTGAATTTAATGCCTGTCGGCGTTGTGGCAGAACTGTATGTCGGTGGCATTGGTTTAGCGCGAGGCTACTTAAACCGCCCGGATTTAACAAAAGAAAAATTTATCCGCAACCCTTTTAGCGACAACCCGAATGATCGCTTGTATAAAACCGGCGATTTAGTGCGTTGGCTAGCCGATGGTAATTTGGAATACGTGGGCCGCATTGACGACCAAGTCAAAATCCGAGGCTTTAGAATTGAATTAGGGGAAATAGAAAATACGCTGTTAACCCACCCTTCGGTGAGCGAAGCCGTGGTGGTGGCACGTGAAGATAGTATTGGTGACAAACGTTTGGTCGCTTATGTGGTGGCGGATGTGAATTATTCTGAGGTGGATGAATCGGTCAAACAGATCATCGATCGTTACCGTCAGCACCTGAGTCAAACATTGCCGGAATATATGCTGCCGTCCGCATTTGTTTTTCTCGATGAACTGCCGTTAAGCCCCAACGGAAAAGTGGACAGGAAAGTCTTACCCACTCCGGATATCCGTCAGGGGCAAGCGGATTATCTTGCGCCGATCACGGACACCGAAAAATTCTTGTGTGAGATCTGGCAAGATGTGCTGGGTGTCGAGCGGGTTGGTATCACCGACAACTTTTTTCACCTAGGGGGACACTCTTTATTGGCAACGCGCGTGATCGCGAAAGTGAATCATCGAATGTGCGTAGATGTGCCCCTGAGAGCCTTATTTAATTCAAGCAGCGTTCAAGCATTGGCGTTAACGATAGGTGGGTTGGATTCTGTTGCGGCTTATCCTCCTATCGAGCGTGTGTCGCGTACTGGCCCGTTATTATTATCGTATGCACAACAGCGCTTATGGTTTATCGATCAGCTCGAACAAAGCAGTGTGCAATACAATATGTCGGCATCGTTGCGACTGTCCGGTCGTTTAGATGATTCAGCGTTACAGCGTGCGTTCAATACCGTTGTCAAGCGTCATGAAAGTTTGCGTACGGTGTTTATCGATCAAGGCAATGGGCCTTTGCAATGTATTCAAGTTGCACCCGAGTTTGAATTGAGGGTGACGGATTTATCCCATTTAGATTCTGACAGGCAAGACGATCGCGTTCAACATGCGAGCGTTGCCGAAGCGAATAAGGCATTTGATTTACGCCGGGATTTAATGCTGCGAGCACAGCTGCTGAAATTGACTGACGAAGCGCATGTTCTGCTGGTGTCGATGCACCATATTGCTTCGGATGGTTGGTCGGTGGGTATTTTACTGACTGAATTGAGCACTTTATACCAAGCCTATTCAGAAGGAAAAGATAGCCCCTTATCAGCGCTCTCGATTCAATATGCCGACTATGCACACTGGCAACGTCAATGGTTGCAAGGCGACACTCTTAATCAAAAAGTGGCGTATTGGCGACAGCAGTTAGCGGCGTTACCGGTTGTCCACAATGTACCGTTAGATTATCCCCGTCCTCAAAAACAGACGTTTTCTGGTGCAAGGGTGACGCAGCTAATCAGCAAAACGAATGTTGACGGTTTGAAGACTCTGTGTGACGCGCAGGGCGCAACCTTGTTTATGGGCTTACATGCGGCCTTTTCAGTGTTGTTAGCGCGCTACAGTGGTGAGAACGATATTGTTATCGGGAGTCCGATTGCTAACCGTGAACAAGTCGAAGTCGAAAGCTTGATTGGCTTGTTTGTGAATACTTTAGTCTTACGCAGTGATCTCTCGAAAGCTCCGTCGTTTGTTGATTTATTGGCGCAAAGTAAGCAAACCGCATTGGATGCCTATGCCCATCAACAAGTCCCGTTCGAGCAGCTGGTTGAAGTGTTACAGCCGGAAAGGACCTTAAGTCACAGCCCGCTTTGTCAAATTATGTTGGTGTTGCAAAACAATCAACAGAGTGAGCTGCTGTTAACGGGGCTATCGCAGAGCCCTTTGGTTGAAACCGGAGTTCAAGCGAAGTTTGACTTAACATTAAATGTACAAGAAGGCGGCCACGGTCTGTCGGTGAGTTGGGAGTACAACACGGATTTATTTGATGCTTGCACGATTGAGCGAATGGCGGATCACTTCGTTATTTTATTACATAATTTATTAGCGCGGCCTCACGACAATGTTCATGGGATTGACTTGTTAAGTGATGATGAACGTTACCAGCAATTAGTGACATGGAATGATACTCGGGTTGACTATCTCAAAGACCGTTGCATACACGAATTATTTGAGATTCAGGCAGCAGAACATCCCGAAGCGATTGCTCTGATATTTGAAGAAGCGCAGTTGACTTATGGCGAGTTGAATCGACAAGCCAATCAGTTGGCGCATTACCTTGTTAAAGAGAACAACCTTCAGCCGGATACCTTGGTGGGCATTTGTTTAAATCGCTCGCTGGAAATGGTTATCGCGATCCTCGGGGTCTTAAAATCCGGTGGTGCGTATGTGCCATTGGATCCGGATTACCCCGAAGCCCGTTTGGCGTATATGTTGGAAGATGCTGGATTGGAAACAGTAATTACGCGTCATGACATATTGGAGCGGACTCCGATAGCGGCCAGTCGTGCTCTGTGTGTGGATATTCCTGTAATACAGCAGCGCTTGTCGTCGCAATCTATTGATAATGTGGATGCGAAAAAGCTTGGATTGAACACTCGAAATCTTGCCTATGTGATTTATACATCGGGTTCCACCGGAAATCCTAAGGGTGTGATGATTGAGCATGCGGCAGTTGTACGTTTAGTCACAAATACCAATTTTATCGATTATGAAAATACTAGTGCGATAGCACAGGCATCTAATATTTCATTTGATGCGGCAACATTTGAGATTTGGGGGGCTCTGGTGAATGGGGCTAAATTAGTTTATGTATCTAAATTTGAATTGTTAAATACGTCAGAGCTTCATAAGAAAATTGAAAAATGTAACATTGATACCCTGTTTACGACGACAGCACTATTTAACAGCGTTGCCGAATCGGATCCAAGCTGTTTTGCGCGCCTAAAAAATGTGTTTTTTGGCGGAGAAGAATGTTCCATTCGTGCGGTTAGGGCCATTGCTAATTCGGGTAAACCTTCTCGTTTAGTGCATGTATATGGTCCTACCGAAAACACCACATTTAGTACATGGAAAAATTTAGATCTTGAAACTATTAATAATCAGGAGTCATTGGCTATAGGTGAGCCTCTGAACAATACGACGGCTTATGTCGTTAATGACGCAATGACTCTTCAGCCCATAGGTGTTGGCGGTGAGCTGTTGTTGGGCGGTGAAGGCGTTTCTCGAGGATATCTTAATCGTTCTGATTTGACGAAAGCGAAATTCATTAAAAATCCTTTTAGCTCTGATGCGTCAGAACGCTTATACAAAACAGGAGATTTAGTGCGTTGGTTGCCTGATGGGAACTTGGAGTTTATTGGTCGTATAGATAGGCAAGTAAAAATTCGTGGGTTTCGAATTGAATTGGGTGAGATAGAAAATACTTTGCTAATTCTTGAACTAGTGAGTGAAGCTGTTGTTGTCGCTCAGGAAGGTATGTCTGGTAAAACCCTGGTTGCGTACGTGGTTTCTAATCGACTATCAAAGAACCTTGGTGCAACTGCCGATGACCTGATTCAAAAATGTCGTCACCATATAAGCCAAAAACTACCAGAATATATGTGGCCGACGGTTTTTGTTGTTCTGGATATTTTGCCGTTAACGCCGAACGGAAAGGTTGATCGAAAGGCTCTGCCTGTTCCTAGGGTGAACCAGTCGAAAAACGAATATGTTCCTCCGCAAACTGAAACGGAGAAAGTCCTATGCGATATTTGGCAAGATGTTTTAGAGGTTGATCAGGTCGGCGTGGCTGATAATTTCTTCCGCTTAGGCGGACATTCGTTATTACTTATGCGAGTCTTGTCGAAGTTACAAGAAAGAGGGCGGAATGCAGAGGTTAGTCGTTTGTTTGGTGCTGCGACGCTTCGTGAGCAGGCCTCTATGTTGGATTCAGAGTTGGATGCAGTGTCGTGTGGAAAGTTGGATGCGGAAAGCCAATCGAATTATTCTGTATTTAGAGCTACACCAAATTTAATTCCGGACCCCTGTTATCACCTAACGCCGGATATGTTGCCGTTAATAAATTTAACGCAGGAGGATCTTGACACTATTATTGCTACTGTCGATGGTGGTGTCGAAAACATCCAAGATATTTACCCCCTAGCTCCGCTGCAAGAAGGGATTTTGTTCCATTATCAAATGAGCGAGATCGGTGAAGACCCGTATGTTCTACCCGCTTTGTTAGTCGCCAAAACTCGTCAACAACGGGATGACTTTCTGGGTGCATTGCAGGTCGTTATGGATCGACACGATGCGCTGCGGACGGCAATTATGTGGAAAGATTTACCTCAGGCTGTGCAGGTAGTGCATCGTCGCGTGAATCTTCCTATTGATCATTTTACGATTAATCCTGATATGGATCTTGCGACTCAACTTGATAATCAAATGGAGGAGGCGCAAAAATATTTAAATATCACGAAAGCGCCTTTATTACGAATACAAATTTCAGAACACCAGCAATCAGAACAGTATTTCATACTGCTTAAATTACACCATATCATTGCGGATCACGTTGCTCTAGAGATTATTCAATCTGAAATTAATACGATATTGCAGAATGAACTAGCATCTTTGGATGCGCCATTAGGTTACCGTGAATTTGTTTCTCATAGCTTACATCAAGCTGAACGTCTAAATTATGAAGTGTTTTTTAAAGAAAAACTTAAAGGGTTTAGCGAACCGACTGCGCCATTTGATTTATTAAATGTACATGGAAGTGGAGGCGATATTATTGAAGCGAGTCGAGAATTTCCACTTTTATTGGCTCGTCAGACTCGGGAGCTATCTCAACGCTTAAATATTAGCCCTGCAGCTCTATTTCATAGTGCTTTTGCCTGGGTTGTTGGTGTATGTAGTGGGCAAGATGATGTTGTGTTTGGCACGGTATTATCGGGTCGCTTACAAGGTACGGCAGGTGCCGATTGTATGCTCGGTATGTTTATCAATACCTTGCCATGTCGTTTAAACCTTAAAGATATGAATGTTGAATCGGTAGTGAAGCAGGCGCAGGCCGAGCTGTTGTCGTTACTGCCGTATGAGCAGGTGTCTTTAGCGAAGGCTCAACAATGCAGTGAATTTCCCAGCGGAATACCTTTATTTACAGCAATCCTAAATTATCGTCACTCTGCACGGAATAGTAGTGACTGGGGGAAGGATATGGGCGTTGAAGTTTTACGGGCTCATGAACGCACTAATTACCCCTTTACCGTTTCTATTGATGATTTTGGCGAGGGGTTTGCAATAACAGCGCAAGTGAATGCACGTATTGATCCGGTACGTGTGGTCGGTTATCTACAAAAAGCAATGGAAAGTTTGATTGAGGCTTTATCTGCCTCGTCGGTGAAAAATATTTTAGATCTATCGATTCTTCCGTCATCTGAACGTAAGAATTTACTAGCAGCGGGGGGGGATAGCGAAAAATATTATTCTCATGATATGTGTATTCATGAACAATTTGAGGCGCAAGTGATTAATAATCCCGATGCCGTTGCATTGGTGTTTGAGAATACACAGCTTACTTATAGGGAACTGAATCAACAAGCCAATCAGTTGGCACACTACCTTATCGCTGAAAAAGGCGTCCAGTCGGATACCTTGGTGGGTATCTGTTTAAATCGCTCGCGGGAAATGGTTGTTGCAATTCTTGGCGTATTAAAATCCGGTGGTGCGTATGTGCCATTGGATCCGACTTATCCTGAAGCCCGCTTAAGGCATATATTAAACGATACGCAATTGGCGACGGTTATCACAAGCCGTGAAATACTAACCGATATGTCTGTTATATCTGATCAAGCATTGTGCTTGGATGATGACGACGTGCAAGTGGCATTGAAACATCAATCGGTGAAAGATTTAGATCGTTCCTCTACCGATGAGAGATCGAGCCGTTTAGCGTATGTTATTTTTACGTCGGGTTCGACAGGAAAACCGAAAGGAGTCTTAACGACGCATCAAAATGTCACACGCCTATTTACGGCTTCTGAATCCTGTTTTGACTTTAATGAAAAGGATATCTGGACGCTGTTCCATTCCTATGCATTCGATTTTTCCGTATGGGAGTTATGGGGGGCATTAATACATGGTGGCCGTTTACTGGTTATTCCCTATTGGATAACGCGATCATCGGATGATTTTTATCAATTGTTGGTAAAAGAAAATGTCACGGTTCTCAATCAAACACCCAGCGCATTTAATCTATTAATGGCTGTTGATGAAGACCGGCAAGAAAGCTTGGCGCTGCGCTACGTTATTTTCGGTGGCGAACAATTAAAACCGGCTTCACTTCGTCCTTGGATGCTACGACGAGGGGACAAAACACCTCAGCTCGTTAATATGTATGGTATTACGGAAACAACCGTTCATGTGACATATCACAGAATATTACTGAATGAATTGATGGGAAATCAAGAGCAGAGTGTTATTGGTCGCCCATTAAAGGATCTGTCGGCATGGGTACTGACGCCAGAAAATCAACTCGCGCCCGTTGGCGTAAAAGGTGAATTACATGTTGGCGGATCCGGTTTAGCACGAGGCTACTTAAACCGCCAAGATTTAACAGCAGAAAAATTTATCTCCAATCC
The DNA here is from genome assembly GCA_033852165.1 of Agarilytica sp. Classification (GTDB taxonomy): domain Bacteria; phylum Pseudomonadota; class Gammaproteobacteria; order Pseudomonadales; family Cellvibrionaceae; genus Agarilytica. The sequence continues at coordinate 24,868 of JAWSUZ010000079.1, read as the reverse complement.
CTTTAGCGATAACCCGAATGATCGCCTGTATAAAACCGGTGACTTAGTGCGTTGGTTAGTCGATGGTAATTTGGAATACGTGGGCCGTATCGACGATCAGGTCAAAATTCGGGGTTTTAGAATTGAATTAGGAGAAATAGAAAATACCATATTAACTCACCCTTCGGTAAGCGAAACCGTGGTGATAGCCCGTGAAGATGGCGCCGGTGATAAATGCTTGGTCGCCTATGTGGTGGCGGATGTACAATATTCTGAGGTTGATGAATCGGTCAAACAGCTCATCGATTGTTACCGTCAGCACCTGAGGCAAACACTGCCGGAATATATGCTGCCGTCCGCATTTGTTTTTCTCGATGAACTGCCGTTAAGCCCCAACGGAAAAGTGGACCGGAAAGCCTTACCCACTCCGGATATCCGTCTGGGGCAAGCGGATTATCTTGCGCCGATCACGGACACCGAAAAATCCCTGTGTGAGATCTGGCAAGATGTGCTGGGTGTCGAGCGGGTTGGTATTACCGATAACTTCTTTCGCCTAGGAGGGCACTCCTTATTGGCGACGCGCGTAATCGCGAAGGTAAATCGGCAGCTGTGTGTGGATGTGCCGCTTAAATCTTTATTTAATTCAAGCAGCGTTCAGACATTGGCGTTAACGATAGACGGCTTGGATTCTGTTGCGGCTTATCCGCCTATCGAAAGTATGTCGGATACTGGCCCGTTATTATTGTCGTATGCACAGCAGCGCTTGTGGTTTATCGATCAGCTTGAACAAAGCAGTGTGCAATACAACATGCCTGCATCGTTAAGATTGTCCGGTAGTTTAAATGTTTCAGCGTTACAACGAGCATTTAATACCGTGGTTAGGCGTCATGAAAGTTTGCGTACGGTGTTTATCGATCAAGGTAAGGGACCTTTTCAACGTATTCACGTGTCACCCGAGTTTGAATTGAGGGTGACGGATTTATCCCATTTAGACTCTGACAGACAAGAAGATAGCGTTCAGTGTGCGAGCGTTGCCGAAGCGAATAAGACGTTTGATTTACGTCAGGATTTAATGCTGCGTGCGCAGCTGCTAAAACTGTCTGAAGATGCTCATATTTTATTGGTGACGATACACCATATTGCTTCGGATGGTTGGTCAGTGGGTATTTTATTGACCGAATTGAGTGCTTTATACCAAGCCTACTCAGAAGGAAAAGATAACCCGTTATCACCGCTTTCGATTCAATATGCTGACTATGCTCACTGGCAACGTCAATGGTTGCAAGGCGATGCGCTCAATCAAAAAGTGGCGTATTGGCGACAGCAGTTAGCGGCGTTACCGGTTGTCCACAATGTACCGTTAGATTATCCCCGTCCTAAAAAACAGACGTTTTCTGGCGCAAGACTTACGCAGAAAATCAGAAAAACGGACCTTGAGGGTTTGAATGCCTTGTGTGATGCGCAAGGTGCAACTTTGTTTATGGGTTTACATGCAGCCTTTTCAGTATTGTTAGCGCGCTACAGTGGTGAGAACGATATTGTTATCGGCAGTCCGATAGCTAACCGCGAACAAGTCGAAGTCGAAAGTTTGATTGGCTTGTTTGTGAATACTTTAGTACTGCGCAGTGATCTCTCGGACGCTCCGTCCTTTACTGATTTATTGGGGAAAAGTAAGCAAACCGCATTGGATGCCTATACTCATCAACAAGTCCCGTTTGAGCAATTGGTTGAAGTGTTACAGCCTGAAAGGAGTTTAAGTCACAGCCCGCTGTGTCAAATTATGTTGGTGTTGCAAAACAATCAACAAAGTGAGTTGCGGCTATTGGGGCTAACACTGAGCCCTTTGGCAGAAACGGGAGTTCAAGCGAAGTTTGACTTAACGTTAAATGTAGAAGAGAGCGGCCATGGTTTATCGGTGAGCTGGGAGTACAACACGGATTTATTTAATGCCCGTACGATTGAGCGAATGGCGGATAACTTCGCTATTTTGTTACATAATTTATTAGCACGTCCGCACGACAATGTTCATGGGATTGGTTTGTTAAGTGATGCTGAACGTTACCAGCAATTAGTGACATGGAATGCGACTCAGGCTGAATATCCTGAGCACCTGTGCATTCATGAATTATTTGAGAGGCAGGCGGAAGAACATCCTGAATCGATAGCACTGATATTTGAAGAAACGCAGTTGACCTATGGCGAGTTGAATCGACAAGCCAATCAATTAGCGCATTACCTGATCACCGAAAAAGGTGTTCAGCCGGAGACCTTGGTGGGCGTATGTATGGAGCGCTCATTGGAAATGGTGATTGCAATCTTGGGTATTCTCAAAGCCGGCGGTGCGTATGTGCCGCTAGATTCTGATTACCCAGAGGAACGTTTAGCCTACATGTTAGAGGATGCTGGGCTTGAAACGGTTATCACAACTTTAGGTGTTTTATCGAAAACACCTGTCACTGTTGCGCAAAGTTTGTGTTTGGATGACGGTATCGTAAAGCAACAGCTATCGTATCAAACAGTTGAAAACTTGCTTCCGAGCACATTAACGCTAACGGCTAAGAAGCTTGCGTATGTGATTTACACATCAGGTTCTTCTGGCCAGCCTAAGGGCGTTATGATTTCACATCAAGGATTGGTAAATTTGATGGGTGATAATGCGGAAAGATTTTCCATTGGTCAAAAAACACGATTTTTACAAAACACCTCTATAAGTTTTGATGCGGCGAGCTGGGTGTTTTGGATGAGCCTATCTCACGGAGCAAGTGTGGTTGTTGAAAAAGAAATCATGGCCGATAGACATTACTTGGAAGCACTGATTAATCAGAAAAAAATAAGCCACGTAATGATGGTACCCTCCAGTTTAAGTTTTCTTGAACCTGATCATGTTCCGAATCTTCAGTGTGTCATTGTTGGTGGTGACAAGTGCCCACAAAGCCTGTCCAACAAATGGAACGAAAAATTTTCGTTTTTTAATGCTTATGGTCCAACAGAAAATACAATATGTTCCAGTGTTAAAAATATTGTATGTAATGAAACGGTTAATATTGGCCGAATAGTACAAAATTCTCGCGCCTATGTTCTGGATAATCTTGGTGAGCCACTACCCATTGGCGTAGTGGGTGAATTACACCTTGGTGGTGTTGGCCTTGCTCAAGGTTATCTCAATCGCCCAGAAATGACGGCTGAAAAGTTTATTCCCAATCCCTTTGATGGCATCAGCAACCGTCTTTATAAAACCGGTGATAGGGTACGTTGGTTACCTAATGGTGATTTAGAATATCTGGGGCGTATTGACGATCAAGTCAAAATTCGTGGTTTTAGAATTGAATTAGGGGAAATAGAAAATACACTACTAACCCACCCTTCGGTGAGCGAAACCGTGGTGGTGGCCCGTGAAGATAATGTCGGTGATAAACGTTTGGTCGCTTACGTTGTGGCGGAGGAGCAATGTTCTGAGGCTGATAAATCGGTCAAATGGCTCATCGATCGTTACTGTCAGCACCTGGGTCAAACACTGCCGGAATATATGCTGCCGTCTGCATTTGTTTTTCTCGATGACTTACCGCTAAGCCCTAATGGCAAAGTGGATCGGAAGGTCTTGCCCGCACCGGATATGTGCCAGGGGCAATTGGATTATTCTGCGCCGATTACGGACACAGAAAAATCCTTGTGTGAGATCTGGCAATATGTGTTGGGTGTCGAGCGGGTTAGCATCAACGATAATTTCTTCCGCTTAGGGGGTCATTCATTGTCGGCCGTACGCATGATAGCGAAGGTAGAATTTGAACTCGAGGTCCGAGTTCCTGTAAGAGAGGTGTTTGAACATACTACGGTAGAAAAACTGGCTCTATTTATTGATCTGAACCTTCAAGGCAATATGGCTTCTACTATATTCCCGAGAAAGAAAGATCAGCTAATCCCCCTGTCTTTTGTTCAAAAATCTTACTGGTTTCTATATCAGTTAGAGGACGGAAGCGCTACTTATAACTCGGCTTTAACGCTTCGATTAAAGGGTGTCGTGAATATCGATGCCCTTGAAAAAAGTTTTCAAACACTCATTTCCCGTCATGAAAATTTAAGAACGCGTTTGGTCTTGATTGAATCGGATCCTTACCAAGTGGTCGATGCGATCAGTCCCTGGGTATTACCCCTCGTCAATACTCATGCAAGGGATGTGACGGATCTGGTACGTCAGGAAGCGACAAGAGTGTTTATTCTGGATCAAGAGCCGGCATTTCGTGTTAAGTTATTTTGCCTCGGGAATAATGAAAATGTGTTGAGTATTGTGTCTCACCATACCGTTATGGATGGTTGGTCGATGGATATATTGTTGCGAGAGTTAGCGCAACTTTACGATACTTTTTGTTTCGGTGTTGACAGTGAATTGCCGCCGTTACCGATTCAATATGGTGATTATGCTGTTTGGCAGCAGCAAACCTTCATGGGCGAAATTTACCAGACTCAGTGTGCGTATTGGAAAGAAAAGTTAAATGGATTGGCGCCATTGATAGATTTGCCGACGGATTATACGCGACCGCCAATGCAGAGCTATTGCGGTGATAGCTGTGAAATTGTTATACCGGCTTTACTCAGTAAAGCCTTATCGTCATACGCATCATCTCAAGGGGTTACGCTTTTCCATGTTGTATTAAGCGGTATGGCAATTTTATTATCACGCTATACACGCACTACCGATATTCCGCTAGGCACCGCAATTGCTAATCGGCCACAACCCGTTTTGGAAGAGTTGGTGGGATGTTTTGTAAATACCGTAGTGCTGCGTTGTGAGGTATCGAGAGATGAAGACTTTAATACGATTGTGCAACAGGTGAAAGACACAGCCTTAGATGCGTTTTCTCATGCGGATGTACCGTTTGATAGCGTAGTTGATGCCGTTAATCCTGAACGAAGTTTGGGTGTCCCGCCAATCTTTCAAGTGATGTTCCGCCTGCACAATCAAGCCAGAGGAGAGGGGGTTGAGCTAACGGGGCTTGAGATAGAGCCTTTCCCTTTTTCATCGCAATCAACGGTAGAGCTGGACCTCAATGTTTCGTTAATGGAAACGGCGGAAGGTATTCGTGGTGAGTTTGCTTATGCGACGGATCTATTTTGTAAAGAAACGATTCAACGCTTTATTCGGCATTATGTTCAGCTGTTAACCGAGGCCATGAAAACTCCCACGCAAGCTGTTGGGTTGTTGGGGTTTTTGTCTGAGCATGAGCAGCGACAGTTGTCGTGTTGGAACGATACAACAATGGCGTATCCAGAAGATGAATGTATTCATACACTCTTTGAAGCATCAGCTGCGAGATTACCTGAAAAATCGGCCTATATTTGCGGTGAAGAACGGTATAGCTATGCGTCATTAAATGCGAAAGCGAATCAAATGGCACATTGGTTACGCGATCAAGGTGTTGGCCCTGAAGTTAGGGTGGGTGTTTGCGTAGGGCGTTCAGCATGGATGGGACTGAGTCTACTCGCGGTTTTAAAATCTGGCGGAACCTATGTACCGTTGGACCCTGCCTACCCAAAGGAACATTTGGGGCATATGTTAGCGGTGGCGAAACCTACGGTGATATTGACCGAGCAATTACTGGTAGAGAGATTGCCCGAATCATCCGCACAGTTTGTATGCGTGGATCAGGGTGATGAACGATGGGCCGAGGCTTCTACTGACAACCCAACGCATTTAACGGGGGCAGAACATTCTGCATATATATTATTTACTTCGGGTTCGACCGGAAAACCAAAGGGAATTTTGGTTGCTCATAAAAGTTTGCGAAACATGCCGCTTGCTCATAGTCACTGGAATTTACTGAGTGAAAAGTCGCGTATCTTACAGTTTGCGTCGCTGAGCTTCTCGATCTCTATATGGAATAGTTTTATGGCCTGGGTTGCTGGGGCCACTTTATACCAGGTAACAGAGGAAGAATCATTACCGGGTGACGCTTTGTATCAACTCATTGAGCGTGAGCAGATTACCACGGCGACCTGGCCTGTATCGGTATTATGCGCTTTACCAATCGATCATATTGCCAAAAGTTTACAGATAATTATTTCGTCTGCTGAGCCGTGTAATGATGAAGTGGTATTACGCTGGGCTGAAGGCGGTCGACGTTTTCTAAATATGTATGGTAATACTGAAGTGTCAATTGGTTCAACGCTATATGAATATCAACAGTCAGGGCAGCGATTATCGATCGGTAGAGCATTTCCCAATACGACAATGTATTTACTGGATAAACAATTACAACCGGTTCCGGTAGGTGTTGTTGCGGAAATTTATACGGGAGGTATCGGATTGGCGAAAGGCTATGTCAATCAGCCGGAAGAAACACGTGAAAAATTCATTCAAAATCCATTCTCAAATACGGCTGAAGAACGTTTATATAAGACTGGAGATTTGGGGCGCTATCTGTCCAATGGTGAAATCGAATTTATAGGCCGCGATGACTTTCAGGTCAATATACGCGGCTTTCGAATTGAGTTGGCCGAGGTGGAAGGTGTATTAAGGTCTCATGATGCTATTGACGAGGTCGTTGTTGTGACGAATAAAGATCATCAGGGTATTGATCAGTTGGTGTGTTTTTATGTGATAAAAAACTGTTCTGCCAGCCGGGGTGATCTTACTGCTCAATCGCTAAGAACATTAGTGGCCGACCGACTTCCGAACTATATGATTCCAGCTATATTTGTCTCGTTGGATGAAATGCCGTTAACGCCCAATCGTAAAGTGGATCGATTGGCTTTGTCTGCTTCAACGGTAGACCGTATTGATCAAGCTGAATACGAGGCTTCCGAAACGGAAACGCAGCGTATTTTGTGCGACATCTATCGAGATATGTTAGATGTGGAACGTATTGGGCTATCGGATAACTTTTTCCATTTAGGGGGGAACTCTTTGTTGGCAACCAAGCTGTTGGTGAAAGTTAATGATGTCCTGGGCATTAAATTAACGATCCGAGAGGTTTTTTCGTGTGAAAATATTCGCATGATGTCTGAATTAATTGATCGATATCTCTTGCTTAAGCAAAAAGAGTTGTTAAGTAAAGAAACGGAAGGTGAGGCGGAGTTAAGCTGGTGAATATAAAAATAATGAGTGTCATTAAAAAGCTTCTTGATAGCGGTGTATTTGTTTATCTCGATAAAGGAACCCTTAAAACGCGAGGTAAGCCTGAGTGCATAACGAAAGAGGTTATCACGCTTATAAAAAGTAATAAGCATGAATTGATTGAATATTTAATGAGTGAGGAAAGTTCTGATCAAGCTGCTGATAAAAACGTAACGATACTGCCTGTTTCTCGATGTGAGGAGGGGGGCGTACTATCGTTCTCTCAACTTCGCCTTTGGTTGTTCGATCGTATGGAAGAGAGCAGCTCACTCTACAATAATGTATTTGCTTTACGGTTAACGGGTAATCTTCATGTTTCTGCTTTGCAGAAGACTTTTTCTACGATTATTCGTCGCCATGAAAGTTTACGTACGATTTTTGTCGATGCTGGTGATGAGCCAGTGCAGAAAATTAACCCGGCACAGATGTTTGATCTTGGAATGGTTGATATGTCCGGTTTAGATCGGCCTGATCAAGAAAAAGCAGTGCAAAACGGTATTGATTGTGAGTTTTCAAAAAGTTTTGATTTAACTGCTGATTTAATGCTGCGGGCAAAGCTATTGACATTGTCGGAAAATGACTACGTATTGGTGGCGACAATGCATCATATCGCTTCGGATGGCTGGTCAACGGGAGTTTTGATTCATGAATTAAGTCAATTGTATCAAGCGTATGTTGACGGGAGGGAGAATCCGTTATCGCCGTTACCGATTCAATATGCCGACTATGCGCATTGGCAGCGTCAGTGGTTACAAGGAGAGGTATTGGATAAATATATTGATTATTGGCAGCAGAAATTATTGAACTTACCTGTTGTTCATAGCCTCCCGTTGGATTATAAACGGCCCCAACGACAAACATTTTCGGGGGCAGCGTTTCACTCTCACCTTGATCAATCTCGAGTCGATGGTTTGATGGCCTTGTGTGGTGCACAAGGGGCAACCTTGTTTATGGGATTGAATGCAGTATTTTCTGTATTGCTTGCTCGTTACAGTGGTGAACCCGATATCGTTGTGGGAAGCCCCATTGCAAATCGTGAACAAAAAGAAGTGGAGGGATTGATTGGTTTTTTTGTGAACACTTTAGTATTGCGTAACGATATTTCGGGATCCCCTTCTTTTATCGAATTATTACAACAAAGTAAACAAACTGCATTAGATGCCTATTCTCATCAGCAGATGCCTTTTGAACAACTGGTGGAGGCCTTGCAACCTGAAAGAAGTTTGAGCCATAGCCCATTGTTTCAAATTATGCTGGTATTACAGAATAATGATAAAAAAGCACTGAAACTTCCAGGTTTAACTTTGGCTCCGGTAGAAAAAATAGGCGTTCAAGCAAAGTTTGATTTAACGCTGAGTGCAGTAGAAACAGGAAATGGTTTGTCGCTAGAGTGGGAATATAATACCGATTTGTTTTGTTCGGAAACAATGCAACGAATGGCTGACCATTTGGCTCTGTTATTAGATGGCTTCCTCACTGATCCAGAAAAAAATGTTTATGACTTACCTTTATTAAATGCGTCGGAGCGTGAGAAATTATTAGCGCGCGGGAATGATGCTCAGGTTGATTTCTCAGCTGATCATTGTATTCATGAGCTGTTTGAACAAGAAGTGGAAAAAAATAGCGATGCGCCTGCCTTGATATTTGAAAATCAGATATTGAACTACGGCGATCTGAATCAACGGGCCAATCAATTGGCGCATTATTTGATAAACGAAAAACACGTTCAATCGGGAAGCTTAGTGGGAATCTGTCTAAATCGCTCGTTCGATATGGTTGTCGCGATGTTGGGAATTTTAAAATCGGGTTGTGCCTATGTTCCTCTAGATTCAGAATACCCTGAGGAACGTTTAATCTACATGTTAAAGGATGCAGGACTTGCAACAGTTATCACAACTTCAGATGTTGTATCGAAAACCCCTATATCTTCTGCTCAAGCTTTATGCGTGGACAACGATATAGTAAAACGACGGCTATTGTCTCAATCAGTTAAAAATTTACTTCCGAGTACGTTAAAGCTAACGACTAAGGGACTTGCTTATGTGATTTACACATCAGGTTCTTCTGGAAATCCAAAGGGCGTTATGATTGCACATCAAGGCTTGATAAATTTGATGGACGATAATGCAAAAAGGTTTTCCATCGGTCAAAACACGCGATTTTTACAAAACACATCCGTAAGTTTTGATGCGGCAAGCTGGGTAATTTGGATGAGCCTGTCACACGGCGCAAGTGTGGTTGTTGCAAAAGAACTCATAGCCGATAGCCATTACTTGGAAACCCTGATTAATCGGGAAAAAATAAGCCATTTAATGATGGTTCCCTCCAGTTTAAGTTTGCTTGATCCTGGTCATATTCAGAACCTCCAGTGTGTCATTGTTGGTGGTGACACGTGCCCGCAAACCCTGTCCGATAAATGGAGTGAAAGTTTCGAATTTTTTAATGCTTACGGGCCAACAGAAAATACAATATGCTCCAGTGTAAAAAAAATCGCTTGCAATGAAACGGTCAATATCGGCCGGGCAATACAAAACACTCGTGCCTATGTTCTAGATAGTCGTGGTGAGCCTCAACCTATTGGTGTAGCGGGTGAGTTGCACCTTAGCGGTGTCGGACTTGCCCAAGGCTATCTCAATCGCCCAGAGATGACAGCTGAAAAATTTATTCCAAATCCCTTCGATGGTATCAGTGACCGTCTTTACAAAACCGGTGATTTAGTGCGTTGGTTAGCAAATGGTGATTTGGCGTATCTTGGGCGTATTGATAATCAAGTTAAGATTCGTGGTTTTAGGATTGAAGTCGGTGAAATTGAAAAGGCCCTTTTGGATCATCAAGTCGTTAAGGATGTGGTGGTTGTTGCTCGGGATCAGGGGGCGGGTGATAAGCGTTTAATCGCTTATATTGTGAAGGATCATCACTTAGATGCAGATAAAAGTGATGCTGGTGACTTTCGTCAATACCTGCATAGTCTGTTGCCTGAATACATGATTCCTTCTTTTATCATGCTGTTGGATGCCTTACCTCTAACTCAAAATGGAAAAGTTGATCGAAAGTCTTTACCCATGCCGGATGACAATCAACTAACCGAGGTATACAGAGCGCCAGTTACGCAAGTAGCGAAAACCTTGTGTGAAATATTTCAGGAAGTTTTAGGAGTGTCTAGAGTTGGCTTAAACGATAACTTCTTTCATTTGGGGGGGCATTCATTACTGGCAGTCCGTTTAGTGAATGCGGTGAAAATAAAGCTGGATAAAGACATCACCTTGCGCCAACTTATGGATGCGCTAACGGTCGAGGAATTAGTGAGCTTTCTTGAACGTGATTCGCTTAAAACTATTGAGTTTGAAACGCTAACTCCCGACCCTGAAAATAGATATCAGGCCTTCCCGCTGACGAAAATCCAGCAAGCCTATTGGATGGGACGAAAAGGTGATTTTGAGTTGGGCAATGTTGGTGCTCATTTATATTCGGAGAACCCCTTTTTCGACCTGGACTGTGAGCGATTTCAGGCAGCATTTAACCAGCTTATTCAGCGTCATGATATGTTGAGAATGGTCGTGACATCTGATGGTCAACAAAAGGTGTTGAAAACGGTTCCAAACTATGTAATTGCGGTCGCTGATTGTCGCAACGATTCGAATGAGGATGCTAAGGCAAAACAGCTCGAAGTACGTGATTCAATGTCTCATCATGTGTTTTCTGGTGAACAATGGCCATTGTTTGATATTCGAATAAGCCAGTTAACGAATAAACAATCGATTCTTCATTTTAGTATGGATGCATTAGTGCTGGATGCTTCGAGTTTGATGATCTTGTCTCAGGAGGTTTCTGCGTTATATGATAATCCCAAACATGTTCTCCCCGATTTATCGTTAACGTTTCGCGATTATGTTTTAGCCGAAAAAAACCTAATGAAGCTTCCGGTATATCATCAATCGAAAGATTACTGGTTAGATCGTATCGTGGATTTTCCTGCGCGTCCTGCATTACCTTTAGCGGTAGATCCGTCGTCAATTGATCAGCCCAGGTTTGAACGCCGTAGCTATGTGTTGGATCGATCGAAGTGGCAGCCATTGCTTAAGATGGCTCGGCGTTTTCAGGTGACCCCGACCAGTTTATTTTTGGGCTGCTTTTCAGAAGTATTATATCAGTGGTGTGAAACGCCGCATTTTGCTTTAAATCTGACCTTATTTAATCGTATTCCGTTACATTCGCAGGTGAATAATATTCTGGGCGATTTTACTTCGTTAACACTGCTTGAGATGGATTATAGGGATACAAGTATTCGTTTTTGTGATCGCCTAAAGGCTATTCAAAAACAACTGTGGGCGGATTTAGAATGTCGATATTTTGATGGACTTGAAGTCTTATCGGCCCTTCGTAAAGACAGTGGTCAGTCGGTGAGTTATCCGGTCGTGGTGACCAGTACTCTAGGGCTAGAGCCAGAAAACAGCGGTGAGCGTGGTAATAACACGGATGCTAATAATAATGATGAAGAAGAAGGCTACAGTATTTCTCAGACGTCACAAGTCTGGCTAGATGTGAAGTTAAGTGAGGACGATGGATCTCTTAACGTGGTTTGGGACAGTGTCGAAGGGTTATTTCCCTGTGGGATGTTAGACGCGATGTTTTCGAGTTTACAAACCTTATTCTTGAACTTGTTTGAGCAAGAGGAATGTTGGCAGAGTAAGCAATTGGTCGAATTGCCTGTAGAGCAAAGGCAATTAATTGATTCGGTTAACGATACAGAGATGGCGCTAGGAGTCGGCCTGTTACATGACCCGCTTAAACGCCAGATTCAGCTTCATGGGAAAAAGGTTGCGGTTCGGTCGAGAGATAAAGCATTAACGTATGACGAGCTAGGAAAACGCAGTCAGATATTGTCGTATCAATTGCAGGAAAATGGTGCATGCGCGAATCAATTAATTGCGGTTGTCATGGAAAAAGGCTGGCAGCAAGTGGTCGCTGTACTTGGGATTTTAGAGGCTGGCGCAGCGTATTTGCCGGTAGATGCGAGCTTACCGCAAGCCCGTATTGACTTGTTATTGGAAGCGGGTGAGGTAAGTCAAGTTGTGACTACTGGGCGCTACAAAAGTCGTATTTCAAATCGCTATTTAACGGTATTCATTAACGATGGATGTGTTAATTCTGAATATGCTGAGCGGATAAAAAAACCAGACTGGATTGCCACGTCACGATTGGATACGCGCGCTAAACCTGAAGATTTGGCTTACGTTATTTTTACATCCGGTTCTACCGGTCAGCCCAAAGGCGTCATGATTGATCATCAAGGCGCACTGAATACGGTTCAAGATATTAATCAACGCTATAAAGTGGAGTCGAACGATAGTGTGTTTGGTCTTTCGAATTTGAGTTTTGATTTGTCGGTCTATGACATTTTCGGTGTGTTGGGTGCGGGAGGTACTTTAGTATTGCCGAAAGCGGAAGAGTATCGGGACCCCCAAGCATGGCTGCATTACCTGAGTTCACAATCGAATATTGAAAGAATTACCTTATGGAATACGGTACCGGCGTTACTGCAGATGCTAGTGGAGTATCTTGAAGATAATCGGTCGGATATGGCATCTTTGGATTTACGTTTGGTGTTGATGAGTGGGGATTGGATCCCAACAGATTTACCGGCACGAATTCGTACAATTGTACCGACTGCATCTGTTATCAGTTTAGGGGGAGCAACAGAAGCCTCGATTTGGTCAATTTATTATCCAATTAATTGCATTGACGGAAATTGGACAAGTATTCCCTATGGCAAGGCTCTAGCTAATCAGCAATTTTATGTTTGTCAGCAAAACCTTTCTTTATCCCCGCTGGGAGTTACCGGGGATTTGTATATTGGTGGTGTAGGGCTGGCTCTCGGCTATTGGCGAGACGATGAAAAAACGATGGCCAGTTTTGTCATTCACCCTGAAACCGGAAAACGTTTGTATAAAACAGGTGACAGAGGCCGCTTATTAGCCGATGGTAATATCGAATTTATGGGGCGTATTGACGACCAAGTAAAAATACAAGGCTATCGCGTTGAACTGGGTGAAATAGAAGCACGCTTACTATCGCACCCAGATATCAGCGAAGCCGTTGTTACGACATACGAAACAAGGTCGAAGCATTCCTCGGCTATTACGAATAACCTGGTGGCCTATGTGGTTGGCAACACGGTATCTCCAGATACCGTATCTCTAAGTACCAAGGATGATACCAGTCTTCAAAAATCGACTAAATTACTAGCCGGTGTCGATAAGGTTACGTTCAAGTTGGCCCAAAAAGGCGTGCGGGAAAAAGGCCTTTATACGAGCACACATTTAGGCGGGGACTTAGAGGCGGATCTACCATTACAGAGCTGCCACGATAGTTATGAAGAATTTACCTCTGAGCCTATTTCATTGATGGCGTTAGGTGAATTACTGCGTGGTTATCATCGGCGAAAATTTGGCGACCAGATATTTCCGAAAGCTTTTTATCCTTCAGGAGGAACACTATACCCGGTGCAGGTGTATGTGGAGATCGCTGTCAATAAAGTGCGACTACCGAACGGTGAATGGTTGCCATCCGGTTATTATTATTACCACCCCTTAGATCATGACCTAGTGGCTTTAGAAACCTGCGCTTCGTTTACTGAGATGAACGGCGACTGCATAAAGGCAGAAGTCTTTCGAGTATTTTTAGTGGCTGATTTCGCCGCAATAAAACCGGTGTACGGCGATGCCTCTTATTCTCTTTGTGGGGTAGAAGCGGGTTATATGTCGCAGCTATTGCGCGATAATGTGAGCAGTGGCCTCATAGTTTTCGAGGAGCCCATAACGAATTTTTGTGCATGGGGCTTTCCGGAGATGACGGATCAACATGGCTTGCTTGCAGTGTACTCGGGGGGGCATCGTACCGAACATATACTACGGGACAGGTCCGCGCCGAATCCTGTTTCTACTTCGTCTCGCATTGTTCAGATTACGCCTGAAGCGTGTCATTTTACATCTGATACAGCAGCAGCGGTGAAGATCAACGCCGTTGCGCGTAAAAGTTACCGTCAATATTTAACTGCAGCGCCGTCTTTGGATGCTTTGGGATTAATCTTGTCAAGGGTTCACCTATGTGCCGTGCGTGAGCCTCTAAAGGTGAAAATCTATGTTCACTTACGCAAAACTTTATCACAGGAAAATGGTGAGGGAACCCTGGCTTCTGGTTTTTATAAATTTGATGCGATTAAAAATGCCTTGCTATCGGTCGGTGCTGAATCGGTGTCCAGCAATATTGCGTTATTGGGCAGTAAACGCGGGATAGAGGCTGAGGCGGCTTTTAGCTTATTTTTTACTGGTGATCCTAATCAGGAAAATGAGGGTTTCCGGGAATCAGGTTACTTGGGGCAAGTGTTGTCCAATCATGGAATACAGTCGAATATCGGTTTGTGCGCGATTGGGGCTTGTGATGTTCGTAGTGTTAGGCAGGTGTTTTCTCTTGATGAGTCGGCACAGGTTTTTCATACGCTAGTTGGCGGGGCTGTTAGTGCTGATCAACTTGCCAGCGTGGACGAAAGTCTTGTGCCTAAAGTCGAGCTGCATCAAGTTCTTGCAAGCTATCTTCAGGATCTACTGCCTCATTATATGATTCCAAAGCAGGTGATTGCGATACCCAATATTCCCTTAACCGTAAATGGAAAAGTGGATCGTAAATCCTTGCCAGAGCCGAACATTTCTCGCACCGAAAGCGAATACCTTGCACCACAGACTGTGGTAGAAAAATCCTTGTGTGAAATATGGCAAGATTTATTGGGTATTGAACAGGTTAGTTTGACGGATAACTTTTTTCATCTGGGAGGGGATTCGTTACTGGCAACAAAATTAATTACACGAATACAAAAAGTATTAAAGGTAAAAGTCAGCATAAAAGATATCTTCTCGTGTGAAAATATTATGACGATGTCAGAAATTATCGAGAATCAACTAACGCATCAAACCGCCGAAATACTGAAGGAAAATACAGAGAACGAGGAAGAGGTGGTCTGGTGAGTAAGCTAACGCGAGAAGTGATTAATACGCTGATGGAACTAGGCGTGTTTGTTTTTGTTGAGAATGGGAAGTTAAAGACACGGGCGCCTAAGTCTGCTATGACCGATTGTGCTGTTGATCTTATAAAAAGCAATAAAGATGATCTAATAGAATACCTGTCTCATCAGGACGGTGAAGTATTAGAAGTCATTCCGGTTGTAACACGAAATCCCGATGGCGATCTCCTGTCATTCACACAACAACGTCTTTGGCTCGTTGACCAATTAGAGCAAGGTAGCTCACAGTATAATATTCCTGCAGTTCTGCGTTTGTCAGGAGACTTGAATATTGTTGCACTAACCGATGCGTTGACAACTATCATCATGCGTCATGAAAGTCTGCGTTCTGTAATTTTCAGTCGTGATGGTGAACCGCTACAAATTGTGAATGACGCTCGTGAGTTTGAATTGTCGGTCATAGATCTGTCGGCATTGAATGCTGTTGAAAAAGATAAAAAAATTCCTGTTTTAGTCGAAAATGAAGCGAGTCAAGCGTTTGATCTGAGTCGGGATTTAATGCTGCGTGGGCGATTGCTCGTACTGAGTGAAGACGAACATATGTTACTGCTCACGATGCATCACATCGCCTCTGATGCGTGGTCGGCGGGTATTTTTATTCGCGAATTGAGTATCTTGTACAAATCTTATGTGCAAGGCCGAGGTAATCCTTTAACGCCTTTACCGGTTCAATATGCGGATTATTCACATTGGCAGAGAAACTGGTTACAAGGCGATATTCTCGATAAAAAAGTGAATTATTGGCGAGAGCAGTTGGCCGGCTTACCGCTTCTTCATAGTTTTCCTTTAGATTATGCTCGTCCAGCGTTACAAAGCGTCACCGGGGATAATTTATACCGGAAACTAGATCATCTTACGCTAAAAAAATTAGCGACGTTATGTGAGCAAGAAGGTGCAACTTTGTTTATGGGCCTGCATGCGGCATTTTCAGTATTGCTCGCCCGTTACAGCGGCGAAACGGATATAGTGATGGGTAGCCCCATCGCTAATCGTGAACAAGATGAGGTGAGCCAGTTAATTGGCTTTTTTGCGAATACTTTGGTGCTGCGCAGCGATGTGTCTGGTAGCCCTTCGTTTATTGACCTATTAAATCAAAGTAAAGCGATGACGCTGGATGCTTATGCCCATCAACAGATGCCATTTGAACAAATAGTCGAGGTTCTACAGCCTGAGAGAAGTTTAGCCCATAGCCCGCTCTTTCAAATTATGTTGGTATTGCACAATAATGAAAAAAGTGAGTTGTCATTGCCTGGCTTGACCCTTAGTCCAGTGAATCAAGCTGGTACCCAGTCAAAATTTGATTTAACGCTGAATGTACAAGAAACCCAAGACGGATTAGTTTTAGAGTGGGAATATAATACTGATCTGTTTAAGGCAAGTACGATAGCATCTGTTGCTGACCATTTTGTTCTGCTATGTGAAAATATTATTTCGAGTCCGAAGGAAAATGTGTATGCCTTGCCAATGGTTAATGCGGCAGAAATACATCAATTTCTAGTGGAATGGAATGATACCCAGGTGGCGTATCCAGACCACCTTTGTATCCATGAATTATTTGAGCAACAAACCGATAAAAACCCGAGTGCTATTGCGCTTGCGTTCGAAGATCAACAACTGACATATCGCGAACTGAACGATCAAGCGAACCAACTGGCATATTACCTCGTCCAAGAAAAACATAGTCAACCGGATACGTTGGTTGGCGTTTGTCTCGATCGCTCATTAAACATGGTTATTGCGGTACTCGCTATTCTAAAGGCGGGTGGGGCTTACGTTCCTTTAGACCCGGATTATCCAGAAGAACGCCTAGCGTTTATGTTGAACGATGCCGAGGTCGCTACGGTCATTACCACGAACGATATTCTGAATGACACGCCGATATCATCAGAACAAGCATTGTGTCTGGATGATATCGGTATACAAAAAATCCTATTAGGTCTTCCTGCGTCGAATATACCTTGTCATAACATCGGGTTAACACCCAAGCATCTCGCATATGTTATTTATACCTCCGGATCAACTGGAAAGCCAAAAGGCGTCATGATCGAACACCGGAACACGGTAGCCTTTATTTCTTGGGGTAAGAGTCAATTTCGGCCTGCTGAATTGCGCGGAGTGTTAGCATCGACATCATTAAATTTTGATTTATCTGTATTTGAACTGTTTCTACCTTTGGCTGTTGGCGGGAGTATTTGCCTTGTAAAAAATGCTCTAGATTTATTAAGTGACTCGGGTGAAAGAACGATTACCCTAATCAATACGGTACCTTCAGTAATCAAAACCTTGTTGGCACATAATGCAATTCCCGAAACGGTTAGCACGATCAACTTGGCCGGGGAGCTGTTGAAACAGGAAGTAGTTGAAGCACTATATGCGCATAAACATGTTACCGATGTCTATGATCTGTATGGTCCATCGGAAGATACAACGTATTCAACCTATTGCCGACGAGTAGCGGGTGGAAAATCTTCTATAGGAAAACCTATCCACAATACTCAGGCGTACGTTCTTGACGCTGGTGAAAATTTGACACCGTTAGGTGTAGAGGGAGAGCTGCATGTTTCTGGAGCGGGTTTAGCTCGCGGTTATCTCAATCGTCCTGAGTTAACGGAAGAAAAGTTTATTGCTTGCCCTTTTAATGATAACGGCTTTGGGGTGGGGAATACTCGTCTTTACAAAACCGGTGATTTAGTTCGCTGGTTACCGGATGGAAATTTGGAATACTTGGGTCGCATCGATGATCAAGTCAAAATTCGAGGGTTCAGAATAGAGCTGGGTGAAATTGAAAATATATTAAACCGTCACGATGACGTCAGTGAAACCGTGGTTGTCGCTCGGGAAGACGCGTCAGGTGATCAGCGTTTGGTGGCTTATGTCGTATCGGCTATTGATTTCGAAGTAAGCTCAGAATCGAATACTTTAGATAACTCTGAGTTTATCGCTTACCTGCGCGGTCACCTGAGCGAAACATTACCTGAATATATGCAGCCATCGGCGTTTGTATTCTTACCCGAATTACCGCTAACCCCAAACGGGAAGATAGACCGATTATCCTTACCTCCGCCTGATTTAAATCAATACCAAAAGGTCTATGTTGAGCCCCACAGTAACACTGAAAAAATTATGTGCGTGATTTGGCAGGATCTTTTGGGACTTGACCAGGTTGGTATAACGAATAATTTTTTTCATTTTGGAGGACATTCGTTATTGGCTGTGCGACTGGTGGCACAGCTTGAAGCTCGACTAGAGGTTGTGATTCCTGTCCGTGCTGTTTTTGAATATTCTACCTTGGAAGCCCTAGCTGAATATGTTGATCATACTCAACACAAAGGATTGAAACCTTTACCAGCGATTAGTCCTCGTTCCGCTAGCCATAAAATACCCTTGTCTTTGGTGCAGCAGTCCTATTGGTTTTTATACCAGTTAGAGGAAGGCGGAGCGATGTATAATGTAGCCGCAACATTATGTCTAAAGGGAAAAGTTGATATTGCCGCGTTAGAGTCTGCTTTTAATGCGGTTGTGGCTCGACATGAAAATTTGAGAACGCGCTTGGTCAGAGATGGCAAGGGGGCTTATCAAAATGGTACCTATCAAGCAATTGATCAGGTTTCTTCGTGGAGGTTATCACAGGTTGATACAGATGAGTCTGAAGTTCAATCGCTAGTTCAGGAGTATGAGCGTAAAGCGTTTGTACTGGAACAAGAGGTGGCTTTTAAGGCGAGGCTCTTTTGTGTGGGAGAGCAAAATTATGCACTCAGTATTGTGTCCCATCATTCCGCCATAGATGGTTGGTCTATGGATATTCTTATAAAGGAAATATCACAGTTTTATAATGCATTTTGCTTGGGGATAGAAGACCCATTGCAGCCCTTATCAATACAGTATGGTGATTATGCGGTTTGGCAACAGGAACATATCAGAGGTGAACGTTATGACTTTCAGTGTTCCTATTGGAAAGAACAGTTAAGTGGATTAGCGCCACTGTTAAATTTACCCACTGATTATATTCGGCCGTCGGTACAAAGCTATCGGGGAGACAGTTGTCCGATCGAAATACCTAAGCCGCTCAGCAACGAGTTGTCGTTATATGCCCAGAGCCAGGGAGTCACACTGTTCCATGTTTTATTGGGGGGGATGGCGGTATTGTTATCGCGTTATGCTCGGACCACGGATATACCCATTGGGACTGCTATCGCTAACCGCCCCCAACAGGCCTTGGAAGAACTTATCGGATGCTTTGCTAACACGGTAGTGCTTCGTTGTAATGTATCCCGCGATCATAATTTTACCACCTTAGTTCGTGCGGTGAGGGATACCGCATTGGATGCTTTTTCGCACAGTGATATACCGTTCGATGGCGTAGTCGAATCCGTACAGCCGGAGAGAAGTTTGGGTGTTCCTCCTATTTTTCAAGTGATGTTTCGACTGAATAACCAAGCGCAAGGCGAAGGACTTAACTTCCAGGATGTTACGATCGAGCCTTTTCCATTTTTATCTCGCGAGACGGTAGAACTGGATTTAAATATTTCGTTGGTCGAAACTCCTGACGGAATAAAGGGGCGATTTTCTTATGTAACAGACTTATTTAAGTCAACGACTATCGAACGTTTTATACAGCACTATATTAAAATACTGACAGAAGCACTGAAAGAACCGAGTAAGCCAATTTCTACTTTGGCGTTGTTGTCAAACGAAGAAACTCAACAGTTAGAGCACTGGAATGATACTGCTGTCGCCTATCCTCAAAACGAATGCATTCATACATTATTTGAAAAGAACGCGATTAAGTTCCCCCAAAAAATTGCTTATGTTTGTGGTAATGACGCGTACAGCTATCAAAAATTAAATGATAAGGCTAACCAAATTGCGCATTTCCTGAGACGTTTAGGGGTAGGACCCGAGGTTCGTGTTGGCGTTTGTGTTGGTCGGTCGATGCGGATGGGGATAAGCATGTTGGCTATTCTAAAATCCGGTGGTACTTATGTGCCAATAGATCCTGCTTATCCTAAAGTACGACTGGGGCATATTTTGGATGTCGCTAAGCCGAAATTTATCTTGACCGAGAAAGGTTTAATCGACTTGTTACCAGACAATCCTGCCAAAACATTTTGTTTTGATAGTGATGCAGCTCTATGGGAAGAAGAGAGTTGGAAAGAAGAGAGCAAGGAAAACCCAGTACCCATTATTGGTGCTGATCATTCGGCATATATTCTTTTTACGTCCGGTACAACGGGTAAACCGAAGGGTATTTTGGTTGCGCATAAAAGTTTACGTAATATGCCTGTTGCGCATGATCAATGGGGTTTGCTGAACAAAGATGCACGTATTTTACAATTTGCCTCTTTTAGCTTTTCCATTTCCATCTGGGGAAGTTTTATGGCTTGGGCGGCCGGTTCGACCTTATATCAAGTGACAGATGAAGAGTCTCATTCCGGTGAAGCGCTTTATCAATTATTGAATGACGCTCAGATTAGCCTTGTCACATGGCCGGTCTCATTATTATCTGTTCTGCCATTAAAGGCGATGCCGGATAGCCTAAAAACGGTTATATCTTCAGCCGAGCCTTGTAATGAGCGTGTGGTCGAACGTTGGGTGTCTACAGGACGTCGGTTTTTAAATCTTTATGGCAATTCTGAAGTCTCGATTGGGTCGACATTATATGAATACAAGGAAGTTGGACAGAAGTTAACGATTGGTAGGGCGCTTCCCAATACACAAATGTATTTGCTGGATGAGCAATTACAGCCAGTACCTGTGGGCGTGGTTGCTGAAATATATACTGCTGGTGTTGGCTTAGCTAAGGGTTATGTGGATAACCCAGAAGATACCCGTAAGCAGTTTATTCAACATGCTGTTTCATCGAATTCAGAAAGCCGCGTATATAAAACCGGTGATTTTGGACGCTACTTAGCGAATGGCGAAATCGAGTTTGTGGGAAGAGAAGATTCGCAAGTGAGTGTGCGTGGTTTTCGAGTTGAATTGTCGGGTATTGAGAATGTCGTGATTAGCCACCCGGGTATTTCTTCTGCGGTAGTGGTTGTTCGATCTGGTATTGACGGCATTGAGAGTTTGGTTTGCTTTTATACTCCAAAAGAGGGTTGTACTAAACTGGCAGCTTCTGACCTTAACAAATTCGTTGGAAAAAAGTTACCTAATTATATGGTGCCCTCTTTATTTGTCGAAATGGCGAACATGCCTATGACACCCAACAAAAAAATTGATCGTCTCGCATTACAGATACCTGATACTGTAATACTATCAGGAGAAGGGTATACAGCTCCTCAAACGGAAACTGAATTTAGATTGTGTGATTTTTGGCGGGATGTTTTAGCTCTGGACCGAGTTGGAGTGAGCGATGATTTCTTTCATATAGGCGGCCATTCCCTGTTGGCCTTACGTTTGATTGAACGAATTAATCAGTTTTATGGCCATAATTTCCCTGTTACGGCATTATTTCATTCACCTACGGTGTCAGAATTTTCTAATGTTGTGAATGCTATATTCGAGGAGACTCAGGGAACATGTTTACGCTTAATGAAAAAGTGTTCATCTACTGAGCTCTCTGCCGAATTTCCTACTCGACTTCCAATATTTATTGTTCCTGGTATAGGTGGAAGTTTATTAAACCTTTTTGATTTAAGTAATGAGTTATCGCTCATGGGTAGTGTATATGGCCTGCAGGCGGTCGGTTTGGATGATGAGCTTGCTCCTTTGCGTTCTGTTGAAGAAATCTCGCGAGTGAATATTGAGGCGATCCAATCAGTGCAATCTGAAGGGCCTTACCGTTTAGTTGGGCATTCATTTGGCGGTTGGATTGTGTTTGAAATGGCTCGTCAGTTGAAATCCCTAGGCCGGGGCGTTTCTATTGTGCTGTTAGATAGTCCTCCACCGACACAAGAAACCAACAGTCACCGATTAGCCTACGCACAAGGAGAAAATCTAGAGGAGATCGATACGCTGGTAGACGGATTGATGGGGGGGCAATCCGTATATAAAGCCGGGCTCTCTTTGATTGAGCGTGAATTAAAAGAACGAATACAAACCATTGCACGTATTCAGGCGTCCATTATTTATTGTCCTGATACTCTTTTGACTGACGTGGATGTTCTTTACTTTAGAGCGTGGGATCAGATGCAAGGCTATTCTGAAAGTGCTTTACAGTGGTCTAGCTTGTTTACGCGAGAGATATCCTATCAGAATGTGAGCTATGACCACTTTGGGATGTTAGAGCGGGAGAGCGCAAAAGAAATACTAAAATTGATGCAGTCGCACTTTAGTGCCTTAAATTTACTGGAGAGTGATGAGCCTTAAAACAAAAAATAGCAGGAGTTAACACTTCAGAATTAATAAAATGGCTTAATTTAAAGGCGTAGATATGACAGAAATGGCAGAGGGTACACAGAACATTCCATTATCTATGGAAGTCCCGCTGAGAAAAGATCGTAATTTTAGGTGGTTGGTTTTGGCGGTGCATTATCTTCCATTGGTGATCAATTAACGATGGTTGCTCTTCCGTGGCTAGTACTAATCCTCACGAAAGAAGCGTGGGTCTTGGGGATGGTGCTGTTATTGACTGGGTTGCCACGGGCAGCGTTTATTTTACTGGGAGGGGCGATCGTGGATCGATCCTCTCCTAAGGCTGTGATGCTTTATTCTAAATGTGTTAATGGCTTGGTTCTATTGTTAATGGCATTTTTGATTTTCAATCAATGGCTTTCGATATCGATACTGTGCGTGACTTCTTTATTACTTGGGATTAGTGGGGCCTTTTCATTGCCTGCTCGAAGTGCCATATTGTAGGCCGAGATCGATTAGAAAAAGCCAATAGCTTTTTTATGGTGTTGGGGCAGGTGACGCTCATTATTGGACCACTTATTGCGGGAGTTATACTCGTAAATGTTTCGGAAACCAAAGTTGGTAACAATATTGCTGGTAGTAATGCCTTGGCGTTATTGTTTGGCTTGGATGGTATTACATATATTGTTTCAGTAATCACGCTATCGCTCGTTAATTATCCTACAAGCGTGCCTAATCAGAAATCGGGAGTGTTAATGAGTATCGGCCTGGGCTTGAAGGCTTTTTGGCTTAGCTGTAGAGCGCCACTTTGAGGTCGTACGATGAGCCAAATTGATTGTCATACGAATTGAGTGATTTACGATGGTTTTACCACGCTCTCGTTATCGAATATTTTTGGCTAGCCAAATTAAAATCATAACTTCAGCCAATCTATGTCGTAGCGATACGATACTTTTGGCTAATTCTTTGCAATAAAAAAGGGGCGTTAGCCCCTTTGAAGAAGTTTTATTTTCTGCCTTTAAAAACCAATTACATCATTAGTGTCAATTTTTCTGATTTCAAGAATGTCTTTTTGATGCGCCTGTTGCTGTTGTTCGGCAATATCGGCACCGTAGGTTTCCCGCAGTGCGTCTCGTAATTCGTCCAATAGCGACAATACAGAATAAGCATCGTCGGCAGTCCTGTGTGTTTTCAGATGCGATAACCTCTTCACCATACACCTACGCCACCTGCTGTTTGATCAGCTCTTCATGAGAGCGCCAATGCGGCTGAACGAGAACATTATTCACATGGGTAATGGTCACGATTCTTTTGGCTTCTCGGCAGGCTTTGATCAAACTGCCATAACACAAATTCCGACAGAGCCTTAAATTCCCTTGTGCCGATCGTATGATAACGTCGATTGCTGCAGCATCAAAAGCATTGACACCCATTTTTACCGCTTCAAGTTCCTTGACGATATAACGCTCCATATCGTCATTGTTTAACGGCTTGATGGTGTTGGAATAGGTGATGCGACTTTTAATGTCCTGATTCACATTTAACGTGAGGTAGTGTAGCAAATCGCGCTATCCAAACAAAATTAAGTTGTGTTTTTTTGGGACAGGTTTTTGCTCCTGCAAAACCTGAATACATCACATCCATGTGAAAAAATCGTTCAAACAATAAACGTAATTTTCTCAGTACCTGCATATCCAATAAATGGGCCTCATCAATCACAATGTACAGCGTTTTACGCTCGCGGATATGATTGAATGCGCTTTGGATTAATTCTTTCTCTAAGTCTTTAGTGGGTACGTCAAGCCTAAACGATTCGGCCAATTGTTTTAAAATATTAACATAGGTATGCAGGGTTCTTGAGTAAGAAACAACAGTAATATCTCGTTCTTTATTGAATTCCTCGATATGGTCTCGGAGAACACTTTTCCCTAAAGCGCCTACTGTTGGTCCCTACGCCAGGTTCTCCAATAATAACCGAGAACCCGCCCCGGGAATTAAGAAGACAACCACTCATAAAATAGTGAAAAATCTATCACTCGGAAATCAAGAAAAACTTCTGGTTTTTCGTTGTTTGGGAAATAACAGCTAATTGAAAAAATGAATATCCTTTATCTAAATTTCTAATGGTATGTTTGGGGGGGGCGGGTTTTTGATCTTGCGTTCTATTGTAGTCGTAATTCCAAGTCCAGATATATACGCCGAGCGTCATCCCCTAATCCTCCCCTATGACCGGTTCCCTCTCTAGACTCCCAACCGACCGCAGGTCCATCGTTTGTAAAAAGATTAAGTACGGACAGGCTAATATTTGTATTCCGGTTAATGTTGTATTTTAATTTGCTGTTAAATCGAACTCGGGGCTGTTCGTGGAATTTGTCTGCAACACTCCCCCCTGTGTCAGGCTAGTT
>JAWSUZ010000012.1:0-63062 GCA_033852165.1 Agarilytica sp. | reverse complement strand
AACTAGCCTGACACAGGGGGGAATATTGGAAACGAATCCGACTAATGCCGAAATCACTGAAGTCGGCACAATAGAAACAAGCAACGAAACGTGGGGGAGAGTCAACGAGCTTTATCTCGTAGGCGATGAAAACGGCACCAACGAGCTTGTTACAACACGATCAGACTGGAACTACGTCGCGGTAAATTTTGGCCCTGAAGCCATTTTTGAAGACAGCTATATAAGTTCAATCGTTAACAATGAGATCCACATTACCTCATACGATGTTAGCGACCCCAGCTCACCGACAGAAAGCTTTAACATCTCTATCGACGGCGATATTCAGAGTAGCCGTAAAATCGGAAACATACTTTACTTAGTTACCAAATTTACACCTCACTTCGACGACATTCGTTACTATTTTTCAGCAAGTGAGGAAAGCGCACTTGAAGACAATGAAGCACGCATTTCATCCTTAACACTTGAAGATGTGCTGCCTGCAATGCGAATAAATGGAGGTGAAAGCCAACCGTTATTACAAGCTTCAGACTGCTTAATCCCAGCCAATTCAAATGAGCTACGAGGCTACCCCACTCTCGTCACAGTTGTTGCAATTGACTTAGAGCAGCAAGAAGTATTATCCGCAAACTGTTTAAACACACAGGTCGGTGGCATTTACGCCAACCAAAACTCGCTCTACATTGGTGGTTCCGCGTATCGGACATGGGAGAATTACGAAAGCTACACAGTGGTACATAAATTTAATTTAGGCCGCTCGATCGATTACCGTTCCACCGGAATTGTTCCCGGCTGGCTAGGCTGGCAGAACCCTTCATTTAGAATGGACGAACATGAAAGCAGCTTTCGTATCGTCACCACAGAAGGCAATTGGTTCAACCCAGTCCACCGCCTGAGCATTCTCCAAGATGATGCAACCAGCGATGCTATGACCCTCGTTGCAGAGCTGCCTAACGACACACAGACAGCTCCCATAGGAAAACCAGGAGAAGATATTTACGCAGTTCGCTTTGTCGGAGACCGAGGCTATATCGTTACCTTTCAGCGTACCGACCCTCTCTATGTGCTGGACTTGTCCGTCGCCAATGAACCGGTCATTGCTGGTGAACTTGAAGTCCCTGGGTTTTCATCGTATTTACACCCCATTGGCGAAAACTACTTACTCGGAATAGGACAAGATGCTGACGATGAAGGGCAAACAAGCGGAACCAAAGTCAGCTTGTTTGATATACGAGACATATCAACGCCGGAATTGATATCGAGTGAAACATTTGGCGAAAGAGGCACATCGACGAGCGTTCTTTACGATATACGATCCATTACATTTTTGTCGCCAAATAGCGACCAAGTACGTTTCGCCGTCCCCATTAGCTTGAATTCAGAACCATGGGTATGGGAAGAAGACTCGCTTCACCTATTCGAAATCAATGGCCTAGACTCTAGCACTGTCGGCTTAAACTTTGTCGGGAAAATTATTGCCGAAGAGAGAAGCGAAGCAAATACATGGCGCAGCTACTCCAGCCTTGATCGCAGCGTTTTACACGATGAAGCCGTTTACTACTCTCATAACGATGAAGTGTGGGCCTCATTTTGGTCTAGCCCAAATGCCGCTACCGGGCCTCATTAATTAGCGCCCGCCTATAAACAAGGCCTCCTATTTGCCGCGACGATAAAACATTCGGTTTTTCTCGCGGCATTTTACTCCCTACACTTTCGTCACGGCACCGTCTAATTTCGCCAAACAGATCACTCACACCGCCATTCCAGTTAAAAATAGGGCAATCTTGGAAAAATCCGATACGCCGAAGTATTCAGCAGAACGCGCTTTGACCTCGACAGGAATCCAGCATATTACGAAGACATCATCCGACCGCACACAATCTGGATTTAACATCACAATGCAATAAAACAGCTCAGGTTAATGATAAGGGGCAAGGAAAGAAGATAAAAAAAGAGAACACCAATGCGCTTTAAAAAATGAGCCACGCAATAGTAGGCTAACTAGTGCCCATCCATAAATAGAGCTCTAACTAATAAAAAGGCGAAGCCTAGAGAGTACATCTGTATTTTCAGCCGCATGTTTAAAGTCTTTCAACAAGCGACCCGCATCTCGCCGAAGAACACGCGCCAATATAGGATCAATAACTCGACTCAACAGCGGCCAGCTCGAAGTAAAATCGCACTCCAAAACCAAGCGAGTTGATTCCGAATCAACCGACTCGAAGCGCCAGAGATTTTTCACCTTTGAGAAAAACGCAGGTCCCTGCAACATATTAATGGCAATCATCGACGGTGCAACCAAGCTCACATGCTCAACCAACATTCGAAAAGGGTTCAATAAATGTGCCCCACCAGCAAAACCGATCGTTGATGTAACCGTGCCGTGCTCATATCGAATTCGTGAAGCGAAGCGATCCCACTCAAAGCGGCGCGAGAAATCCTCGGCAAGCTTATACAATTGATCACGGTTAACAGCGATTACCGCTTCGACCTGAATGCGTGGCATACTTTAATTTGAATGTGCTGGTGATTGAAATGGAGTTTAACTTAACTTTACACCCTCAATTTAGCACTCTATGCCTTATTTTTCTAACTATTGGTTCTCATGAAAGTACTTATTCAGCGCGTCGCCCACGCCTCAGTCAGTGTTGATGGTGATATTCTTGGCGAGATCGATCGCGGCATCCTCATTCTTGTCGGCATCGAAAAGCACGATACCCCCGACACATTAAAACGAATGGCTACCAAAATACTGGCCTATCGTATCTTTCCTGACGAAGACGGGAAAATGAACTTGAGTGTCAGCGACATTAACGGCGGCATTCTTAGCATTTCCCAATTCACCCTAGCAGCCAATACAAAAAAGGGACTTCGACCAAGCTTTTCCTCTGCCGCTCCCCCCGCCGAAGCCGAGTGCATCTATACTGACCTTGTACAAACTTTGTGCGAACAACATGATCAGGTAAAGGACGGCCGTTTTGGTGCCGACATGAAGGTCAGCTTACTGAACGATGGGCCCGTCACATTCCTATTAGACATGTAAAATCTGGGCCAACCTGATAGAATGCGCGCCTCAATTTTCATAGCCTCACGCAAACTCGTTGGGGCATTGTCACGATAGCGATTTAAACGAGGGCTTTATAATGGATCCAATTACCGCTGTATTGGTAACCTTTGGCGCAATTTTAATTTTTGCTGGTTGGATTCAGCTACTCATCACCTCTTTTGGTGAAGATTACACATGGGGACTCACCACCCTTTTCTTGCCTGTACTTTCTTACACCTACTCCTTTTTTGCTTGGGAAAAGTCCAAAGACGCAATGGTACTGACCCTTATCGGCTGGACATTGGTCATAGTCGGTCTAATCTAGACTGCTGAAAAGTCGCAAAAAAATAGCGCAATGAAACTCAATTGCGACTTGGGTGAAGGCCTCGACGAGATCGACGCTGCACTCATGCCGCATATTGATATGGCCAGCATTGCCTGTGGCGGCCATACAGGAGATCAAACCTCTATGGCCAAGGCCGTAGAGCTAGCACTATCCCATCAAGTTAAAATCGGCGCACACCCTAGCTACACAGACCGCACGAATTTCGGTCGAAAAAGCCCCGATCTCGAAAGCCTTGACACCTCCACCCTCTTTGACAGCCTCTGCCATCAAGTCGCCCAACTGCAGAAGATTGCCGAGCGAACATCCGCTAAACTCAATTACATTAAGCCACACGGCGCGCTGTACAATGATGCTTGGCATAATACGAAAATACAGGGCGTCCTATATCAACTTGCCCAACAATTTTCGTTACCATTGGTCCTGCAAGCTCCCGTAGCAATAGTGGGCAAGTCACATGCTAGCCCTCGTCCCGCAAGCTCTTCCCCTGCAGCTACAGACACACCTAAGGTGTCCATCATTAACGAAGCGTTTGCCGATCGTGCTTACACAGACACAGGCTCGTTAGTATCACGCAAGTTCAAACACGCCATCCACAGTGATATAGAGAAAAGCATTACACAGGCCCTCAACATTCAAATGCGAAACGGCCTGTACTCTGAAAATAGGATCTGGCTTCAACTTACAGCCGAAACCCTCTGCATCCACAGTGACAGTCCGAATGCTGTAGCATCAACTATTGCCATTAAGCGCGCACTGGATAAAAACAGCGATGCACACAGCCAATAAGATATCGATTCATCCTTTAAACGAAAACACACTTAAAGTTGAGTTCTGCGAAGACTCCGGTGCCCCCACTCAAAACCCCAGCCCTGAACTTTGCCAAGCAATAGCAAGCTTTCGTTCGGCCCTAATAAAACGATACCCCAACGTTATCGTAGACTGCACCGCCTCCTATACATCGCTGCTCATCTATTACAACTTTTTAAATATCGACACACCAACGTTCACAAAAGAGATTAGTGAGTGCTGGGCAAAACAAAAAGTGACCTCGACACAAATCGCCAACGCCAACAAGCTCGTTGAAATACCTGTTTATTACAGCCAAGAAACAGGCCCCGACCTAGAAGTCATTGCACACAAACATCAACTCGCACACGAAGAGATTATTCGTATTCACAGCGAGCAGGTCTTCACGGTCTACGCCATGGGTTTTGCCCCTGGATTTGCTTACATGGGCTTTGTCGATGACAAAATTGCAACGCCACGCCTTTCCCAACCCCGCCCTAAAGTACCAAAAGGTTCTGTGGGAATAGCAGGAAAGCAAACCGGAATTTATCCGAAAGAGTCGCCTGGCGGTTGGAATATTATAGGCAGAACCGCCGTAGAATTAATCGATCTTCAGCATCCCAGTGATTCGGCAAGCCTATTACAGGTTGGCAACAGAGTGCGATTTACTCCCGTTTTCCGAGAAGACTTTTTGGAACTTGGCGGCAATCTTTCATGAAGATATCCGAACAAGACACAGGCCAACTTAAGGTTTTACAATCTGGGCCACATACACTGCTGCAAGACTTAGGAAGAAAAGGCACTCAGCATCTCGGCTTCTGCCAAAGCGGCGCAATCGATGAGCATAGCTTTTTATGGGCCAATAAATTACTGGGCAACAACATGCATTGCCCCTCTCTAGAAATTTCATTTGGACCTTTTGAATGTGAGTTTACCGAAGAAACGACAATCGCCATTACCGGCGCAGCTCAATACATTCTCTTCAACAACGCGCCGATCAATGGATGGCAAAGTGTTCACGTAAACCCAGGGGATCGCTTACAGGTAAAAACCCCAAAGCATGGCCTACGAAGTTACATTGCAGTCAAAAATGGCTTTCATTTTGACTCACACTTTAATAGCGCAGCCATGGTACCCAGAGAGAATAGTGGGCCATTTGACGGCAAGTGTTTTTCGCGTGGACAAACGCTAGATTATGCAATACAAACTCGGAGTAATAACGCTCCCACCAAACTCACGCCAGCACAATTTATTCCCGACTACGATGGGCTCAAATATCTCAACGTTTTTGTACATACTGATAGCAATTGGTTCGAAGCGTCCCAGATAGAAGCTTTTTTTGAAACAGAATACACCATTGGCCAGAATTCAAACAGAATGGCCTACTGCCTAGAAGGGAGGAAATTACTCCAAGGGAAAAATGCCAATATCCTTTCAACCGGAACCCCCTTCGGTACCATTCAGATCCCGCCGAACGGCCAACCGATCATCCTACTAAAAGACAGACAAACGATTGGAGGCTACCCTAGCCTAGGCTGTGTTACGCATCTAGACTGTTTTATCTTGAGCCAGATGAGGCCGGGTCAACAAGTACGATTTACACCATTAGACATTGAGAAAGGGCAAAGAAAACTAAAATCGTTTTATTCTTTTTTCTCCTAATCCGTACCCCGTACCCCGTATCTCAGATTTTAAATATTTTTATACTCGCTATTTTCCATCCACTCCATCAACACCTTTTTCTCCATCGGTTTAGCGTAGTAAAAACCCTGAGCATGGCCGCAATTTAGCATTTTAAGAAAAGTAATTTGCGCCTGAGTTTCAACGCCTTCAGCAATCACCTCCATGCCCAACTTACCCGCCAACTGAACGATCATCTCAACAATTTCACCGCCGCTTTGAGTGTTCGATGCTTCAACTAAAGAACGATCAAGCTTGAGATAATCAATGGGTAATTTATGCAAATGATTTAGCGATGAATAACCCGTTCCAAAATCGTCCAACGACAAGGAGAAACCCATACTCTTGATTTTATTCAACAATTCTAAAGTCGATTCTAAATCAGAAATCGCAAGCGACTCGGTGATTTCTAAATCTACAAACTTTGGATCAACGCCTGTTTCTTTTACCGTCGAATGTAATAAATGTAGAATTTCTGAATGTTGCAATTGAGCTACAGATAGATTTACGGAGATGTGACAATCAACCCAACCTTTATCATGAAACTCTTTCAAACTGAGCAAGGATTCTTTTAAAATCCAACCGCCCATTTGAACAATCAAACCAGACTGCTCAGCAAGCGGAATAAACGTTTCGGGCGAAATCAATTCACCCTCTTGATTCCTCCAGCGGACAAGAGATTCAAAACCGGTAACCGCCATATCGCTGAGACGAAATTTTGGCTGAAAAACTAAAAAAAGCTGATCCAATTTAAATGCCGCACGTAAATGCTGCAACATACCTAAACGCTGCTGAGCATCTTTCACCATGTGATGACGAAATAAAAGCACTTCTCCATGGCTGTGATTTTTTGCTGTTTTCAATACAATAACTGCATCTTTAACAGCCTCTTCCCCACTACCGCTAATCTCAGAAATAGGTACCATGCCAGCGGTTACAGAAATAAACTGCTCTTCGCCATCAATTTCAAACGGATTAGAAAATGGCTTAATTAATCGCTCCTGATCAATCAGTTGAGCCGGGCCAAATACGGCAAAGGTATCACCATAAACACGCGCAACAAAATTGGGTTCAGGAAATTCTTCCTGCATTCTTGTGGCGACAGCTAATAACAACGCATCACCATAATCTTGACCTAACGATGCGTTAATTTCAGCAAAGTTATCGATATCGATCATGCACAATAAATATTCAAGCTCGCTATTTTCTGCAATTGCATCGCTTATTCGTGAGACCAGTGCATTTCGGTTCGGCAGGTCAGTAATGACATCGTGATAAGCAAATTCATTAAGCTGTGTAACCAAACCCAAATTGTCCGCGCAAATCGTGATATTACTGCAAAATAGTTCGAGCAAACCTTCATCTATCTCTTTAATTTCGGCGGCACTGCAAATAAAGCAAGCCATATCCCCCCGTTCTTCACTACCGAGATAAAGCACTATGCCGTGTTTATTGTATACATTTTCCTGTGAATCCAAGCAGGCCATTAAACATTTTTGCGTCTCTATTTCCTTCAGTTCACTTAAGGGACGATCGATAAGCGGTTCGAAATGACCAGCCGCCGCAATAATAATCGCATTACCATCGTCTTTATCTCGACGACGCACGCAAATTAAGCCCTCAGGAGAAATACTCAACAATCCCGAAAGGTGCATAATCACACCACGAGAAAAGTCATGCAGACCTTTTTCCGTTAATAAATCAGCGCTAGACTTAACAATTAACGCAAGGCTTTTTTTACCGGCTTCGATCATTTGAATCTGTTTATACGACCGAATTGCCGTCGTTAGCGATGCAAATAAACGCGTTTGCGTCAGCTCCGATTTAAGCTTGTAATCATTAATATCATAATCGCGAATCACTTCAATTTCAGGCGCCTGATTAGGCTGGCCAGTACGCAAAATTATTCGCGTATCTTTGATCTTTAACTCATCTCGAATGAGCGGTACCAGATCAAGGCCAGCATTGGGCGTTTCCATCACGACATCCAAGAGCACCACCGCAATATCGGTATGCGTCTCCAGGATTTTTTTCGCCTCACGCGCACTTGTTGCATGTAAAAACTCTAAGGGGCGTCCGACAACTTCCGTATTACGCATTGCGAATGTCGTCGCCGAATGAACATCTTTTTCATCGTCTATTATCAACACGCGCCACGTTATGGATTCCTCTCCAGAGTCATCGACACTTTCGTCGGCAAACTCCATCAACCCATCGTCATCATCATCGCTCATGTAACTGCATTCCCAATTCTGTGAAACTCAATTGTTTACCAAACTTTAAAATAAAGTCTAAACATCACCTACATTATCTACATCATCATCTGGCGGCACTAAAGCGCTATCAATAGCATCAGTTGGGGCAACCAAAGGGATCTTAACCATAAATCGCGTCCCTTTGCCCAATTGCGAACTAACATCAATACTACCGCCCAAGGCTGCTGTCACAATATTGTGCACAATATGCAAGCCCAAACCATTGCCGCCTTCTCCTAGCTTCGTGGTAAAAAACGGATCAAATATATGAGAGATGCATTTAGGGTCGATACCACGCCCATCGTCTTTCACGTCAATCTGCACACCATCATGATAGGGCTCAGTAGAAATCGTGATATGCCCATCATCTAAACCGTCAAACCCATGTAAAAGTGCATTATTCACCAGGTTGGTAATCACCTGGCCGAGCGGACCCGGATAACTGTCTAAGGTCACATCCTCAGGATCAATAATCTCCAACTGGTAAGGCATGTGTTTCATCAACGTTAGCATCGTTACACGCGTTTCATTTAAGAGACTCGACATCTGAAAACGTCGACGCTGTGCACTCGTTCGATCCACCGCCACCTGCTTAAAGCTCGATACCAGTTCTGACGCTTTTTCCAAGCTAATGCACACCAAGCTAACGCCTTCTTGGGTATCCGCTAAATACTGCTCCAACATAGAGCGAGTCATACTACCGCCCGACATCGCTTCAAGGACGTTTTGCGTTCCTACCGCCATCGACGTTGCTACAGTTAATCCATTCCCAATAGGTGTATTCAACTCATGGGAAATACCAGCAACCAAGGAACCCAAGGCCGCAAGTTTTTCTTGTTGCACTAGCTCACCCTGGGCGTGACGCAGTTTATCCAAGGTACCTTTCAATTCCTGATTCACATCTAACAATTCAGCCGTTCTCTCACGTACACGTTCTTCCAAATCGTGAATCGATCGACTAAGAGCCCCCCGCATTCGCTCCAGCTGATTGGATAATGCGCCAAATTCATCAGCTCCTAATTTGGGGATTTGGGTTTCCAAATCGCCTTCGGCAATGCCCGCCGCTGAGCTTTCGAGCTGAAGCAGAGGGCCCGTGACCCGCTTCCTTAAGAAATAGCCCATTAGAGCAACAGAAAAGCCCAGCTGTACGGTAAGAATGGTTAACAATAATTTCGACGTGTCCTGCGCGCGTTTCATTGCCTCTTTTAGGCTGTACACCAAGGTCACTTCACCAAGTAAATCCCCTTCATAAGTGATTTCCCGGCTCATGGTAATGCGCTCATCCTCCTCACCGGCCGTATCGTCTCCGTACTTCAAAAACTCGGTGTCGCTGGTGGTCATAACCACGATGGATAGCACCGACTGATCGACAGAAATAACGTCAATCAGAGGCTGCCCCAAGCCAGAAGAGATATTCCACAGCGGCAGACGCATACCAGCCTGTAACAGGTCGATATAACTGCCAGCCTTTACTTGGCTATCATAGGTAATCGTACGCTTGAAATTTTCACTAATTAAAATTCCGCCACTGATCAGTGCGGGAAACGCAATCGAAAACAGCACCACAATCAGCAGCACCTGCTGGAGGCTTCGATGAGCCTTAACTCGACGCATATTGCCCTTCTTGATCGCCGTATTACTGAGAACTGTTGAAGGTAACTCTTCGATCATACCGCTCTCAAAAACCGTTTAGGTTGGATCCCCATACTCGTGCCCTTCTCTTAGTTTAGCAGGCGGATAGCTTAAGGAAGCGTATCTCTGCCTACACTTAACCCTTATCACACACAAAAACGTGATCACGCTCCTTCGCACATGCCTTTTACTTCTTTCACCCGCTCCTCCAAACCACAAATGGACTGGTTTAAGCCATGAATAGAATCAATATGAACAGTACGCATACGTTCTAAGTGATTCCCCAATGAACCAAATTCGTCATCGCCAAGCTGAGGAATATCCATATCCAAATCACCATACGCAAGGCCAGCACCTGATATAATCGTCGGGTTTCTTCAGCCAAGACCCGCTTAAAATTATCACGGATCAAAATGCTGCCACTTATGAGAGCTGGGAATGAGATAGAGAACAGCACCAAAACCTGTCGAAGACTCTTACGGGATTTCACCCCCTGAGCCAAAGATAGTTTTTCGATCATGATATCTCAGCCCCTCTTGCAGTGCAGCATGCAACGCTTCTATCATTTCAAACCACTTAAACAACGAATAACATATTCATTATATTACTCGCAGTAGACGCCAGCTTATCGATCAGCGCTAATTAATAACCCCAACGATCCACTAATATTAATTGCTTTGAGCTATCAGCCTTTACACGAACATTTATACAATTTTAGCAAGCTTGCCGCACCGGCAGCCTTGAAACAAGCGCTAACCGAGAATTGACACCATGATTCAGAGTTCAAGAAGAAAAAGAGCAGCACTTATAATCGGAAAGGGATCGATTGCCTTCGCCATTATTCTCATCGTGTCATTCTGTCACACATCTCTAGCCGTAGAAGCTTTCAAACCGGCAAACGGCGCCAAAATTTCCATTCTTACCCCGGCAAATGGCGCAATAGTACCCACAACCTTCAGTCTGAAACTTTCAGCCACGCGCATGACAGTAATGCCTGCAGGTGTCCCACATACGGATTCGGGTCATTATCACCTATTGATAGACGATTCGAAGCCAATCAAAAACAACGACCACCCTAAGCGCGCCTACCCCGCGGCATATGACGCATTCGAAAAGGGCCAACGCGAAACTAGTTTAACGCTTTCGCCGGGAGCCCACACAGTTCAAGTACTCCTCGTTGACCATCTGCATAGGCCTCACAATCCACCCTTACTTTCGGAGAAAATTACTATATCTGTGGTTGCGCCAATATCGTTAAAACCCGCCAAAAAACCATAACCAAGCCCCTTCTGAGCACACTAGCTATATAAGTCGCTTTTGTTTCCCCAATCACTGCACCTATAATGCCTGTCTTTTCCATTTAAACTAATCATCGGTAAGCATGAAAGACAACTATCACCCATCATCAATCGAACCCAAAATTCAGCGCTATTGGGAAGAAAATCAGTGTTTCGAAGTCAGTGAAGACTCAGAAAAAGAGAAATTTTACTGTCTGGCAATGTTCCCCTACCCCAGTGGCCGCTTGCACATGGGGCATGTTCGTAACTACACCATTACCGATGTGATCGCTCGCTTTCAAAAGATGCAGGGTAAAAACGTCCTCCACCCCATGGGCTGGGATGCCTTCGGCTTACCGGCTGAAAATGCGGCAATCAAGCACAACACCGCACCGGCTAAGTGGACCTATTCCAATACCGAATACATGAAACAACAGCTAAAAGCCCTCGGCTTTGGCTTAGATTGGTCACGAGAAGTCACCACCTGTAAACCCGATTATTACAAATGGGAACAATGGTTCTTTACCCGCCTTTACGAAAAAGGCTTGGTTTACAAGAAAGTATCAGCGGTTAACTGGTGCCCAACCGACATGACAGTACTGGCCAACGAACAAGTGATCGACGGTTGCTGCTGGCGCTGTGACACCAAGGTGGAGCGCAAAGAGATTCCACAATGGTTTATCAAAATTACCGACTACGCCGAAGAGCTGTTAGACGACTTAGACAAACTGCCACATTGGCCAGAGCAAGTTGTCACCATGCAACGCAACTGGATAGGCAAAAGTAAAGGCGTAGAACTTACCTTTGGCTTACCCGAAGAAGTCGCTGGCGTCACGTCATTTGATGTCTACACCACCCGCCCAGATACGTTAATGGGGGTCACCTATGTAACGCTTGCTGGCGAACACCCCATAGCCCTTGAAGTCGCTAAAAATAACCCAGAATTAGCTACCTTTATTGAATCGTGCAAAACACAATCCGTGGCTGAAGCCGACATGGCCAGCATGGAAAAAGTGGGCATGGACACAGGCCTCAAAGCCCTTCACCCAATTACCGGAGACGAAGTACCGGTATGGGTCGGCAACTATGTGCTGATGGGTTACGGAACCGGCGCGGTTATGGCCGTACCGGCACACGATCAACGCGATTGGGAGTTTGCTCGCAAATACTCACTCACCATCACACAAGTTATCGCCCCAGAAGACGATTCAGTCTCGGTTGACCTAGAGGAAAAAGCCTTTGTCGATAAAGGGCAGCTGGTCAACTCCGGTGAGTTCGACGGGCTTAATTTTGATGGGGCTTTTACCGCCATCTCACAAACCCTAGAAGCTGCGGGTAAAGGCCGTGTAAAAACACAGTACCGATTACGCGACTGGGGAGTTTCCCGTCAACGCTATTGGGGAACGCCTATCCCCATCTTTAATTTACCTGACGGTGGCGAAATCGCTGTTCCCGCTGATCGTCTTCCGGTTTTATTACCAGAAGATGTGGTGATGGACGGAATCCACTCGCCCATTAAGCAAGACCAAGAATGGAAAAAAACCGAATTTAACGGCCAAGCGGTCGAGCGTGAAACAGATACATTCGACACCTTTATGGAGTCATCTTGGTATTACGCCCGCTTTACCTCTGCCAACGCTGACGCCATGCTCGACAGCGATGCAGCCAACTATTGGCTGCCTGTCGACCAATATGTAGGCGGCATTGAACATGCTATTTTACACCTTCTTTACGCACGTTTTTTCCACAAACTAATGCGCGACGAAGGTTTGATCGAATCTGACGAGCCTTTCAAACGCCTACTTTGCCAAGGCATGGTTTTAGCCGATTCTTTTTACTATTTAAAAGACGGCAAAAAAGAATGGGTCGCACCGAAAGACGTCAACATAGAAAAAGACGAGAAAGGCAAAACCATTGGTGCGACCTTAATCAAAACCGGTGAGGCTGTGGAATTTGGCGGCATTACCAAAATGTCCAAGTCTAAAAATAATGGCGTCGACCCCGAATCCATTATCGAATCCTACGGTGCCGACACAGTCAGACTTTTCACCATGTTTGCTGCTCCACCCGAGCAAACTCTTGAGTGGGTTGACAGTGGTGTTGAAGGCGCTTTCCGCTTTTTGAAAAAGCTTTGGAAAACAGTTGCGTCTCACCTTGAGCTGGGCACACCTGCAACTCTCGACACCGGTAAGTTGAATGAAAAACATGCTGCCTTGCGCCGTAAAACGCACGAGACGATTAAAAAAGTCAGCGATGATTTTTCCGGTCGCCAGCACTTTAATACCGCCATTGCTGCAGTAATGGAATTGCTCAACGAGATAACGCGCCATGCCGATCGCGCAAGCCCACAAGGCTTAGCCGTCGAACGTGAAGCGTTAAATGCCGCAATTTTATTACTGGCTCCTATTGCTCCACATATCTGCCACGAACTATGGAAAGAGCTATCTGGTGATGGCAGCGACATTCTCGACCAAAGCTGGCCCCGCCACGACGAATCTGCCTTAAAACGATCAAGTATGACGCTTGTGATTCAGGTTAATGGCAAGGTGAGAGACAAGCTCGAGATAGCCGTCGATACAGATAAAGAAACCATCGAGAGACTCGCACTCTCCAGTGAAAAAATCCAAAAGTTTATAACCGACAAACTCATCCGTAAGGTGATTGTCGTTCCCGGTAAACTTGTCAACGTGGTCGCAAATTAATGCGACCCCGCTTTTCACTTTTCATTTGCGCACTTCTGTTAATTCAAAGCTGCGGCTGGCAATTGCGCGGTTACGAGCAATACAAAAGCGGCAACGTTAACAAAATTGCTGAGCTGCATTTACGTAACTCGTCCAACAACCGCCTATTCCAAGCCAGCCTCAAACGCCAGCTAGACGATTTATCGATTGGGCTTAATTCTGACGCCAAAGTTTCGTTGATATTGCGCAAAGAGAGTACCGAGAGACGACCACTTTCATACGGCAGCACGGGAATTCCCGTGCAATACCAACTGATAATGACAATTCAATACGCCTATTCCGCCGAACCAAACACAATACTGATCGAACGTAAATTAATTGCCCGCCGTCAATACGATTTCGATACCGCATTGATTGTCGCTAAAAAGGAAGAAGAGCGTAATCTTCTTCAAGAGATGCGAGATGAACTTGCCTCTCGCATTATCGCCAGCTTAAGCGAATAAGGGCTAAAGACAATATGGCCAAGCTTCGCGTCGATCAACTCAAAGCCGCATTAGCCCGCAACATCACACCCGTTTACCTGGTAACAGGAGATGAGACTCTGCTTGTTCAAGAAGCTTGCGATCATATTCGTAAAGCAGCGCAAAAGCAGGGTTACAGTGAGCGCGAACTTCATCACACCGACGGTGGCTTTCAATGGGATTTGCTGAACCACAGCGCGAACAGTCTTTCTCTTTTCGCCGATAAAAAAATTATTGAAATTCGCGTGCACAACGGCAAACCTGGCGACGCCGGTAGTAAAGCAATTGTCAGCTATTGCGAAAACGCAGACGATCAAAATTTATTATTATTGGTCATGCCCAAGATCGATAAACGCTCTCAAAACACCAAATGGTTTAAAGCGATTGATAAGCTGGGGGCTGCCATTACCGCTTGGCCTATCAGCATCCAACAACTACCTAATTGGATAGAGCAGCGTATGCAGGTGCAAGGCTTAAGCGCTGATTGTGAGGCGATCGAGATTCTTTGCGCAAAAGTGGAAGGCAATCTACTCGCAGCCGTTCAGGAAATTGAAAAACTAAAACTGATTGTGGAAAACAAACACGTTGATGCTCAAACAATGGCCGATTCGGTAACCGATTCCGCACGTTACGACGTTTTTAGTTTGGTCGACAAGGCTATTGCTGGCGATAGTCGAGGCGCTATCACTAACCTTCACGGGCTCCGCGGTGAGGGAACAGAACCGACTCTTATTTTATGGGCATTGTCTCGCGATATTCGTTCTTTGACGCTCATTAAAGAAAGTATGGAAAACGGTAAAAGCTTTGATTTTTGCGCGAAGCAGGCAGGCGTCTGGGACAATCGAAAGCCGGTAATGAAACAGGCCGTTTATCGTTTACATTTAAGGCAGTTTCATACCCTCATCCGCAAATTAAGTCATGCCGACAAGATGATTAAAGGTTCGATTCGCGGTGATGTTTGGAGCGTACTGATGGATATTGTTTTGTCGCTGACCGGAACTGAAGCGCTAAACCCTCGTTCACAGCGATTACGCTTTCAAGCCAAACACTAGCCGGTTTCTAGCGGGGCTGCATGAATGGATACTCTTAGCGACTATTAGTTTCTATATAATATGTAGACAAGGGTACTCTTCCAGCAATCCTAAAGAAGAGAAACTAGCACAGTTTATAATCCATGATGTCCACCTTTAAACCCTGCACAATCCCTCGATTGACTCTTCGCCATTGCCGCTTGTGATAATAATTTGCACTGCTGCTGGTGTACAACATAAGGCGAGGTAAATTCTGATTCTGGGCATAAGACAATGCATGCTTTAGCAAACGGTCAGCAATACCTTGCTGGCGAAAATCGGGCAGCACAAAAAGGTTCGTTAACCACTCACTCGGTTTCTTGTCATTGGTAAATTGATAGTAAACAAGACTCACCGTCCCCAATGGAAAATCACCCCGATGAGCCACGAAGGTGGTCGGAAGCGGCTCTTCGTTGATATGCGTGGATAACGCAGCCTCGCGCTGCTCGAGCTTACCCTGAAGGACATCAGGCGAACGATTACGCCCTTCTAGCCCCTCATGGGTGCGTAACCACTCTTGATGATGCCAACCCGCAATAACAGGCACCCACGGTGCCTGCTGCGTTAAATTGGAAATTTGAAAAACTTCTGCCACAACATCCCCTTCAAAGAGAAAGAAAGCATCACGATGATGTAAATCGGCTATTTATGAATGAGCCCTAGCCTAGACAGTACCCGCCCATAAACTGGGTCGTTTGCAGTAAATACCGGTCCATAGGCGGACACTATTTGACCACCTCACCCTGCACCTGCTTATCGGCATGATAAGAAGAGCGCACCAACGGGCCACACGCAGCCTGGGCAAAACCCAGGTCATTAGCTGCAGCAGTATATTCATCGAACTCCGCAGGCTCAACATATCGCAACACCGGCAGGTGATCGCGTGAAGGCTGTAAATATTGACCAATCGTCAACATATCGATGTCGTGCTCACGCATATCTTTTAAGACATCCAAAATCTCTTCTTTCGTCTCCCCCAAGCCTACCATCAGCCCAGATTTAGTAAGCACTTCTGGCCGACGCGCTTTGTACTTACGCAACAGCTCAAGTGACCATTTATAGTTCGCTCCTGGACGCGCTTGACGATAGAGACGCGGAGCGGTTTCAAGGTTGTGATTGAAAACATCCGGTGGGGTCTCGGTAAGAATATCCAAAGCCACATCCATACGCCCACGAAAATCGGGGGTAAGCACTTCAATCTGTAGATTGGGACTTAAGAGTCGCGCCTCACGAATACAGTCCGCGAAGTGCTGAGCACCACCATCGCGCAAATCATCACGATCCACCGAGGTGATCACCACATACTTCAACCCCA
The DNA here is from genome assembly GCA_033852165.1 of Agarilytica sp. Lineage (GTDB taxonomy): Bacteria > Pseudomonadota > Gammaproteobacteria > Pseudomonadales > Cellvibrionaceae > Agarilytica. Next base: position 46,456 of record JAWSUZ010000012.1, on the reverse strand, counting down.
TCTCCGCAATCGCTTGAGCCAGCTTCTTCGGCTCGTCGGGGTCCAGCGCATTGGGTTTGCCGTGGCCTACGTCGCAGAACGGACAGCGACGGGTGCATATATCACCCATAATCATAAATGTCGCTGTACCACCGCTAAAGCACTCGCCAAGGTTGGGGCAGTTTGCCTCCTCGCACACAGTGGATAGCGAATGCTTCCTCAAAAGCTTCTTAACGCGATCAACTTCTGGCGAAGAAGACACCCGAATGCGAATCCAATCTGGCTTGCGCAGCAACTTGTCAGAAGCAATTACCTTTACCGGTATGCGCTCAACCTTATCGGCGTCTCGTAACTTCTCGCCTTTGGCGATACGGCGGGTGCGTTTTACAGGGGTCGAATCAGTCATTAAGGGTCTCTTATTGGGTGAAAATCTGGGCGCATCTTGTGAACGCATTTCAATGAGGGCTGCATTTTAACGTAGAAATTGGCACGTAGGGACCTATAAATGCCGGTTTATTGCAGAGCGAAGAGAAAATACCCCCTCTCTGCACAACCGACACCAAAGCACACCACAGAACGCGCCAAGCCATAAAGACGCCTCAAAGTTGATCTGTGCAAGGGATATAACAGAAATCAGATCGACACTAATCGTCAGAATCCCGATGCAGCTCATACTCCTCATATTCTGGCAACGCCTTCCCCAAGGAGTACCACGGAGCCTTTTGCGACACCCAAATGTGGGCTTTTTCTGTTGCATTGGGATCAGCATCCAAAGAGCCTAGACGTAGAATCACATGGCCACTCCCCTCTCTTTTAGCATAGATGTGCGTACCGCAACCTACGCAGAAAAACCGCTTCTTCCCCGGTGACGACTCAAACGATGCTAAAGAAGCGTTACCGAATAACGTAAAATCCCCATCACTTACCGCTGCTACACTCGAAAACGCTGAACCATGGGCTTTTCGGCATGTAATGCAATGACAATGGCTAATATCACCAACCTCGCCTGATATTTCATATTTCACTTCGCCACAAAGGCAACTGCCACAAATCATTCTCAACTCCATAGTTTCAATTGCTACTAAGAAGAGTATATCGATAGCATAAATATCATTCCAATAAAGGGAAGTGTTTACACACTTTCAGCACACCCAAGCAAGCATACATATTCCAGCATAAAACCTTTCGAAATGGTTTTATGGTCGACACCTAGCACCCAATAACAAATTAAAATTTAATGAAATCTAGCGCGTCATTCTCTATCGCCAACTCTAAAAATCATAGAGAATTGATTCCCTAGCGATCATGCCGAAAAGGGGGCTGAGTTAAGCGATCGTACGCGCCAGTGTATGGTCGTTTTCTGCTATGTTATTTCACCTGTTAAGACTTTTTAGTATTAAATTAACTGAGCCAAAAGCAACATGTTTCGAAAATATTTCATCATGATTCTTGGGGTTTTTTATAGAAAACCTGAACTCCCAAAAATTCGCTTTCTAGGGGACTACGTCATTGAAGGTGCAAAACTAAGCGATGTGGATTTCATCTACAACCGAATTGTGGAAGAAGCTGATGCGGGCTATTTTAATGACCGCTTCAGTAACGATGAACTGAAAAAGGGTATCTGCGATCAAATCCTCTGCACGACTCAACTGCGTAAAGCCCCCAACAACAAAGGCATTCAGTGTGGTTCGGTTCTATCCATCGTCAAACATAATAACCTTTCAATTGGCTTTGTCTGGTGCCGAGAAATTAGCGAAGACAACGATGGAGGATGGGAGCTGTACTTAGCATCATTCGCCCCCGAGCACAGAGGCAAAGGGCTTGGCGGAATGAGCGTAAGTTACATGTTAAATTTAATTCACTCAGAATTTGATATATACGCACAAGTATACAAAAACCGACCCAACAAACCGATGGTTCACATTTTAAAATCGCTAGGATTTAAAGCTTGTTCAGCAGGAAATTCCTATTTGGGTACAACCATCTATAAAAAACCAGCTATCAAGGCTCAATCCCCAGCGAACGGATCGTACTGATAATTTCTTCTTCGGAAAATGGCTTTTTTAAGGTTGCATCAACACCAAAGTCTTTAGCCATATTCAGATAGTAATCTGAAGTTAATTTCCCGCCCCCCGACATCACAATAATTTTTGAGTCTATGCCATTTTCTTTAATATAATTCACCAAAAATAAACCATCCTGATCCGGCATTAAAACGTCAGTAAGAATTAAGGGGAAATAGCAATCCTTCAACTGCTGTATCGCTTGGATCGCACTAACCGATTGTTCACAGGAATAGTTAAAGTCTGTCAGAGTATCGAGCAGAGACTCTCTAAAATCATCGTCATCATCAACCACGAGTATCGATGTCATAAACCAGCCCCAATACAAAAAGTAAATATCTGTTATTTTTCAGACACAAAACCAATTAACCTAGAGAAACTCAGCTTAACGGCCTGACGTATCAGACATTTTCAGGAAGCTCTAAGCACCTAAAACTATAGAGTGCGTTGTTACATTATAGGGTATCACTGGAAATACATTTTTCCGTGATGCCCTATAGAGAATAGCAAAGATCAGCTCCATATATAGCAAGAACATAGACACCACAAACATGTATAGTTTTTTGTGCTTTTTTGATCTAAGCCCAGCTAATAAAGCCAATTTTCGTGATTTCAACACCGCAGCACTTGTCTATACTAAAAGAGACTACGCCGCCATTTCCCGCACGTAGTTAAACCCTATAAAGATTCAGGCTGCCATATTATTATGACCCTATTCTACGAATCTGCGCCATATAAACTGCTACTTGTTGACGATCAAAGAACTGTCCTAGAATCCTACACCCTACTGATAAAGGAAGAAGCACCCAACATACGGGTTACTCAAGCTTCCACAGGGAAGGAAGCCATTGAATGTTTTCATAAAATCAAACCGGATTGCGTATTACTCGACTACGAACTCCCGGATATGAATGCCTTACGCGTCATCTCGGCGATGCAAGACGGACCCAACCTTACCGTCCCCGTTATCATATTTTCCTCTCACAGCACCAAAGATTTAGATCTCGAACTTATGGAGGCTGGCGCCACTGATTTTTTCGATAAGAGAGAAGTCAGTCCCGAATTATTAAGGCGCACCATTTTTAGAGCCATCGTGCGCTTTCGCTACAGTAGCTCCCAACACTATTACGAACAGGCACAACAGGCACTCAAAGAAAAATCAGCCATAGAAAAAGCAACGTCTGAAGAGAGAGAGAAACTCAAAAGCGCCAACAAACAACTCGAGTTTATGGCCATGCACGATTCCCTCACAGGGTTAGCGAACCGCGTCATGCTGATTGAACACCTCACTCGCGCCATCTCTTCATCAAAACGCAATAAAAATAGATTTTACGTCCTATTTATTGACCTAGATCGTTTTAAAAACGTTAATGATTCTCTGGGCCATAGCGGAGGCGATATACTGCTCTTAGAAGTCGTTCGTCGCATTCGAAATGCGATACGCGTAGAAGACGTAATGGCCAGGGTGGGCGGAGATGAATTTGTAATAGTGCTCGATGGCTGTAACGACGAGAGCAATGCTTTTATAGCATGTAAGAAAATCAATGAAGTTGTTGCCAAAAAATACGTGATCGACGGCAATGACATTTTCATTTCTGCTAGCGTAGGTATTGCAGCCTACCCATCAGATGGCGAAACCCCTGATGATCTCCTAGAAAATGCCGACTCTGCAATGTATTCCGCCAAACGCAGTGGGAAAAACACCTTTATACTTTTCAATAGAAAGTCAAGTCACGCCCCCAAACAGAACAGCTTCGAACCAGACTTACACAATGCGATAGAGAAAGGCGAACTGTCCATTTACTACCAACCCAAAGTCGACTTGAAGTCGGGAAATATTTACGGTGTTGAAGCCTTACTACGTTGGCACAGCATAAATCATGGCCCGATATCGCCCACAGCATTCATTCCGATAGCAGAAGAAAGCGACCTCATCATTCATCTAGGGCAGTGGGTTAGAGAAGAAGTCGCCAAACAATTAAATCGCTGGAAGAACTCATCTTTTTCACATCTTCATATTGCAGTAAACGTATCCAGCCGTGAGTTTTCAAAAGCCGGGCTACTAGAACAGCTGAAACACTTGCGCGACAACTATCGTATCAACCCTACATTATTAGAGTTAGAAATTACCGAACGAACGATCGTCGAACAAGTTAACCTAAAATCCAATCATTTTAAAAAAATTAAGGATCTCGGTTGCGGCCTTTCCATTGATGATTTTGGAACCGGTTATTCCTCGCTAAGCTACCTTAAAAGAATCCCCATCGATGAATTAAAAATAGACCGTTCATTTATTAGTGAGGACATCCGCGATAGAGCGATCACCGAGACCATCATAAATATGGCGAAAAACCTAAACATCCGCTCTATTGCTGAAGGAGTTGAAGGGCGGGAACAACTAGACTACTTGGTAAAAGTTGGCTGCGATCAAATTCAGGGATTCTTTTTCTCTAAACCGCTCCCCATACAAAAGCTTGAAGATTGGGTATCCCATTACGATAAGGGTTCATACGCAGCCCTTGCCCCCCTTCTTCAGCACCATTCGAGCGAAATGAACCATGTCGACGAGTAGCGATCGCCGCGAACATATACGCCACTCAGTTAGTTGGCGAGCACGTATTGCATTAGAAGACACATCGATGATTAACGCTACAGTCACCAACATTTCAGAAGGTGGTATTTCTTTTCAATGCGATACTTTCATCCCTACGGGATCATTAATTAAAATAGAATTTTATTTTTCTCACCAGCAAAAATCTGCCAAAGTACGTGCGGCAATTAAGGTCACGTTTAACACCGTCATGGCGGACAATAAAGGTGCTCAAATTGGAGCCATTTTTGTTAAAATAGCCCCGCAGTATGAGGCGATGTTAAAAAAAATTGTCGAGAAATTGGAGGATCAGTCAAAAAACGGACCCTCAGATTCGTTTGGCAAGCTTCGCATACTAGACAAATAGCGCACCCCATTCACGTTTTGATGTATTCTCGCCTAACAAAAAGATCAAACATTCCCTCCATTAGCCATTCGAAATAGCTGAGCGCTTATTGCGCGACGGATAGTTGTTAATAACATTTGCCATTAACATAACAAGCCCCCCCACAATAATAGAGATCTCAAATTGCTCTTCGTAGACCAAGACTCCCACTAAAGCGATGAGGGGAAGACGAAGAAAATCCAAAGTAACGATCGTTGTGATCTCTGCGAATTCCATAGCGCGAGTCATACAATAATGTGCAGATAACGCGGTCAGGCCAATAAGAATAAGCCAACACCATTCCATAGACGCGGGCCATTCCCAATGAGAAATAGATAAAACAAGCCCCATCGGCAACTGCATCAAGCACATATAAAACAGTATTGTTAGCGGCTCCTCTGTAGACGATAGCGATTTAGTGATCGAATAGCATATAGCAAACAGTATAGCTGCCGCCAAAACAACAAAAGAGGCGATATCAACAATGGCATAACCTGGATTCACAATAATCACTACACCCAACAAGCCCGAGAAAATTGCTGCAACTTTTCGAATGGTAATTTTCTCACCGAGAAAAATGGCCGCCACAATAATAGTCCAGATTGGCACGGTAAACTCTAAAGCAAACACTTCTGCTAGCGGCAGCAGTCCCAAACCAAAAAACCAGCAGTACTGACCGCCAAAATGAAAAACATTTCGAAGTATGTGAAAACGAAGACGTTCAGTCCGAACTCTAGGGGGCGACTTTTTCGAGCGAATCAAAAAAACAATTAAAATACAAACCAAACCGACAACACTGCGAAAAAACTGAGTTTGAAAGATAGGAACATTACCGCTTAATTCCCTAGCACCAACAGCCATGAAACAAAACGACAGTAAGGCCCCAGACATCCAAAATAAACTACGTGAATCACTCACTATAAAACCAACTACCCGTAAATCATCCGATGAAGTTAATATTCATCTAATCCAAAATGTCAGATCCCAAATTTTAGGCCCAACTCTTATTTTATGATCACCGTATGATCACCGTCCTCATCCTGTTCAGCTTCGCGCTCAAAGCGTAAGATGGAGCCGCCAATTTCTATTTTATCACCATACTCTAGAAATATTTTTTTAACGGATCGACCATTAACGATTATACCGTTACTCGAATAGTTGTCCGTCAGCTCCCAGTTATTGTCGACCAAACGTATAGTCGCGTGCTTTTTAGAAACGCTGGGGTCACTGATCACCAAATCATTGTCGGAACCTCTACCAAGGTCAACTCTTGGTTTGTCGAGGAGAAAGTGAGGATTATCATTATTGCCTTTTTCGGCAATTAAAACCGCAACAGGGAACACCACGCTACCCGTTACTTTGGGTGTGGGAGTCAAAGTTGGCTCTAGAGCAGGGTCAGTGAAAGGTTGTTCTGGGATTTTGGTTCGAACGCCAGTTAAATCTTCATCGAGTTCGCTTCGAACCTCAGCACTTGCCGGACCGACAATAATAAACCTTTGCTGGTCAAAGCGAATCTCATCACCCGGCAACCCAATCTGTTCCCCCACTATTTTTTTGTCATTTAGGTAAGTCCCATTCCTGGAATTGAGGTCAACGATACGCAATTGCCCCGCCTCTACGTGCAATTCAGCATGGTGACGAGACAGCAAGTGCCAATCGATACTCAGGTCGCAATCAGGATCGCGCCCGACCACGGTTGTCTCTTTAAGCGCGAAAAACTGACTGGACAATAAATCGGACTCCGTTCTGAGTGCCCAACTGCCGGGACGGCATGTCTTTGGGTCATTGATTTCAAGGGTGATCGTACCTAAACGTATCAAATCCCAGGAATTTAATCGGTGCTTAGACGTGATTCGGTGATCATTAACAAAAGTGCCGCCAGTGCTCAGCAAATCGACTATATAAAGGCCCTCGGCATCGAGGTGAATTTCGGCATGAAAATCCGAAGTCCGCAAACTGTCGATAACAAAATCATTACCCGTATTACGCCCAAGCGTAACGGGAAGTGATGAGAGTTTAATATAGCGACGGGGATCTTCTGTCAGTTCGAGTTTAAGCATAGATAGTCAATTATCGCGTTTGGATTTTCAGTCCAAGAGTATAGCCTAAGAGGCGAACCCGACGGCTTAGAAAAATGAGATACAGCATCCATAATAAGCCTTCGAATTAAGCAAAACAAATACCTTAGTATACCTTCCTGGTAGCAACCTCACTTCAAACCGCTAACCTTAGGATTTCCTTAAGCATTATTTCTACGTAATGTTATATATACTGTAACGAAAGCCGTTCGCCTATAAGCGGAATCTGAGCGAGAGCGGATTTAAAAATCACACCAAGCGAGAAACCAAGAGAGAAACCATGAGTCGGGACAGTGAACTAGCAGATATCGTTAGCCTGCATAAAGAATGGTTAACATCCGACAATAAAGCAGGTAAGCGAGCCGATCTGTCTGGTGCTAATTTAGATGGCGCGGATCTCTCCAATCTAGACTTAAGTGGCGCAATAATTCGCGGGGCGTCGCTTATCGGCACTAACCTGAGCGGCTGCAAATTATTCCACGCAGACTTTAGTGACGCAAATCTTCGGGGCGCTAATTTTTCAGGCGCCAGTATGATTCTGACAGACTTTACAGCTGCCGATCTATCGCGCGCCAACCTAACAAATACACTCGCCCCCACATACAGCCAAACGGCTACGAGTAATCACGATTCAATTTCAGTAGAAAAGCAAAATCGTAGAGGCCCCACATTTAGAGACGCAAATCTTGCTCAAGCTAACCTCACTTTATCGTATTGTTATTTGTCCGACTTCAGCGGTGCTAATCTTGAAAGCTGTTGCTTTTCTGAAGCGAATATTGAGGGCGCCAACCTCTCCAACAACAATTTAGACTCTCTCAATTTGTCTTCCTGCAATGCCATCAATGCCAACTTTAGTAATAGCCAACTCTGCAATACAGATTTAAAAAACACGCTATTCACAGGTGCAGATATGCGCGGCACTAACCTTATGCAATCGAATATTTGCGGTGCGAATTTGCGCTCCGCCAGCTTAGAAAGCTGCAAAGTCGATGGAATTAAATATAACCGTAAAACTTTATTTAGAGGTATTCGCCTAGAGGGCTGCTATGGCAGCAGCCGCTTTAAACGCTTTGCGGATGACCAAGACTATCTTGAGGAGTTTCGCGAGGCGCATCCGCTGTCCTATTTTGTCTGGCTAACATTAACCGACTGCGGACGCTCTATGACACGAGTAGCTTTATGGACTCAAGCCATCTCAATCATTTTTGGTTTGATTTATTTTGCCTTGGGTCAAGATTCCTTTGAAATCAATAATCCAGATGGATTAAAGTGGAATCTGTTTACTGCCATTTATTACAGCGTCGTTACATTTACAACACTTGGCTTTGGCGACATCACCCCCAACACCCCTTTTGCCGCAGGCATTGTGATTGTTGAAGTGGCAATTGGCTATGTCATGCTAGGTATTTTAATTTCAATATTGGCCACAAAAGTGGCGAGAAGAAGCTAGCTGACTGACAGCAAGGAAACGAATAACCGTAATGCGCACAACCTACCTTCATACGTTAAATACATACACCCAAGAATTTCAGCAACTTCGCGCACAGTACAGCCTTATATTTTTATGTGGCATTCTTTCGGCTGGCTTATTCTTGAACACTGAACTTAATCACACGATATTCTTCTCGATCAATCAACTTGGCAATACCTTCCCTATTTTTTGGTCAATTATTACCTATCTGGGAAATGAGCGGTTTGTGGCCTGCCTGCTTATAATTGTGCTCTGGAAAAAAACTGATATTTTACTGATCAGTATATTGAGCGCCACTTTCGTTCACATTGGCATGAGAAGCCTAAAAGGGTGGTTCGATATTTTAAGGCCAGAATTTATCGTTGCAAACAACGGCGTTTTTATTGGCCCATCACTAAGGTTAGAAGATCTTGCATTCCCATCTGGTCATTCAGCAGCAATCACTATGGGTGCTTTTTTACTTTTACGGGTAATTAAAAATACAGGAATACGCTGGGCAATTCTTCTTTGTGCGATATTTATCGCAGCCTCTCGAATTGTTGTCGGCGCACACTGGCCAGCAGATGTTCTCGCGGGAATCGCTTTTGGTGGGTTTTCTGTCTTCCTCCTCTCTGCCACTCTCTTTTTTACCACACCACTTTCTACCTCGTCCTTACCTGCACCTCGAACAAAACATAGAATAATCGCAGGATCTGTTTACCTTACTTGCCTATTCTTATCCGTGAATATTGCCATTGGCTCTAGCAGCATGGATCACATTTTTCTTATCAACCTTTCCAATAAAGTCTTAGGCACTTTAGCCGCGCTACTATCGGTTACTGGATTCGCTTATCACGTTATCGGTTGCAGCTCTCTCGTTTCCGAGAGCGGCTCTGGCCCCAACTCGGAAAACTCTAAAAGAGTCCAATAGAAAGTAGGCACCCAATATCAGCGGCCACACAACGATAATCGTGGTAACGATATCCGCTAAAGAATGATACTCCTGATAGATTTCAAGCCCGTAGTAGGCCAAGAGGCTCCCTGTAACGGCAAACCTAAGAACTCCCTGCACCCGCTGCTTATGAACGAGAAAATAGGCTAACGCGAAGGCAAGAGACGAGTGCGTCGAATAATCCAGGCCTATCGACTTCCAAAGTAGAAAATGGTTATCAACAACCATCACCAAATAGCACAGGAGAACGCCCACTAAACCTTTTAGTGAGACCAGCCTCTCATTATTCCGAAACCAAAAAACGCCACGGATAACACACCCGAGAAACAGCAAAGGCGTATACGAATCGGCTATCGTGTCGAGCGTTTCATATGAAAGCATAAAACCCATCGTTAGAGTTAACTAAGGATAAGTCGCTAGGATATGCTTAACTTCCTCAATATTCCCCAAAAACAATTCAACAAGCTCAGGATCAAAGTGCTTACCTTTCTGCTCACGCAACAACACCAGAATATCCTCTAGAGGCCAAGCTTCTTTATAACAGCGCTTTTGAGCCAAGGCATCAAAGACATCCGCAACAGCAACTATACGACCATAGATATGAATATCATGGCCTTGTAATCCACGAGGATAACCTGTGCCATCGAATTTTTCGTGATGCTCACCCGCGATTATTGCAGCCGCTTGCAAGACAGGTCTTTTGGATGACGACAACATACTCGCACCAATTTCCGCATGGGTTTTCATTTGTTCCCACTCATCCGCATCGAGCTTACCTGCCTTCAACAAAATTCTGTCAGGAATGGCCACTTTACCGACGTCGTGCATGGGCGCAGCCATAAACAGCATCTCAGTTTCATCTTCGCTCATCCCATTTAACCGCGCCAACATACGTGAAAAATGCGAAACCCGCTTAACGTGATTCGCCGTTTCATTCGATCGACTTTCCACCACATCGCCCAATATATTGATGATTTCTGACTGCGTTTCGTATAGCTCTTTATCCAAATACAAATTCTCGAAGGCGACGGCGACATTACTGGAAAAAATCTCAAGTAAGCGCCGATTCAACTCGTCAATAACGGGAACGCTATCTAAATAAATAAGGTATATTTTTCCGCTTTTAGTCGGGTAATAGCCAACATATTTATCGCCATCGTTAATGCTCTTTTTTTGCTGGCAAGCACGATTCAGATAGCCCTCCACCTCGCCGGGTAATTCCTCGCTTTTCTCTACGCCTTCATGAAGGGGGCCTGTTCCGGCTAGCACTTGAAAAACACCCTCGGATTGCGTCACCGTCCACCCATGGCAACTCACCAGAGCATCTTGATCAATATGCATAATAGAGCCAAACTGGACCAGTATCTCCCTTGCAAACTGCTTAAGCGAACGGATTTCAAAAAGGTTAGCGGAGGATTCTATGACCTTTTCTAAACCAATGCGGTAACGATCCAGGCTTTTTCGAGACTCCTCGAGTCGCATAATGTCCTGATAAGCGCGCAGGGCGGAAAACGTAGTAGTGAACAGTTTCGTACTGTCAAAATTGGTTTTTTCTTTATAATCATTGATATCGTAATTTACAATGACATCGCGCTCGGGAGCATTGCCCGGCTGCCCGGTTCGGAGAACGATCCTAACAAAGCGATTTCCCACCTCTTCTCTCAGGTATTTGACGAATTGTAAACCTGCATCGTCCGTTTCCATCACCACATCCAGGTAGATCAACGCGATATCCGGGTGCTCAGCAATGACCTTCTTCGCCTCCTCACCGCTATATGCACTTAATAGTTCCAAGCCTTTGTTTTCAAAGGCAAAATCAGCCAATACCAATTTGGTAATGCTGTGCATTCCCGGCTCATCATCAACGATCAGCACTTTCCAACCAGCTGCTATAAGCGGTTTTTTCTCGCTGCGCTCAGTATTACTGAATATTGTCATACGTGGTTACCACTCAAACTGTCACGTCTTTAGGTATTATTATAGTAAAGGTCGTGCCCAAATATGGCCTACTGTTCACTGTTATTTTCCCCTTCAGTTGTTGCGTGACAAGGTTATATACAATGTTTAGCCCTAGGCCTGAGCCACCATCTTCCCGATTGGTGGTATAAAAAGGATCAAAAACCCGCTCCTCGACGGCTTTGTCCATGCCTAGACCATCATCTGAATACACAAATACAACCTTATCGTCTTCTAACCGAAAACTAAGCTGTATCGTGCCTTTATGGCCTTTTTTATAGCCATGGATAAGCGAATTAGTAACAAAATTGGTGATAATCTGTGACCAAGAACCGGGATAACTGCTCAACTCAATTGATGGGTCACAATCCACCTCAACGGATATCGCCGCAAGCTTAGTTTTGTTCTTTAAGCTTAGTAAGACCCCGTCAACATAGTCCTTAAGGTTAAAGATTCGCAACACTTCATGGGTTTGGTCCACGGCAACGCGTTTAAAACTACTCACCAGTTTAGCGGCTCTATCTAGGCTTATATGAACAGACCGCGCAATCTCTTCGCTATCCGCCAAAAAACGTTCAAAATCCTGAGTCTCTAATTTCCCATCCTTATATTTTTTCGCGAGAGTCTTCACCATATACTGAAAATGCGTAATTCCGGTAAGACCAATGCCAATAGGTGTATTTATCTCATGGGCGACACCTGCCACCAACGACCCAAGAGATGCCATTTTTTCAGCTTCAACCAACTGATTCTGAGCCGTGCCCAAGTCTCTTAAGGATTTTTGCAGTGCCTTCCCACCCTCTAGCAATTGCTTCTCCCGCTTAAGCCTAATCGAGGCCTCTCGCTCTAGCGCACTCTGGTCTTTCACCAATTGCGCAATAACGTCATTAAGCCTTTCCGTTCGTTCAGCAACTTTATTTTCGAGGCTTTTATTTAGCGTATCAAGATCCGATACAGACGCCGCAATTTTATCAATCATATTATTAAGCGCTAACTCAAGAACCTTTAATTCATTATGCTCACCGCGCGCAACAACAATTCGCGTTTCTTGAATGTTATTTAAATCAATATTTCTTGCATCAATTGCTAACCGTTCTAACGGTTTCGTTAATAAGCGATTAAAGACTATGACAATGAGCAGGATTAAAACGAGAGATTTCGCTATCGCATTAATAATAAGAATCACAATGCCCAGTTTTATGCGATTGAAAACAATTTTCTGACTGGAAAACAAACGCACATTACCAACACGCCTTTTCTCATTATCAAATAAAACCATCAATGGAAATTCATGCCAAAAAATTCCGTCAGCATCCATCTTGCTAGAAAAATCAAGATCCCCTAGCTGTAGAACAATCGTCCCATTCTCATCTTGAACCTCAATACCACTCACGAGCGGTAATTTAGTCATGCCTTTTGCGGTGATATCCAACTGATATATATCAAGTATCCATAAAGATGAAGCGAGACTATCCTCAAAAGCCTGCTCAGTAACCAGCAGTTCGCTTCTCACATCATCCATCGCGGAAGAATATTCAATAAAGACATGTAAACCTGTCGTAATTAAGGTAAACACAAAGTAAATCGAGAGTACTATTTTGAGCAATCTGCGAGAGAGAGAATTTTTGAAATTAACGGCTTTCATTTAAACCGTTCCACGATGAAAAAAGCGACGAAGAAATAGACGAAGAAACACAATATTTCCGCACATTAAAGGCGAAAATTATTTTGAATACCACTGCAGGCCATTCAGCCACAGCAAAAAATGGGGGTTGTTGAATCATAATAACGATACAGCGGCCATGCAACGACCGGCATGCAAGCTCAGCACCTAGTTAAAGATTGTAAATCACATTCAATCTCAGTATCGACTCTACGTGTGAAAACACAGTTGATTTGTCGTATTTTTAACCAAGCCAGACATACCTCACATTTCATAACTTTTGAAAAACTCATACCATCTCAATAGTGATAACATATGCCATATTGCAACTTAGCATGCAACTAATTGTCGCTTTTAGCAATAAGGCATTGGTCTACATGAGTCTTTATAAACTCAGCTTAATTGTAGGTCTATAGCGCAGAAAATGCCGACTTTTATAGTGGTCAATTCCTAGCCGCTCAGCATCACATATACTCACGACAGAAGAAAACGAGAGAGTTGAACAGCTATAATGACAGTAAGAAGGGTAAAATCACACGAGCGAAAACGCTTAGATTTCAACTAAACACCTAAACTGTTCTACCGACACAATGAACCGACACAAACAATACCACTTGTTTAACCTTTTTCCCTGGAAATCAACTGTGTCCTGCCTACAAACAAACCAGATACAAAATAATATCGATCACACACATTCACGCCCACACTTTCACCGACTCACCACTCTATTCACTCTCATAGCCCTCGTTTTTAGCAGTATCGTGCAGGCTAACGATCGCCCGTCGCTCATATTTGGATATATTGAATTTCCTCCTTATTACTACACCGATGAAAAGGGAAAAGCACAAGGGCACCTTATTGACCTAGCAAACGACATTGCAGTAGAAGCGGGCTATGGCATTGTGTACGTTCCTCTGCCCGCAAAAAGAGCTTTGCTCTCCGTTGCAACCGGAGAAATAGACCTTTGGTTTGGCCTATCGACCATTGACGTATACAAAGACCATGTACTCATCTCCGTAAATCCAATTGACCGCTTGGAGCTACGCGTTTATTCCAGCAAAGCCATGAAGACTTTTCATGATAAGCACGATTTAATAGGAAAAAGTGTTGTTATTCTAAGAGGCTACAGCTATGGAGGACTGTTGGATTTTATTGAAGACCCAGCGAATAAAATTTACACCATGCGCGTGACTAGCCATGAGCAAGCCTTGAAAGTATTAGCCACACGCAATATCGATTATATGATCGACTACGCCCGAATCGTCGAATCCGCACGGAAAAAATACCCCTTCCCACACCTCAAGAGTCGCGTACTCTCGACTCTTGATGTACATATCAATTTATCTAAGAAAACGAAAAACGCAGAACAAGTATTAAAGCGCCTGGATGAGGCCTATAACAAGATACCGCACGATGAGCTACGTCCTAAATTCATAGCGAGTAAAAACCAGAAGAATAAGCAATAGCCTCCCGATCATCCTGCAGAAAAACGTTACTAGCACAGAGACTCGATAATTAGCTTTCCAGCGGTTGCTAGCCATACTTAAACTGATTCACATGCTGGTGAAGAGCTTGCGAGGTCTAAGAAATTTTTTGCGTAATGGCCTTCAGATCATCGGAACTGGTACTGGAGGTATTGGCAAGTTCAACCAATGGATCTAGCTTACCGGCAATATCCGATAGAATTGAATTCAACCGTTCCATTGTGGGCTCTCTAAGTGTCCAAAACCTTCGGGATATCCAGTTCAAAAATGGCACCACTATCACTCTTAAGACAGTGAATATGCCCACATAATTTTTGCGTCACCAAGTTATAACAAATACTCAAGCCCAGACCGCTGCCGCCGGAGCCTCGTGTTGTTGTAAAAAACGGATCAAACACTTTTCCGCGATGCTCTTCTCTAATACCACATCCATCATCCTGATAGATTAACTTTACGCGCTCATCGTTCTCGCTCACATCCAAGGTTATCTTTCCCTCAGGCCGGCCACAAAACCCATGCGTAATGGAATTCATTACTAAATTAGTCAGCACCTGAGAGAACGCGCCAGGAAAAGAGATAAGGCCTAGATGAGAATCGCAATTAACTTCAATTTCGAGTTTAGTTTGTTGGTATTGAGGTACTATGCTGTGACAAACATCTTCGATATAGTACTTCATAAAAAAGTGGCGTTGTTGTTCGCTCGTTTGATCGACTGCAACCAGTTTAAAACTTTTAATAAGGTCGCTGGCTCGTGTAAGGTTCGACTCCAATAACGTCCCACTTTCCAGCGCATCTTTAATTAAGCTTTCTAGCTCAGAGCGTTTTAACATCCCATCACGGAAATTTTTATCAAAGCTTTTAAAACGCCCCATCATATAACTAATGGCCGTCACCCCAATACCCAGAGGCGTATTAATCTCGTGAGATACACCGGCAACTAGTCCCCCAAGCGCCGCCATTTTTTTTGATTCCGCTAGCTGCTCCTGGGTCTGCTGCAATTTAGTGTTGATATCCGCCAATTGTTGATTTTTCCTTTCCAGTTCTCGATTTGCCTTAATATTTTCGCGGTTACTGCGATAAATAAAAACAATCAAAATCGCAACAACCGCAATGACAGATAAGGCAACAAGCATTAGTGTATGCTGGGTTTCAATTGTAGTTGACTGCTCATCCAACGCCGTTTCTTGCTCTCCTAACTCTAACTTTTGACTCGTAAGAACTGCGTTTTGCTTCTTAAGCATAAGCGTATTTTCTTCAATCGAACGCGACAATGACTTAATAGACCTTTCGCGTTTGGCTATTTCATTTTGCTTCAGGCTCAATTTCCGATTATTGGTATCCAACTGGTTTCGACTAATATCTAAAGCACCATTCAACTCATCAAATTCACTCATTAATGAATCAAATCGTTTTTTATAGCTGGTAATTTTTGCATCCTGTTCGTTCAACTGACGCTCACGCTGTTGAACTTCACTGTGCAGTCCCTTAAGCTTTTTCGTTTGTTTTTGTAGCCTCTCCTGACTGATACGCATACTGTCTTCCATATCCTTGATCAGCTCGGCAATATCTAACTCCGTTCCCGCCAATAATAAAATGTCTGAAGACAGCTTCAGTTTTTCATACACGATGTTATAGCGATTTAATTCAAACCCCACTCTTCCAGCCTTTACATAGCTAAAATTCAACATGACGAATTGTTTACGAGGGCTGTTATCACTAACAATGAGTACTCCTCTTCCTTTGAGTTTATGGCTGATATCCGGCAACTTAGGATTGATGTCCGCACCCAAGACTAAAACTTGCGGCAAATTATCAAGGTCTATACGGGTAATGCGACTAACCGTTATTTGATGACCCCGAACACCCTTTTGATTACTGATAACTTGTAGGTTTTTGTAATCCTCGTCGTTCCCACCCCAATAAACCACAGCAATATTTTGACGTGTTTTTTCATCCGGCCACTCGATATGTTTTAAGAAGTTATAAACGAAGGTGGCTTTAATGAAGGATGGTGATAGCGCGTCTCTTGCCAAAACTTTCGGAGGCATAAACGCCATGGCAGGAATGATGACTAAGAAGGTCACTAAGACAAGAAAATGGCCTCGTAGCAACCGCTGGAACATGCCGCCAATTCCTTCATTGTTGGGGGAAGAGAACCTGAGGCTTGCCCCTACTAATTTATTAATGCATAGCGGGTACCAGCCCAGTTTATAGTCTAGTCTTTAAGGGCTAAAACACTAAGTTTATTTGGTACTGGTTACGATTATGGCTGACGATGACGACCTCCTGTTATTCGCCGAAGAAGACGATTCAGAAGAGTCAGAGCCCTTAGGAGAGGCCTGGCACATATTGGTGGTTGATGATGAGCCTGAAGTCCACACCGTTACACGCATAGCTTTAAAGAACTTTACCTTTGCCAATCGCCCCCTAGAACTGCATTCGGCGTTTACAGGCGCCGAGGCGCGCGAGTTGATCACCTCCCGGAAGTTTGAATTTGCTATTGCACTTATCGATGTCGTGATGGAGAGCGACTTAGCCGGTTTAGATTTGGTTAAATGGATTCGAGAAGAGCAAAAAAACCTTATTATGCGCCTAGTTCTTCGCACAGGCGAACCCGGCCAGGCCCCCGAACGAGAAGTCATTTCCAACTACGATATCAATGACTACAAAGAAAAAACCGAACTCACAGCCAACAAGCTCTTCACTCTGATGCATAGCTGTTTACGCTCCTACCGTGATATCGATTCACTCACCAAAAACAAAGAAGGGCTGGAGGCCATTATTCAGTCTTCTCGGCGTATTTTCGCCCATCAGTCCCTGAATGAATTTACACAGGGCGCACTGGCACAACTCAGCGCACTACTGCACGTCGATCAAGGCGCCTTTTACTCTGAAATTAACAGCTTGGCCGCTTTTCATGAAAACGACACCAGCAATATATTAGCCGCCACCGGATGTTTTTCCGGTTTTGTTGGCTGTAAGCTGGAAGCAGCCCTATCCAATTCAAATATTGACCGTGAGCTGTTCGAGCGTGTACTGAAAGAGGGAGGCCAGATATTTGGAGAGCATTTTTATATCGGTGTCTACGATTCTCATTTACAAAGAAAGAACCTATTGTTTCTGGAGGGCTTCGATAAAATTGACGATCTCGACAAAAATCTGGTTCAGTTTTTTGGTTCTAACGTCGGCGTCGCTTTTGACAATCAAGACCTGTTTGCAGAAGAAGAAAACTCGCTGCACGAGATAATTTATAGCTTGGCCGAAATTATTGAAGGCTCACCCCATCAGAATTCTCATCATGTCAAACGTGTGGCTAAAATCTGTCGGCTATTGGCTGAAAAATCTGGCCAAAGCAAACACGATATACGGTTGCTCTTCAAAGCGTCTCCTCTTCACGATGTCGGCAAAATAGCCATTCCAAAGAGTATTCTCAAAACCCCCACTAAACTCGATGAGGACGAATGGGAGTTGATGAGAACCCACGCCCAAAAAGGCTATGGCATGTTTGCTTCATCCGAGATAGAGATCCTACGCGCTGGCGCTAATATTGCGGCCAGTCACCATGAAAATTGGGACGGCAGCGGCTACCCTAAAGGGCTAGTCCGAGAAGCTATACCGATGATGGGGCGCATTACGGCAGTTGCCGATGTATGGGATACACTGCTCAACCGTCGTTTTCATAAGGATGCTTGGCCATTAGAGGATGTGCTCAAGTATTTTAGTGAAATGAAAGGGAAGAAATTCGACCCGTCCCTGGTCGATATCGTGCTGGCAAACCAGGAAGAATTGGCATTGATTCAATCGACCTTTCGAGACAGCTAAGTCTACATTCGCTTCTGGAGAATCTCCCCTGCCCACACCGCCTCTGATTAAAACCTCTTCAACCAAAAACCTATCAAGCACATACAGCCACAATTCCAATTAAACACAGTCAAATAGTCCAAATCACGACCTTTCATGGGCTGTCATCATACGAATAACAACTACACTTAAGAAACGAGATTTAAAATATAGCCCTCCTAGTTTTACGTCACTTTGTGATTACATAAACGGGCTGGGGCTGAATGAGATTGCTGGCGGGTATTTATTATCCTCCTAGGATAGGCCATGATTTATAGTAAGATTGCTCTCCACAGACGATTGACCACCAAATTCGTTGGCATGGCATTCCTGATTTCACTTGCGCCACTACTCTTTCTCTTCTTTTTCTCGACAAACAGCGCAACGGACATGCTAATCGAGACGCTTCGTAACGACCTCAAAGAAAAGTCCTTTTTGGTTGGTGCAAACATTGATCGGTATTTCACTCAACGAGAACACGATGTACGCGTACTATCCCAAGCCAATGTGTTGGAAGGGAATGATGTTCTCGCGATTATTCAGTACCTGACAGAAGTTATCGTGGAAACACCGTATTTAGATGATATCGATATCATCAATACCCAGGGTATCGTCATTGCCAGTTCTGGCGAACAAAATGAAAAAGGTAAGCATGTACTAGAGCTATACCCTGAGCTAAAAACCCTTTTTAGTGATTCACAGAAGGCCAAGCAGGGGGATATTTTTGTATCCGAGATATTGGAACTCGATAGCGGCCCTGGTCTCGCTTTTATAACCCCCATTACCGACGACAGTAACCTCATTGTCATCAAGACCTTATTGGTTGAAATTAATTTGGATACGATCAAAAAAATTGTATCCGACTTTGACGACAGAGTAATTGGCGATAAATACGTTTATCTCGTTGATAACGACGGGCGTGTTATTGTTACCGCAGATCCAAGGGTAGGGCTGCTGGACCTATATCCAGACCTTTTTGTTCAGTCCGATCTGCTCGACAAATTTTCCGATCAGGGCGAGGTCGGCAGTATCATTTATGAGGATGCCGATGGTCATGATGTTATGGCTGGTTTTGCCGATATGGCAGAGTTTGGAGTCAATAAGGCCATGGATTGGAGCATCATAGCAGTCGCGCCAATTAAAGATATCACCTTACCCGTTAATGACTTCCAGCGCGCGCTATTAATATTTACCTTAGTCGCCTTCCTAATCTCTTCCTTTCTTCTATATTTCACCAGCAGTTCCATTTTAAAGTCAGTGAATCATTTGGTTGAAGGCGCTCGCCGGGTTGGCTCAGGAGATTTCAAATATAGAGTAAACCCCGGGCACGCTGACGAATTTGGCTATTTAGCTCGCACGATAAACCTCACCCTAGATCGCCTTATTAACGTTCAGGAGGAAGCCGAAGCAGCCACACTTGCAAAATCCGATTTTCTTGCGGCGATGAGCCATGAAATACGAACCCCCATGGCCGGGATTATCGGAATGGTCGACCTGATAAATAAAAGTAATTTAGATGGCGAACAAAAAGTTTGGGGGGAGAACATTAAAAAATCGAGTGAGACCCTGCTCAATATTCTAAATGAAATACTTGATCAGTCGAAACTTGAATCAGGGAAAATGGCTATAGACCCGCATGACTTCCACTTCCCGTCATTTATAAACGAAACGAGCAATTTATTTAGCCCTAAATTTAAAGATAAAAACCTCGAACTTAATATAGATATCCCCCCTCAGATACCCACGGAAATTTATGCCGACCGTATGCGTATCGGGCAAATATTATCAAACTTATTAAGTAACGCCTTGAAATTTACTCATGAAGGAAAAATTACTATTTCGGTAAGCCTGGCAACCATAAAAGACAAACCTAAAATTCCTGAAAAAAACGTGTTCGAAAATGTATTTCAGGATAATCCTTCAGATAATCCTTCAGATAATCCTTCAGATAATCCACAACAACAAATTTGTATCACAGTAAGTGATACGGGCGTTGGCATCAGTGAAAATGATAAATGTTCACTTTTCCAGGCATTTACCCAGGCCGACAACTCAACTTCACGCCACTACGGCGGAACCGGCCTAGGCCTTTCGATATCAAAAAGCCTTGCAGAACTCATGGGTGGCGATATGGGAGTACAAAGTATCAAAGGCGTTGGCAGCAAATTTTGGTTCACCGTGCCCTATGAGTTAGCTCGCGCCCCTGTAAGCGCTGTCGAGTATCGAGATGAATCAGAGGAATGGAAAGCGTCACGACCGCTCAACATATTAGTCGTTGAAGACATGCCCATTAATCAATGCATAATAGAAGGGATTTTAGAAGACTTAAACCATAAGACCACCATCGCAAATAATGGTAAAGAAGCCATCGACATGATCAAAACGGAAGAGTTTGACTTGATTTTAATGGATATAAGAATGCCAATTATGGATGGCATTGAAGCAACCACTGCCATTCGTAAAATGGGGGGGAAATACTCCAACATTCCCATCATTGCCTTAACAGCAGATGTTGATGTCAGTAATGTCGATAAATATATCTCAAGCGGCATGAATGATGTCTGTGCGAAACCTGTCGATCAAGATGAATTGATGCAATCCATTAACACGCAGATGGGAGAAAAAATTCATCATATAGAAAAAACCGACAGCGAAGAAGATAGTCAAACCATCTCGATCAACTCCGAGCAACAGCCTAGTGATAAACAAGAATTCTCCCAAACTCTTCTAAAAGTTTCCTACATGAGGGATGAAATGCTGAATGGAACGTTCAGCAATTCGTTGAACAAAGATGACGTAAAGTTGAGTGACCTCAGCCCCCGAGAACAAAAAAAACATCAATTAAAAAAAGAATATGAACGTACACTAGAACGTGACTGTACAACACTTAAATCAAGAATTCAGACCCTATCCGACGACCCCAATAATGCGGATGCCAGACTGGAATTGTCGGACATTTTTCATGTTCATAAAGGCACCGGACTTTCCTGTGATTACCAACTAGCAACCACTGTATCCAAAGCCGCGCATTCACACTTACAATTAACACAAGTACTGGCTGAGCGCGACATTACCGACCTAGAGCAATATATTGATGCGCTCAAATTAATTTCCGACAAAAAAATATCGGGCGATGGCGGCAGCGCAGGGAAAACATTACTGCAAGCACTTAACATTTAGTTGACGCTAACACTAAAAGTTAGCATTAAAACTCAATCTAAAAGTTAAAACGCACACCCGCAATAACATTCCGACCAGAAGAACCCTCAGTATTTACTTCGACCACAGGAGTTTGACCAAGCCCTAGGCTCGGGTAACGAATATCATCACCCAAAACATTTTTGATCGAAGCATAAAGTTCCCACTTACCCAATAGCTCCAGGGTATAGTTGATATTCAACAAAGTATACGAGCCAATCCGCGAGTAGGTTCCTACAGAGTGACGCATAGCACCCACGTGCCGAACAGAAGATCCAAGTGTGCTCCCACCGATAGTATAAGTAGCGCCAGCCGAAATCGTATAGTTGGGTACTTTCAAATTAAAGGCATCGCGATCTGAAACAGAATCTTCTTTATAAATGTAGTCCGCATTAAATAGAAATCGCCAATTTTCTTTCGCTTGCTGCCAATCAATCTCTATCCCTGAAATGTCGATATCATCACCATTCTCGAATGTTGCGCCATCCGAAGTATTGGGGTTCCCATCAGCATCATCCTTGCGCTGTATAAAATCAGTAGCGCTCATGCGATAGATATTCGCGACAAAAAATCGTCCGGCTTTAGACCAGGTGTAAGCGATATCAAAATTCGATACTACCTCAGGATCAAGGCTCTTATCTCCATTGAGGACACCTGGAAGCGCAATATCCGTCTGCCTAAAATTGGGCGAATTGAAGCCAACGGCATAAAGTACTTTGATCGATTGTGAATCACTAATTTTGTAAACCACCGCGGCGCGTGGAGTCAGCTTACCGCCATACTCATCGTTATCTGTATAGCGCGCCCCTAAAAGGACTCTCCATTGGTCAACTCCCATATCAATCTGAGCAAAGAGTGAGTTTTCAGATCGGTCTGTCGCAGGGATAACATTGGTGTTGAATTCCCCTGTACTTGCATCGAAATTTTGTAACCGTCCAATCGAACGCAACTCTCTTTCTGCTCCCACTAAAATTTCGGCATTGTCAGACCATTGAACATTAAGCCGCCCCCCGAACCGATAGCGATAATTGTCACTGCCGTTATCTGAAAATTTCGCGATACGATTCGTTCCTGGCGGGCCGAAATCATTTAATGTCAGCCATTCAGAATAAACCCGACTGTAATCGCCGTATAGCGTTGCATCGTATTTTTCACCCTTCCAGTGGTTATCCCCGTAAACAAAATACCCCTCTTTTGAAAGGTACATCGGTTGTGTCGGAAAAATTCGAATCAAGCCACTTTTTTCGGACTCGAAAACTTGCGCCTGCAGGTTAAAACCACCAATCTGATAACGCCCTAAAATCGACTGCATTTCCTCTAGGCGCTCTTGATCAACGACTAAACGGGTATTACTACTCGAATTGAATCCTCGATACTCTGCATCATACCCATCGTCATTTTGCTTCTCGGCAGATATAGAAAAACTATGGTCGTCTGAAAAACGATAATGGACGTATCCGCTCGAATTTCTCAGACCATGCGACCCAGCAGATACGGCAATGCGACTTCCCTCGCCCTTACGCGTGACGACCTTAACAACCCCAGCGGAAGCGCTCGAGCCGTAGTAAACAGCGCCAGGCCCACGAATCACCTCAACGTGATCGATGGCTTCTGCCGGAATACCTAAGAATGATATCTGAGAGTGGGATGTTATGTAGTGGGGAACATCATCAATCAAAAATAGAACTTTCTGGTTAAAATCTTCATGTAAACCACGAATCGAGATATAAGTATTGGCGACAAAACCGTCGTTAACGAAAAAACCCGGTATAAACGATAACAGCTCTTTCAAATTCCTCAGGCCCAGCCTTGCCATATCATCCCGACTGTAACTGGAAACAATTGCTGGCGTATCGGATATACGTTCAGCCTTCGACGAAGCAACCGTCACCTCAAGGTTGAGTAAATCTTGTAGCGTGATATTTTCCATCAAATCGTCACCACTGGCGTAGGCAACGGAAAATGCCGTCAACACGAGCAGTAAACAAGAAACGAATCGGCGCTTAAAAGCTTGTAGTCTCATAGAAAACCCGAGCGATTCTATATTGTCAGCATGCCCAACAGTATCTAAAGCACGAGAACGTTTTATAACTCACACTTACTGCTGAGTACTGTTTTTATACTTTTCGAGGAGGTCTAGATTGGTGACTACGACTGGATATACAGAATCCTATAGACAAGGAAACGATACCTATAAAGCCACTCAATTTTAGGTATAGACTAGCAATGCAGCCTGTGCAAGGTGATAAATACTAAGAAGTGGACAGTTCAATACGGCGATGATCTAGGTTGAGTGGTCGTGTGAATAAATCCCGATTATTCGAACTAATTGCGGATAAAAACCCGAAGTAAAACATCGACAATGGGCTACACATGTTGCGTATTATCGAATACTTAAGCCCTAACGATGCATAAATAATTGGCCCAGGATCGCTTCGCCGCTCCCATATCAAAACGTCTAAGCTCATAGTCAATTTTTCTGGATCTCATCTAGAGTGACGAGTATCAACCCAGCGAAATCTCCGCCCCCAGATCTCTTCGCGAGGCAAACCCTGCGAGCCTACAAATATCAATCTAAAATATTCTGAAGGGCCTTCCCCGCGAGGAATGAGTGCTTTGGGTATCCAATTTTTTATGCATCATTAGGGTGAACTATTTAGTTAGGGACAGCCTAACTTCGAAAAAGCACTGGCGGAATGTCTCTTTTGAATAAAGCGCTCAATTTTCTTAGAGCGCTACATCAATAACTATTTTCCCCATTTGCTGGTTAGATTCTAGATATTCATGAGCTTTCTGAATCTCCGTAAAATCGAATACCTTATCGATAGTTGGTTCAATTTTCTGGCTGTCGAAAAATGAATATAGAAAATCCTTTGCCCGAGCTAATAAATCAGAATTTTGAGTAATTTCAAAAAGTGTATAACCCCGAATCGTCAGCCCTTTCGCCAAAGCAGAAAATAGTGGGTATGGAGTCGCGGCGCTGTCCAATGCGCCGTATTCGATTATCAAGCCTCCCTGGGATGCCGCTTCAGCAAGCTGAGACACGATAGGGCCACCGATGGGATCGAACGTCACATGAATGCCAACTCCGCCTGATATATCCATAACCCGAGCGACAAGATCTTCTGAAAGAGTTTCGATAACGTGATCTGCACCTATATCGCGTAAAAACTGCTTTTTACTCGGTCCGCGTGTGGTTGCAATAACAGTAGCGCCCTGGCTCTTGGCGATTTGTATCGCCGCAATACCAACGCTGCTGCTTGCTGCTGTTATAAGCACAAACTGACCTTTTGAAACATTCGCGATGTTAATGAGTGCGCCATACGCCGTTATGTAGGGCATCCAAATCGCCGTGGCCTGCTGTGCGGAAAAAGATGGAGGATAATGCGCGACCGCATGCACAGGAACCACAGCGCTTTCCGCATAGACACCATATTGCCCCATGGAGAAAGCCGGAATGGTGCTGACATTATCACCGAGCTTAAACCCTTCAACATTAGCTCCAACGGCCTCGACAACGCCTGCCGCTTCATATCCCAAACGAGAAGGGAATTCGGGAGTCTCCAAATAAGCCCCCTCCCGAAACATCACTTCCGCCCGATTTAAACCGATCGCCTCAACCTTAATACGTAGCTCACCCGCCCCCGGTTCTGATACGGGTAACTCCTCAACTTTTAATACAGACGCATCACCGACTTCGTGAAAACGGATGACTTTTGTCGTTTTATCGTTCATTTAATTCGCCTTTAATTGCTGTATTGAACTCATTTTATTTATTACTAACGCAATGCAGAATATTTACCCCTGCAACGACTTTCGTCAACAGACTAACGACGCAGTGTTAATGAATATTCTTAGTTTTGATATAACATTCTGGCAAGGATACGCTTTGGGTAAAATCGACTGCCGCACAGGAGCTCGAAATGGGGAAAGTTTCGTTGGTCATCAGCGTCAATTGGCATGCGCCTGAACAACTCATGCAAAAAAGTTTATTCAGCGACCGCTTCGTATCGCCTTGGAAATGCGAAAAGACCACGATTTAACAATCAAACAATTGCCCATCGAAGTGCCTTGTTTCGACTACTACATTTTTTGGCATCGACGATTTCAAGATGAACAAACCAATAAATGGATGAGAGACAATGTTTGTAAGATTCTCAACAGCTGAGCCTGATCTTACCAGCCTATTGAAAATGTTTATGCCACGGTATCAGTTAGGCATTTTTTGTCGAAAATTAACAACATTGATGCTAGTAAATGCGGGCTTCAACAGGCTGAAAGTCTGCTAAATAGGCCTTGCGCCTGAGATATCAAAAGCCGTGAATTGTCTTTCGATAAGCCCGCATTTTTTTGTCGCCTCACGCCAAGGTGCAATATGGGGTGCACTAAGGTGTTTATCCAGCGAGTCTTGGTTTGGCCATAATTCCGAGAAGCGAATAAGACCGGAATCAAAGGGATCTTCCGCGGCATCATAGGCAATACAGCCATCGTGCTCACAGGTTGATTCGACCAAAGCCCATAAGTGGGGAAGAATTTCCGATACCCGATCTGGAGGGAATCGAAGCGTTCCGAATACTGCTACTTTTGCGTCCATGATACTTTCCAATTAGTCTTAGTGTTTGACTGAACTCGCCGTTGACTCAGGAATAATTCCCTTTACCTTTAGCGCATTCAGCGTTATTTTTTGTCGGTAAACCAAATCCGACCTCGATTTAATATCAATATGATTGGCAAAAAGCCAGACCTTGTCTCCCGACTCTACATATCCAACATACCAACCGTGTGGCCCCTGCCATCCGGTTTTGGCCCACAGGGTATAGCTCGGCGTTTCTTCTACCCGCATGATGCCCTTTAGTATCTCAATACTCTTTGGTTTAACCGGCAGCTCTCCCCGATAGACCTTGCGGAGAAAATTAACTTGATCACGAACAGAAATTCGTACATCACCATCCAACCAAAAATGGGGAGTATTCTTACCCGTTTTTTTATTACCATAATCAAACGCCGCTAAATATTGCTTATAAGTTGAATCCGATATTTTTTGGGTGAATCGCTGAAAACACCAAACGCATGAGTGCGCAAAGGCCGTTGCCAGCGTCTGGTCCTTATTCCAAGGCGCGTAGCCTCTTTTAACACCATCCCACGGAATAACCTCATGCTGACCTTCAATAACCCCCTCCTCCAGCGCGATCAAGGTATGGGGTATTTTGAATGTAGACGCAGGAACATAGAGTTCATCGACATTCCGTAGATTGCTAGAATACTCAATTTTCCCATCTAATGACTGGATCAAAATGGAACCCGAAACGCCAGCAGAGTCATACAGCTTCGAGATGTCCGGCTCTTCAGCAGAAGAATATACGGGAACAATGAGAACAAAAATGAGAGCAACTACACTATTCTTTAACATGTTATCTTACATTTGAAAATAAAGTGGGGTCAGATGAAACTTTTGGCGGCTGAATAATCTAGAGTCGAATTTAGCCCGTCACAAACCCACACAATTCAATGTCCGGAAGGTTCTTATTCACCTCTTCGTAATCGGTGTAATGGGTAAGTGCATGAACCACAGAAGATAAAGGTTCCGCCCATATTTCAGGTAAGTCTGCTTCTCCTGCTGTGACAATTGGAAAAGCTAGGTTTTCAGTCGGAGGACAAAATTCAGCCGAAACGCCTTCTTTGTTTCCACGCGCATCGAGACGATACCAACCATGATCAGGGAGGTAGACAGCATTCAAACCATGGAGACTAAAAGGCGGCTTGTCATCACGAATCGTTAAACGCTGATAACACAGGCCAGTAGGTATGCCGTTTGCCCTTAGTAAAGCGGCTAGCAAATGGCTCTTCGCGTAACAATAGCCTGCTCCATATTTAAGAACGTCAGAAGCTTTACAGGTAACAGGGTCTAGCCCGTAATCAGCGCTGTGTTTAATTTCATCGCGTACAAATTCAAAACAGGCTTTTGTAATGCGCTCTGGGTCTTGTAAATCTTCAGCAAGCTGTCTGGCTTTGGCTGAGACTTCACGGTCCTCCCAATCAATGAATTCTGATGATATTAAGTAGCTATCCCTAGACGCTTCGTTCATAACTTTGCACTTTATCTGTATAGCATGCGTTGAATGAGAGGCGGAGACATTACAACCCAAAATAATAAAAAGCAACAATAGCAAAGGTAGAGTAATCCGGTTGAGTAGCGGCCAGCCCTAATTATTGTCGTCGACGTTCTTATTTTTTAAACGGTATTCCCCCTATTTTAAGGACAAATTGTAACTTGCATGCAACACGACTCAAATGACACAATACCAACGATTTAGGCCAACCCCCATA
This sequence comes from Agarilytica sp., assembly GCA_033852165.1. Taxonomy (GTDB): domain Bacteria; phylum Pseudomonadota; class Gammaproteobacteria; order Pseudomonadales; family Cellvibrionaceae; genus Agarilytica. The sequence continues at coordinate 18,491 of JAWSUZ010000012.1, read as the reverse complement.
GCCACAATCAAAACGAAACGGCCACGACTAAAAGTAGAGCAGAAATGAAGAAAGTAGGATTTATTTGTTTCGATAACTTTCAATCTCTCGACCTCGTCGGTCCGATGGAGGTTTTCGCACAAGCAAATAGCCATAAAGCGCAGCAATATAAATTGCATATCCTTTCCGTCGATGGCGGTACTGTACGCGCATCTTCTGGGCTGGAGGTTCAAACACAACGTTTAAAGTCGATAAATCCTCTCGACACACTCATTGTCATCGGTGGCAATGGCATCTACACCGCAATCGAAAACAAACGTCTGATTCAGTACGTGACAAAACAGGCAGCCAAAGCAAGGCGTGTTGTTTCAATTTGCAGTGGTACATTTCTGCTAGCAGAAGCCGGGTTACTCAATGGCAAGAAAGTAACCACCCACTGGAAAGTCTGCGATAAATTCAGTCGCCGCTACCCAGAAGTCGAGCTAGACCCCGATGCGATTTTTGTACGCGATGGAAAGATCACCACCTCCGCTGGTATAACAGCGGGAATGGATTTATGCCTTAGCTTAGTCGAGGAAGACATGGACAGAGACACAGCAATGAGCATCGCCCGTATGCTAGTCATTTACTATCGTCGTGCAGGTGGCCAAACACAATTTTCCGAGACGCTTAAAACACAAACATTAGGCGACAAAAAATTCGCAGATTTATGTTCGTTTATTCAAGAAAATCCTGACAGTGATTTGAGCGTACCCGCTCTCGCTGAACACACCGCCATGAGTGAACGAAACTTTTCCCGATGCTTTACCCTTGAGGTTGGTATCTCGCCAGGGAAGTACATCGAGAAAACTCGCTTAGAATCGGCTAAATACTATTTAGAAAACACCCACAAAAATCTGGACGAAATTTCACAACGATGCGGGTTTAGCAGCTCAGAAATACTACGACGTCTTTTTAAACGACGCCACGGTATTGCGCCCAGCGAATATCGAAAGCGATTCGGAAAGTAATCGTCCTTCTTGTCACTCTCTTTCCGTCTCTCTTTCGATCTCGCTTTAAATATCAGCTCACACTCAGATCCATTCTCCGTTCCACTCTGCTAGTAAAATCTTACAAAACTAACCCTGTACAATATCCGTCGGAAAAGACTGAACCACTTCGGTCAAATCTAAATCTATATAGTCCAGCGTATGTTTTTCAGTAAAGTGCTGCTTGAAAGCAGCCTCATCTTCAAACCTTTCCCACAGAAAAAAACGTCGACCTTCTATTGCACACTGATGCAGTTCGAACATACTGCCGCCCTGTACTGACAACGAGAAATCACAAGCGTGCTGCTAGAGTGTTCTGACTAGCTCCCCCTTCACGAAGCTAGTCATCCGCAATCAATCGCTTACCGACGCATAAAACGGGATCAACTTTATAACCTACTGCCTCATAAAATTTAATGACATTTACATTTGTATTGCGTATTTGTAAATTTATTTTTGGACAGCCATCCAATTCTAGCCTGCGCTCAACCTCAGACATCATCCTTTCACCTATTCCCATTTTTTGACACTCAGGTAATACGGCCAAATAATTAACGCTACCACGATGGCCATCATACCCAAACATGATTGATGCGATGATGACCCCCTCACGTTCAACAACCAAGAATTGCTCTGGGCTATGTGACATCTTTCGCTCGAAATCCTTTTCGGGGTCATTCCATGGAACGACGAGTCCACAGTTAATCCATAAAGAAATCATTTCAGCCTGATCATCGCGCTTTGCGACCCGAAATTCTAACTGCATTTTCTACCACTCAACTTTTCCATAACCCCTACCATTTTAATCAATCAAAATGATTTACTGAAAACTTAGTTATTATGTCTCAACATCAGCAGATACGCTCTAAGATAAATAAAGTCTAACCTATCACTGGCTAACCGACACTCAACACCTATCATTTGTTATTAACAAGTACAGAGGATATGGTAATGAAACTCACATATTTTGCACTTACTTTTGCATTGTTTTCTTCTGGATATATTCACGCACAGGACACCCTACTTAAAGACGCCTTAAGTGCAGCACCACCTACGCTACGTGGCACAGTAACCGTTCTAGATTGGGATAAAAACGTCCTACAAAAAGGCAGTAACGGTTATACCTGCTTCCCCACACCTCCTCAACTACAGGGAAAAGCACCGATGTGCATGGACGGGCCGTGGATGGAATGGGCTGATGCTTGGATGAATAAAAAACCCTTCAAAGCAAAAACACTCGGCATTTCATACATGCTGGCTGGTGATGAAGGAGCCAGCAATACCGACCCTTACGCTGAAGGCGAAACGAAAGACAATCAATGGGTCAAAGAAGGCCCCCACCTCATGATCATCACTCCGGACCAGAAAATGCTCGATTCATTTCCGGTAGACCCTCACAATGGTGGCCCCTATGTGATGTGGAAGGGCACACCCTACGCCCACATCATGATACCTATAGGAGCAAGGTAGTAGGAGCAAGGTAGAGAGAATAAAAGTCAGACCGCGCAGAATACAAACACGCTATTTTTCATTTTTAAAATAGGCAGATGGTGGACGGCTTCTGTTGACCTCTAATGTGAAAACATCAGGTCGCGAATAATGCCCAGCGACATCTAGCGTGCGCTTAGAAGATCCAGCCACATCAACATCGATATCAATGAGGATGTGGCCCTTTTGTTTCGATAAAGGTCCCGCGACAATTTTGCCCTCTGGCGAAACAACTATTGAATCCCCCGGATTTATCCAGCCATCATCGCCATCGGGGTAGAGCTGATTAATATGAGGAAAGTCTTCTGGTAGATCTTTTCTTTCTAACGCTACACCACAACTTATAACCCAGCATCGCCCCTCCCTCGCAATATGTTGCATGGTCCCGATCCAATCATCACCACTGTCGTAAGTCGGTGCAATGTATATATCAACGCCCTGTGAATATAGCGAAAACCCAGGTTATTAAGTGAAGAGCAATAATAAGCATAGTAGGACGAGCGAACATCGCAAAATTAAATGGAAGCTTGGAAACATTAAATCCGCGTCAAAAAACTAAACCCCACTAATCCAAACTCCATTGGTAAATTGGCAATCTATCGTATCTAAAACCATGTGAATGACTAAACCTATACCGACAACACGAACTCTTGGAATCATACACAGAACAAAATAAAGTGCGATAAACCAAAGTTCATGTAGTGGGTGAAATCCGATACTGCACCGTGCAGCATCGTAAATGGGATTCGCCAATAGGTGGTCCAGGTCCACTAGCATTGTTGACATAAGAACCAGGTAAACCGACTTCCATTTCTTACGGTATAGTAAAACTACGACTATAGCGGGGATGATAAAATGTAGTGCTAGGTGAATCATTAGACCTTACGAAATTTTGTGGAAGTGAAGAGATAATCTGAAAACCACTTTTAAATTGATGGGGTTATTAAGCAAGAATAATCCCCTCAATTGTATCACAGCCACAACACGTACTATGTCGCCGCTCAAGCACCGCTCCCCCGCCCCACAAATAAGTCTTGGCCTATCCGAATTTCTTACAGCTTCGAATACCCCACCTCAAAACCAATGCGCCGCACTAAGACATGCCTACTTGCAGCAGCGTCTATTGAAAACTCGCACATATAACTGAAGAATGTTAGTCTTCTGGCGCCAACACCTACATTACGACAGTAATAATAACTATTATCAATAACTGTATTTCCACAGGAAATGGGTTCAAATATCAAAGGAATTTCAATATGAAATCGCAACTTTCTCTCGCACTAACCATTCTTGCTGTATCTGCTTTCACCGTATCCTGTGGCGGCGGTGACCTCGACAATAAACAAACTGGAATCTCGTCAATATCCGGCCTGTATGCATGGAACTACGGTGACGGCGATGAAGGATACAATTACATTTCAGAAAGCGGCTCACTTAGTATTTATGATTATGCTGGCGACTCATTTGATAATGAGGGAAATTGCTATTGGATATCTGAGAATTTTGCTACTTTTACCCACGTCTCTGGATACACTTATCTTCAGGAAATCAGCAGTACAGGTGCGACGGGCGAAATATCTATCAGGCGCACATCCTCAGGCATTACCATTTCCGGTGTAGATGTAGACGGCCCTTTCTCCGTCAGTTTTTTAGATAGTGATCAGTCAATTTCCGATTTCACACCAACCTGCGATGAGCTTTTGACTCGACCATCGTCAAAGGGCATGTTCAAATAAAACAGCTTATACTCCTCTGCGTATCGTTAAAAAATGATACGCAGAGGCACCTTACCGCCTCTGCTTAAACGCATCAAATCCAAAATAGAGAAGTTCCCGCATACAAAACTAAAAATACACACAGAAGCGATGGGCGGGATAATGGAGCGCCTGGAGCGAGATAACGCCAACCTGGCCTTTGGTCCGAACTTCAATCTAAACTTAGATTATGAGCGGGTGCTAGCATCTAAAGTCATCATGGTGAATGTGGCTGTACGCGGATTTTTTCCAATTAGTCCAACCGAAACTCTTAGTAAGAAATTCATCCGTGACTATCCGCAAATTATTTTTCGCGATAGCTCACAAACACCAAAAAAATGATAGCTGCTATGTACTCTCCGCACAGGATCAATGGAGCGTAAATGATTTCGCAACCAAAAAGGAACTCACGCTAGCCGGGTTAGGCTGGGGACGCCTGCCGAAAAATTTAATAGAGACCGCGCTGAAGGACGGAACACTCACAGCTATCAACGTCGAAAGCATTCCGACGCACACAGACATCAGTTTGTATATGTTTAGAGATCGTAATCGCGAACACGGGCCTGTTGCCAATCATTTTTGGCAAGAGCTTCAAGCCGACTAGTTAGCAATCATAAACACCATTAAAATCACCATAGCGCTTGATCAGATAACTCTATTCAGCCGCTTACATTTTCATCACAGAAAATAATCCAATCGAATATTTTCACCTAGCACTGACATTTTTCCCTATCGTTGATAAATAACCGACATGAAAAATTACCGGAATTATAAGCCAGATAAAAGATATAATAACTAAAAACCATAAGGTATACAGGACAAGTATATGACAGGCCATAAACACCAACCAAACACACGTAGCCAGAACGCCAGGAACCTCACTGCTGGAGCACTTAAAACTCATCAAACCAAAGCCTCCAATAAAAAATGCAAACAGGAAACCACATGCAAGTACGAACTAATGACCTGAAAAATCAATTCCATTTTAAAGACTCCCTAAAGGAAACATACTGAGCGAATAGATTAATCACATAACGCCTACTAATTTATCACCATGACCCCGAACTTTCCATTTTCGCCCATTTATCATGAGCAGGTAAACTCTCCCCCTCCTGCAACAACTCAATTGAAACGCCGCTTGGATCTTTAACAAAAGCCATATGACCATCTCTGGGCGGGCGAAGAATAGTGACACCGCCATCTTCCAGTTTTTGACATAACTCGTATATATTTTCTACCTGAAACGCCAAATGTCCAAAAGCATCGCCAGACGTATAGTCTCCACCATCCCAATTGTGGGTTAGCTCAACCTCTGGCTCGCCTTCTGCTGTTGCCAAGTAAATCAAAGAAAACCGGCCTCGTTCGTAGTCTTTTCTTCGTGTTAATGTCAGGCCGAGTAGATCACGATAAAAATGCAAAGACTTTTCAATATCAGTAACACGAATCATCGCATGTAAATATTTCAAAATAGTTTCCTTTAGATTGTGAAATTTTATGAAAAACCAAGTTCAATTAGAGCCCAAAAAATCGCAGAACATGATAGCTAGCGCAAGATTAAGGGTGGAGAAAGTTATAACACAAGAATAACGGTGCAAGGGCCAGAGGGCAAGGTTACATTCTGGAACCTAATTAGGGGTAGGCAGCAAGGGGAATAGACGTTACGACAGAAAAGTCATCGAAGGAATTTTTACGGTACAACGGGAAGCGTTCTCGCCTTCCCGTAACTATTACATGGAAACGTTTTAAATTAAAGTGGCTAACATATCCTCAGAATATGCGACCAACTCTTCCCCACTTTTAACTTTCTCTATGTAGTTCGGATTTGCAATGAAAGGCCGACCAATGGCAACCAAATCAAACTGGTTATCACTAATCGCTTGGCTGCCAGTATCCGCAGTATAGCTTCCGACACCAACAAGTGTTTTCGCGTAGTTCTTTCGAAGATAACGCGAAGCTTTACCATCAAGATAATCAAACTCCATACTGTCATCAAAAATCCCAAGATGTAAGAAGGCTAAATTACGCTTTTCCAACTCCGGTAGTAAGTGATCGAATACGGCGCGATCTCTTTGGTCACCCTCCAGATTGAAATAGGCCCCCGGGCTCACACGAAGTCCCGTTCTTTCGCTTCCTATTTTTGCAATCACGGCATCGACTACCGCTAACGGAAATTTAGACATATTTTCCGGTGTAGAGCCATATTCATCTACCCGTCGATTACTATCATGATGCAAAAATTGGTCGATTAAATATCCGTTAGCGCCATGGATTTCAACACCGTCAAAACCCGCTTCAATAGCGTTGGTGGCAGCTTGTGCGTAGTCATTGATTAACTGAGCAATATCTTCATGAGTGACGGGTTTTGGCGTTTGGTAAACTAATTCACGCATCCGTGGTACAGAATCTTCAACGGCTACAGCCGAAGGCGCCAAGACATCACCTCCGCCATAGAAAAAGGGATGCGCAACTCGACCCGTATGCCAAATCTGAGCAAATATTTTCCCACCGTTTTTGTGTACCGCTTGCGTCACTTTTTTCCAACCGTGAATTTGTTCATTCGAAAACAAACCCGGCGTATTCGGATAGCCCTGCCCATCCGGGCGAATAATCGTGGCTTCTGTAATGATTAATCCCGCGTCTGCTCGCTTAGCATAATAGTCAGCCATTGCCTGAGTTGGAACTAGATCATCATCGGCCATACAACGGGTAAGGGGAGCCATGAGAATACGATTAGCAAGCTCAAGAGAATTATTAAGGGCAAAAGGTTCAAATAAGTTGTCGGTCATGGGTTAGTCCATTCTTGAATGTGCGCTCAAGATACGCTTATTTGAATAGTCGTTCAAGTATTATTTTTGAATGAATATTCAAGATTCGTTACAATGACCCAATAACCAGAGAACGGGGCCAAGCTAAGCCATGCGTAATGCAGAGTTTGATCAAGAAAAAGTGCTGAGATCAGCCATGAATGCCTTTATGCATAAAGGCTTTGCCAAAACCAGCATGCAGGATTTAACCAAAGCCACAGGCCTACACCCTGGCTCAATCTACTGTGCATTTGAAAACAAAAGAGGCCTCCTTATCGCCGCAATACGGCAATATAGAGAGGATAGAAACACTGAATTCGGTACATTCTTTTCAGGTAAAGCGGCTGTTTTAACCAAATTTAAGGCTTATTTAGACCACATAGTAAAAGAATGCCAAAGTTGCGACACAGCCCAAGCTTGCTTGCTAACCAAAGCCTTGAGTGAAGTCGCTGAGCAAGATGAAGAAATTCAAGCGCTCATCACCGAAAATTTAAGGCTTTGGCAGGTTGGCATTGCTGAACAGATTGAGCTCGCGAAATCAAACAATGAGCTCAACACTCAAAAGGACAGTTGTCATTTAGCGCGATACTTCGTTATGGGTATTTATGGTTTACGGACCTTTGCTCAAACACGTCCAGAGGCAGATGTTTTAAAGCAGCTTGCCGATCAGTTGTATCAGGATATTTTTACCGTATAAGGTAATTTGCTACTGGCGGCTTACCTAAGGAATCCTAGTTACTCGATAACCGCCCACAAGCCTTTCATATTTTTGTTATCAAACACAGCAAAAAACTCTTATCTCCCAGAGGGCCTCGAATACGTGGGCGGGGTCATATATGGCCTCACCTAAAAGCTGTAATGCTTTGTAATGGAGAGCAAGAGAGGAATGCTATGTAATTAACAATCATCGGCGGCTGTAATAAACGGATACGACATATTGTTGAGGCGCTTACTTGGGCATTACTGTTTAACAGGGCAAGGGTTGAGAGTAGACATTATGGAAGGAAAAAATAGAGGCTTCTCGTCAAAAATATTCCACATTCGGACTTGTTGTTTTAGCTCAGGAATTTTACGTTGTTTCTTTATTGCAGTATTTTCGATTTCTTTATCCGCTTGCGGTGGGAGCGATTGGGGTAGCGCAATCGAACCGATTTCTGAATCTCCGGCCACACCAAACCCTAAGCTGGAACCAACTCCAGAACCCACACCAAATCCAACACCAGAATCTACACCAAACCCAACTACAGAGCCTATTCCAAATCCAATACCCGAGCCAGCTCCAGAATCGACACAGGAACAAACACTAGAACCTTCACTGGAACCCTCTCCAGAACCAACACCAACACCAGAGCCTACTCCGGAAGCAACACCAGAGCCCACTTCAGAACCAACACCAGAGCCTACTCCGGAAGCAACACCTAAGCCTACCTCAGAACCAACACCGGAGCCTACACCGGAGCCCACTCCAGAACCCACTCCAGAACCCACTCCAGAACCTACACCGGAGCCCACTCTGGAACCCACTCCAACACCGGAACCATTACCCGGAACATCACCAGTACCCACTCCTGTACCTACACCAGAGCCAACTCTGGAACCCACTCCTGTACCTACACCAGAGCCAACTCTGGAACCCACTCCAACCCCGACACTAGAACCAACTCCAACCCCAACACTGGAACCCACTCCAACCCCGACGCTGGAACCAACTCCAACCCCAACACTGGAACCAACTCCTGAACCCACGCCAATTCCATCAGATGGCACAACGGTAACGAGCGTTTACCTATCCTCTGACGTCACTGTTTTCACAACCAAAAACAATGTGCCTTTTACTTTTGGTATTGTTTTTAAAGAAGGCGATGTGACGAATGATAAAACGCTGGTGGGTTATATTAATGAATCCTCAACCATACCTTTACAAATAGAACGTAAGGCAACGCATAACGACGGCTCGTTGCGTCATGCAATTATCACCGGCGTAATGCCTTCTTTATCTCCCAATGTTAAAACAGAATTACAATTACGACGTGCAACACCTTTTGAATTCGCCTCACAAGTGCAATTGAGCGCGTTACTCGATACCACCTTTGATGCTGAAATTTCGATTACCAGTAATGGTGAAACCTACACAGTATCCGCTCGGGATTTATTACAAAACACAACACCCAAAAAATGGATGGAGGGAGAGGAAGTCACGGAATGGCAAGTTACAGGCCCGCTAACAAATTCCAGCAATGCCGAACATGGCCGCTTAAATGCGCGCTTCAATATTCGTGCTTATAAAGGTATGGAATCCGTGCGTGTAAGCGTGATTTTAGAAAACACTTGGACGTGGTTAAGTACACGTAGCAACGAAACCTATGACCTAGACGTAACCGTTGGCGGCCAACAAGTTCTCAATCAATCTTCTGTTACACAGTTCTACCAATCTCGATGGAGGCGTATTTTTTGGTACAACAACAATCCCGAAGTGGACGTGAATTACGATGCACTTTATTTATTAGCCACAAAAGCGCTACCCAATTACGACCCGAGCATCACCATTACAGATAACGCATTGGAGTCTATGGAAAGCAGCTGGACGCCTGAAAGATCCGCGCTAATGGCCATAGGCACCGTCGTCTCTTATATGCCTTCTACTGGCGGTCGTCCCGACATTGGCCTTCTGCCCGGCTGGTCAGCTAAATATGTCATTAGCCAAGACTGGCGAGCTAAACTCGTCGCCCTCGGCAATGGCGAACAAGCTGGCAGCTGGGCCATTCATTACCGTGACAAAGATACCGACTTACCCGTCTCTATTGATGAATACCCTTATTTTGGCCTTTATGGGCGAACTGGCGACAAGTACAACCCAGTCAAACAACGCTCTGAAGAACTGCCGGATTGCTACGATTGCACGAACCCAAACAGAGCCGACACCTCACACACGCCTTCTTTGGCTTACCTGCCGTATTTAATTACCGGTGATCATTATTTCTTGGAAGAATTACAATTTTGGGCGAACTACAGCTTGCTTAGCCCCAACCCTAATTACCGTGATCACGCCACGGGCCTGATCAAATCCGACCAAACGCGCGGTCAAGGTTGGACGCTGAGAACCCTCGGGCAAACCGCTTACATCACTCCAGATGAACACGCCTTAAAAAGCTACTTCACCGAAAAACTGGATAACAACCGGCAATGGTATGAAGACAGTTACGCGACGCAACTACGCGCCAATAGCAATCAGAACGATTTAGGCTGGATCGGTCCCACTGTAGGCGGCCAAGAAAAACATCGCATATCTCCCTGGATGGACGACTTCTTTACCTCAGCAATCGGACATTTACTCGACCTAGGTTTCACCGACTGGCAAACATTTATGGATTGGAAAGGCCAATTTGCCGTGGGCAGAATGGTCAACACAGGCTATTGCTGGGTTTTTGCCCCGCTCTACCGCTTTGAAGTACGGCCCGATGAATTTTCCCCGTTTTACACCACGTGGGGGGAATTATACGAAGGCACCTTAGATGACCAAGGGTATGCAGACGCAATGGCTTTAAGTTGTAACAGCCAGGCCATGGCCGATTATTTGACAAACAGACACGGAAAATTTTACGAAGTCGATCAAATGAAAGGCGGGTTTACCGATGCCACCGGCAACTATGTCGCCAATTTACAACCCGCATTAGCCGCTGCGGTTGACGCTGACGTACCTGGCTCAACAGACGCATGGGAACGCTATTTTAATCGCGCGCAAGCTGCCGACTATACCGACCAACCTATTTTCGGAATTGTTCCACGGTAGGTATTCTCACACCTGTGATTAAGATAATTTACAAACGTGGAGCCAAACCTGCGAGCCTATAAAATTTGGAGCGTTAACGTTTTAAATAGAAGGGGCAGAATAAACCTGCCCCTTTAATTACTACCTTCGCCAAAAGTTTTAACGTTATCATCTAAATAATATTTAATGGGCTTAAACCCATTGCTCACCAAAACGATAATAGCGATTACCCATCAAACACTAAGCACCTCGGGCCCAATTATATTTTTCACACACATTAAAATATTAATTCCATCTTTCAGTCTTCGTATTTTTTGTACATGCACAATATGCCCACTGTTCCCTCTCTAGTAATCCCTCGCGATGTTACCTTGTAAAACGCTCCGGCGGATCCAACTCTTACAGGCCTTACCATTGATCACACCGCCCTACTTTTACCCCTCCATCATCTCGAACAAAACCTAAAACCATATAACTAAGCCATTAGGCAAAAGGAAAGACCTCCCTCCAGATAACGTCATTAGAAGGACCATGATTTTAGGCCAATACCGTAGTGCAGTATGAAAACAGAAATGCTTCTCATTAATAAAACAACTATCCTTATGTTACTGTTTTGACGCTACAACTATTAACCTGTCACCTAAACGATTTAAATCGGTACGGTCGTTATTCCCATACATTCAAATGTTGCACAGCCGGAATTGGTTCTCAATTAACCACTTAAATAGCAAAATTTAGTCTTAACGATGAATTGAGCGCCAGTTTCTGTGGCGTGCCAATTGCCTTTTGTGCGCGTTTCGAATCATAATACGCCGGTGCAACCATCGCGCTCTCATCATTAAGGTTTTGTATATACCGATTGGTAACGGTTATTTTTTGTCGCACACTTAACATTTGTATATATTGATACGGATGCGCCAAGTGCTGTTCTTTCGGAAAATCGCAAAACCGACTTACATAAAAAGTAAATAAAAACCCTATAACGAGGTAATTCATGATTTCGAAAGGAATATTTGGTGTTGTTTGTTTTTCTGTTGTTACAAGTGTATTTGCGGGTAATTTTTCATTAAATCAAACCTATGGAACGCAAGATCCTAATCTATTTAATTCACCTGTTGGTATCGTTGAAGGTAGCTCAGGAAACTATTATGTTGCCGATACAGGCAATGGAATCATTCGAAAATTTGACGCGGCTGGAACAGAGATAGCCATACTCGGTTCCGAAGGTAATGCGCACGGCGAATTAAATGCCCCAATGGATATTAGTTTCAAAAACGGACTTTTATATATTCCTGAACTGGGTTCAAAGCGCGTTACGGTTATGGATGAAGACGGTAATCTTATTCGCGTTATTGGCGAAGGCGATTTAGAAGGCCCTCGTGGCGTATGGGTCGAAGACAATGGTGATGTCACAGTACTTGATGAGTTTGGCTATAGCCTAGTCAAATACACCGCTGAAGGAAATTATTTGAGCGAGTGTAACGATGGTCTTTCTAGCATCAGCTATAACAACGATCTCATTAAAATTAATGGCAACTATTTTGTTACCGATGCGACCTTTGGCCACATTGTTGAAATCGGTAATAACTGTGGTTTAGTTGCAATACATGGCAGCTACGGCAGCGGGCCCGGACAATATAATATACCGCGGGGTATCAGCACCGATGGCGAATTTATTTATGTTTCTGATAGTGGCAATAGCCGCGTACAAAAACTCGATTTAAGTATGCAATATATTGAAACGATTGGTGGCCCGGGTCAGCTTTTATCGCCGAACCAAACGATGAAACACTCTAGCGGTGTGTATATTGTAACGAGCACCAGCAATCATCAACTTCAGGTTTTTGATCCTGCGGCACCAGCAATTGCGATCCAAACTGTGGGCAACCTACGTTCCGCACCTGGCGTGTTTTCAAGCCCATCCGGCATGGATGTAGATTTTGCAAATGCAGAGCTATACGTCGCCAATGCATACAATCACAGAATCGAGGTATTGGATGTTGTTACCGGTGCGTTCAAACGTAGCTTTGGTCAACTAGGCTTTGGCGCGACCAACGGTGACATGCTCGCTCCGACAGATATTCTTGTACAAGATAATCAGGTATTAATTTCTAACCGCTTTTTAAACAAGGTCAGTATTTTTGATAAAGCCGGATTAGAGTTGGGAAGTTTTGGTACTGCTGGAGCAGCGCCGGGCCAACTTAATCAGCCATACGGCATTGCAGGTGATAGTGATGGTGCCGTGTATATTGTTGATTTTGGCAATAACCGACTGCAAAAATTCGATTCAGGATTTAATCTTGTATGGAGCACAGCGGGTTACGGTGCTGGGCCTGGCGAAATGTGGGCGCCTATTCGCGTAATCGTGACCGACGATGGCCGTGTATTAGTCGCCGAAGCCTACAACAACCGCGTACAAGTGCTGAATGCAGAAACCGGTGAATTCATCACAAGCTTTGGCAGTGCTGGTAGCGGGCCAGGTGAGTTATCTCTACCTTTCGGATTGGCTATGGATCTGAACCAAAAAACAGTAATGGTCAGTGAGGTTGGAAACAACCGCGTAAGTGTTTTTAGCCTAAATAATTACAGCTTCATTAATACCGTTGGCCAAATCGGATCACGCGCGGAAGATTTGTTTTTCCCCTACGACATTACATTATGCGTAGACAGAAAAGAGTTCTGTATATCCAACTCGGTTTCGAATGAAGTAAAACGATTCAAAATTAAAAATAAGTAAAAAATGAATTGGTCTTTCTGTGCAGTAATACACTTAAGGCGAACGTAGTATTGGCGCAGTAAATTGAACGCGCCAAACTTTTGGTGGGGCGGGGTCGCTTATGAAAATATCCGACCCTTTTGTTTTTTCCCGTCTCCCGTCTCCCGTCTCCCGTCTCCCGTCTCCCGTACTATTTACTACCCTTCTAGCTTTTTCGTTAACTTTAACCAAGCAAGATATGGGATAGGGCACACACTCCAAATATGATTCCTCATATCATCCTCAGAAACGCCTATTAATTTCGCTGCTTCTGCGCTCGTCATGCAATAGAGCTTTAAGAGTGCCCTGATCTCATCTGAAGTCGGGGGGACATATCCATTTTTAAGCTCACCCAATGGGAGAAAACCGTATGTCTCCAGCGACAATAGATACGACGAAAATCCCCACTAATACGACGGCACCTAAAATAAAAATAGTCTCTATTACCGAGAACATACCCTTTTTCGATTCTTCTGCACTCATTCTCTTATTCTCCCTAGCACGAAAGTTACAGCATTATGCCTAAGTTCTTTCTGATTAATAAGGCACCACAATGAAATTGACGCGCCATGTTTTCTGGTGTCGTCAAATTCTTCAAAAAGTAAACATTGTTGTATCTCAAGAGGTTATACGGCAGTAAAAAGCCTAGGGAGAGGCCAAGAAAGGGGGTTCAAATCTTGCTCTATTCGTTATGAAAACCGCCTTTCAGGCGATCGATACGAGCACAAAATCCGTATATGGCTCACCTTCTGTTAAGCGCAGGAAGCACATTCCTCCAGAAACGATTGCCATCCTTAACATCAAAAATCTCAATCCTCACGCTGAGACCTATGCAACCCAAAAAGGAAGCGAACAACATTGCTGCCCGCTCCCGGTCGCGCCTGCCCGTTTGAATTACTTCTTAGGGAGCAGAATAGGCCTCAGCGTAATGCAGTCGTCTGTTGCTTCAACAGAGAAGTTTGCATCCACAGGGAAACCCACGTGATCTAACCAATACCCTCGCAGTTGAATCCACGGCACTGGTGGGCGCCGTAGAGTTCTTCCATCGATGGACGTGCTGTTGCGATTTTTCTGATGACAACTCCGATACGCTTTGCACGTAAAAAACTCCTTAACTCGTGCATCCTTCTTCGGTTTCACAGGCGCGGCCACTGACCGCCATTTGCGCAGGTCAATCATAATCAAGCTCGCTTTTCACCCCAGTCAACACATCACTTTTGTCGCCGCTCGTATTGCTATCCTTGTTACTATCCTTGTTACTATCCTTACCACCATCCTTGCCAACATCCCTGTTATTACCCGTGTCGCCTTTATCCGCTTTAATTTCGTCTATTTCCTTTATGAAATCTGCGAGCGACAAAAATTCATCCTCCTTCTCTTCCACCTCCACCGCCATATATTTACGCGCGTCAGCAGAGTCATCTTTCTGCGTTACTTTCAATACATGGGGTTCTGCAAAAACTCGAATAACCTGACCGGTCTCAAATCCCATCTTCCGCAGCCATTCACCCTGCAAAACAATGCACGGATCGTACTCTGGTGGAATAACGGAATAAGCAATGCTACCAAGCCGGGATGAGGCTTTAGCGAAGGATTTCTGAACAACGAAGTCGAGAATGAGGGGAGAATTTTCTTGGGCCGAGCTGGACTCTAGCGTATGATCTAAATCAGCCATTTTGGACTCCTTACTAGTCTATTAGGGTTAGCAGCCTCTGAGTGTTCTTAGCACTCGGGGGTTGCGAATTTTTAAAATGTTACGTTGATACTTGGGGATACACCTCCTCGTTTATTAAACGAAATTGTTTGTTTTTGTTTAATACTGCTTAGTTATTTCTTTACCGTTTACGTCATGATTCACGTTATCGACAAAGCCATTTATCCAGCTGTCAATTCAGTCACCTTGCAAAGAAACTTTCAACTCATCTGGATACTTACCGATAAAACAGCGGGCTTAATTTCAAGCTGCTGCACTTATGCGGTTAAGCAGCAGCGCAATTCAAACTCAATCGACCAATTAAATCAACCTGTGAATGTGGTTTTTGAGTGGTTGTGATGTTAAACAAATAATTTTAGCACATGGCTCTTTATGGGGGCTTAGGCGCTATCGTCTGATTCGTTTTTTGGGGTGGTAAAGTGCTTTAAGCGATGATATAAAGAAGGAATAGCAATTAAAACCCCATTACTCTCCCCACCAATCAGCCCCATTATTTATCAACGTAACACTGCGTACCAGCAGTTGGGTACAGGTAAACGCTCGTACACTTCTGGGAGTTATTGGCATCCATCCAGAAAGCACCGTTGCTGGTTGGGCAGTTATCTCCAGTGAAGTTCGAGCATTGCTCATTAAGACCATAAGCGGTAAAGATCCGAACATCATCAATTTGCAGCCCATCATTACTACTGAACGCCAATCTTAACTGATGACTGTATCCAAAAAAATAGTCGTCACACTGGTATTCATATTTCTTTCCCTTTTTAAACCCTCCAGAAGGTGGGATTATTGGTACAAATTTGTAGCTGGAATCATTTTTATGCTTCAACTCAACTTTTAATGTTCCCGAACTGTTCGAATTATTACTTGATGCGACTTTAAAAATGAAACACAATCCCGGCCCGTCGTCGGGAACCCCACACAGATCGTCTGGCAGGTAGACGCACCCGCTAGCGAACGAGAGAAGAGACACAAACGACAAGGTAAAAAACATTATTGCTTTAACAGTTATCGAATTGAATAATAATTTGTGTTTTACACAACCACTCATAACGCCACCCTCAGAAATTAGTCGAATTAATTAGAAAATATGGCCTTTATTTTTATAAAGGCCATTGGGTTATAGCAATCAATTTAACGGGCTGGATTATTTATAGTGCCAGTCAAATTATATTGGTGACATTATTTTTGGATTTAGTGGGTTCGGCGCGTGACTTATCGAAAATGTAGAAAATACTTTATTGAAACGGTTTTATTTGACAAACAATAAGGGTTAACAGATCTGACACTACCTCAAAGGGAAATATATGCCTTATTTTTTGCAGCCTTGCTTCAGTCTATACGAGGCATACCGGCTTAACTTTCCACCCTTCACAATTATTTTATTGCCAATCAAAGCAATGCAAGAAGAATTGAACGAACGCTTTTCAGCGATATACTCACCCAAAATCAACCTCTTCTCGACATCCTTACAATCGAATTTCGACGCACGACAATATAGCGTGACATTTGGGTCGATGCGTTTTATTTCATTACAGCCAGTAAGGCTAGGCTTACTTTTACAAGCTTCGGACAACCGCATTTTAAAAACATCCTCAGCAGGCAACCCAACGACGAACGCCTCGTCTGAATAAGCATAAGCCGAATATACGAGTAGCACAAAGGACAATAGGATAAGGGGTTTCATATGCAACAAATCTTACGTTAAAACACAGATAAATTTTGCCTAACTTTGATGTAATATTTAGAATCAATTTTCTTACACTGCTTGCCAGTAATATGAGAAGTAATTCAGTCCCCAATAATGACGGGATAGCTCTATTCTAAATCCACAAATATATCAACGGTAAATGTTTCTTCTCCGTCAGCGATAAAGCCCCCACCAACTTCAATAACCCTTTGATGCGTAACCGATACATTACCAACGACTTCTGAGGCGTTGGAAATTGAAACGAGAGGTGCCTGATCCGGAATGCTTCCCCCCCAAAATGTAGAAGAAAGTTCTGGCAACGCACCCGACAATATTCCAGAGGGTTCTGGCAACCCACCCGACAATGAGCTAAAACCAGTTAGCAATGGACTCGACAAGATACTGACATGCCACCCTTCTGAATATTCGGCTAGGTTTGCGGCCTGGATATAATCGGTAAATCCAAATTGATACCTAAACGAATAGTCCGGATAAATAGACGGATCGAAACTAACCACCAGTATAGACCCAGCTTTCATAATATATATTTGTTCTGTACTTACAACGTCTCCTGCCTCTACATGTTCGATCAACACAGTAGATTCAAAAAAGCTGTATAGGGGGAGACTTCCAGCCTCACTATAATCAATCATTCCCCACTCACTAGGCGTTTCGCTTAAGCTAGGCAGACTGGGAATACCCGAGAGCTTAATCATCCCACCTTGACTGAAATGAACTACGGTATGCACATCGGTGAGATCACTTTCTGAATACGAGTAAACCTGGCCATCGACTCGATTATTTTCGCTATTGATCGACCCGATAAACTCACCATGACCAAGATCTAGCGTAAGCACACCGCCTTCACTGGAGGCATAACCACCAGGATCAGAAAAGCAACGCACCGAAGGAGAGGCAGTCTCTGAAATCGCCGACGCTATGCTGCACCAATTTCAAGGGTTATGAATTTCTAAGCCAGATGCTGTCTCGACAAGATTTACAATTGTTCTCATTTCCACCTGAAAGCGCACTGACGTATCGGGATTAAAATCATCTTCACTGTAATTCAAATCAAATTTCATCACATAGAGCCACGCCCCTTCTAGACTGTCCTGAGACACCACTTTAGGAGAATATGTATCCGCGTCATATTTATCTAAGACCACCGCTTCAGTGGAAGATGAGCCTCCACCGCAGGCACTAAGGACCAGCGAGAAAGAAGAGCGAGATACCGAACAAACATAAACAATCCCTATTATGAGAAATGATAGTGGGCGATACAATTCACCCGAAGAGAGCCGGGGATTGTAAGGTGAGATGGCATGTCGTGCAAACCATCAAATATTCGGGCACAACTCAGCCGAAGCCGAAGAAAATAAAAGCATTTGATCACTGGAATGAACGACGCCTGCCGACCACCCGAAGCACAACCAACGAAGGGGTTGGAAAGTTAGTTGGCGGGAAGGTCGTACTAGTACGGGGCTATGGTATATCGGTGTTTTTCAAGCTAGTT
>JAWSUZ010000124.1:0-1632 GCA_033852165.1 Agarilytica sp. | reverse complement strand
GGATCGTCCATATATGTCTTTTGTTTTACACAAAGCTCCCGTAATCGCATGATCGACTGTAGTTGCTGCTGTTCAATGGATTTCCCTGTGATAAAGGTAATATCAGGTAATAATGTTGCCTGTACGATAGCAAGCGCATCATTTTTATCGGTTTTTTGATTCTGCCTTACTGCTGACACTAACTTCGCTGAAATAAGTCTGGCATCATGACCGAGAGATATTGCTTTTTGCTTCCAGTAATTGGACGTGCCACATGCCTCAAATATAATGGTTAGAGATTTAGAGTTAGCGAGAAAATCTATGAATTCAGACGGTATCATTTCGGTATTCGAACGCACTTTTTTGTTTGTGAAAACACAAACTTGAATCACATCTTTTGCTAAATCTACACCAACAATAGTATTTTCCACAATGGTCTCCATTTATCATCTGCTAATCGACCCAAGCAGAGTAACGCTATGAGGGTGGGGGAGTCCAATTAACTAGCCTGACACAGGGGGGGGTCAAAAAGACCTTAGTCTTTTTTGATTAGTCCGGCCTCGGGTCGCAGCCACAGACCTTTTTAAGAAGTCGAAATCCCACAGGACACCAATCATGTAGCACCAAAGGCACTACGGCACATCACATAGCTATGAGAACATGGCGCGCAGCCACCAACTTTATTAAGAGAAGGGGATTTCACCGGGGTTATTTGCTTAAAGAAACAGATCATCCAAGCCTAACCAAAATAATTCAGATTTCGTATCTAAGCACTGCATTAAAATACAATATTAGCGTCTTGCGTCAACTTGATACTCATTTATAATTTTATTGAAAATCGGCATAATCTCTCCGATATTGTCAATTTTACTGGCTTGGTCAATGCATTCCTTCAAATTACTATCCAACACATCGATTACACAGTCTTCGATATTTAAACCTTTCGTGTAGATTTGTATTTCCTCTAGTAATTTGTGCAAACGATGCTTTACGAGTTTATTATGAGTATTTAATGTTTTTTCAATATGAAAAATGATATTTTCTAAATGCTTTAAGTTTTCCGTTTGACTCCAATTTTCCGACACGCCTAAATCAACAACCTCCATACGATTGCTGGCAGAATTGACTAAAATCTGCAAGTTATCCTTAAATCGTCCATAACGAAACTCGTCATCTTGCGGCATGTTTTTAATCAAAATCGAGACATACTCCCCATTAAAAATCGAGCGATTCCTCAAGTGTAAATCCATTCCGTTCCTGAAGCTTTGTGACATTAATTTGGCTTCCAAGCTTTCACTCTGACAACCGGTATAACGAGTCCCCTTTCGTCCCTTTAACTGAACCACAGCGTCTAAACCCAACGCATGACAAATTTCGACAATTTCATTTCCTAGCTGAGTGGCATCACTGCAAAGACCACATTTTTGATGGAAACTCATCAAAGCACCCATTTCGTACAGCTGATCTATCGCGCTACGAGCAACACTCTGCTGCTCTTTTTGATCCTCATATTGCTGAGCCCATTTTTTTTGTTGCTCTGCGTTACTCAGCGCCACTTCTATTTTGTGAATAAGCTCGTCACAATCAAAAGGCTTAGTAACATAGTCTTCTGCGCCACAGGCATATCCTTCGTAAGCGATCAACCAAGCACGT
>JAWSUZ010000078.1:0-9968 GCA_033852165.1 Agarilytica sp. | reverse complement strand
ATTATTGCCCACAGGGTCCACCGCACAACAGCAAAAATTAGCAGCGACATCACTTATAGATTCGTTTTGGTGTTAAAAGAAAGGAGGCCACCTCTGGTGAAGACGCCCAGTACATTGCCGGTTAAGATAGTTGCCACCTGAATTGCGAGCGGCGTTGACCAAATCGTATCTAAGGTGTGGTATTCGGAAAGTATTCCAAGCATGGGTTAATGAAAACCTATATTCCGCAATGATTGATGGCGATTTAATCGTTAGTTAACAAGCAATAGCCTAAGTAAGAATTGTTACGTCTCCTCTTATTTCCTTCCGACTTCCTGATCTGATCTAAAGTTTTCTAGATTAATTTGAGCTAACTAAGAAAAGTTTAGGTAGTGATTCGCTATTACCAAATAACGTATGCATATAAAATAGAACGATTTCCATACAAAAAACACCGATAAAACTCATTAACGTCACCGTCTAACATCCTCTCTCCCAGTCAAAACCTCAATAGAATCAAACGTTTACGGCAACGTTATTCCGATTAGTGTTGTTGATGTCATTGTTTATACCGCCCAGACCGAACCACAAGCAGAAATATTGCCATGCGCATACCGCAATAGACAATGTCTCAAAACGGAACAATAATACCGATTCCGAATAATAATAATTACTACGTATCGCTTGGAGAATCATAAATGAATAAATTACAACGCGCTGTTTTTCTGCTGTTAATATTTGCCAGCACAGGCCTTCACGCAGCCTCTCGCTGTACTGAGACTGCGCAAAGGTGGTTTTCACCCGGGGAAATTAGTTGCAGTTCACAAACCCTCTCGCTGCCGTCCAGTCTTATCACTAGCCGCGATATCGAGTTCGAGTTACCCTTAGGCTCCCCCCCTCCAGGTGGATGGCCCGTTGCCCTGATCTATCAAGGGACGCTCTTTCCCGTGGAGTTCAGCCGCGATACGAACGCTCCCTTTGGCGGTTTTTATGAAGCGAAAGTAATTAAAACCTTGCTCGACAATGGTTACGCAGTGTTGGCGCCAAGGGCACCTGCAGAATTAGCCTGGCTAACAAATTCAGCAGGGCCTTTAACCACTTACAACATTACCACCGATTATGTATTTTTAAATAATGTCTTGGACGCAATTGAAGATGGTATTTTCGGGGAACTCAATCCCGACCGACAATACGCGACAGGTATTTCCAGTGGCGGTTACAACACCAGCCGTATGGCCGTGTCTTTTCGCGGAGAGTTTAAAGCACTCGTTATACAATCTGGATCATACGCCACTTGCCTGGGCGTAGTGTGCGTCGTGCCAAGCGATTTACCCAATGATCACCCGCCAACATTCTTTATTCAAGGCTGGATTGACCTTATTGTTCCTTGGTGGTCTATGGATATCTACTATGATCGCCTTCTCAGCGAAGGTGTCGAAACCGGACGTTTTACCAAGTGGAACTCCGGTCATAAATGGATACCGGAATCACCGAGCTTGGTATTAAACTGGTTTAATCAGCACCCGTAAAAATAAGCTCATTCACGTTTTAAATGGTTTCATAAACACGTCACGGCTGCTCAGAAGTGCGCAGTCGTTTTAAAATATAGATTGGAAATTGAATAGAAAAGTTTAGACGAGGGAAGAAATAATGTTCACAGCCTCACGATCTGCACATTCCACCCATTCTATGTCGTACGACTCGAAAGAATTGATAAGATACCCAGTGTGCCGAGATCAAAAAGCCTTTATCTCTTAAACCTTGCAATTACCTTTATCGAAATAGGCATCACTACATAAGAAATAATGGGAACAATAATTCCCACGGCAATGGTCACATTCAGTAATTTACTTCCCGGTAATAAATGCGCGATAAGATCTGGAATAAAGTATACCAGCGGCACTAAGGTCACAAAGGTGATGAAGGCCATTACATGCTGATTTGGTTTTTTAGTGTCATTCATATTACTACTCCAGATCTGGTCGCATTTGCGACCCTATTTTATTGCCCACTCGCTTGCACAAAGCTGTTATACACCCAACGATACGTTGTGTGTTCACCTAGCACACCGCCCAATGCCATACCGTGTTCGCTACGCCAGTCATCCATAACCTCGGCTAATACGGAAGCCCACGTTGCAACTTTAACGCCTGCCTGGGTCATGCGTTGAATGGCTGCATCCGCTACAGCTTTATTCCAGGTACCCGATGCGTCCACAACCGCATAAACATCATAACCTTCTGCTACTGCCGATATGGCCGGAAACATTAAGCAAACATCGGTAACAATACCGGCCATGATAATTTTCTTGCGTCCTGTCGATTCAATGGCACGTTTAAACTCGGGGCTTTTCCAGGCATTAATCTCACCCGCTCGATTGATCACCTCATTGCCTAATAGTTCGGTTATCTCTGGCATGACAGGGCCATTCGGGCCTTCTGGCATACTTGCTGTAATAACCGAGGGCATACCAACCGTTTTCGCCAATGCGCAAAGCCCTTTGATATTTTCTGTCATTAGGTGAGGGTCTTGATCTCGACAGCTCACTAGCAAACCTGTTTGATGGTCGATCATTGCTAGTACAGCATTATCCGGTGTTAGCATTTCTGCAAATTTATTCATCTTATTCTCCAAACATTTTTCGAATTAAAAACTAACGAACAACAATAATTTGCGTGTTCGTCTTTGCTTTGACTTCAATATCGTTGCCGCGAACCAAATCACCATCTTTCACAGAAAGTGATTCATTCCCTTCAATAAAATGCGCCTGGCCACTGGTTACATAGCTAAGAGACTCTGAAGGTGGTTTGATGCTCGTATTTGCCTCTAAGCGCAGGATATCGATCTTGGTTGAGCTATCGAAGGTCTCCGACTGTGTTCTATCGCCACCGTATATACGTGTTAGGCCAACGGGCTTTGGGGTGTAGTATTTATAACCGGCAGCCTGGCTCTTCTCTTCAGGCAGTACCCACAACTGAATCATGCGATTTTTAGTTTCATCTGGATTGATCTCATTGTGAGAAAAACCCTCGCCACCTGCTCTTTGTACCTGCACATCACCCGCTTCCAAGCGCTTTCCATGTTCGAGTGATCCTGCGTGGTTCACGCGCCCATCAATCATGACTGAAATGACATCGATTTCTTTATGGGGATGCATGCCGGTTTCGCCTAAGGGGTTAAATTGTGCATCGGCTAAATAGACAAAGTTGCCTAGGCCATCCGCTGTTGCAGACGACTCTTGCCTGCTAAATATGCGTCTGTCAGTGACCAGGCGGTGTTCTCGCAACCCTGCGAATCCGCCTAAAGGTAATGAGTCTCTTGATAATCGTTGCATGGCTGTCTCCTCAAATTCACGTTAATTCGTTCAGGTGGTGAAATGATAGGCGTGTACAACTGTTTTATAAACAGGCTATTTAAGATAATATAATTCCATTTTTAACAACAATGAGATTGTTTGGATATGCAAGACCTAAACGACATGATGGTATTTTTAGCCGTCGTTGAAACCCGCAGTTTCACCCAAGCAGCTGAACGGCTCGGCATGCCTAAAGCGAATGTCAGCCGTAAAGTCTCTCGTTTAGAGGTGAATCTAGGGGTAACGTTATTAGAACGCTCGACACGAACACAGCACTTGACTGAAGCAGGGCGTCGTTATCTTAATCATTGCAAACGCATTCATGAGGAAATAGACCTCGCTAATGCAGCGGTTTCTGAAGTGCTACATGAATTCAAGGGCGACATCAAAATTGGAGCTTCAGTCACTATCGGTCAGCAAATTCTGAGGCCTGCATTATCCAATTTTTTACACCAATACCCTCAATTGAATTTAGACCTTAACCTCACTAATCAACGCGTTGATTTAATCGAAGAAGGTTTTGATATGTTGATTCGTGTCGGCGCACTGGACGACTCCCGTTTAATTGCTAAACGTTTAGGACGCGCGACGAGGAGTTTGTATGTCAGTAAGGATTACCTTCAGAAATGCGGTTCGCCTAAAAAACTGAGTACGCTAACAGAGTACGATGTTTTATTAATGAGCCGAATGAATAATCATAATACGCTTGAACTAGTTTCTGGTAAAAAACAGGAGAAGTTCAAGGTTAAGCCTAGAATAGTAACGGATGATTTTTCAATACTAAAACAATCGGTTACTGATGGCTTGGGTATAGCAATATTGCCGGACTATATGTGTGTTGATGAGCTTAAGTCGCAAGCACTGGTAAAAATATTCCCGGAATGGGGCGCGAAAGCAATCGATATTTATGCGCTCTATCCCAAGCATCGAGTGAAAATTCCTAAAATAAAAGCATTGTTGAAGTTTGTAGTTGAAACCTTTGATAACAAACTTACGTAATGCGTAGTGTGATTATTTACTTTCTAATTCAATAAGGCGGAAGTGGTAGTTCCCCTGATTTAATGGGCGGGGTATCAGTTGGTTTTTTTAACGAAGCTCGGAATGGTAGCCATAGAGTACTTTAATCCCTAATTAAACAGGGTCCGCGTAGCCAGGCTTATGAAAGAATCGGGATTAGAGGGGCGAATGTTACTCGTTATCTTCTTTTTCAATCGTGTCAAAGACAAAATCTTCGAGTTCAAAAAAATCTTGTATGCTTAATCCCATATAGGATGTGATTGCAGTTCCCCATTGTATCCACTCTTTATTGTAACTGATGCCGCCAAACTCTTCGGCTTCTCCTGTAATTTGTTCCGACATTTTTAGTGCTGCTAACAGAATGGCGACATCGTCATCTAGACGGTCCAAATTTTCAAGAACGTCGGGTGCATGGTGAACCTTGATGACTTCGCTTATGGTTTTGGGCAGACCCCAGCCCTTTGTCATGTAAAATCCCAGTACGGTATGGTTGGTATCATATAGTTGATTTTCAGCTTCCAGAATACCGATGTTTTCCTTGAAGAAGGCTGGCCGGATAGTTTCGAAATAATCGGCATGTTTGTCCTGCAACATGGGCATGCCTACATTGTGAAAAAGCCCTACGCAGTAGGCATCATCAACAGAGATTCCTGATTTTTGTAAGTCTAACTTTTGGGCTATTGCGCCCATCGCAGAAGCAACTTTTGTGGTTGAGTACCAAAAGCTTGATAATTGCTCGGAGTTCTTATAGCTGTTTAGCATCCTTTTCATAAAAGCAGCATTAATGATATTCATTATGCTTCTAAGGCCGAGTAGGTTCATCGCATGGTTGATGGATGTGACTTTGTTTGCCAACCCTATTGCGGGAGAGTTTACAACCTTAAGAATCGAGGCCGCTAGAGCAGGGTCCTGCTCTACAATATGAGACATCTTATTTAGGTCGGGCGATACTTTTTTAAGTTCTGCGAAAATAGACGGACGCGGTGGAAGCTTAAAACCTTTGAGAATCTCTTCTGCCTGACCAAGCTCTATGTTTTCTGTCATATTGACGTCTCGTAAAGTAGAAAAGACAGTAACCTTACAGCTGAGTATAGTCAGTAGGTGTTGATGCGTGAGTGATTTTTGATCGCAAAAGATAGCTGGTATAAAGCGTAACGATGTGGAAGCTTAATGGAATAACTACAGCCCGAAGGTAAAGTAACAAGCTTATGATGTTCCCCGAAATTATTTTTGGAGAGAGTTGATGTAAAGGAATATCAATATAGAGCCGCGATTATTGCGGCCCTATATTGATAAGGAATATTACTTGTAAGTAATAGTCAAATCGGGCTCTTCTCCAGCGGTAGAAACATATTCACCACTGCGGAACTTAACTGTGATGTTGTTTGGGTTGCTGATTAACGAAAGAGCAATTTGAGTTTGACCGTAAAGGTTGATGTGGTCTGTAAGGTCTATACCAACATTTCCGATAAACCCTAGAACGACATCGCTAGGCGATAGGGTTGCTGTTGGTATGGCGTAATAATCTAATCCGGTAATTGATACTGATCCGCTAAAACCGAACGGTCCGGCTACTTCGACTTTTATGTTGTTCGATAAAAATTCAATAAACTCAATAAAAGTCATTCCTGCTGGGATATCAGAAAGGAATAGCTCTACCTGTGCGAAGTCTATCGTTTTGGTCGCGTCAGCTTGTGTTGTGTCAAATGTGATAATGGCTTTGTGATTCGGTGAAAATATTCCAGATTTTCCAATGGTCAGGTCGTTGCTGAAAATGTCAACTCCCCAAGATGAATTTACGTCGCCATCTAAGGCGGGGGTTGATTTGATAAGCGTGGAAGAATCAGCATTACTAACCGCTGAAAATGCAGTGCATGCGATAAGGCTTAATGGTAATAAAATGGATTTCAATTTCATCTGTATTTCTCCATGGACAATTGATTATGTTGAGTTTTACAAAGTTAACTTAATATGCTTTGCAAGAATGTTTTACATGGCGCATTGTATGCGTATGTCTTTATATTTGGTAATTGAAATATCGAATATATGATATCGATATTTTGTATGAAGGTTTGATTTTTCATAACTCGGGATTCGCCTCATCTCGGATATAGTCGATGATGCGCTTCAGATTTGAATCCTCGAGGCAGTATTTTTCAGAAATTTTGGGACAATGTTTCGGAGAGTGAGAGTGGTGCAACGTCTTGTAAATATGATGCTGCCGGAAATATATAAGCTGCAATTAATCCCAATGGTCTGCAAACGGTTTACGTTTCCAATACGATTAATTAGCACGATGGATGTGTAAATGTGTGATCGATTGATGACTTTGATTAGCCTCAATTCCTACACTTTAAGCGTGGCCTGTAGGAAGGGATGTGATCACTGAATGGGATCAGGCAGCTAGAAAAAAATTGGGGTTGGCGCTTTGAAAATCTGAGTGGATGGGGCAGGGTGAACGACGGGGATCGAACCCGCGGCCACCGGAATCACAATCCGGGGCTCTATTTGATGATGAGCCTCTTTCTATAGTGGTTTCGCTGCTTCCTGAAGACAAGACTGTGGATGCCCGTATCGAGTCGAAAACAAATGAAATTGTCTTGCTTTAACTGCTCAGCTTGTCAGCTGAATAAAAACAACCTCTCTAGCAAAGTGCTAGAGAGGTAAAAGTTTTTTGACGGTAAAGATTCCTTCCTACATTCGCCCCTCAAAATGCTTCAGCAATAGTGCGGTCACTTCCTCGGGACGAGTTTTTGGAATAGCGTGGCTAGCGCCTTCTATAACTTCAAATGTGTATTCGCCATCTACAAAACCACCAGTTGCTTCGGCAGCGTCTGGCCCGGTATAAGGGTCGTTATCGCTCCATATGTACAGTGTTGGCACTTCTGTTAATGGTAAGTTGTAGGACCATGCACCGTCTGAAGCCTGATACCAATTGAGGGCAGCATTCAATGTATCTTCATTGGCGACCTTTTCTAGGTAAGTATCAATTAAGTCAAGATCTGTATCGGCGTAAAACGGAAGTAATAGTGCGTTATCGTTAGCGAGCAACTCTGTTTATGAATGGGCAATAAGTAGCCCGAACCGAGCGCACAATATATTGTGGCCCAAGAGCTATATTTTCCCGTTAATCCTGGGTTACACCCGTCGATTTTCCTGCATCGAGATTTCACTAAATCCATTACGCTAAATCCATTACACTAGCCCTATGAACTTTCGCTCTCTAGGATAACTGTGTGACCAATACCAAAAGTGTCGTTTTTTTGTACTCTGGACAAGGCTCCCATTACTTTCATATGGGCCGCGACCTGTATCAGGCCAATGCGCAATTTCGTTCGCATGTCGATCGTTTGGATCAACTGGCCTATGAGCGTGTTGGCGTTTCGGTAACGTCGGTTATTTTCGATGAATCCAAAAGCAAAGGTGACCGTTTCGATCATCCTTCCTATACCTGCGTTGGTATTTTTATAATGGAGCGCGCCTTATCGTTGCTGCTCAACGATATGGGCATCTATCCAGACTATGTACTGGGGTCAAGTATGGGAATGTATGCAGCCGCCTGCCAGTCGGAGTGCATCGACGAAGAAACAGCCATCAATTTATTGTTGGACCAGGCTGAGGTCTTCACTTCTTCGGGTTCGCCTGGGACGATGATTGCGATATTAGATTCACCGAATAACATCAATAATCATCCTGTGCTTGCCCGTCACACTGAAATTGCTGCTATCAATTTTAAATCTCACTACGTGGTAGCGGTTCAAGCCTGTGATTTTGAGACTGTAATTGACTACCTTGAAAAGAATGAAATGCTGTATCAAGAGATCTCCGTTTCTTTCCCATATCATTCTCGTTGGATAGACAGTGTTGAATCTCCGTATATTCACAGGTTTGAGAATTACGCTTATAGTCCTCCGCAAACTCCACTTATTTGTTGCGCTCAGAAAGGGCCGCTGACGGGGATTGATGCGGCTAAATTCTGGAGCACTGCCAGGATGCCAATTGAGTTTCCAAAAACGATTCAATATATGGAGTCTCAAGGTTCTCATACCTATATTGATGTCGGTCCGTCGGGGACCTTGTCGGTATTTTTAAAGCGTCTATTACCTTCGGGGTCTGTATCTACATATTTATCTGTTTTAACGCCTTACGAAAACGCAGTCGCAAACCTACAAACAATCATGGATAAAACCCCTTCATCAACAGTCGGTAGAAATATTTGATGGATACCAAACTTCAGGTTGATGTGTGGTGCTTATCGACCATTGATGTCGATGCTCCATTGCAAAATCATTTACGAACCTACCTTACAGAAGATGAGAAGGCCGCGGTTGCGAGGTTTATGCGGCCAAATGATCGAGTATTAAATCTGTGTGCAAGGGCTTTTTTACGGGTGTTATTGTCGCGATACAAGAAAGATGTAAAACCCATCGAATGGACCTTCAATAAAAACAAATACGGAAAGCCCTTTGTTTCGAATGATATAGATGGAGAGCCCTTGTATTTCAATATATCGCATACCAAAGGAAAAGTGGTTTGTGCAATAGCGCCGCATGAGTATCTAGGTGTGGACGTGGAGTCTATCGAAAGAAGCATCGATAGTTTGCCTTTAGCCGAGAGTGTATTTGCCAAGGCGGAAATACAGGCGCTAAAAGACTGTGATCCTAAGGAAAGGAATACTCTATTTTATCGCTTCTGGACCCTTAAAGAATCGTATATTAAAGCGATAGGGATGGGTTTATCGCACCCGCTCGACAATTTTTGGTTCGACCTATCTCAAGATGAAAATATTAAACTGAATTTCACTGAAGGCGCGAATATTCGCAATGGCAGTTTTTATCAGCAACTCTTAGATGATGACTATATGCTAGCGTTGGGAGTTGTAGATGGTGGTGAGATCGAAAAGGTTAACGTTCATTTCTTTCCGTTATCTGATTTTTATTAACCCTATTATCGGGGCTCTATTTAGTGAAGATCATTCGCTTTGATAAAGTATCTTTGCCTTTCGTCCTGGTAGCATCTACATACCATTCCACTTAATAAGTGATTGACGTTAAACGTGTGGACGATTGAACAATTGAGATCTTCCTCCCAAAACCTATCAATCGAATAAAGATCAGCTAAAATTAAAAGAGTGTTGCCAAAGTCAGAAGCGTATTTTGAAACAAGAAAAACGAGGTAACGCGGAAAATCTGGTGAGTGTGACTGAGCGCTTCAACGATGATGTTATCTCGGGCTCTTGATGATTCGCAGTTCCTAGGACGTGGCCGAATGTAGCGTTGAGGTGAAAACCTCCTTTGATTGGTAATGGTTGATAGTCTTTGCAAGCAGATAAGCACTCATGACACATATTAAGCACCCTTACATCGTTGATGTGGAAGCCTCTGGCTTTGGCCCAGAAAGCTACCCCATAGAAGTGGGGTTGGCTTTGGGGCCTGGTGTTCGTTATTGCGCGTTAATAAACCCCCAATCAAACTGGACGCATTGGGACGACTTGGCGGAAAATATTCATGGTATTTCAAAAGAACTTATCGCCTCAAAAGGCAGAGCCGTTGTCGAAGTGGCCAATGAGTTGAATGCGTTACTTCAGGGTAAAGCCGTCTTTAGCGATGCCTGGGGA
>JAWSUZ010000011.1:0-170539 GCA_033852165.1 Agarilytica sp. | reverse complement strand
TTTTGAATTTTATAAAATAGGCTTGACCCCTTTCCACTTGGTTTTGGCTTTGTTAAGCAATGAGCCCATGGCTTATGACGGGGTTGCTTCGGCCGATGGAGCGATAAATGGCTTTGGGGCGTGGATTATGAAACGAGTCGTAGAAGCTTTTCAGGTTAGAGATCTTAGAATAGGTCTTAAAGAAGACGATAAGAGAATCGTCGACTTGGATAAAGTAATAGAAAAATTAAGTGATGCTATAGCGAATTTAAATAAAGCCATGAATAAGTACTATTGCGGCCCCCTTACTTACGATAAAGATAAGTGTGCTGAGCCTGGGGCAATGAAACCGGGCTCATTGGGATATTTGTCGGTTGAGTCTCACTCGGTGAGTCGACGCACACTGCACCCGGAAGTTATTGACTTTTTAAATAGGCAATTAAATGCATAGTCGACTGAAGAAAACACTGAAAAAAATATGGATTCCCCATAAAATAATCATTGCTGGTCTTGCTTTTCTGCTTGCTTTCCCCGTTCTCGCGGCATCCAGTTTTCAGGAGTATTGTAATAACCCCACTGAAAAACAAAAAAAAACAGTGTGGACTTTATTTTCATTCAAAATACCTGGGAGTGTTGATGATGATTGCCTAGATTGTTTGGACTGTAAAAAACTAGAAAAAATTCTGAATAGAAGTTACGGGGTGACAGTTGTAAGCGATCTTGGGTTTTTGAAGTTTTTTCCTCACATGACGCATATCTCAATTATGCATGACGTTGATGATGTTGATTTAAAACAATTAAAACACCTTAAAAACATTGAGAAGTTGAGTGTTGAGAATAAGGCTATGGTTGACTTCTCGGTAGTTGGCGAGTTGACGACGTTGAGATCGCTAAGTCTTAAAGTCGGAGCCGGTGATTTCTCTTCTTTTAATAAATTGGTTGAGTTACGTTACCTTACTTTGAAGGGCGGGATGAAAGACCTTCCCAAGTTTGATCAGTTGACGAATCTGAAACTCCTTAACTTAGGGGGGGGGGGAACCGAATTGAAAATATAGAAAATGTTCAATACCTCACTAATCTTGAAACGCTCACGTTAAGTTATAATAATGTTACTTCATTAAAAGGGATTGAGTCGTTAACATCACTAAAAAAATTATCTTCAGCAACTACAAAGATTCGAGACTTAACTCCGCTATTGGGTTTGCCCAATTTAACCGAGCTTTCGTTGATCGGTAATCCCATTTCAGACTTAAGCCCTTTAGTCGCTTTGAAAAAACTACGTTCATTACATACCAGTATTCGGTGGTTGAAAAGTTGTTCTCCAAAAGATCTAAAGGAAATAAAAAAGGGAGTCAGTTGTCAGAATGATTTCTTTACTAATGCGTACATACGTTGGTTTAGGTAGGGTGGGCGCTTAAATTTTAATCGCTGGGGTGCTGAAATGTCAGCACTGCCATGGCTAGGTGCTATTTCATCTGTATCTATTAGGTGTGAGCTCGGTGAGCCTGGTTAGTTTAGGTGGGGGCTTATCTATTGAGTATTGCTCCGTGAGTCGCCGTAAACTGCACTTGGAAGTTGGTGGGTTATTAATAGGCAATTAAATGCATAGTCGACTGAATGGGGTATGGGCTCCCCACAAAATAATCATTGCGTGTATTGCTTTGTTATTTTGCTTCCCTGCTCTTGCAGCATCTACTTTTCAGGAGTATTGCAATAATCCCACCGAAAAGCAAAAAGAGACGGTGTGGTTTTTGTTTTCATACAATATGCCGGGGAGTGTTAATGATGGCTGCCTCGATTGCACGGATTGTAAAAAACTAGAGAAAATTTTAAAGAGAACATACGGAGCGGTACATATAAGTGATCTTGGGTTTTTAAAGTTTTTCCCTCACATGACGAATATTTCTATTTATCATGAAGCTGGAGATATTGATTTAAGTCAGTTGAAGCGCCTAAAAAATATTAAGCAGCTGAGTGTTGAGAGCGATAGCCTTACGGACTTTTCTGTGATTGGAGAGCTGACAACGTTAAGAAGTCTAAATGTTGAAGTTGGAACTGGGGATTTTTCCTCATTTAATAATTTGGTTAATCTACGTTACTTAACTTTACTAGGGGGAATGAAAAATCTTCCCAAATTTGATCGGTTGAAAAAATTGGAACGCCTACATTTAGGGGGAGGCGGGAATCGAATAAAAAGCATCCAGAATATAAAATACCTTACGAATCTTAAGGCTCTAAATTTGGATTACAATGATGTTGCTTCGTTGGAAGGGGTTGAGTCGTTATCAGAGCTAAAAAAATTGTCTTCGAAAGAAACAAATATTCAAGATTTAATGCCGTTGTCCGGCTTGGCCAATTTAACCGAACTTTCGTTATACGGCAATAATATTTCAGATTTAAGCCCGTTAGTTCCCTTGACAAAGCTGCGTTCCTTGCATGCCAGCAGTTATGGATTGAAATTTTGTTCGCCAAGAAATTTGAAAGAGATCAAACTGGGAATCAGTTGCCAGAATAGTTTCTTTACTAACATGTATAGGCGCTGGCTTTGGTAATGTGAGAGCTTAAGTTTTTCATTGGAAGGCTGTTTGAGCGTTAGATAGGACGCACCTGGGTGCTTTCTGATCTGTTTCTATGATAAGTGTAAGTTTGCTGAAACTGGGCTTGTTGGGTTACTTGTCGGTTGAGTCTCACTCGGTGAGTCGACGCACACTGCACACGGAAGTTATAGACTTTTTAAATAGGCAATTAAATGCATAGTCGACTAAAAAAAACACTGAAAAAAATATGGATTCCCCATAAAATAATCATTGCAGACCTTGCTGTGCTGCTTGCTTTCCCCGTTCTCGCGGCATCCAGTTTTCAGGAGTATTGTAATAACCCCACTGAAAAACAAAAAAAACAGTGTGGACTTTATTTTCATTCAATATGCCTGGGAGTGTTGATGATGATTGCCTAGGTTGTATGGACTGTAAAAAACTAGAAAAAATTCTGAATAGAGGCTATGGGGCGACAGCGGTAAGTGATCTTGGGTTTTTTAAGTTTTTCCCTCACATGACACATATCTCAATCAGGCATGAGGTTGATGATATTGATTTAAAGTAATTAAGACACCTTAAAAACATTGAGCGGTTGAGTATTGATAATAGGGCTATGATTGACTTTTCTGTAATTAGCGAGTTGACGACGTTAAGATCGCTATGTTCTGGGGCGAATAATATTCGCTCCCTTTTTATTCCTACCTTCTTTTCCTATCGCGCTGCTGACTGCTGACTGCTGACTGCTGACTGCCGACTGCCGACTGTATTTCCGCGACAGAGAAAATACAGTCAGGCTTGTTTAAGGGCATTACTAGGGCTTTTACTCGCGCCAACGGTTACGTTAAAGCGTGAGCAGGACTTATGCAGGAAAAATCCCAATGTAGTGGTTGCGTGCCATGGAGCTTCCTGGTTGCCCCCATTAGGGGGGGCAAATCGGGGTAGGTTTAGCTTGCCCCTTTTGTTGTTGAATTATCGTATCAGCAGAGATAATTCGCCCAATGCTCGGATCATAAAGCCGCCCATTCATGTGAATCAAGTCAGTGCCGTCTAGATACTCATGCTCGGTAAACATCCGCATACCTCCCATTCGGTAGACAAGAAGCCAATCTGTTTTTTAACGTGATCGCGAAGCGGTATGAGAGAGGCAGTGTCATTGTGACAAGTAATTTACCCTTTTCACAGTGGTCCAACGCCTTTGCCGACGACACAACACTCACGGCAGCACTACTGGACCGATTACTTCATCACGCACATATCGTTCAAATATCAGGGGAAAGTTATAGGCTCA
This sequence comes from Agarilytica sp., assembly GCA_033852165.1. Taxonomy (GTDB): domain Bacteria; phylum Pseudomonadota; class Gammaproteobacteria; order Pseudomonadales; family Cellvibrionaceae; genus Agarilytica. The sequence continues at coordinate 166,735 of JAWSUZ010000011.1, read as the reverse complement.
AAGATAAGAAAAATGCGGGCATCGTTCCGCCACAAGCAATAAGTAAATAATCATGGGTGGGTCAATTTTCAATTGCCGATTTTGGCGATAAGTGGGTCAGTTTTCAGCTGCCGTTGACATTTATATTCAGAAACTATTTTATTTGGCTCTAAAGGTTTTTTAGCAACTAGAATCTATGCGGTTATTTTTAATGGTATGTTCGCTGATAAAGGTTTATTTTTTATCTTTCGATAATGTTTATACAGTAGCGTTCGTCATCTTTTTCCATTAAGTGACAAAATAAATAAATTTTTGTTGTCACTTATAACCTCTTTCTGTTTGTTTTCTTGTATTGAATATAAATCAATGGTTTTTTCACTTTTGTGACGTAGTCGAACAAAAGTAAGTGATTGTTTATGGAATGCGTTGAGGTTTTCCGGATTCAGATTGTTTCAATTATTAAGGGCTAAAATAAGTTGTATTTTGAGGAAATTATTTAGTTGTTGAGGCTTTAAATTCCACATTTTTTCACATAGGATGCTGAAAGAGTATATTTCGGGTGGGGTGAAAGCAGGGTGTCTTACCTGTCCCTCTTTCGGGTTTATTCGGCGTTAATTGATCGTTTAAAGAAAAACGGAATTCTAAGGAATTAAAGTGATTTTGAGTTGTAGATGTTTACGGAGCACAGGCAGTAAAGTTTCAATAATTGCAGCGATATTCCTTTTAGCTGCGTGTGGCGGGATGGAAGATCCTGAAAGCCCGACCAGTATCGAAACACCAATTTCAACGAAACCACCGACTCCAACGGACCTTCCGGTTCGAGCACGGCCCCCAAAGTCAACGGCGCCTTGGCGACAGGCGGAGCCTGTTATTCAGGTGGGACCTTCTATTCCGAATAGTCCAACCGAACCCGTAACTCCATCCGAGCCTGTGATTCCATCCGAGCCAGTGATACCGTCAGAACCCGTGACGCCAACGGAACCCTCGGAGCCAACTCTACCAGTAACTCCTGTGGAGCCAACGGAGCCCACGGCAACGCATGTTCCAACGGTAACTCCTACTACAACGGCTACTCCAAGTCCGACGGCTACTCCGAATCCGACTGTTACGCCGAGTCCGACGGCAACTCCAACGGCGACACCAACTATAACTCCGACGGCGACACCAACTATAACTCCGACGGCGACACCAACGGCGACACCAACGGCGACACCAACGGCGACACCAACGGCGACACCAACGGCGACACCAACGGCAACTCCGACGGCAACTCCGACGGCAACTCCGACGGCAACTCCGACGCCGACACCAACGGCAACTCCGACGCCGACGCCGACGCCGACTCCGACTCCGACTCCGACTCCAACGCCTAGACCTGAGTTTTCAATGATGTCTTCATTAATTACAACAGTCACCGATACTGGCGGGACGTTTGAAATTAGCTGGAACGATATCAATGCCGCTCAGTACCGCATCGTGTTTCAGCGGCGTGATGGTGAATTGATAACTTATGTAACAACAGGGCTCTTTTATACCATGGAAGAATCCGAACGGGCGCCAGGAGGCATATTGGTCGTCGAGGCATATAACGCCTTAGGAAGTAGTGTTTTTAGCGTACCAACAGTTGTAGGAGCTCTATAATGAAAAAATTTAATCGAAACCTTAGCCGTAAACTGTTCGCTTGTTTGCTTTTATCTACTGCAGGGACAGCTTTTTCCGCAAGCTACCCGCCTAATGAGGATTACGGCAGTCAGGGGGATTTTTTGGTTAAGCGAGGCGAAGAATTTGGGCGAACGGCTATTCTTATGCCGATTGGGCCTATCCTAATTAACTTGCCCGAGGGCCCTGGTAGTAGTGATGTCAATTTAGCAGATGGCGTAAGGTTTGAAGACACTGCATGGGATTTGTCAGATTTACGTAACCCAACAATGATCCGCTCATTGACTTGTGATACCTGTTTTCCGGCGCAACCCATTCACGCCCATGCAACTTTAGTTCGATTTCACCCAACAGAAGGGCCTCTGTTGTTGGGGCGAGACGACTTTAAATATAATCCTGATGGTGTTGATTCAAACGCGCAGCTCGAAGCTGAAGACCTATGGGATGACTGGTGGGGTTATCCCCCTATTGGTTATACACATCAATCGGCTCCCTATTATGTTCGTACTTTTTGGGATTATGGGCTGGATACATCAGGAACTTTTGCTATTCGGGATACCAGTCGATATTTACCCGAGGGTGTGCCCGGTTCCTCTACTGTCGCAGGAACACCGTACGAGGAACTCTTTGGGGCCAGTCAGCTTGGTGTGTGGCTCGGTGAACCCCTAGTTTATTGGGATCACCTCGCGCTAACCGGTGTAACGGGTTTTACAAGCTGGGTGGGGAATCTTTTGATTGTATCTTCTGACCAGCAAGCGACGGGCATGGCCATATATGATACAGCCGGGTTTAAAGACGGTGTGATGCCTCGATTGCTCAGTGTGTTTCAACCGGAACTCACAGAGCCCGACGGACACACCGTGGGGATCGGTGGATATTGGGTAGAATCTTACGGCTCCAATAAAATGGTTTGGGCTTCGCGGTCACGAAAAGATGTCATACCGGAGAGAAGCTACCCCTCACTTTATGTTGTGGATTTTACTGACCCTGAAAATCCGCAAATGACCTGCGAACTTTATTTTGATCAGGATGAATCGGACCCGCGTGATGGCGGTGATTCGTCTGACCCTATGTATATAAATTTTCAGGATCAATACATCTATGCCGATCATTTTAAAATTGATCTCGACGCTTGTGAAGCAGCCTACGCAGACGATCAAAATATTTCCACTGAGGAATTCTTTGATATTGTTTACACCTTTGATGATTCTGGAAACGCGTGTGATTCAAGCCAGTATTTTCGACCGTTAGGGCAAGTTGGAATATTTGGTGGATACGATTGGTGGGTAACGCCCGATGTGAACGAGCAAGGGATGTGCTTTTTTGTCACCAGTGATGAGCCGGATAACCGGGCTCCTTATGTCGCAGGGCACAGGCCGCTGGCCAACCGGGATAATTATCCTTTGGACGGGCTTATTCATATACATATCCCCGAAACATTGCGAACGGAAACCGTAGAAAATGCGATAAGTGTTATCGCGGTGGGTGGCGGTCCAATATCTTTCCGTCATCAGCTTTCGCACACGGGTGTCATTTCTGTTTGGCCGGATGAAGATCTTTCTCCCGATACTCAATACGAGGTTAGCGTCACAGGTATACAAGATTTTATGGGTAATACCATGGAAGATTATAGTTTTGTATTTTTTACGGGGGATGGGGTGGTTGATCCTGGCGAACCGGTACCGACTCCGCTACCGACTCCCGTTCCGTCATTCAGTGGTGAAGAATTTTATCCTAATAAATCGAGCCAGCTAGCCTGCCAGCCAGAAGTGGATGATGGCAATATTTGGGTGGTTAATCCGGACAATAACAGTGTTTCTATTATTGCCCAAAATACTGATGGCGATATGCTGGATGTTTTTCCGAGCTTGCAGCGCGAGATTAAACTGAATTATCAATCGCCAACTTCAGTCAGTAAAATAAATGACTTATTTGCTGTAACGCATCGAGATGATGACAAAGTCGTGTTTTATTCTGAGTCGGGAGATCCGGTTTTTTCAATTGATACCGGTTACGGTTCGCAGCCCATTGCGTCGGTTGCCGATGACGCTGTTCTTTATGTTGCGTTATACGGAAGTGGTGAGATTCTAAAAATCGACAGTGAAACTCGTGAGATAAGCGCTCGCCTAGAAGTGGGGCCCCATCCAAAAGCCATGGCGTTGGCTGGAGAGCGCTTATTAGTCACCCGGTTTATTTCTCCTCAAGAGTTTGGTGAGGTTTATGATATTAGTACGTCTCAAAATATGTCGTTAACACGAACCATTAGAATCAATAAAATCTTGGTGCCAGACGATATCGATCATGGTTCTGGCGTACCCAATTATTTGTCGAGTATTGTGATTAATGATGATGCCAGTCTTGCTTATATATCCGCGAGTAAAGCCAATGTTGATCGAGGCTTGCGACCGGGTAACACCATTAATCCACTGCCATTAGATAGTGATAATACCGTTCGCCCCATAATCATTACGTTGGATTTGTTGAATGATCGTGATTCAAATGTGGATCCCACCACGCGAGACAACGCGATTGATTTGGACAACGGCGCTGACCCTTCATCTGTAACCTTTCTAGCCAACCCCGATATTCGTATTCATGTATTACAGGGGAATAATGTGGCCGTTGCCAATAACCTAGAAGCCAATACTGTCGTGCAGTACAGCGTTGGAGGTGCTCCACAAGAAACTTGTACGACATTGCGAACGCTTTACGTCAAAAACTTTAGTGATCGTTCGGTCAGTGCGGTGGATGTTTCTGGCTTTATGTTTGACGGTCGTATGGGGCAAAATGTTCAAACCATCGAAACGGTAAATCGGGAAGTGCTCAGTGATGAGGAGTTATTAGGGCTGAATATTTTCTATCATTCAAGTATGCCGGAAATGGGTGACGAGGGTTATATGTCTTGTGCTACCTGCCATAGAGGTGGCGGACACGATGGACGTGTATGGGACATTACCAGCATGGGCGAAGGGCTACGTAATACCATCTCCCTTAATGGTTCCAGTGGCACCCGCTTTGGTGACTTACATTGGTCGGGTAATTTTGACGAAGTTCAAGATTTCGAGGTTCAAATGGAAGGCTTAAACGGTGGTACGGGTTTGGTTGCTGGCAAAACGTTTAACGGTGAATCGCCACTTGATTTTGTGAGCAGTGGTTTGTCGCCTCGCCTGGACGCTTTAGCGGCCTATATAAATGGTTTGGGTAAAGACCGTGTTAAGCATTCGCCCCATCGAACATATACCGGCGCACTGACAGATGCAGCGCAGCGGGGCGAGGCAGTTTTTCAAGCTAATAATTGTAGCTCTTGCCATGTGGCGGAAATATTCCGTGATGGTTTACGGCATGATGTTGGCACTATTACCCCTGCGTCAGGTGCGCGATTAGGTATGGGCCCAATCACGGAAATTCGTACCCCGACGCTGATTGAATTATGGGATAGTGCACCGTATTTTCATGACGGAAGTGCCGCTACCTTGGATGATGTCTTAAACAGAGGCTCTCACGATGTTTCGCTTAGTGCTACGGAGCAACAAGATTTGGTTGAGTATTTATTGTCAATCGACCGTAGTGATTATGTGGATGATGCACCGGCAGAGATAGTCGAATTGCCATAAACTCGATTACTAGGAGGGCAGGCTAATACTTGCCCTCCTGAATCTTCTCTTTGATTAAATACTTAATTTTTGATTTAAAATCCAGCTATGCTGGGGTATGAAGATGATGTTTCTAAAAATAGCTCAAAAATTGTGAACTGCGTCGTATGTATATCCTTCCTTATGGTTAAAAGCTATTGGCGTTGCGGTGCTAAAACTATTAGCATGATGTCCGAATTTCGGGGTTACAAATTATTTGCTTGTAGGTGAGTAATTGCAGATACCCAAGATTCGATTTTCGTCGTTAGTATTCCCCCCATTTTCTGGCCTAATGGATCTGTCGATAGTTAACCTATCGATAAAAGGAGTTTACATATGTATATCCCATTAATAACCGCAACTCTAATGCACTTGGGGATATATTTTAGTCCGAATATTAAGCGTCTTACTGAAAATCGTATTCTCAAGTCGGTGTATCACATCGCCTTTGTTCTGTGTTCTCTATTTGTTGTTCCTGTGGTAAAGCTTCTCTTGTCTGACTCTCCCGTTTCTGCATCAGAGCAAACGGGAAGTTACTTTTTTTATTTGGCTATTCCAGTACTTCTATTTGTTTGTGTTAAACGTTTTTGGTGCAAGCGAGCTAGCTAAATGAAATCTATAGTTCTACCATTTTTCAAAGTATTTTTTCTGCGCTCATTTTCTATTTTAGTTTTATCTGTTTCATTCTTATCTAGCCAGTTTGCAATAGCCGCTTCGGAAAGTGAAATTACTCGTTTGTTAGCGAAAGAAAAAGCGGGAAGTGTCAGCGCTCGAATACAGCTTATGCGTTTGTATTCAGCCGAGAAGTTTGGAGCTGAGAGTCTAGAGGAAAGGCGAAATATCTCTCTTAAATACATTAACTTGGGTGACTCATATGCTGAATATGACCTTGGCTTGAGCTATTTCCTTAATGCCAAGACTGTTGAGGATTACAAAACTTCTTTGGAGTGGTTTGAAAAAAGTTTTGCGCACGGTACTAAAATGTCGAGTGAGTATATTGGAATGATTTATTTTCGCGGTTTTACCGGCGAAAAAAATTACGTGAAAGCCCATCCTCATCTTAAAATGAGCGCAGAAAACGGTGATAGTTTCTCGCAGCATGCTTTGGGCTATTTGTACCAGAATGGCAAGGTTGTTGATAAAAGCATAGATACTGCCATTGTTTGGTATGAAAAAAGTGCGGCGCAGGACAACGAAGATGCTCAGCGTGATCTTGCCGTCATCTATTTTCTTGGCGGTTATGGTAAACAAAATTTTCAGAAGTCGTTTCCACTGATGTTGGCTAGCGCTAATCAGGGTGATTCCCTTGCATCTTTTTATATGGGGCTTATGTATCGCCAAGGTAAAGGCGTTGCCAAAAATGATATCGAAGCGCTAAATTGGTATCAGAAGGGGGCGGAGCGAGGTAATAACGATGCGCAATATAATTTAGCTTATTTCTTCAGTAAAGGGATTGGCACTGATGTCGACCATGAGCGAGCGGCGTTCTGGTATGTAAAGAGTGCTAAGCAAGGCGACACTCGGGCACTTAATAATCTTGCCGAAGCCATGCGTTATGGGCGAGGGGTTGAAACAGATATTATTAGAGCTATCCACAATTATAAATTGGCGTCTCGCACACAGCCGCTTGCAGCGTATAATTTGGGGCAGATTTATCGTAGTGGGGAAGGCGTACCAAAAAACAGTACAGAGGCTCTGTCTTGGATGGAGGCCAGTGCGGAGGGCGGTGTGTCCGATGCGCAGTATGACCTGGCAATGATGCTCTTTTACGGAGAGGGAATCAATGCAGATAAAGCGAAGGCAAAAAAATGGCTGATGACAGCGAAGCGTTTGGGCAACAATAAGGCTGCTGAGGCTTTAGGAACGCTAGGTTTTTAGTTTTCGAGAGAAAAGTTGGGTATAGGTTTGATCCTTCAAAAAACTCGTCTAAAATTGTGAGAAGCCCTAAATATCGGGATGATTAACGCGCTTTTGATTTTTGAGTCGCCTGCCGTTATTGTATTGCTGGCTCGTAGGTCAATCGTCAAGGAAATAGTGAAGTTTTACCCCAAAAGGGCGGGATGTGGCCCTTAGTGGTAAGTTGTTGTTCATTGTATTATGAATAGTCAATATCAACATCCTGAAAAAATTAACATAAGTTAATAAAAGCTAATTAAAGTTAAAAATAAGGAAAGTCATGAAATATTTCAGTACAATTTGTATCGCAGTTTTTGTCTTTGTCTTCTGTACCGGGTTTGGCTTGGGCGGCAATAAGCTAACCAGTTCAAAGAAAATCAGAAAAGGGCCGATCGAAGTTAGCGCGCCATATGCAAAATACTCTAAGTATTTTGGTTATGTTGATTCTTCTGTTAAACCAGATGGCCAATACAAGAGTAAAGACGCGTATTATTTGTATGTTTGGGTTCCAGCTGCTGCAGATGAAATTGGTATCAGCATGGTGTCTCCGGCTAAAGGCAAGCCTAAGAAGAAAGACTTCTATCACGATAAATTCAAAGCGGGCATGAAAAAAGATAAAAAAGCGTTTTTTGATACATACATCGTATTGGACCGTATGAATGTTGTTGATGCTAAGAAAATCAAAAACGGCGGTAGTGTATTGGCTACATTGCAGTACGACGATGACAGCCGTGAATTACCTAAAAACCCTAGTGGACGTTATTATAACTCGCTTCTTCGTCACGTATCTGAAGTACGTAGCCCAACCAAAGCGATTGTTCGTGGTTTGTACCGAATCTCTTTCACATCTTTCCGTGGAAATGTTAGCGGTTCTTATTTAGCGACTGTTGGCACGAACGTTCCTGGTATTCTAATTGCGGATAACCTTGCAGACCTTCATGCTTTGGCAAATAAATAAATAAATCGTAGTTAGTTTTATATTCTGCACTCGGTATGTGATTTTATTCGACTGAGTGCAGAATTCTTTCAACCCTTTTCGCATTACCATCGTTCTTTTCGGTGATCGTCATTTTCTTTAATTCGTACTCCTTTCTTTTAGCATGTAATAGCGTGGTCCACTCAGTTTAAAGCTTTACCTGAAGTGTAATCGTTTGATTCGCCTGTCATATTCTTTTGTGGGTTTTAAAACCGAAGCACTATTTTGTCGGTCTGTATTCTAATTTTGTATCGGAATTGATAGTCTATGTCGGGCTCAAAATAATAGAGCCAAAATGTTTCTGCCATTTTCTATTTCGCTCCTCAAAATTAAAATAACCCTACGCATGGACCAAGACTTTTTAAGGACGAATGACAATGATTTTCTTGTGCGACGAGTGTTTTGATTGATAATTTTCGATGTGGGTGGTCAATATTCAACCTTCTTTCGCGCAGTGTTCATGTTAAGTTTGGCGCCATTTTCTACGCTTAGGGTTTGCTGAAGTTTTAGATGCCATTTTGTCGTCATAATCAGTAATACATGTCGGGTCAAAACCTATACACTGCGCACCGATACAAACGATACATCAAGAAGCTGGGCATTAATAAGCCTGGACGGGTGTCGTTTGTCTACTATGTATCGAGGAGATTAATCACATGAATAAGACACGCCTGCCTTTCATTGCCGGCTTTTCTCTCACTGCGATATTGCTATCGTGTGAACTAAATGCCGAGGTGGACGATGCTCTACTTGAAGAGGTCTATGTTACGGGCTCTCATATTCCTCAAGTGAATCCGCGCTCAATCATTCCGATGACGACGATTAATGCTTCGGATATCAGCCTTTCATCAACGTCTTTGTTGGCGGACACCTTGAATCGTTTGCCTTCCGCGGGGGCTCCTTTAGCGTCGCAAACGACAACAAACGCTGGTTTATTTGCTCCGGGTTTGTCTTCAATAGATCTCAGAAACTTGTCACCTAACCGTACTTTGGTTTTGGTGAATGGTCGTCGGTATGTGGGGGGGGATAATGAGCGACCCAACGTGGTTGATATTAACTCGATACCAACAGCCATGATCGATCGGGTAGAAGTGATTACAGGTGGTTCGTCTGCCGTTTATGGCTCTGAAGCCATTGCGGGTGTGGTCAATATTATTACCAAAACGGATTTTGAGGGCTTTCAGTTTGACGCCCAAGTGGGGCAATCGTCTCAAAGTGATGGGGATGAGCGTAAGCTGTCTTTTACCTTTGGGAAGGCATTTAGCCTTGGTTCCGGTTCGGTGCATATTACTGGCCATGCGGGTTATTCTGAGTTAGATGAGGTTTACTCTCGTGATCGCAGTTTCTCTGAGAATGATCAGGCCTATGATGCTAGCTTATTCACATTTATTGATCAGGATTACAGTTCGTATACCAATGCCGGGACTATTACCGCTGACGGGCAGAATTTTTTCGTAGAAGTCGATAATAATCAATGGAATGTCTTTAACCCTGTGGAAGATGGCTATAACCGTGCAGATTTTCGATTATTACAAGTGCCATTGGAGCGTCAAGATTTTGCATTAAATATCGATTACGATGTCACGGATAGTTTGAGTGTGTTTTTAGAAACCAGTTACACAGAAACTCAATCTTTAGCAAAGTTAGCGCCAACGGGGGCTGGTATAGCGTTCTTTGATTTCGAACACTATTTTTTTTCGGATTACCCTTATCTTCCTGAGGAATTACAAACCACGTTGGATAGCTTTTATGGCGAGCCGATTGGTTTTTTTGCATTTAACCGCCGTTTAGCGGAATTAGGCCCAAGAATTTCAAAGCAGGAACGCGATACTCGACGCGTCGCTTTTGGTCTTGATTTTGAAGATGGCGACTACAATATAGGAATGTATTTTCAGCGAGGAGAAAGTTCTCGTAAGCAACATGCGTATGGCAATTACGATGTTCGTGCCTTTGCCCGTGGATTAGTGCTAGAGGCTGATCCTGTCAATACCGGTGAGTTTCGTTGTGCCGATCCTGATTTGCGTGCAGACGGCTGTGTGCCAGTCAATATCTTTGGCCCTAATTCTATTGGGCAAGACGTTATTAATTATATTTCGGTCGATTCATTCGATTCTTCTCGTATTACGCAAGAGGTCTTTGCTATTGCAGTGGATGGTGCGTTCCCAAGTTTATTACCCGCGGGCGACATTGCGATCGCAACGGGTATTGAGTGGCGAGATGAAATGATGGAAACGAGTGTGGATGAGTTCACTCAAACGGGTTTTAGTTCATCTAATACGATTCGCTCGGAAATTAAAGGGGATTATGATGTTAAAGAGGTTTATCTCGAATTAGAAATTCCATTGTTGTCCGGTCAGCAGTTTATTGAAGAGTTAAGTGTGAACACGGCTTACCGGTTAGCAGATTACAGTACTGTGGGTTCCCATGGGAGTTGGCAGTTTGGGTCGAGTTATGTCATGAACGAGATTTTCCGGATTCGTTCTGTGATTTCGGAATCTGTTCGGGCGCCTAATCTTGTTGAGTTGTACGACCCCGGTGTTCAGACCTTTACCCCGTTTTCTGATCCCTGCATTAATGGTGGCGTTGACGGCGAGGGCGCAACGGAAATAAATTGCGCCAGCTTGGGCTTGCCTTCCGATTATGACCCTATTTCCAGTGAAGCTGCCGGGTTAAGTTCTGGAAATAAAAATTTAAACGAAGAAACTGCAAAGACCAAAACGATCGGTTTTGTGCTAACGCCATTGGATGGGCTGTCTATATCGTTAGATTATTTTAATATTCGAATTAGCGATGCAATTGAGCAAATCAATCCTCAGTTTAAATTACGGGAGTGTTATGCGGCTTCTGATTTCCGTCAAAATAGTTTTTGCGATGGTATTGAGCGAAATGATGCTGTCATTAATTCTACAATTTCTCGCTTGGATTATGATGTTCAAAATATAGGGTCTGAAGAGACAAACGGATGGGACTTGGATTTATCGTATAACGTCGATACATCCTATGGTGGTTTTGGTTTTAGGGCCTTGGTCACTCGTACTAATCACTGGGAAAAAGACGTGAACGGAATCGAGTTTTCAAAGCTAGGTGAGCCGGGTTTTCAAAAGTGGAAAGCCAATACGCAATTCAGTTATGAAAGAGGCCCTGTCGCGGTTACCTGGGCGTCTCGTTATTTAGGTCATGGCAGTATCGATAACTCAGCCGATTTTAATAATTGGCCTGACGATCTACCATCGGTTTGGTATCACGATCTGAATCTACGCTTTGTTGTGGAAGGACGTACGCAATACGCTTTCTATGTTGGTGCTAATAACGTGACCGATAAAGAGCCACCTTTAATACCTTCCCCGTCGGCTAATAGCATTGAGGGAACGAATACCGCTGCTGGTGTTTACGATGTGATGGGACGCTTCATTTACATTGGAGCAGAAGTTGTTTTCTAAAAGCCCTTATTTTTGATCCGTTACCCAACAAAAAAGCCGCAGATTTCTGCGGCTTTTTTGTAATCCCGATTCCCGTATCCTGTACCCCGAATTTCCCGTCCCCCGTCTTTTACGGATGCCATCCAAAAAATCGCAAAAACCACAACATATCACTGCCAAACCAATTCACTCCATAAGTCAGTGGGCTCATTAAGAAAAAGCCAGCCACGATAATGCCAATATAACTTCGGCGTACGTACTTTTGTTGCGGTATTTTATCGAGAAGGTATGCCATCAGCAGCATCGAAAAGCACAGGCTGGTGAGGTAGTGGTACATAAACATCACGCGAGTGACGATCACAAACGGTAGCAAGTTCGCGCAGTAGCCAATGCTCAATATCCAAAAAGCTTCTGATCGTCGCCAAGCGGGCATCAAAAACTGCCCGAAAAATAGGGTGAGAACCCCAAGCGCGCACAACCACCAAACGGCGGGGTTTCCTATCAGGTAAATACGCGCACCATCGCCATACCAGTAGTAGAGAGGTTTGTGCATTGTTGGCCATTCAAACCAGCGACTCGCATCCGGATGAGACTGGGATAAGCCTTGGTTGGTGGTGTACATGGTGCGGTTTAGCTCAACCAGCTTTTGTAAGAAGTTAAGCTCGCCAATATCGTGGTATTCGATATCGCACACGAGTGCCTCAGCGGGTTTCACCTTGGTTTCGGACATACCATAAGTGAGGGAATGGCGGTAAACAGATGGGCAGCTGAAGTTATAGACTTTTCTTTTTGCGCCGAAATATTCGCTGCCCTCGAGAGTTGATCGAAATGAAGGCGTCATAAATTGATCACCTTGGTGGTGGGAAATGGGCAATAGGGCAAAGTGCACGTAGAACGTTGCCATATAGGTAACAATTGAAATGGCTAGAAAAACGCTACCTTTATAAAAAGGACCGGCTACCCAGCCTTCTCTCCACAATATACGAATCCAGTCGATAATGATGGTTAAGCCAATCAGGCCGATGAAGGAGACGCCCAACCATTTGATCGAAAAACTACACCCTGCAAAAACGGCAGATAAACACCAAAGTGCTAAGTTGTTATTTTTACGGGCTTTTAGAAAAAGTAAAAGGCTGAGAAAACCAAAGCCCAGCAGCATCGCATCTAATAATATCAACCGCGACTGAATTAGCAGGGCGTTATCAAAAATAACCAAGGCTCCGGCAATAAATGCGGATTTGACCCCTATTTTTAATTCACGAGCGATGAGAAATAACAGAATAGGGAGCAGTGAGCCAAAGAGTGCGGGAAGGCCGCGCATGGCAAGGAAGATATCGTTGTTGTAGGGGGTGCTGATGGTGCGAACCACATCTTCGGGCGCGATTCCGCCAAAGGGAAGGGCGCTCAGCGCTATAAGTAGCTTGCCCAGTGGTGGGTGAATATCGTAATAATATTGGCCGGTATAATAAAAACCCGCGAAGTAGTTAAAGTGGACTTCGTCAAAAACAGCTTGGGCAGGATGGTGTATCATGACGAACCGCGTCAGCAGCGACAAAAACAATAAAACGATAATGGCCGTTCGCTCGGGGTGTTTGCTTAACCACTCGGCGAGCGTTTCTCGAAAAGAAAGTATATGCATGGCGGATGATGTCTTTCGACGTTTCCTTATTATTATTGGGTAGTTGTCTGTGCGGAAATTAGCTTAATGGATGAGATTGCAGCGAAACGATTGTTCGTTATCGTCGGTTCTGCAATTGGTCGACCATTTAAATCAGTTAATCATTAACCTCTGGCGACGGTCTTTATGACCCAAAACCTAGCTAAATCGAAGAATTATGGAATATATCATACTTATTTATATCGTGTTGCTGACCGGCACACAGTATCTTCTTGGTTATATTTTGACCCGAGTCGGGGAGCGATTACTTCCCGGCTCTTGTGAATCAGATCAATTCGATAAACCGTCATTGGTGCCGTTTTACTGGCTCTTTGGTTTGCTGGCTCACTTGAGCCTTGTGTTTATTCTCAAAAGTTTAGGGGCGAATTGGTTGGTCGCGACGATTGCTCCCTTTGTTCTTTTATTGTTCGGTAGGTCACATATTACTAGCGCATTCGATCTGCTTAGAAATTCGTTACGCGGGGTACTGAATGTATCCTTTGGTTTGTGGTTTGTATTTCATGTGTTTTTAGGCTTTAGCTTATTTTCTATCGATAACGGAATTCGTACGCCGTGGGTCAATAACTATGGCGACCTCACTTTTCATTTGGGCATGATCAGCCACTTTGCATGGCAGGGAGATTTCCCTCCGAGTTATCATATTTTCGCTGGTGAAACGTTGTCCTATCCATTTTTCGTGAATTTATGGGCAACCGTGTTGTGGCGGCCTTTTTCTGAACTTCCCGCGTTGTCGACGGTGTTTGCTGCCCAATGGATATTGTTGTGGAGCTGCGCCTACGCTTTTCTATGTTTCGGCCGAGCACGGTTCTTGCCTTGGGTTTTGTTGTTTGGGGGGGGTAGTTTGGTTGCCATCTTCACTCAGCCCGACGTTTTCTCTTGGTCGTTAATTAGTAAGGGCTATCCCTGGACGACATGGCTAAGCACAATTTGGGTAACGCAACGCAGTGCGTTAATGGGAATGGCTGTGTGTTTGGGCAGCGCCTCTTTGGTGTTCAATCTTCCTCGATTTAAACAGCACGGAAACTTACATATCGGATTAGCCGGTGCTTTGTTGGGCTTGTCGCCTTTGGTGCATACACACTACTTTCTCGTCAGCGCTTTGTTTTTGGGAGGCTATTTATTCTTGAATGCATTTTTATCGCTTCGTCAAAGTGTTTTATCGAGCGGGCAATTTTCTTGGCGCGGGTGTTTGGCGCTTCCCTTGAGCCAGCAGTTTCTTATCCTGTTTATACTTACGTCTGTGTCTGTGTGTTTTTTCCCCTTGTTAATGGGGAAGTCGGGAATGGCGAGTTTAATGTTGGGCTGGGCTGTACCGGTTCAAGCTGCGGGGTTCTCGTCAATTTCTGCAAGCGCGTATATGTGGATGACGAACGCAGCTCCTTGGTTTGTTTGCATGGGGTTTGTCTGGGCTGTATCGAAAGCGCACATGAAGTTATCGTTAATTTTAGCCTTATTTCTGTTGGGGAATATTGTAAAACTGGCGACTTGGGATTGGGATCAACTCAAGTTTTTCTTAGCTGTATTCACTTTATTTTTGGTGGTGTGGAGCGATTATTTACATCGAGAAATTTCCTGGAAGTTAACCTTACCTCATTATCTTTTAGCTTTTGTTTTGATTGTCCCGGGAGTTTATGAGTTTTTCCGAATTTGGCCTTCTCCTCAGCATTATCAAGTTTATAACCCTGTCAAAATGGAATTGGCTGAAATGATTCGTAGCAATACATCAGTGGATGCGATTATCGCGAGTCCGGCGGATCATAATAGTGCTGCGACCTTGTCGGGGAGGACAATATTTTTTGGTTACCCCGGCACGTTAGCAAGTCATAGTTTGGATTATAAAAAGCGTGAATACGTACAGTTGGATTTGCATAAAATTGCGCTGTGTAAACGTATTGCCACCTTTGATCGAAACTTATGTCCAACACATGTTGTTTGGGATGAGTCGGGTAAAAAGTATTGGCACCGTGTGAGACCGAGCGATGGATTTAAAGAAATTGCCAAAACGCGAGATGGTCGGTTTGGTTTGTATGAGGTTGTCGGTATCGGGGGGCGATAATTTAATGATCGGTGACGGGTGACGGGTGACGGATTATTTCATTCGGAAATTTGACCACCGAATATCGTTACCTTCCTTGTTAAATATTCCACCTTTGGACTCTTGTCTGATGTGAAATTCTGCCCCGTTAATAGAAATCGTCACGTTAGGGAATGTATTTTTACTAACGCTGACTTCGGCCTTTCTGGACTCTTTAAAGTGGCGGCTGACTTTTTCTATCGCATTTGCCATTTTTTCAATTTCACTGGTCAAATCGGATAGAACTTTTTTGATAGCCTCGGCTTTTTTTGCTTTCCCGATATCTTGAGGGTTGTCTCGCAAGGCTCTTTTATAGCGGCCCAACATTTCAAATAGCTGTTTACACTGGATCTCTCTATTGTGGTGAGTGGTTGTGAGCTGATCAAATTGTTTTTGCTGCTCGGGCGGTGTGCCAGCGACAATGCGTGTTTTAATACCGCCGTTAGCGCCTACAGCGTTGGCGTAAACGCCTGACTGGCCGTAGCAAGAACCGCCAAAGATTTTTCCTTTACCGCCCCCTTGGCCAATAAGCACTTTTTCTTTCGCTTCAACGGTGCAGTGGCTTATGTATTCTTTAATGACTACATCTCTTCCTGCTGTTACCTCTGCAAGATTGACGTACTGTGCACGAATAATGCCTCCAGCTTTGAGTATTGCAGGAGGGGATTCTTCGCCATCCTTGGTTGGATCGGAGCCAATAATGCCGCATTCCACCGTGATGTCATTTTTTGCGATCAACGTTGCTTTGGTAACGACGCCCTTAACGATAATATCGCCCGTTACCTTAATCTTCATGCCTGCTCTTACTTCACCTTTTACCAATACCGAGCCGTCGTAGTTAATATTTCCTGTACTCATGTCGACGTTATTCACGACGATGGAGTTGTCTACCTTTACCCCAGAGGACTGTATTACGGGGTGGCCTTTGCAACTGGATACCAATAGGTTGGGGTCCGTCTCGCTGATGATGGCACCAATCAAATTGTCGTCAAAGCTTGCGTCGTTTACTTTGGGGGCTGTAATGATTTTTCCTGTAATGTTACGACCATTTTGCCCTGGTACGGCGGGTATTCGACGCATCAACGGTGTATTTTCTTCTATCAGAGTAAAACTAATGACCTCACGTAGATCTATTTTGCCTGTTTTACTCTCTTTGGGGGTGCTGTATTCGACTTCTTGAACTAATGCTTCGAAAACGGCATCGCTACCATCGATTGGCTCTGTTCCAGAGGCAAACTCAATGTCATCGGCTATTTTTTCTTTGAGAATCTGGGCTAATATTTTTTGATCGCAACACTCTGGAAATATACCGGCGTCGTCCATGGCCAATTTAAACCGGGCCTCATCAAGGTCTCGCCCACCGTGCGGCGGCGTTACCGTCATACGTGCGCTCATACACTCTTCGTCAAAGGTGATCTTTATCCGTGCGTCGCGCTTTTCGCCTATTAGAAAACGACCGCGCTCGTTAATATTAACTTGGGAGTAGAGTTTTTCGATGGCATTGGGTTGAAAAAAGAACTCTGCATATCCGAGGACTTTTAATTCGTCCATGATGGATGAGCGACTGATTAATGTTTCATCTTCATTGGCACTTAATACAGCGAAGAGCTCCCCTTTATCGTCGTTAAATGAAAAAGTGACGTTGGTATATTCGGGTTTTTTACCTAAGACATAACGGCCAAACATCCGCTGCTTAACTTTGAGGAGTATTGCGGATATGTCGTTACTTTTGACGCCAAAACTCGTATACCCTTGCTTTTCTATTTTTTCAGTGATCATCGCGAATGAAAGAGGGGGGGCCTTTTCTGACTCAGAGAGAACGGCGTATAGATCACGATTCCCTTTGTCATATTCCAGAGACAAGGCTACGCCTGCTCTTAGAGTTCCCAGTTCAATCTCACCTAATTCGTTACTGCGGATTTTACGAATGACGCCAACGAGGGTGGCGTCATCAACGTCAACCTGGCTGTAACCTTCATTTTCCAACTGCGCTTTTAAGAGACTTAAATCGATCTGTAATTGCGTTTCACTCGGGCGCATAACAGCACGAAGTTGTTTGGACTCGGGTTCCAAAACAAGATCGAACGCAACGTACGGTGCCTTTATATCGTCAGCAACCGCTTTATTAGATGAAGAATCGTTATTCACGCAGACTTAGATATCACTGAAAGAGATAACCCAAGTATAGATGATCAATAGAGGGGGAGCATGTACTACCGACGATAGGCTAGGAAGAAGTTCAAAAGCCGGATTCTTGCCTATTTAGGTTTTCTTCGAACGTTGGGGCTAGATTGTTTGTTTTTTAAAACCTACCGTCGTCATAAATATTCGGTATTAGCTCACGGCATAGTAATTAGCGCATAATCGTCTAACGGATGGGATATCGATGGTTTCGATGACTATTATTCGTTAAAAGTCACTTTCTGTCATTCTTCATGCGCTTTTAGGATGAAAATATTTTGCAGTAATCGATATATTTAAAAAGCCGTAACACCGACTAGTATATAGCGTATAGGCATTATGAAAGAGGAGGCCCTGTCATCTATATTTACATTAAGAAGTATTTTTTGATGAAGCACACATTCTTATCTATATAAGTAAGTGGAGAGGTTGTCTTTACAATTAATAAAGAGAGTCCAGGTCTATGAAAAATTTGATTCGCTCTATAATCACCCTTTGTGTTGTAGGTTTGTCGTCTTCCGTTTTGTCTGCTGAACAATGTTCAGCAATTACTTGTGATTGTTCTAGTCTACCGACTAAATCGTGGGAAAAAACGTGTAGTGACCAAGAAGCTCGCATTATTTCTTCATGTGTGAAGAAAGAAAACAATGAATTGGCGTTTTGCTCTCTGCATGGACCTTTGGCTAACCGTTTGCCGTTAGCGCTTAAGATTACGGAGCAAAAACTTTTAGCGCTAGAAGAAATACCTCCGCTCAACAATAAGGTTGCTGCTCTGTATTGGGCAATTGTTAAAGACTTCGAAAGCTTTGAAAACCGAGTTAAAGCCGGGGACTACGTAACGGCCAAAAGTAAACTTGAGGTGGTTAGCGCTAATGTAGATGCTCTTTTTGCTATACAGCTTCAAGTCGCCGGTAGTTTAGCCGCGGGCAAGAAAGTGATGCTCGCTCAATTAGCATGGCGTGATTATTCAGCTGACACCTTGAGTTTTGGGTCTGATTTTTACATCAGAGGCGAGTCGATTTTGAATACATATGATGAAATGACCGTTGCCAAAGTTCGAAACCAGTACAAAGATCTGGGTATTCAGCTTATGGAACTTTCAGGGAAGGTTTACGAGCAGGTGGGCTTTTCATACGCCAATGGTATGCGCCACAAGCATGCGGCTAAGGCGTGGAAGAATGCTGCGTCTGCTTCCGCTCTTGTGATGGCTCACGACGGTGATGTAATCAGTGCGAAGTTTTACCGTTTCCAATCGGCTGCACGCTTGCATCGAGCAAGCTACCATTGGGTGATTGGTAGTGGTCGGGGTGGGGCCGAAGAGAGTCTAGCTGCATCACAGAAATTTATGGATGATGGTTCGGCTCTATCCGGTTTGGTTGAAGAAGAGCGTCAGATCAAAGCCTCTCGTCCTTACTGGGTAAAATAGCTGCTAAAAGCAATCCTCGGTGATCTCGAATAAGAGGGTGAGTGATGCAGGCTGGTTAGGTCGATATAGGGCCGCTTTAGCTTGCTCAGTAGCCGGTGGCCCTGCGATAGAGGGGGTTGCTGTACGACTCAGTACAATGAGGTACAATAGGACAGAACAAGCAGTATAAAGAGACTAGAGGGCTTCGGCTCTCTTTTTGCGTTTTATGGTCGTGTAAATCGTTTAATAAAAAGCATTTTGATTTGCCAGCTGTTTTACGTTACTTTTGTGATCCCTGGCGGTCCAACGCCCTGAAAGCAGGTAATTTATGTCCAAAAGCTACGCCACAATTTTAACGCGACTTTGCCATGATTTTGCTTGTCGTAAGTTGAATTTTGACGAATATCGAAGTCGTCGGCGCATTTTGCTCGCTAAAATAGACGAGCAGTTTAATGGCAGAACCGAGGATCTTGACGATAACTTGACGTCTCCATGCTTACCTTCTGGGGATTTTGGAATCGCCTCTTTTCATAGAGATCCCCATGGGAAACCCCATTAGTAATGATTGAATTAGACGCAATAGAGGCCCGCATACTCGGAGTCTTAATAGAAAAAGAAATCACCACGCCAGATCAATACCCTCTTTCGCTGAAAGCCGTGACGGTTGCTTGCAACCAAAAAAGCAATCGTGAGCCGGTGATGAGCCTTTCTGAGGTTGATGTTCAAAACGGAATCGATACATTATCCAGTAAGAATTTAGTCTCGGATGTGGTTTTTGGCAGCAGAACCATCAAGTATAAACACCGCTTTAGCAATACTGAATTTAGCGAATTAAAGTTGAATTCAAAGCAGGTGGGTGTCTTATGTGTGATGTTCCTACGAGGCCCTCAAACACCAGGTGAGCTAAGAACGCGCACGCAACGTATATGTGACTTTACTGATGTTCAAGCGGTTGATGAGGTTCTGGAATCTTTGGTTGCGTACAGTAAGGGCGCATTGGTGGTTAAGCTAGGCCGTGAGCCTGGGAGGCGTGAATCACGTTTCGCTCACTTGTTTTCGGGAACGCCCGAGGTGTCTTCTGTTGTTCAAACTGCCGAAAGCGTGATCAAGGGACCGTCTCAAGAAGAGAGGATTCAAACCTTAGAGCAGGAACTGTCAGATTTACGCAAAGAATTTGATGAGCTGCGTGAGCAGTGGGATGAGCTTAACGCATAGCGGGGTGGCTCTCCTTCCTTTCAGACTTTCCTCATTCTATCCTCCGGTCTATGGACCGGCACTAGTTAGTGACAAATGATGTGTGCATGTCACAATAGCCCCATATTTTACCATTGAGCCCCCCAAAGGCTCGCCAATACTTGGTTGCCCTGTTGAGTAGCCTATAGAGAACCTTTATTTATGACCATTCAATGGTATCCCGGGCACATGCATAAGGCCCAAAAAGAAATCAAACAGTCCTTAAAACAAGTCGATATTGTCCTTGAGGTTCTTGATGCAAGGATTCCATTTAGCAGTGAAAACCCGTTAATCGCGCAACTAAGAGGCGAAAAGCCGTGCGTAAAAATTCTAAGTAAAAGTGATTTGGCTGACCCGGCCGTAGTTAAAAGATGGCAGGAGTTTTTTGAGCGGGAACGTTCGGTGAAAACTCTCGCGCTTACCACTCGGTCGCCTGAAAATATTCGTAATATTCCCGCGTTGTGTAAAAAATTATTGCCCCATAAAGCGAAAGGCGTAAAAAAAATGCGTGCAATGATTGTCGGGATTCCCAATGTTGGAAAATCGACTTTAATTAATGTTTTGGCTGGACGAATGATCGCTAAAACGGGCAATGAACCTGCTGTGACTAAAAGACAGCAAAATATACAGCTGGGCGATGATTTTTTATTACTGGATACGCCAGGAATTCTTTGGCCAAAGCAGCAGTATGAAAATTCAAGTTATCGGTTGGCCGCGACGGGTGCAATTAAAGATACGGCGATGGAATATGCAGATGTTGCTTTCTTTGCTGCCGCTTTTTTAAAGGAGCATTATGCGGATTTACTATTGGAGCGTTTTGACTTAGATAAGCTGCCTGAAAGTGAACTGGAGTTTTTTGAACATATTGGTCGCCAAAGGGGTTGCCTAGGTCGAGGTGGGCGAGTTGATTTGGAAAGAATTTCACAGCGTTTTATCCATGAATTGCGCGCAGGCACTCTCGGTAGAATTTGTATGGAAACACCTGAAATGATTGAGCGAGAAATGATCCTCGAAAAAGAAAAGGAGCGAGTTTTAATGGAGCAAAAAAGAGCCAAGGAAGAGACGAATGCTAAATGAACACTTTTTATCGGGACTCTTTATCGCCACTTTATTTTCGGACGTTGACTGAAGCGCACGGTCCGAATTTATAGGCTAGAATTGAGTGAACTTTTCGGCATTCTCATTTCCCTCCTTCCTAATAGTAGGCGTAAATCGGAGCTATTGACGATTGAAAACCATATTTTTTCTGTTTGTTTTTTCTGTATTTGCTTTCCCCGCGTTTTCTGAATATTCAATCGGTGAAAAGGTCCTTGAGCTCGTCAACTCAAAATATGGTCCTGCAGCTTATGATCGCGTAAAAGGTTGGGAGGATTTGATCGTAAAAGAAAATATGGCCAATAATGTCAGTGATCCGGTTGAAAGGCTAGTTAGAGCCAACGACTATTTCAATAAAGTTCGCTGGCTAAGCGATTTAGAGCATTGGGGCGTTGAAGATTATTGGGCCACGCCAATAGAAACGCTTGCGACAAACGGCGGAGATTGTGAAGACTTTTCCATCGGTAAATATTTTTCTTTGCTGGAAACAAAATTCGACCCGTCGAAGTTGCGCATTACCTACGTTAAGTCACTCACCTATAACCAAGCTCATATGGTCTTAGCTTATTACGAGACTCCAGGCGCAGAGCCTTTAATTCTCGATAACATTAAAAAAGAAGTGTTGCCTGCGTCTAAGCGAACAGATTTAAAACCGATATACAGCTTTAACGGTGAAAGTATTTGGTTAGCTAAGGGCAGGGGAAAGGAGTTGAAGGGTAAGAGTCAGGTGAGCTTGCCAAAATGGAAAGGTGTTAACGAAAGAATGTTGAAAGGCTTACGATAACGTTATCGGTGACTATTGTTGGTGAAAGTGAATTTGTCTGTAAATGCTAAATCAGTAAACACTACACAATAAAAAAGGGCTGCAATTGCAGCCCTTTGAACTTCTAAATTAACGTCTTCGCTTAGCGACTGGAACGTGGAGTCGTGTCGCGAGGAGTAGCACCTGTGTACAACTGGCGCGGACGACCGATGCGGTAGCCTTCAGTTGACATTTCGTGCCAGTGAGCAATCCAGCCAACAGTTCGACCAGTAGCAAAAATCACAGTAAACATATCAGTTGGGATACCGATAGCTTTCATGATAATGCCAGAGTAGAAGTCGACGTTTGGATAAAGGCTTCTTTTGATGAAATACTCATCTTCCAAAGCGATTTTCTCAAGACGTTTTGCAATTTCGAGTAGAGGGTCGTCGGTAATGCCGAGTTCTTTCAATACTTCATCGCAAGTCTCTTTCATTACCTTAGCGCGGGGATCGAAGTTTTTATAAACGCGATGCCCGAAGCCCATAAGGCGGAATGGGTCATCTTTATCTTTAGCGCGAGCGATAAAGGAGTCTATGTTGCTCACGTCACCAATTTCTTCCAGCATGCTGAGAACAGCTTCGTTAGCGCCGCCGTGTGCTGGCCCCCAAAGGGTAGCAATACCAGCTGCAATACATGCAAATGGGTTTGCACCAGAAGAGCCCGCTAGTCTTACAGTCGATGTAGAGGCGTTTTGCTCATGATCAGCATGTAACAAGAATATCTTATCCATTGCGCGAGCCAAAACAGGGTTCACTTTTGGATCGTCACAAGGCGTACCAAACATCATGTGCAAAAAGTTTTCAGCGTAGCTCAGACGATTGTCTGGGTACATGAAAGGCTGACCTTGAGAGTGCTTGTAACACATCGCAGCCAAGGTAGGCATTTTTGCGATCAATCGGTGAGCGGATATGATGCGGCTACGTTCGTCAGAAACGTCTAAAGAGTCGTGGTAGAAAGCAGATAGGGCGCCAACAATGCCACACATCATCGCCATTGGATGGGAGTCGTAGTGAAATCCGCGGAAGAAGCGAGCGATAGACTCGTGAACCATTGTGTGGTTACGAATGATATCGACGAACTCTTCATATTCTGTTTCAGTGGGCAATTCACCGTTTAGGAGTAAGTAGCAGGTTTCGAGGTAATCGGAATTTTCAGCAAGGTCGTCAATCGAGTAACCGCGGTGAAGTAAGATGCCTTTGTCGCCGTCGATGTACGTAATCGCTGATTCACATGCTGCTGTGGATACAAATCCAGGATCGTATGTGAAATAGCCTTTACCTGTTAGAGAGCTTATATCAATAACGTCTGGGCCAATAGAGCCAGCGTGAACCGGAAGATCAATGGGTTCATCTAAGCCATCGATCGTAAGTTGCGCTTTCTTATCAGTCATTAAAGACTCCTATTTTAAGAGTGAAATACAAAATTGAGTTTTATTTGAACAGGGAGGCGTTGAAATGCGCCAATATGTTCGGAAAACAGACAACCTATGAGGTTATGCGGGCAACTATATATCGCTCTCGATTTATGTCAATGCGATATTGGGTTTCAGCAACCGTTGAAATCGGCACGCTTTAAGCTCATCGCTTGTTGAAATTTATTGCTCTTCGCATTAAGCTTCTCCGTCGTTGGCGCGTAGATCGGTTTTTTGTTGAAGGTGACGACATGCCATGCGGTCTGTTTGCTTTCGTTCGTCGTTGTCAAATTTCTCTAGCTTCGCTCGAAATTTTAATTAAAAACATAGAGGTTTTATGAAGTTAGTTATTCTGTTTGTATTATAGGCAAACATTGCATAAGTTATTATAAACAATTGTAATTTTCACGCATCATCCCTATAATTCGCGCGGACTTTTGAGGCATGAAGTGTGATTGTTTTTATAGCGAAGTTGGCGCCTCAAAGTTGATTTTTGAGCTACACATTCAAGCCAGCATGTCATTTTTGTTAGCCTGTTGAAACTTACATTCGGTCACCCTCGAATAGTCTTTCTGACTAACAGAATTTAAATAAATAAGGTGTTACACAACTGTGAATACTAATCGACCCGTAAATCTCGATCTCTTTACTGTAAAATTTCCCATTACCGCTATTGTTTCAATACTGCACCGTGCGTCAGGTGTTGTGTTGCTAGGGGGCGTAATTATTCTTATCTGGATGTTAGACCTTAGTTTGACTTCTCAAGAAGGGTTCAATTCTATTCAAGAAACATTGCAAGCTCCCCTTGCGAAAATAATTCTTTGGGGTGTTCTAGCCGCTCTGGCGTATCATTTGGTTGCAGGTATTCGTCACTTAATGATGGATGTTGGTATTGGCGAAACTTTGGAGGGCGGTAAAAGAGGCGCCGTCATCAGTATTGCACTTTCGGTTGTTTTGATTCTATTAGCGGGGTATTGGGTATGGTAACTGCAGTTACGAATTTTGGGCGCAGCGGATTATCCGACTGGCTGATTCAGCGTTTTAGCGCTGTTGTTTTAGCGGCATATACAATTTTTATTGTCGCGTTTATTTTCGCAACACCAGATTTTGGTTTTGAGCAGTGGTCTGCACTGTATTCTCAACTGTGGATGCGAGTGTTTAGTTTATTGGCTTTGCTTTCTATTGCAGCTCACGGCTGGATAGGATTGTGGAGTGTTCTTACTGATTATGTTACTGAACGTTTTATGGGTGGTAAGGCTTTAGTCTTGCGAATCGTCGTATTAACAGTTTATGCACTAATAACAGTTACCTACCTCGTTTGGGGTGTTGAAGTTTTGTGGGGTTTTAAATAATGGCTACTATTCGGACTATGTCTTTTGACGGCATTGTAATTGGCGGCGGCGGTGCCGGTATGCGGGCAGCTCTTCAGCTTGCTCAATCAGGATACAAAACAGCTGTTATCACTAAGGTATTTCCAACCCGTTCTCATACGGTATCTGCTCAAGGTGGTATCACTTGTGCGATTGGGAGTAACGACCCGAATGATGATTGGCGCTGGCATATGTACGATACCGTTAAAGGATCGGACTATATTGGTGATCAAGACGCAATTGAATTTATGTGTTCAACCGGCCCTGATGCCGTGTATGAACTTGAACATATGGGCATGCCTTTTTCTCGTACAGAAGATGGGCGGATCTATCAGCGTCCATTTGGTGGCCAGTCTAAAGATTTTGGTCGCGGTGGTCAGGCTGCTCGAACGTGTGCTGCTGCAGACAGAACCGGTCACGCACTTCTACATACTTTGTATCAAGGTAATATTAAAGCTGACACGGTATTTTTAAATGAATGGTTTGCTGTTGATATTATTAAAAACCAAGACGGCGCAGTATGCGGTGTAGTGGCTATTAATATGGAAGACGGTGAAGTTGTTTTTATTAAGTCAAAAGCGACGGTATTTGCTACTGGCGGTGCTGGTCGTATTTTTGCTTCTACTACTAATGCGCATATTAATACTGGTGATGGTCTTGGTATGTCTCTTCGTGCGGGCTTCCCTGTGCAAGATATTGAAATGTGGCAATTCCACCCAACCGGTATTCATGGCGCAGGTGTACTTGTGACGGAAGGTTGTCGTGGTGAAGGCGGCTATTTAATTAATAAAGATGGCGAACGTTTTATGGAACGTTACGCACCCAATGCAAAAGATTTGGCTGGTCGTGATGTTGTTGCGCGTTCAATGGTGCAAGAAATATTAGCCGGACGTGGCTGTGGTGAAAATGGCGATCATGTGCTCTTGAAGCTGGATCACCTAGGTGCAGAGACGTTGAATAAGCACTTGCCTGGCATTCTAGAGCTTTCAAAGACATTTGCTCATATTGATCCTGTTAAGGAGCCAATCCCTGTTGTGCCAACATGTCATTACCAGATGGGCGGAATTCCTACCAATATTGATGGTCAAGCGTTGACCATAACTAAAGATGGCAAAGATAGCGTCATCGAAGGTTTCTACGCTTGCGGCGAAGTAGCCTGTGTTTCTGTTCACGGTGCTAACCGTTTGGGCGGAAACTCTTTACTTGATTTGGTCGTATTTGGTCGCTCTTCTGGCATGTTTATTGAGCGTAAGCTTAGAGAGGGTGTTGATCTTCGTGAGCCAAGCGAATCTGATTTTGAAGAGTCCATGGCTCGCTTGAATAAAATCAACAGCTCAACTAAAGGTGAAAGTGCTTCAGTGTTACGTACTGAGCTTCAGAGTGTTATGCAAAACCACTTTGGTGTATTCCGAAATGGTGAGTTTATGCAGGCAGGCATCAAAAAGCTTGCTGACTTGCGTGAACGCATGAACAATATTCACTTGGATGATAAGAGTAGCGCGTTTAATACTGCTCGTATCGAAGCGCTCGAAGTGCAAAACCTATTTGAAGTTGCGGAAGCAACGGCTATCGCTGCAGAAGAAAGAAAAGAGTCGCGCGGCGCACATGCTCGAGAAGATTTCCAAGAGCGTGATGATGAAAACTGGCTTTGTCATTCAATGTATTTCCCTGAAGACAAGTCTGTCGGCAAGCGTCCGGTCAACTTTACACCTAAGACTGTTGACACATTCGAACCGATGATCCGTACTTACTAATCGTTTGGTGAACTAATTTTTAATAGGTTGAGTAAAATGCTTAAAGTTGAAGTATATCGTTACAACCCTGAAACTGATGCCAAGCCTTACATGAAATCGTACGAGCTGGATACAAAGGGTAAAGATTTGATGGTGTTGGATGTTCTTGAAATGTTAAAAGAACAAGATTCATCCATTTCATTTCGTCGTTCGTGCCGTGAAGGTGTTTGTGGCTCTGATGGCATGAACATTAATGGTAAGAATGGTTTGGCTTGTATTAAGCCGCTTTCTGAATGCGTTAAAAAGAACAAGCTGATTTTGCGTCCGCTTCCCGGTCTACCCGTTATTCGTGACTTGGTTGTGGATCTTGCTCAGTTCTATGCGCAGTATCATAAAATTGAACCATTCCTTCAAAATGATACGCCAGCACCTGCGATCGAGCGACTTCAGTCTCCAGAAGATCGTGCAAAGCTCGATGGGCTTTATGAGTGTATTTTGTGTGCGTGTTGTTCAACTAGTTGTCCTTCGTTCTGGTGGAATCCCGATAAATTTATTGGCCCAGCGGGCTTACTTCAAGCCTACCGCTTTTTGGCCGATACACGAGATACCGCAACAGAAGAGCGTTTGGCTGGTCTAGACGATCCGTTTAGTGTGTTCCGTTGTCATGGTATTCAAAGCTGTGTTGATGTTTGTCCGAAAGGCTTGAACCCAACAAAAGCCATTGGCCATATTCGTAACATGTTGTTATCACGCGGAGCCTAAATCCTAGGCTTCAAGATGGGCGGTGACTGCGCACGTAGTTACCGTCATTGAACTTTATTTAATCGTTCTATTCTATACTGATCGATCACTTCAGGGGGTCTGTACGGGTAGGACGAATTGCTCTTAGAGCATCGATACCATTTTAGGTGTTACATAATAGCTTTATCGGCAGAAATGCTGAGCAAGGGCGCTATAAAAGACCGTCCTTTATAACGGTGATAAAAAGATGCAAGAAAGTCCGATGGAATTGCTACGGCGCTCCTCCCATATAGCTGGAGGGAATGCAGCATACGTTGAAGAAATGTATGAAGCGTATTTGGATGCTCCAAACTCAGTATCGCAGGATTGGCGAGATTACTTTGATCAATTGCCCCGAGTTCAGGGCGCGGTTGGCAACGATGTTCCCCACTCAGAAATTATTGAATACTTTGAATTGCTTGGCCGAAACCGAGCTCGTCCGATGGTTGCGCCTGGCGCAGGTGCGAGTAATGTTGCGCATGAACGTAAACAGGTTGAAGTTGTTCAGCTGGTAAACGCGTACCGTCTTAGCGGGCATCAAAAAGCTAGCCTCGATCCTCTTAACTTAAGAGAGTTGAAGACTCCGCCAGATTTAGATTTGGGTTTTCACAACCTGAATACCCTAGACCTTGACTCAGTGTTCCAAACCGGTGATTTGAGTTTTGGTTACAAAGAAGCCTTATTAAAAGACATTATTGCTGACCTTGAGCAGACCTACTGCCACCATATCGGTGCGGAAGTCATGCACATGACCAACTATGACGAGCGCCGCTGGTTGCTGCATCGTTTAGAGAGTACACGTGCTCAGCCTCAATTTGATGAAGAAGCGAAGAGTCGCTTGCTCAATCGATTAACGGCTGCTGAAGGTTTAGAGCGACATCTTGATAGCAAATATCCAGGTACAAAGCGTTTTGGATTGGAGGGCGCAGAGAGCCTTATTCCGCTTTTGGATGTTTTGATTAGCAAGAGCGGTTCGTATGGCGCTAAAGAAATGGTCCTCGGGATGGCGCATCGTGGTCGTCTGAACACCTTAGTTAACATCTTAGGGAAAAGTCCTTCAGAACTGTTTGACGAGTTTGAAGGCAAGAAGATGGTTGATACGTCTGGCGACGTTAAATATCACCAAGGCTTTTCGTCTAACGTAATGACACCCGCAGGTGAAATGCATCTAGCTTTGGCTTTTAACCCGTCTCATTTGGAGATTGTTTCTCCTGTGGTCGAAGGTTCTGTCCGGGCTCGCCAAGATCGTCGAAGTGATCCGGTTGGTAAGACGGTTGTCCCTGTTGTAATCCATGGTGATGCTGCATTTGCTGGTCAAGGTGTTGTGCTTGAAACATTCCAAATGTCTCAGACGCGAGCTTATAAAACCGGTGGCACGATTCATATTGTCATCAATAACCAAGTGGGTTTTACAACCAGTAAAAAAGAAGATGTCAGGTCTACAGATTACTGTACTGACGTCGCCAAAATGATTGAAACGCCCATTCTTCACGTGAATGGCGATGACCCCGAAGCCGTGGCTTACATTTCGGCTTTGGCTGTTGATTACCGAAACGAATTTAAGAAAGACGTCGTTATTGATTTGGTTTGTTACCGTCGTCGTGGGCACAATGAAACAGATGAGCCTTCGTCAACTCAGCCAATGATGTATAAAGCTATTCGCTCACACAAAACCACTCGTACGCTTTATGCGGAGCAGTTGGTTGAACAAGGCATCATTACCAAAGAAGAGACTGATGAGCTTTCCAATAATTATCGTGCGGCTCTTGATCGTGGAGAACATGTTGCTCACGGCTTGGTTAGTGAACCGGATAGTTCTCTGTTTGTCGATTGGAGGCCGTACATAGGTCATGACTGGCAGACACCTCATGACACCACCTTTAACCTGAAAGAGCTGCAAGAGCTGGCCGAAAAAATCACTACTATTCCCGACGGTATTCAGGTTCAGAGACAGGTCTCTAAAATTTACGATGACCGTAGAAAAATGGCTGGTGGCGCACTTCCTATTAATTGGGGAATGGCAGAGACGCTTGCTTATGGCACTTTATTAAAAGAAGGTCATAAAATAAGACTTACTGGGCAGGACGTTGGTCGGGGTACATTCTCCCATCGTCACGCCGTAGTTCATAATCAAAAAGACGGCGAAAGTTACACGCCGTTAAAGCATATCGACGACAATCAGGCCGATTTTGATCTGTATGATTCGCTGCTCTCGGAAGAAGCCGTTTTGGCTTTTGAATACGGCTATGCCACAACTTCGCCAGAAGGCTTAGTTATTTGGGAGGCCCAGTTTGGTGACTTCGCAAACGGTGCTCAAGTTGTTATTGATCAGTTTATTACCAGTGGTGAACATAAGTGGCAGCGTTTATGTGGCCTAACCATGCTTTTACCTCACGGTTACGAGGGGCAGGGGCCTGAACATTCTTCGGCACGTTTAGAGCGGTTTATGCAGCTTTGTGCTGAGAATAATATTCAAGTTTGTATCCCGACGACACCGGCTCAGGTATACCATATGCTACGTCGTCAAGCGATTCGCTATATGAGGCGTCCGCTTGTGGTGATGAGTCCAAAATGGATCTTGCGTCATAAACTTGCGACTTCGTCGTTAGAAGAGTTGGCTGATGGCCACTTCCAAACGGTTTTAACCGATACAGTTGTTGAGCCTAAAGAGGTTAAGCGCGTTATTCTCTGCAGTGGTAAGGTTTACTATCATCTGTTTGAAGCGCGTGAAGAGAATGAGCAAAAAGATATTGCATTGATTCGAATCGAGCAATTATACCCGTTCCCTGATGGTGATCTTTTATCTGTTCTACAACCGTATGCACATGTAACGGATGTGGTTTGGTGTCAGGAAGAACCTCAAAACCAAGGCGCTTGGTATGCAAGTCAGCACAGAATGCGTCGTGTGCTTGATCGTTT
Organism: Agarilytica sp.; assembly: GCA_033852165.1. GTDB lineage: Bacteria > Pseudomonadota > Gammaproteobacteria > Pseudomonadales > Cellvibrionaceae > Agarilytica. Next base: position 136,490 of record JAWSUZ010000011.1, on the reverse strand, counting down.
AGATTCCGATATTTTCTTACGATTTGCTGGACGTGCAGCCTCATCAGCACCTGCTGCAGGCTACATGTCTTTACACTTAGAAGAACAAAAGAAATTTATTTCAGCGGCGTTGGATACAAGCGTATAGTGCATCCAACCATATTTAACTTGAAGGGCCATAGGCACACAGGACAAGACTGGACATGACCATAGAAATAAAAGCTCCAACTTTCCCTGAATCAGTTCAGGACGGCAGTATTGCAACTTGGTATAAACAACCTGGAGAGGTTGTTTCGCGAGACGATATACTGGTAGACATCGAAACCGACAAAGTAGTTTTGGAGGTTGTAGCTCCTGCCGATGGTAGCTTGCAGGAGATTCGGAAAGCTGAAGGCGAAACTGTCTTAAGCAATGAGATTATTGCAGTCTTTGCTCCCGGAACTGCGCCAGCTGCAGATGCCGGAGCTAAAGAAACTGCTCCTGCTGCGGAAGCTTCTTCCGAAGAGGTTATTGCTGCACCAGCTGCTCGTAAATTAGCTGCCGAGCGCGGTATCGATCTTGCTGTTGTTACCGGTACAGGAAAAGGCGGACGCATCACAAAAGAAGATGTGGCGAATTTTGAAAAGCCGGCGGCTCCTGCTCCAGTAGCAGCAAAGGCTCCAGCTAAGTCCGTTGCGGCACCGGCTCTTGATCTACCTGCTGGTGATCGAGTTGAGAAGCGTGTGCCTATGACGCGCATGCGTGTTCGTATTGCGGAGCGTTTACTTGAAGTGACCAGTAGTACAGCCATGCTGACTACGTTCAATGAAGTGAACATGGCTCCTATTATGGCGCTACGCAGTCAATACAAAGAAAAATTTGAAAAGTCACACAACGGTACTCGCCTTGGTTTTATGGGCTTTTTTGTAAAAGCTGCAGTTGAAGCTTTGCGTCGATTCCCTGAAGTTAACGCGTCGATTGACGGTAACGATATTGTTTATCATGGTTATCAAGATGTTGGTGTTGCTGTATCGACAGAGAAAGGGTTAGTTGTACCAGTGTTACGCAATACTGAGCATATGAGCATTGCCGATATCGAAAATGGTATCAGAAGCTACGGTTTGCGCGCGCGCGACGGTAAGCTTGGAATTGATGATATGACGGGTGGAACCTTTACCATTACTAATGGTGGTGTCTTTGGTTCGTTGATGTCTACGCCGATATTGAATCCACCGCAATCTGCAATTTTGGGCATGCACAAAATCCAAGAGCGGCCTATGGCTGTTAACGGCGAAGTTAAAATATTGCCAATGATGTATTTGGCCTTGTCATACGATCACCGTATTATCGACGGTAAGGGTGCAGTTCAATTCTTAGTGGCGATCAAAGATATGCTTGAAGATCCCGCAAGAATTCTTTTAGAAATATAATCTTACTATCGACGTGCGCTTTTAACTTGTTAAGGGTTAAAAGTGCATGCGCCAGGGATATTAATCTGGCCACTCCTAAGTAAGGAAAAACATTGAGAAGACAATTCCATTGTCTCCAGTAACCAGTTCGAAATTTTTTGGGGTTTTCTATGTCTAGCAAATTTGATGTGATCATTATCGGTTCTGGCCCTGCCGGTTATGTGGCAGCGATTCGTTGCGCCCAGCTTGGATTAAAGACGGCTTGTGTCGAGAAGTGGAAAAATAAAGAAGATAAAGGTGTCAATGGCGGCACATGTCTGAATGTTGGCTGTATACCTTCGAAAGCCTTGTTAGATAGCTCTTACAAATACCACGAAGCGAAATCCGGTTTAGATATCCACGGCATTAGCACCGGCAAAGTCGATATTGATGTGTCTTCAATGATTGGCCGTAAAGAAGAAATTGTTAAGCAGTTAACCGGTGGTATTGCTGGCCTGTTTAAAGCCAATAAAGTGACATCAATATTTGGCGCAGGAAAATTACTTGCGGGTAAAAAAGTACAGGTAACGGACTTTGACGGAAAAGAAACGATTTACGAGGCTGAGAACGTTATTCTAGCCTCAGGTTCTATTCCTGTTGATATTCCAGTGGCACCAGTTGATGGTGATGTGATCGTAGATTCAACCGGTGCTCTAGTGTTTAGCGAAGTGCCTGAACGCTTGGGTGTTATTGGTGCGGGTGTTATCGGCTTAGAGCTCGGCAGCGTTTGGGGTCGTTTAGGTTCAAAAGTTGTTTTACTCGAAGCGATGAATACTTTTCTCGCGATGATGGACCAGCAAATTGCGAAAGAGTCTCAGAAGATTTTTAAGAAGCAAGATCTTGATATTCGCTTAGGTTGCAGAGTAACGGGCAGTGAAGTTAAGAAAGGTAAAGGCGGCAAGAAAGAGGTCGTTGTAACTTTTGTCGATACTGACGGTAAAGAGTCAACCGAGACTTTTGATAAGTTGATTGTGTGTGTCGGCAGACGTCCTTACACCGATGCATTGTTGTCGGATGACAGTGGTGTGAAACTAGATGAGCGTGGCTCCATCTATGTAAATGATTTGTGTTCGACAAGTGCTCCTAGCGTATACGCTGTTGGTGATGTTGTTCGTGGTCCGATGCTTGCCCACAAAGGGTCAGAAGAGGGCGTGATGGTTGCCGAGCGGATTGCTGGTGAAAAGACCGTGATGAACTACGACATTATTCCCAATGTTATTTATACCCATCCGGAAATTGCTGCTGTTGGACGTACAGAAGAGCAGGTTAAGGCAGACGGCGAACCCTACAATATTGGCATATTTCCTTTTATTGCGAGTGGTCGAGCCTTGGCTGCAAACGAAAAAGATGGCATGGTTAAGATGATAGCCCATGCCGAAACAGACCGAATATTAGGGTGCCATATTGTTGGCCCAAGCGCTGCTGATTTGGTTCAGCAAGTTGCCATCGCAATGGAATTTGGTTCCAGTGCTGAAGATCTTGGCATGACAGTATTTGCTCATCCTACGCTTTCTGAAGCTGTGCATGAAGCTGCCTTGGCCGTGGCAGGTCATGCGATTCACATTCCGAATCGTAAAAAACGTAAATAGTTTGTTGCCTAATCAGTTTTTAAATTGTTCAAATTGCAATAAATAGGTGACTTATAAAGGGTAAGACCTTTTATAAGAATTAAAAAATTCGAGCAATCGAGTAACTCGCTCTGCAAATGATTTTCGGAGCTTTTATTAGGGGACGGGGGTAGGCCTTAGCTTGCACCCAAGTATAATAATTTCTCAACGGTAGATATCTATGAATTTACACGAATATCAAGGTAAGCAATTATTCCGTGAATATGGCTTACCCGTATCCGCTGGTGTAGCTGCGGAGACCCCAACTGAAGCAGCAGCGGCCACCGATATTATTGACGGTGACAAGTGGGTTGTTAAGGCTCAGGTTCATGCTGGTGGTCGCGGTAAAGCTGGTGGCGTTAAAGTTGTTTCTTCAAAAAGTGAAATTGAAGAGTTCGCCAAAAAGTGGTTGGGCAACAATCTTGTTACTTATCAAACAGATGAGAAAGGACAGCCGGTAAGCCGAATTCTTGTTGAGCCTTTAACGGCAATTGCTAACGAGCTCTATTTGGGCGCAGTGGTTGATCGTTCAAGTCGTCGCATAATTTTTATGGCGTCGACTGAAGGCGGCGTTGAAATTGAAAAAGTGGCTGAAGAAACGCCAGAAAAAATTCTTAAAGCCGAAATCGATCCTTTGTGTGGCGCGCAGCCATACCAAGGGCGAGAGCTAGCATTTAAATTAGGTCTTGAAGGTAAGCAAGTTAAGCAATTCACCAAGATTTTCTTGGGTCTTGCAAAAATGTTCCAAGAGAAAGACCTCGCTTTACTCGAAATTAATCCTCTTGTGATTACAGATGACGGCGACCTTCATTGTTTGGATGCAAAAGTTACTATCGATGGTAACGCTTTGTACCGTCACCCAGAATTGAAAGAGATGCACGATCCTTCTCAAGAAGATGAGCGTGAAGCTCACGCTGCTAAGTGGGAACTTAACTACGTTGCTCTCGATGGCAATATTGGTTGTATGGTTAACGGTGCAGGCCTCGCGATGGGCACAATGGATATCGTCAAATTGCACGGCGGTAGGCCAGCAAACTTCCTTGATGTTGGTGGTGGCGCAACGAAAGAACGCGTTATTGAAGCATTCAAAATTATCCTTTCTGATGATGCTGTATCAGCGGTATTTATCAACATCTTCGGTGGCATTGTTCGTTGTGACTTGATTGCTGAAGGCGTTATTGGTGCAGTTGAAGAAGTGGGCGTAAAAGTCCCTGTTGTTGTTCGTCTCGAAGGTAATAATGCAGAGATTGGCGCAAAAGTATTGGCTGACAGTGGATTAAACATTATTGCTGCAACAAGCCTTACGGATGCAGCAGAACAAGTCGTTAAAGCAGCGGGGAATTAATAATGAGTGTATTACTGAATAAAGATACCAGAGTTCTCTGCCAGGGTTTTACCGGTTCGCAAGGTACATTCCACTCAGAACAAGCAATTGAATACGGCACGAAAATGGTTGGTGGTGTTACACCTGGTAAAGGTGGCCAGAAGCATCTTGGCTTGCCTGTTTTCAATACGATGGTTGAAGCTGTTGCTGAGACAGAGGCGGACGCATCGGTTATCTTCGTACCGGCTCCTTTCTGTAAAGACTCGATCTTAGAAGCTGCTAATAGCGGCGTTAAGCTTATTATCTGTATCACTGAAGGCATTCCTACTTTGGATATGCTCGAAGCAAAGGTGAAATGTGACGAGCTGGGTGTGACCTTGATCGGACCTAACTGTCCGGGTGTTATTACTCCGGGTGAAAGTAAAATCGGTATTATGCCTGGCCACATTCACAAGCCTGGTAAGGTGGGTATTGTTTCTCGCTCTGGTACTTTGACTTACGAAGCGGTTAAGCAAACGACCGATTTTGGTTTTGGCCAATCAACTTGTGTTGGTATTGGTGGTGATCCTATTCCGGGTTCAAACTTCATCGATATCTTGACGCTCTTCCAAGCGGATGACCAAACTGAAGCCATCGTAATGATTGGTGAAATTGGTGGCAGTGCGGAAGAAGAAGCGGCGGCGTTTATTAAAGCCAATGTTACTAAGCCTGTTGTATCTTACATTGCGGGTGTTACAGCGCCGCCTGGTAAGCGTATGGGGCATGCTGGTGCGATTATCTCTGGTGGAAAAGGCACTGCTGATGAGAAATTTGCAGCGCTTGAAGATGCTGGTGTGAAGACTGTTCGTAGCTTGGCTGAGATTGGAAACGGGCTGAAAGAGATTACAGGCTGGTAAGTATTGATCTGAAAAATAGTACTTTGTTTAAAAGCTGTATAGTCTCAAAGCTCATAGCCGAAAAGATAACGGCCATAGCTAAAAACCGCGACCTTAGGTTCGCGGTTTTTTTGTTTGTAGGGTTTGTAATTGATTGGGGCTATTTTTCGCTTTCAAGTGTGCCCATATACATAACCCCGCAAACCATCAACATAATAAAAACTAAATCGATCTAGGTCATGATATTGCTCCTTTTTTTTATTTGGAGGCGGTTGATGTTTGGCTTAACTGTACGTATCTTAGGTTGAAAATGGCGTTTTGCTTAGGCGACTTTCGCCTTATCTACTGTAGGATATTGACCCTTTCTACTTTCATACAGACGCTTTGGATCATAAGTCTTTGAACCTATGTTGAGTTAGTGAGTCGGAATGGCATCAAAATCATCAGCCATAGCAAAATGAGCTGTCACTAACGAGAAGAGCGTTGTTTGCAAGACTTACTGGAATATTCAAATCACCCAATCGTACTTATGTCTGTGATTATCGCGATTGCTTGGATCTGGGAAGACGCGGCACTTATTTCTGCTGCATTGTTAGCTGCGGATCACCGACTGGGCGTACCTGCAGCCGTTTTCGCTGTATTTCTTGGTATTTGCTCTGGCGATTTGGGGCTTTACTATCTAGGGCGTTACGCACACCGTTGGCGTCGATTGAGGGCTTGGATTTTGACAAACCCCAGTAGCCGTCAGTTGGGCCGACGCTTTCGCCGCAGCACAATCACCAATATTATGTTGATTCGTTTTGTTCCTGGGTTAAGAACCATTGGCTTCACCTTGTGTGGTTTGTGGGGCATAGCACTGCATCGGTTTTTGATTGCTATGATCTTAGCTGGAGTCTTTTGGATTGCCTTGGTGTTTACACTGGTATACCAATTGGGGGCCAGCGAGTGGCTAGAGCAAAGTTATTGGAAGTGGTCGTTAATGTTACTAGCCCTTTGTTTGTTGGTGTTCAACAACTATTGGGCCCATCGCCGGGCCGTTTTGCGCAATAAGAGCTGATATATATTGGCCATAACGGGAGAGAGTACAGTGTGGATATAGTGGTGGATGCTGACCAGCGAGGGCAAGGCGAGCCCGTCGAAGATGTGCGCGAAGAGGCTGTGGAGCCGTTGCTTAAGCATGTTAACGAAGGGTTGCCGATCTTAGAATTGGGGGGTAGGCCAACGTCTTTTTTTGAATTTTGGCCGACTTGGTTCTTCTATGCCCCAATTTTGGTTTACTGGGTGATACTGTCTATTCGATATCGAAGTTTTGGCCTGCCCATGGTGGTGAACCCTCATATTGATATGGGAGGGATGGTGGGTGAGTCCAAGTTCGATATTCTCCAGCAGGCAGGAGAGCTGGCCCGCCAGTTTATTTTGCCCTACATCCTGCGACGATCACCTGAGGGTGGAGTGTTAAACAATTGTGATGAAGCGGTTATGCCGCATGTGGATAATGACCTAGCTGTTGCTAAGGCGAAGGGGATTACTTTCCCTTTTATTGTAAAGCCAGATATGGGCTGTCGGGGATCCGGCGTGCAAGTGGTTCGGTGTACTGAAGACCTGAGGAATTACGTCTCGAACTTTCCAGCGAATCGAAACTATATCCTTCAAAAACTGGCTCCGTATTCGGCTGAAGCGGGTGTTTTTTACGAGCGAGTGCCTGGAGATGCGAGCGGTAGGGTTACTTCATTAACCCTGAAATACAGGCCGGTAGTAGTGGGTGATGGCAAGCGCACGCTGAAGTCCCTCATACTTAGAGATGAGAGGGCGTCGATTTTGCGCAACTTATATTTTGAGAAAAACACCGCGCGTTTAGATTGGGTTCCAGTCAGTGGAGAGGAGGTCGCTTTGGCATTTGCCGGCAGTCATTGTCGAGGCAGTATTTTTCGCAATGGGAATGAATACATAACATTGGCCTTAAGTGAAAAAATTGATCTTGTGATGCGCGATTTTCCTGACTTTCATTATGGTCGTTTAGATATAAAATTTAAGTGTTTGAGCTCTTTTCAAAACGGTAGTGATTTCGTCATTATTGAGGTGAATGGAGTAAGCAGTGAAAAGACTCATATCTGGGATAGTCGCGTTAGTTTGTACGAAGTGTTTGCGACCTTATTTGAGCAGTACACAACGCTGTTTAAAATGGGGCGACTTATATCAACGCGAGGCGTTAAGGTGCCTTCGATTGGTAAGCTAATTACGACCTGGTGGCGTGATTTGAAACTTAGCGACACATACCCAGAGACAGATTAATTTGATTTTAGAGGTGATGGTAATGCGATGCGTACTTAAAAAAATACTATGTATGACCCTTCTGGTGACTGCGAGCAGCAGTTTTGGTGAGTCAATTTACACCGATTTTTTCAGTGATAAGGCGTTGAGTGGCTATGATGCCGTGGGCTATTTTTCCGAGGGAAAACCGGTTAAAGGTCTTAAAGAGCATAAAGTGGAGCATTTAGGCGCATCCTGGTTTTTTAACTCTGCGAAAAATAAGGGTTTATTTGAATCTGACCCTGATAAGTACAGGCCCCAATATGGCGGCCACTGTGCGTGGGCGGTTGCAGCGAATAATGCGAAAGCGAAAGGCGATCCAAAATATTGGAAGATCGTCGATGATAAGCTGTATTTAAATTACAGCGAAGACGTGCAAAAAAAATGGATGAAAGACATCCCAGGTTTTATCAAAACAGGAAATGTTCATTGGCCGGTTTTGGCCGGTAAGTAAGTCTCATAAACTAGTGGAAATATCAGTTAAGGTGTAAGTGCATATGATGTTTTTCAAACAAAATTGGCGTTGGTTTGCAGCTGTGTGGATCGCTTTTGTATTCGTGCAGTCACTATTCTTTAAGTTTGCGGGCTCCCATGAAACTCAGCATATTTTTGGTGTATTGGGTGAATTCTTCGGTATACCGTGGTTTTCTGTATATGGAGGGTACATAACCGGTGGGTTAGAGCTAGTTGCTTCACTTCTCCTTTTTATGCGTCTTTGGCCCTGGGGCGCGCTTCTGGCTTTTGAAATTATGTCGGGTGCGATAGTATTCCACCTTTTCACTCCTCTGGGGATTACGATGCCCGAGTTTGATGACATGGGAAATATTGTCGGTAATGACGGCGGGATTCTTTTTGTTATGGCGTGTTTAACCTGGATAGCCGCATTGGCTCTTCTGGTAAAAGATCTGACGGCTAGTGAAAGTCAAATTCGTGGCATATTGCCAAATAGGTAAAAAATAATAATGAAAGTAGATCCAGTTCGTTCGATTATCATTGGAAATCTCGAAGCGATAGAGCAGGGGATTAGGTTAATAAGCCTCGTGACTGAGGAGCAGTATGTTTTCACTGGCTCCCCCTATATTCAGAGCAGCATTGGCCAGCATTTTCGGCATGTCATCGATATGTTTCTGGTTGTCAGCTACCCTGATGACCCATCAATAATTGACTATGACTCTCGTCGTCGCGGTGCGTTAGTGGAAACTTCGCGGGACGCGGCCCTTTCTGAACTCAGCGTAATCAAAGTGTATATGAATGCTTTTCTTGCCGATTTGTCGGACGCTGAAGAATGGCTTGATCAAGAGGTTTTGATCAAAACGGAAGTTACGATTGACGCTACACGCGCTGTGACTCTTAAATCGAATAAATTGCGCGAGCTGGTTTTCATTGGGGCGCATGCGGTTCATCACTACGCTTTAATTTCAGTTATTGCGAAAATACAAGGGGTGGTTCTGGAAGAGGCGTTTGGCGTTGCTCCAGCGACGGCCACTTTTTTGCGTGATGAAGCGGGACGTCTTTCTGACGGTGTTGGAATAAGAGAAACACACAAAGCCTCGACTGTTGATTAGCAATGTGCACGATTAGTTGGCTATTTTCCTCTTCGGGCTACCACGTTTTTTTTAATCGGGATGAGCAAAAGACGCGGCCATTGGCTATTCCACCCAGTATAAGGATGGAGAACGAAACGCAAACGATTATGCCAATAGACCCGAAAGGAAATGGTACTTGGTGTGCGGTCAATGAATATGGTTTTACCTTTGCGTTATTAAACTTCTATCAAGGGCGTCTACCAAAAGGGAGGCTGAATTCTCGCGGAAAACTTGTCAAGGCTTGCGCTGGTTTTGACTCTATCGATAACGCTATTTCCTATCTGAATAGTCAGAATCACGCAAAAATAGCTCCGTATTCCCTCTTGTGTTTTTCCCCTTCAAATCATGGCGAGAGCTCTGCACTCTCATCGTTAAAGGCTGGGGTCAGGATGATTCGTTGGGATGGAAAGATATTGACGGATACTGGGATTGAGACGGGTCAAGAAGGGCCGTTAATGTCTTCCTCTGTGAATTATGAGCAGGTGTTTGCGAGTCGCTTGACGGTTTATCGTGAAATTATTACTTCAAAAAGCGATTCCGAAAACCTTGTGTCGGATTTTTTGCGTTTACACGCGTCCCACTCTCCTGAACGCTCTGCTCATTCCATTTGCATGCATCGGGATGAAGCGCATACAGTGAGTTTTTCTCATATCGAGGTTGGGCTTAGTGAGGTTAACTTTTCTTATGCGAATGGAGCTCCGTGTGAAGCTACTGTAGAGAAAGTCGCCAGTTTAAAGCGGGTAAGGTTCAGGGAGGTTTGAAAGAAAGGCTGGACATCTAGAACGATATAGCGAAAAGAAGGGCGGAGCCCAACTTATGCTTCCGCTATTGCACCCTTGCCAATACCTTCGAAAGCTTTTACTACAAAATGGCTGTTTGGGTTTTCCCTTTTTAGCTCAGTTACGAAATGCTGGGCTATCAACTCCACTGTTGAATCGGTTTCCATCATATAACACTGAGTGCGAGGGGCTTCGAAATAAAACTCACCCTGTTGGGCGGTATATCGGAAGCCTCTATTTAATTTGTTTGAGGCTTCAACCTCATCTTCCTGCGTAGCGACGTAAATATCTTGCCAGCGTTCAGCCCAAAGTCGCATATCTTCAAAACTCAATTCTCCGTCACGCCAGATAAGGATGCGTGATCTGTGGCCGTGAGCAATGCGCTGGCAATTGCCCTCGTGTTTTTTAAGTCCGTGTGTGTAGTGGTAATACGAGCCTTCAATGTGTTCAGGTACAAACGACAACTCAATTTTTTTAACTGATGATGGAAATTCTGGTAGTAGTTGAGTAATACACCACTCGGCAACAGACTGAGTCGTGATCGCTTCTGCATTGATCAAGGTAATAGCTTGCAAAGGGCTTTGAGTACGAATTTCATGGCCTTGGTAGTGCCAGGTTAAAGAATGAGCATTATCTGTGGTCGAGATAGAGAGGCAGGGTGAACGCTGAGGAACCAAAAGGCGATGATCGATCTCTGAATCGAGCCACTGTTTGATCTTTTTCTTTACGTGGCTGAAATCGACGACCATGCCTTGTTCGTCTAACTCGCCATGAAGCTCCACGTTAACCTGCCAGGTCTCCCCGACTACACCGCGTGAAGGGTGTAGGAAGCTAAAATCAATGTTGGTGAGCTTGTCGACAAATAAACGCATAAATAAGGGGCCTTCTTAAGAGCGCCAATCTTACTCGAAATCATGTAGTCTTGTTAGTGTTTACATGCCTGCTACATCTGTATGACGCCTATAGAGCGGTGGGTGGGTGATGATTTTGCGTGTTGTTTGATAGGCTGTTTGTCGATCTGGAGGAGGTGATTCGTGGTCAAGATAGGTTTTTATGTTCCCGTTAGTCATCTTGAGGAGGTTAAAGTCGCTATGTTTCGTGCTGGTGCCGGACGTATTGGCAATTACGATCAATGTTCTTGGCAGTGTTTGGGGCGCGGACAGTTCCGTCCAAAAGAGGGGAGCTCGCCATTCATCGGGAGTTTAAATTCCGTTGAGGTCGTAGAAGAGTATCGTGTAGAGATGGTTTGCGAGGACGCGTTAGCTATAGATGCTGTAAAAGCGATGAAGCTGGCTCATCCCTATGAAGAGCCAGCATATGATGTGGTTAAACTAGCGACTGTTTAGCCCGCAAAGGGTACGACATTGTTAGCTTGATCGTTATCCAGTACAACAGAATTGAGAGACCCATTGAGAACCTGCTGAAGGCGAGACAATGACTCGTGCATCATTTTTGATATGGCAACACATGATCCCAGAGGGGATTTGTGAATTTTACGCTGACAGTCAACCTGGAATTGAAGCCCGCGTAAACGGTCTTGTATTTCTATTGGTGCAGAATCGATTAGTGCTTCAACCTCTCGAGACAGAAACGCTTCCAAACGCTCCGGGGACTCTTCTGCCAGCTGTCTTAGTTCTTCAAATTTCGGCCAATTATTATGCATAGCTTCACCCTACGAAATGCTTCCAAGGTGTTCTACTGACTTTGACCCTACAGGCTAGACTGTATTCCCCTGAATGACAGATAAACCCGACAAATGGCGTCAAAATCAATGTAACGTCTAAAAAACATACTAACAGATGCTTTATGGCTATGTTAAGGGGGTAACCTATACTTATATCTTATATCTCCGGCTCATCGAGGGTTTGGATGTCCTTTTCAATCATATACCTGTCATAAATATAGTTGTACGATGGTATTCGGTCATATAAGAGATCTGATTGACGTGAAGCAAGAACGAAATCAAGCAGCCGTTTTGATCGCCATTACTGAAGCCGCCGATGGCCAAGAGTTTGTTTTGCTAACAGAGAGGGCTAAGCACCTTTCTATTCATAGCGGAGAGGTCGCATTTCCAGGCGGAAAGTGGGAAAGCGAAGATTCAAGCCTGCTTGATACCGCGCTACGTGAAAGCCATGAAGAAGTTGGGTTAGCGCCTTCAAGGGTTAATATCATAGAGCAGCTTCCCGTTAGCCATACCCGGCAGGGTATTTCCGTGACCCCCTATGTTGGGCGTGTGGAGTCTCGAGATGGCTTGGTTGCCAACATCGACGAGTTGCAGTCGCTATTTTGGGTGCCAATTGACTTTTTGTTGAAAGATATACGTGAGAGAACGGATATCTTTACCGTGGAGGGGAGTGAATATTGGTCCCCTGTTTATGACTGGATGGGTTATACGATCTGGGGCTTTACTGCGAGGGTGATGGTCGACTTTTTGAACCGCGTTTATGGTCAGAACATCCAGCGTTGTAGTGAGGCGCCAGAGATTCCGTATAAACAGTAAGGCTGAGTTAGCGGTTCTGAACGGGCGGATTTATGAGTTTTTTTCGAGAACTAGCGCTTTTTCAATACGCGTATCGCCGATTTCCTTTATCTCTATTCTGTATTTATCAATTTCGAAACTAACAGCCGCGTCGGGTATGCTCTCGAGAAACTCGACAATAATTCCGTTGAGGGTTTTTGGACCGTCGGTTGGCAAATTCCAGCCTAAATTACGGTTGATATCTCTCAGGGATGCAGAGGCGTCAATTAAAAACCAATTATCTTGAAGGGATACGATTTCTTCTCGCTCATCTTCGGCTGCGTCGGTGGCTAAATCTCCAACGATCTGCTCAAGCAGGTCTACCAAAGTGGCTAGCCCCATTACATCGCCATATTCATCTACTACAACAGCCATACGTTTTTTCTCTTTCTGGAAGTTCAGGAGCTGTATCGAAAGTGGAGTGGATTCGGGAATAAAGTAGGGTTTGGTTGTGAGGCTTCGGATTGCTTCATGGGTGACGGCGGTTGAGCCTTCGCTTCTCAAAAATTTGGCAATATTGCGCTGGTGAAGGACGCCTACGATTTTGTTGATATCGCCCTCAAAAACTGGAATAAGCGTGTATTCCGCATTTTGAATGTCGTCGATGATCTTGTCGATGTCATCCTCTAAATCAATACCAACAATTTCATTGCGTGGGATTAATATGTCTTCAACCGAGGCATTTTCTAAATCGAGTACATTCAGTAACATCCCCTGATGCTGGTCGGGGATCAGGTCTCCGGCTTCATCGAGTACTGTGCGTAATTCCTCGGGGTGTAAGTGGTCGCCCAGGCTAGATTTTGATGTGTCCAGTCCAAAAAGGCGGGCTATGCCATTTGAGATTCCGTTGACAACCCATACTGCAGGCATAAGCAACAGCAATAAAGGCCTTAAAATAATAGAGGCTGGGAACGCTACCTTTTCAGGGTAGGCAGCGGCCACTGATTTGGGGGTAACTTCAGCGAAGATTAAAATCACGAAGGTTAGGACTGCCGGGAGCAACCAAACGATTGCCCACTCTCCAATGATGCGAGTGGTGAGAGCGGTGGCCACGGTCGTTGCCATAATATTGACAAAGTTATTGCCGATGAGAATGACGCCAATAAGTCTATCTGGGCGACGCAATAGCTTAGACGCTCGTATAGCTCCCCGGTTTTTCTTTTTCACCAAGTGTTTCAGGCGATACCGATTAAGCGAAAGCATTCCGGTTTCAGCGCTAGAAAAGAAACCAGAGAGAAGAATTAAAAATGCCAGAATTGCAAAAAGCAGAGTTGTTGAGGGGCCGTCCAATGGGGTCTAACCTATGTTTTTATCGAGAGAATAATAGTAGAACGAGTATTGGGGAGTATTCAAGGAAAACTTTGGTTAGGAGGCCGTTGCCTGCCCGATAATTACCTCTATTACCAATTTACTGCCAAAATAAGCAAGCATGAGCGCCACAAACCCGCCGAGGACCCAGCGTACGGCAGCGGCGCCACGCCAGCCATATATCTTGTGGCCACCCAAAAGTACGGCATAAATTATCCACGAGAGAATTGAAAAAACCGTTTTGTGTGAAAGTTTTTGCTCAAAGATGTCGTCGATGTAGATAACACCTGTGGCGATCGAGAAGGTGAGAAAAAGAAATCCGGCCCATACAATATCAAAAAGTAAGGTTTCCATGGTTTGCAGTGGTGGCATTATCCCTATAACGCCATGAAAGTGTTTCGATTTAAGTTTTCGGTTTTGATACGCAAGCAGGAGCGCCTGAATACTCGCGATTGTGAGAAGGCTGTACGCAAGAACTGAAAGTAAAATATGCGCCACCATCCCAGTATGTAATTCACTGCCTTCAGTAACGGGGCTATTAAACATTTCGCTAGTCAGCAAGCCAAGGATAGAGAGTGGGAGGAGGAATACAAATAGGTTGTGTAGAGGCTTAGTTAAGCTGCTCAGCAAAACCAGGAGATTTATGACGAAAAAAAACAAAGAAGCTACTTTAAAGAATCCCAGCTCTAAGCCTAGGGGTTGGACCAGTGCGTCGTATACGGATATCACATGAGTGATCAAGCCGACAGCAACAATGCCGAGTACTACGCGAGGAGCAGCGCTTTGTTTTTTACGAATCAAAGCGTCCAAAAGGTAGGCCCATGCGCTCAAGTATACGGCAATCGTTATGTAGCTAGTCATCATATAGGAGGCGGTTAATGGTGGGTGATTGTAAGAAAGTAAGAGTAGGGCCTACGTTGATCGAAGGCAAGTTGAATTGCCCCGTACCTTCTTCATTTCGAGTGGTTTCAAACGCTAAACGCGCGGCCCTCGTTTTTCGGTCAATTTATCATTATACTGCTCGCCCTAAAATCGCCTGTAAACCCACTCGTATCACAACAAGTTAAGCTGTTCTTATGTTTGAAAATTTATCTGACCGTTTATCGAAATCGCTTAAAAAAATTAGCGGTAAATCTCGGCTCAACCATGACAATATTCAAGACACGCTACGCGAAGTGCGAAAAGCGCTTTTGGAAGCCGATGTTGCGTTGCCGGTGGTTAAAGAATTTGTCAGTCTCGTGCGTAAGCGTGCGCAAGGTGTTGAAGTGTCGCGAGCGCTCAACCCTGGCCAGCAGTTCCTCAAAATAGTTGAGTCGCAGCTTACCGAGATTATGGGGGAGGCGAATCAAACGTTGAATCTGGCTCAGCAGCCGCCAGCAATTGTGATGATGGCAGGCTTACAGGGTGCAGGTAAAACGACTTCTGTTGCGAAACTGGCTCGGTTTTTAAAAGAAAAAGAGAAAAAGCGCGTCGCAGTGGTGTCCGTCGATATCTACCGGCCTGCCGCGATCAAGCAGCTTGAAACGCTTGCGGAAGAGGTTGAGGCCGATTTTGTTCCCTCCTCTGCCGATCAAAAGCCAATTGATATTGCTAAAAATGCGATTAAGCACGCGAAAAAAATACACGCTGATGTTTTGATTATTGATACTGCTGGTCGCTTGCATGTCGATGATGAGCTTATGGATGAGATTAAAGGGTTGCATGCAGCCGTAACGCCCGTAGAGACGCTCTTCGTAATCGATGCGATGATTGGGCAGGATGCTGTCAATACCGCCAAAGCATTTAACGACGCTTTGCCGCTGACCGGGATTATATTAACCAAAACGGATGGCGATGCCCGTGGCGGAGCAGCCTTATCTGTTCGTCATGTGACCGGTAAGCCGATCAAATTTATGGGGTCCGGTGAAAAGACAGACGCGTTAGAGGCGTTTTATCCTGAGCGTATTGCCTCGCGCATTCTTGGGATGGGGGACGTAATGACCCTTATCGAAGATGCCGAGCAAAAAATCGATAAGGAAAAAGCCGAAAAGCTGATCAAGAAGGTTCAGAAGGGTAAGAGGTTTGACCTTGAAGATTTGAGGGATCAGTTGCAGCAAATGAAAAACATGGGTGGGATGACCTCCATGCTGGAAAAGCTTCCTGGTATGGGGAATGTGGCCCAAATGGCTGAAAAGTCCAATATGACCTCGCAGTTTGATCGTATGGATGCCATTATCGGCTCGATGACGCCTGCCGAGAGGAAGAACCCTGACATTCTTAACGGTTCTCGTAAACGTCGAATTACGCGCGGCTCTGGAACTGACATACAGGACCTTAATCGACTCATTAAGCAGCATAAGCAAATGGCTAAAATGATGAAGAAAATGAAGGGTGGTGGTATGGCGAAGATGATGCGGGGAATGAGCGGAATGCTTCCTGGTGGTGGTGGCGCTGGAGGAATGCCTCCCGGTGGATTGCCTCCTGGTTTTGGCTAGTAAAAAAAACCGTTAACAATCAATAGGTTGGAGAGAGGTTTGGGGTGAAAGTTAAGCGCGCTTTATTTTTATTGTTTGTCTTCTATTCCCCCCTATACATATAGTCCAGTTTCCATTAAAATACGCCGCCTTTCGCAGGTGGTTTATTTGCCAAGCGTAGTTAAATCAAAGGCTTAGGCAAATTAAGAGCCATTAATAAAGAATTCATAGGGTTAGATATCCATGGTAACAATTAGATTGTCACGCGGCGGTTCCAAGAAACGTCCTTTCTACCACATTTCAGTAACTGATAGCCGCAAATCTCGCGACGGTCGTTTTCTTGAGCGTGTTGGTTTTTTCAACCCAGTTGCTCGCGGTCAAGAAGAGCGTATGCGTCTAGATCAAGAGCGTTTTGATTACTGGATAGGTCAAGGTGCGCAGGTTTCTGATCGTGTATCTAGCTTGGTAAAAGGTTTTGAGGCGGCTTAAGCCCCTCTAAACTTTCTGAGTATTATTAAGCCTGTGGCAGATTCGCGTTCAAATTTAATTAATGTTGGGCGTCTTGGCGCAGCCTTTGGTGTAAAGGGTTGGATTAAAGTACATTCCAGCACTCAGCCAAAAGAGAATATCGTGAAGTATGCGCCGTGGTGGCTGAAAACTCAGCACGGTGTTAAAGAGTTTGAAATCGATGATTTTAAAGTCCAAAACGATGCTCTTGTGGTCCACCTGAAGGGAGTTGATGATCGAGATGTGGCTTCTCAATACACCTCGGTCAATATAGCAGTAGAACGAAGCCTTCTTCCTGAGTTGGAGGAAGATGATTACTACTGGCATCAGCTGATAGGACTTAAAGTAATCAGTGAATTCGATGGTAAGGCTATCGAATTCGGTGTTGTAAAAGAGTTGTTAGAAACTGGCGCAAATGATGTTCTCGTTGTTTCAGCTTCGCAAGAAAGTATTGATGACAAAGAGCGCTTAGTTCCCTATATTCTTGGTCATTATGTGACAAAAGTGGATGTAGAGGCCGGTGAAATTCGGGTTAATTGGGACCCTGAATTTTAACTGAGCTGGCGAGGTGTTTGTAATGTCGCCAGATAGGAGTCAATCGTGCGTGCTGCGGTCATAACGCTATTTCCCGAAATGTTTACTGCATTAACGGAAAGCGGCATAACACGAAGAGCCACTGAAAGTGGCTTATTTGAATTGAAATGCATAAATCCTCGTGATTTTGCTACAGACAAACACCGCACGGTTGATGACAGGCCATACGGTGGTGGGCCTGGAATGGTCATGCGTGTTCAGCCTTTGCAAGACGCACTGAATTCTGCCAAAAATTGGTTAGAGTCAGAAAAGAACGAAAGAGATAGCAAGGGCTACAAGGTTATTTATCTTTCACCGCAAGGGCAGCGCTTTAATAGTCAGGCGGTGAAGGCTTTATCGCAGCAGAGTGATCTTATCTTGATTGCTGGTCGTTACGAAGGTGTTGACGAGCGATTTATTGAAGGCGAAGTTGATGAGGAGTGGTCCATAGGGGATTATGTTCTCAGTGGTGGAGAGCTGCCAGCAATGGTGATGCTTGACGCGATAATACGATTTATACCCGGTGCATTGGGCGATTCTCAGTCTGCCGAACAAGATTCATTTGAAGATGGATTGTTAGATTGCCCGCACTACACGCGGCCAGGCGTTCTCAATGAGCGAGAAGTGCCCAGTGTATTGTTGTCGGGAAATCATAAGAAAATTGAAACTTGGCGGTTACAGCAATCGTTGGGTCGAACAGCAGAAAGAAGGCCAGATTTACTGGCTGATAAAGAGTTAACAGACGTTCAGCAGGCTTTGTTAGATGCCTACCTTCGGGACCGAACGTAGAAAAATTTAGCCGAGAGGCTTTACTTGCTAATCAGGAGCAAACCATGAGTTCTAGTAACAAAATTATTCAAGAACTGGAAAAAGAGCAGCTTAAACAAGACCTTCCAGTATTTAGCCCGGGCGATACTGTTATCGTTCAGGTTAAGGTAAAAGAGGGCACTCGCGAGCGTCTTCAAGCATTCGAAGGTGTTGTCATCGGTATTCGTAACCGTGGCATAAACTCTGCTTTCACTGTTCGTAAAATTTCTCATGGTATTGGTGTTGAGCGTACTTTCCAAACGCACAGTAAATTGGTTGATAGCATTACTGTTAAACGTCGTGGCGATGTACGCCAAGCGAAACTTTACTATCTGCGTGAGTTGACTGGTAAAGCAGCGCGAATCAAAGAAAAACTCGGCTAAGCCTTTCTTTAGGTTTTGGTTTAAAAAAGCGGCTTCAGCCGCTTTTTTTGTTTCTGTAGGTATATGCCGAATAGCCTGTCGTTTAAATTGGTAGCGGTAGGCGCTCATTTTTGAAGATGGAGGGGCTACGCAATATTGACACGCTGCTTATCTTGGGGGTCCATTTATTACTGCTTGATACTCTTTACCCGAGGGGGCGGTAATA
This sequence comes from Agarilytica sp., assembly GCA_033852165.1. Classification (GTDB taxonomy): domain Bacteria; phylum Pseudomonadota; class Gammaproteobacteria; order Pseudomonadales; family Cellvibrionaceae; genus Agarilytica. The sequence continues at coordinate 117,849 of JAWSUZ010000011.1, read as the reverse complement.
GGAGTGCTCGGGCTGCGGTGTTTGGGAGCCAGAAGGGAGGTGGCTTTTACTCATTTAGAGCTGGGTTCTTTCCGGGCGGCGTGGTCTTCAGAAGCTATTGACGCTCCCAGTCGCCATTCGTTTTTTCTTATGGAACCATGCTAGACTTCCGCTATCTAAGCGAAGCTAAAATCACTTTAGGAACAATGCCGGTGTCTTTATCAAAAAAAATATCCATGACTTTCGTTTCAGCAGCAATGAGCGTTTTGTTGGGTTGTCAGGGCGAGACAAGTTCAAAAGAAGAGAGTGCGCAAGTCGAGTCAGACTCTACTGCTAATACTGCTAATACTGCTAATACTGCTAATACTGCTATAGCTGACCTAGCTGCAGATCCCGTTGTAGGCCTTGCTGTAGTGCCTAGCGAAGGATCTGAAAAACCGAATGATTTATTGAACACCGTGGCGGCGAAATTCCTTAAAGCCCGCCCCGATTTGAAAGTCGTTGATATTAAGCCGGCAGAAGCTGAAGGTGTATATCAGCTCTTTTTCGAAGGTAAGGGCAGCGTTTACTTGCTGGGTTCTGGCGACCATTTCTTTGTTGGGGATTTGTACCAGCTAGAAGACGGTGGAATCGTTAATGTCACAGAGCAAAGCAAAAATGGGCCTCGTGCAGAGCTAATGGCTTCGATTAAGCAAGAGGATATGATTATCTTTAGCCCTGAGGGTGAGGTTAAGGCCAGTGTTATTGTTTTCACTGATGTTGACTGTGGCTACTGTCGTAAGCTTCATCGTGAAGTGCCAGCAATGAACGCCCTTGGTATAGAAATCAAATATCTTGCATATCCTCGTGCAGGGGTAGGTTCTGAGTCCTATAAGAAAATCGCTTCAGCCTGGTGTGCTGAAGATCGTAACGAGGCTTTGAGTAAGTTGAAAGCGGGCCTACAAATCCCGGTTAATGTCTGTGACGGTAACCCGGTTGCCGAACAATTTAATATTGGCCTTCGTGCGGGGCTTAATGGTACGCCCGCTCTTATCTTAGAGTCCGGTGAGCTGATTCCTGGCTACTTAGCCGCTGACAAGTTGGCCAAAACGCTAGGCATCTAAACACAGCTTGGCTGCTAAGGTCTTTTGCTCTTTAACTAGACAGATTGAAGCAGCCTATTCTTAATACTCTACACTCCATCGTATCCCGTATCCCGTATCCCGTATCCCGTATCCCGTATCCCGTATCCCGTATCCCGTATCCCGTATCCCATATCCCGTATCCCGAACCCCATATCCCGAATTCTCCCCTTTTCCATTGACACCAACACCCACCGTCAGTAAGGTTTCGTTTCTTTTTTGAGGGCCGATTTTCCTGCCCTTGAGCAGCATTTTTATACAGAGGATTACACTTTGAAACGCGTTAACGTGGGCATTTGCGGACTCGGGACAGTTGGGGGCGGAACCTTCAACGTTCTTACTCGAAATAACAGCATGATCGGTGCGCGAGCGGGATGCGAGATTGCGATTACCCACATTGGAGCTCGAAGAGAGAATCCTGCCTGTGATACGAAAGATATTAAGATTAGCGCAGATATAAACGACGTTGCAGATGATCCTGAAGTTCACATCATCGTTGAGCTTATTGGTGGCACCACCGTCGCTAAAGAGCTCGTCACGCGCGCCTTACAAAACAAAAAACACGTGATTACAGCGAACAAAGCACTGATTGCAGAGTTTGGTAACGAGCTCTTTGCAATTGCTCAGCAAAATAACGTCACAATCTCCTATGAAGCCGCTGTAGCGGGTGGGATTCCGATTATCGGCGCGTTAAGAGAAGGCTTGGCCGCGAATAATATTGAGTGGCTCGCGGGCATTATAAATGGTACCGGTAACTTTATTCTGACCGAAATGCGTGACAAAGGACGTGCTTTTGACGATGTGCTTAAAGAGGCACAGGCGCTGGGCTACGCAGAAGCCGATCCTACTTTTGATGTTGAAGGCATCGATGCAGCACACAAGCTCGTTATCCTTGCATCTATCGCATTTGGTATGCCTTTAGCTTTCGATAAAGTGTTTACCGAAGGCATTAGTAAAATCTCTTTAGAAGATGTCGCATACGCAGACGAATTGGGTTATAGCATTAAGCATTTGGGGATTACCCGTCGTCGCGATTGTGGCGGAATAGAATTGCGTGTGCATCCAACACTGATTCCTAAAACACAATTGCTCGCCAATGTAGACGGCGTGATGAATGCCGTGGTTGTAAAAGGGGATGCCGTTGGCCCTACTCTTTATTACGGAGCCGGTGCTGGGGCAGAAGCAACAGCTTCAGCCGTTATTGCTGATATAGTGCGCGTGAGCCGTGGGGTTGGTGCTGAAGTTGATACTTCTGTACCGCATTTGGGGTTTGCGCATGAGCAGCTTGAAGAACGCACAATTTTGCCAATTGAAGAGACAGAGACGGCGTATTATATGCGTATTTCTGCTCTTGATAAGCCCGGAGTGCTGTCCCATATTTCGCGGATATTAAGTGACGCAGGTATTAGTATCGAGGCACTTATTCAAAAAGAAGCGAAAGACGGGCAAGACCATGTCCCAATGATTCTTTTGACTAATAGGGCAATTGAAAAAAATATCAGCTCTGCAATTCAAACGATTGAAGGCTTAGAGTCAGTTGAAGGCAAAGTGGTTCGCATTCGTGTTGAGTCGTTGAAATAGTTAAGTTGATCAAAGAATTGAATTAATTACGCTTAACTTTTCGTAATTAATTTAACCATACAATATATCTAGGCAAATAAAGTGAAATACATCAGTACCCGTGGCGACGCGCCCAGTTTAAATTTTGAAGAAGTTGTTCTTGCTGGTCTAGCAAGCGATGGTGGTTTATATGTTCCAGAAACATTGCCACATTACTCAAAAGAAGAAATCGCATCGTGGGCCGGTTTAAGTTATCGCGACTTAGCGTTTAAAGTGATTGCGCCGTTTGTCGATGGTGAAGTGCCTGATGCTGACTTAAAAAAGATCATCGATACTTCGTATGATTCTTTTCGCCATGACGGTATTGCACCGCTAGTACAAACTGCACATAACGAATGGATATTGGAATTATTTCAAGGCCCGACCTTAGCGTTTAAAGATTTTGCTTTACAGTTTTTGGGCAATCTTCTCGACTACATTCTTGAAAAACGTCAGCAAAAAGTCGTCATCATGGGGGCAACCTCAGGTGATACCGGTTCAGCGGCGATTGAAGGGTGTAAAAAATGCAGCAACGTCGACATCTTTATTTTACACCCGCATAATCGTGTGTCGGATGTTCAGCGCAAGCAGATGACATCGGTGCTAGAACCGAATGTCCACAATATTGCACTAAGGGGTAATTTTGACGATTGCCAAAACATGATTAAAACGAGCTTTGCAGACCAAAGCTTTTTACCTGAAGGCCGACCTTTGGTGGCTGTTAATTCGATTAACTGGGCGCGCATCATGGCGCAAATCGTTTATTATTTTTACGCCAGTTTATCACTCGGTGGTCCACATCGGCCCATTTCGTTTTCTGTTCCTACAGGGAATTTTGGAGATATTTTTGCCGGTTACTTGGCGAAAAAAATGGGGCTTCCCATCGAGCAGTTGGTGATTGCAACCAACAGTAACGATATTTTGCACCGCTGTATCAGCGAGAATGACCTAAGTAAACAACCCTTGGTTCATTCGCTTGCACCGAGTATGGATATCATGGTCTCCAGTAATTTTGAACGCATGCTGTTCGATTTGTACGATAGAGATGGCGCAGCAATCAAAAAAATGATGGAAGATTTTAAGTCCGGATCACTGGTGCTAAGTGAAGGAGCTTTATCTGAAGCTCGTGAACTGTTCAGCAGCTATCGTATTGATGACGATGAAATAATCGAAGTCATTCGTGACGTTTATGAAACGACCGAGTACTTACTTGATCCGCATACGGCAATTGGTGTTCAAGCGGCTCGTAAAACCCGACGCTCTCAATCGACTCCTATGGTGTGTTTAGCGACCGCGCACCCCGCTAAGTTCCCAGAAGCAGTTAAAAAGGCAGGGCAAAAAAACGATCCGGAGTTGCCGCATCATATGGCCGATTTGTTCGAACGCGAAGAAAAGTTCACTGTGCTCGATAACGACCTGGCCGTGGTTCAGCAGTTTGTTGCCGATAATGTTGTGAGCTAATTTTCACGATTATTATCTGGAAACACCTTTCCTATTCGCCCTGTTGAGTTGTGTTTGAGAATACAATCCGTCAGGGCGAAGTCGTTTTAGGCGTGTGGACCTGGAGGTTGAAACTCCAGTTTTAATAACTTGTTAAATTAATAGATCGTTTAACCAATTAACATTTCTCGTAACAATGAAAAAAACAATTAAACATCGCTCCCATGTGAACAGCTATCATTCCCTCGTTGGTGATCCGAAAGCCATTGAAAAGCTACTCAGTGATATTTTCCAATCCCGTGGTGCAGAGTACGGTAAGCATAACGATTACAAACTTGCCAATATGCTTAGGCCTGATTCATTAAAGGGATTGGATGCCGCAGTTGAATTATTAATAAACGCACTATCAAACAATGACAGCATCCTTATTGTCGGTGATTTCGATGCGGACGGTGCCACCAGTACTGCCGTAGCTATGCGGTGCTTGTCGGCCTTTGGCGCAAAGAAGCTCGACTACCTTGTCCCCAATAGGTTTGTTTTTGGTTATGGCTTAACGCCAGAAATTGTCGAAGTAGCTGCAGAGCGAAGCCCAAATTTAATTGTTACCGTTGATAACGGAATATCCAGCATCGAAGGCGTTAAAGCCGCGAAAGCGCTGGGCATAAAAGTTCTCGTAACCGATCATCATTTGCCGGGAAGAGAATCTCCAGAAGCCGATGCGATTGTGAATCCCAATCAACACGGCTGTGAATTCCCCAGTAAAAACTTAGCGGGTGTTGGGGTGATTTTTTACCTCATGTCCGCGTTGAGAAAAAAGCTAAGGGAAGTTGATTGGTTTCAGCAACAAAATATTTCAGAGCCAAACCTGGGCGAAGTACTTGATCTTGTAGCCCTTGGCACAGTTGCTGACGTTGTACCGCTGGATTACAACAATCGCATATTAGTGGCGGCAGGTTTACAGCGAATGCGCGCCGGTAAAGCAAATCCGGGCATTGCCGCGATTTTACAAATCGCGAGCAAGGAAGCCCATCGTCTGAACTCGACTGATTTGGGGTTTGCCATCGGCCCTCGGCTAAATGCGGCGGGGCGCTTAGACGATATGTCTTTAGGCATTAAATGCTTAACCACCAGCAGTATTCCCGAAGCACGAGATCTTGCTCGTGAGCTAGATGATCTCAACTGTGATCGTAAGCAAATTGAATCGTCGATGCAGCAAGAAGCCTTAAAACAATTTGAGAATTTCTCTGACGACGAACTGAGCCAGCAAAGTTCAGGAATCTGTTTGTATCAGCCCGATTGGCATCAGGGTGTAATTGGCATTTTGGCCTCGCGAATTAAAGACCGCAGGAATCGCCCGACAATCGTTTTTGCAGATGCTGATACAGGGGAGCTAAAAGGCTCAGGGCGTTCCATTCCCGGCGTTCACATGCGCGATATTCTCGACGAAATCGCCAGTTCAAACCCTGGCCTTATTGAAAAGTTTGGTGGGCATGCAATGGCCGCCGGATTATCACTTAAATCAGAAAATTTATCGGTATTTAAACAAGCCTTTAATGAAACCGTCGAGCGTCAACTTACCGAAGAGATTATTGATCCCATTGTTCTCAGTGATGGGGAATTGCCAGAAGAGTTTTTAACTTTAGATGTGGCGCATACGCTAAAAAATAACGGCCCGTGGGGCCAGCTATTTCCTGAGCCAACCTTCGATGGGTGTTTCTATATCGTCAATCAGCGCATTGTGGGTGAAAAACATCTTAAACTCGTGTTATCGCGAGAACCCTACTCAAATATAGTATTCGACGCGATAGCCTTTAATGTCGACACCAATGTTTGGCCAAGTACCCGAGCGAGGGAAGTGCGCCTAGCCTACCATTTGGATGTTAACGTATTTAGGGGGAAGGAAAGTTTGCAATTGATGGTGGTGGATTTAGAGGCAATCGAATAATGTCGATGGCAGCGCCTTGCTAGCGGGGCATATTTAATCAACCATTGCCGGTAAGGATGCTTTTTCGTCCTGATGGTCGCTCTAAATAGCTACTGCAGATAGAAGAGCTTGTAGATAGCAGTACCTGAAGATATATGTAGGATAATAAAAATAAACAATAGGAGAAATATGATGGATTTAATTTATAAAAACGAAAAGCCCTTGTATTCGATCATTTTGGTTGTATCTATTCTGATATATAGACTCTAATCGTCCTTGGAACGGTGGGCGTAGCGCTCATTTATTTGTTGATGGGGGCGCTAATATTCCTCTTCTCCCATTCTGCATTTATCTCATACCTAAAAGGAACGGGGGTAAAAGTTTCCGAAAAGCAATTTCCAGAACTTTACGCACAATACCAAGAGTGTTGTCGCAAGCTGGATAAGGAAGAAGAGCCCGAGTTATATATTTTAAACTCCGATGGTATTCTGAATGCGCTTGCAACCCGATTTCTTCGAAGACATTACGTTGTCTTGTATAGCAGTATTGTCGATGCGTTAAAAAAATACCCCAACAGCATCAATTTCTATATTGGTCATGAACTCGGGCATGTAAAGCGCGGGCACTTAAATTGGGCGACCTTAACGTGGCCAGGGAAACTACTTCCGTTGGTTGGAGCTGCATATTCGCGAGCGAGAGAATACACCTGTGATTTTCATGGGCTGCACTGCTGTAAAGAAACAAAAGATGCGGCCTTTGGTATGGCTGTATTAGCCACTGGGCCAGATTCATGGAGTAAACTCAATATTCAGGAGTATATGAAACAAAGCGATGAGACCGGTGGATTTTGGATGTCATTTAATGAATTTACGGCAGACTATCCCTGGTTATGCAAAAGAATGAAGCGCATTGTCGACGTGTCTAAGAAGCAAGATTCAGAATTCCCTCGTCGCAGCATCTTTGCTGGAATCCTAGCGTTTTTTATTCCACGAATAGGCGTTGGCGGTCCGGCTGGAGGCTTAGTTTCGGTAATGGTCGTCGTAGCGATTATCGGCATCTTGGCTGCAGTTGCTTTACCTGCGTACCAGGATTATACCGTTCGAGCACGAGTCATGGGCGTGGAAATGATTGGTCGACAGATTAAAGACAAGGCAAGCCCTTATCTAGCAGAGCACGGAGAGCTACCTTTTAACGTCCAGATCATAGGTTTGCCATTAGATTTGTCGAATGCTGTTGTGGAATCTGTAGAAGTAGGCGATGAAGGCTTTATTTTAAAATTGACGGGTGAAAGTTTACTAGAAGGGAAGACCGTTATTTATAAACCTTCCTTCGATAATAACCAAAGATTACAGTGGAGTTGTAATTCTGGAACACTAGAGACTAAGTATCTGCCTGTGAGCTGTCGTTAGTTATTGAAACCGATTTTCAATGTGGCTGGCTGTTAAAATTCGCTTGCCGCATTGGTTTCTTATATTAAACCCTTTCTATATATCCTGTTCAATATCCTGAAGTTCGATCAACAGCTAGATCAAAAATCAAATCAAAAGTTTAAATCAAAAAGTTAAATTAAAATAAAATGCTATTTTTTTTGTGAGTCTGCCTTCTTGTTTTTACCTGGCATGAAAAGTGTGTGTGTTTTCATGTAGCAATAAAATTACGTTCGGTTTTAGCTTTAATTTTATTGAACGGCTCGAAGTATCCTGGTTTCTTTAGTCAATATAAGGCATGAAAAGACAATGGACATAACACCCAGACTTAAGCTTTTCACATTACTGATTGTCGGCATGATGTGTCATGCGGTTGCTGTCGCTGAAATCGGGTTGGGCTTGGATTTGGATCTGATGGATGAATTATCGGGGCGTCCTGATATCGCGGGTAATCATGCTTTAGTTTTGCAAAATGGAGATCTGCATCGATTAACGATTCAGCAGTCTGGAATGAGAAACCATGTGGAAAGTCAGCAGTTTGGTATGGAAAACCTAGCCACCATTGAGCAGATGGGGGGCGATTTGCTTATCTACACAAATCAAGATGGTTTGCAAAACGTGGTAAATGCAAGTCAAAAAGGCCAGAAAAATCAGTTGGTTAGCGAGCAGTTGGGAAATAACAACCGTATTGATGCAGACCAAAGCGGCCGTGATATTCAAGCTCGTATCAGCCAGCATGGCGATAGTAATTTTGCCGAAATTCAGCAAATGGGTCTTGGTTTGAGAAGTGAAGTGATACAAGAGGGAAATGGTCTGTCGGTTCTGGTGTTACAGGGCTACTAGCTCTTTTTCGTTCTTAATTCCTTTCTTTGTTCTTTCTCTCTATCTGGTGTTCGGTATATACCGCATCGGCTGTTCGGGGGCTCGGCCAAGACACGCCACGAGTATGTCCATATTAGGCTCACAAATGCCATCCATCGACAGTGTGCTCGGCTCTGGCTCCCTGCTTCTCCCTAACACCTATTTCCCTATAGGCGTCCTGCACGGTCTACTACACCACCTCTATGTGGTAATGGCATTAGATGGTCTTGGCCGAGCCCCCGAACAGCCGATGCTCAGTGCATGTAAGGGCTATGTCAAAATTGCACCCCATACCAATGCAGCGGACTTAAGACCTTGGAACTCAGAGTATAAGTTGACGTTTGCACGTAGCTTCAGTACTGCAGAAGGAGTTTCCAATACCGTTTAATGCCATTGCCACACGGATGTGGCGTAGTAGACAGTGCCGGACGCCTATAGGGAAATAGGTGTTAGGGAGAAGCATTAGCGCAGGAGCGCATAAGTAGAATAACGCCTGACAATTATAAGGATGTAATTGGTAGAGCGACTCAGGAGATAAAGCCGAGTAGTTATCGAGGGAGCCAGAGCCGAGCACACTGTCGATGGATGGTATTAGCGAGCCTACAGGATGTACTTGTGGCGTGTATTGGAAACTCCTTCTGAAGTACTGACGCGGTCTCATAACCATTAAGCCACAGCATTTGTACCCGATGTCACGTCCCCGTATTCACCGTGAGACTTGCAGTCTCTCCAAATGTTTTAGCTTTCTACGACGAGTAATACTGAAAAATCTAAAGCTGTGACAATTTTCGTCACAGTGGCACGCAAAATGTTCAGTCGCACAACATATTTGCATATGTTGTCACAGGCGACCTTAGTGTGACGCGCGTCACAAATCACTTTTTAGTTCTAAAAAGCCCTTCTTATACCAAACTTTTAGTTCTTAACGCTCTTTCGTCTAGCCACGGCCAAATTAATATTCCTTTTATCTTAAAACCCAAAGTGGCCCAAGTTGGAACGGCTCATGCAATTACCCAAGTACGTAAGACAAAAAGGAGTTTGTCTTTATTAACGAGATAAGGAATAAATAGGGCGCACCAAATAGTTAACAAGAGAATTGTTTGGTGGATATTGAGGTTTGCAAAAATGAAAATCAAAACCATCATCACCGTATCAACAATTTCAGTTCTACTATCATCAGTCGCGTATGGTCAGTCCACTCGCGAAAATGCCGTAATCGAGCAAGCTGGTAGCGATAACGACTCCTTTGTTAGACAACTTGGTACCGACGACAATATTCGCATTGACCAAATTGGTGAAGGCAACAGTAACTACTCTTACCAAGATGGCGTTCGTGGTGAAACCTACGTACTACAAACAGGAAACTACAACTCAGCGTCAACTGTTCAAGGCGGAACAGACAATAATTTAATGATTCACCAAAACGGCAACGACAACAAGGCGAGTGTCGGCCAAAGTGGCGGTTCAGAAAATTTACAAACGGTGAATCAAAACGGTGATGGTAACTTTGCCTACAGCGATCAAACGGGTTCAAGGGGTTTAATTACCACCTTACAAGATGGTGATGAAAACGGTTCAAGTGTTTACCAGTCCGGAACTGAAGATCGCTTTGCAAGTGTACAAAATGGTAATGACAACTATGTTCATGGTGATCAAAGTGGTCGTGATGGCTTAATTGAAATCGAACAAAATGGTGATTTCAACCACGCTGGAGGAATCCAAATGGGACAAAGTCAACGTGCCGATATAGAGCAAAACGGCAGTGATAACTGGTTTGATTCATTTCAAGAAGGACAAGAAAACATACTGGTTGCCAGACAAAATGGCACGGATAACTACCAGTTTGTTTCTCAGCATGGTCAACACAATGTAAGTGAGATAGAGCAGAACGGAATTGGTAATGGCGCGACAGCTTGCCAAGACGGTATTGAGAATTTGGCGACCATTACGCAAAACGGTAATGGTAACAATGCGGATGTTCTACAAGGTTTTTAGGCCCCCCTGGAGAGGCGGCGGATTTAGGAGAGTTTTTCCCGCTGCGTCTCCCCCCTAAAATTTCACTCAGTAAACTAAACCTGCTGGAAGAGAGTTCGATATGAAAATCATACCCAACATGCTCAACATCTCCAAAGCAACTATTTCTAAAGTAACTATTTCCAAAGTAATAGCGCAGGTAGCCGCGATTGTTTTTTGTTTTTCACTTTCAAATATTACCGTCGCGAAAGATATCGAAATTGGTGGGATTTTGGTGAACAAAACCATTACATGGTTTGGCCAAGATTTTTTTAAGCATTTTGCACGGGAATGGCGAAATCAGTACTTTCAAGGAGACGGTGTAGAAGTTGAAGAAAAACCGTCAGCGCGGCAGGGTACTTTAGTGATTGTACGGTATAAAGGAAGTGTTGTTTATCGTGCATCAATTGCGGGTACACGCAGCCAATCAAGAGAGCGTGGAGCACAGGCAGTATCGTATGTGTTATCTCGAATTCAAAATATTGATATAGCGGCCTCAGGATCTGGTCAGGTCGATTTAAGTGGTGACGAATTCTAATTAAATAGCGTTAAGTAGTGTCAAGCAGTAAGGGGCGGGAAAATGGGCAAGTATAATTTATTAATGATTAGCGTTGTTGGTGTGTGTTTATCGACCTCAACGTTTTCTTCAAGCATGGTATATTCACCGGTTAATCCATCATTTGGCGGTAGTCCTCTCAATGGGAATATGTTGTTAAACAGCGCGCAAGCGCAAAACACGACAAAAAACCCAGACTTAGGCGAGGAAGAAGAAACCGCACTAGACGATTTTAACAATCGACTCCAGCGTTCATTATTAACGCGTTTGACGAGTTCGATTGCGAGTAATTTCGTTGATGAAAATGGATCACTAATTCCAGGGCAAACTATTACCGAAGATTTTATTATCGATGTTGTAGACGAAGGCGATGGTCGTATTCGTGTTACAACAACGGATAGAAATACCGGTGATTCCACAACCTTTATCGTCGAATCACAGATGTAAAAGTCGTGGGAGGTGTATCATGTCGAAAATTTTACTTATTGCAATCCTCTCATTGCACGCATTTTTAAGTGCTTGCAGTTCAGGGCCGATAAAAGACAAATTGCTTGGGCCAGAACTGCAACGCAAAGATTGGGATAGCCCCTCAGAAGTGTATAGAGACCTCGTGGAACTTCCTTTGCCTCGGGGAAGAATTGGCGCTTCGGTTTATAACTTTCGTGATCTAACCGGTCAATATAGGCCTGCGCCTTCGAGTGGCTTCTCAACAGCAGTATCGCAAGGTGCTGCGTCAATGTTAATCAAAGCGATTAAGGACTCTGGCTGGTTTTCCCCCTTAGAGCGTGAAGGCCTACAAGACCTTTTGACCGAACGTAAAATCATCCGTGCGGCGCTAAAAAACAGCCCCAATGGCGGCGAAGTTCCGCCTTTATTAGGCGCCAATATTTTACTAGAAGGCGGCATCATTGGCTACGAAACCAATATGAAAACTGGAGGTGCGGGAGCCAAATATTTTGGTGTAGGGATGTCGGAACAATATCGAGTGGATCAAGTGACGGTTAATCTCCGCGCTGTGGATGTGAATACGGGCCGTGTTATCAATAGCGTGACGACTTCTCGATCTATATTGTCGCGCGCAGTACAAGGCGGCGCTTTTCGTTTTGTTCGGTTTAAGCGCTTACTGGAAATCGAAGCCGGTTACACTCGCAATGAACCTGTGCAATTATGTTTGCTAGAAGCCATACAAGCTGCAGTCATGCGGATTATTGTTGAAGGTGTAGAAGACAACAGTTGGTCACTCGCGAACCGAAGCGAGATGAATCATCCTCTGTTATTCAAATATGGCACTCGCTTACAGCCGAATAAATCTCAGTTGTCTCGTGAAACGGTGGCGGCGGCAACTGCGAAGCAAAACGAAAAACCATCAAACCCTCAATCCAGAAAAAACCTGGCCTCGGTTCAATCCGTAAAATCACCGTCAGGAAAAGCAAAACGAGCGGTAAAATTAACCGACCCTCTTGCTAAAAATATGAAGTCCAATAACGTTGCTTTGGATCGCATGTTGAAAAAAGCTAAAAAATCCCGATTAGCGAAGAACGAAGCGTTTGAAAAAATGGCGTATGCAAACATGGCGAAAGCGGATATGGAAGAAAATGCCGATGAGGAATGGGTGATCCAACTGATCAGCAGTGCCTCAGCCATGGAGGTAATTGAATTTGCGAAAAAGAACCGGTTAAAGCGCGATATGATTGAATACATTCATTACCAAGTGAAGGGTAGGGATCACTTTGCGATTTTATACGGTTTATTTTTGGACAAAACAAGGGCGATACGGGCTATCGAATCACTGCCTCCTCGCTTGCGAGTATATGAGCCTTGGGTTCGAGCTAAAAAGGAAGTTGGCTAAAAGGAAAGGGTAAAATATAGGCCGAGTGAAATATGGATAGGGTAACGTGTGGGTGGAATGAGGGGGAAATATAAGGCGCGATCAGATGGATTCCCAACTTGTACGCTGAGACCTAAACAACGCAAAAAGGAAACGGACAACACCGCATCATTGCTGTCCGCTCTCGGCCGCGTTTACCCTCTTAATACTTCTTAAGGGCCTCGATAGGCCTCAGCGTGGAGTATCTGTCGTATCGACAGCGAGCGCCATATCCACCGGGAGCCCCATCTGATTTAGTCCATGAGTCCTCAAGGGAATTGAATGCTAACCTTTGATTTCAGTTCTGTCGCAACCATTGTTGATAAATCTACCACCCCGATATAAGTCTCCCTAAATTGAATACTTTCCAGCTTTTTTAAATTCAAACCAGAAGTCCAGCTCTGTAATCCCTGAATTTTCTTATCGTTACATATAACCGTATCACTGGACACCAGTAGTACTTTGTCCACGTCCTTATGAAAGGTCGTTATCGACGGAATCAGCGCCATACTATTGAAGAAAACACTATTATCCACACAGTGATCATAATTCTTTAAAAATTCAACGTCTCCGTTGTGGGTGTAAATATATACATTTAGCCCTCGTTCTGGGATTAGCTTGCTGTTGGTTTTTTGATTCACGATAATGGAATTACATTTTTTATACTGGCAAGCACTAATCGACAAATCCTTAAAAGTAGCTTTAATAAGGTTGTTCGAATCATCCTCGTTGAGGTAGGTCGTGAGTCGATTGTAGGTTCCTCGGTCGACCACATTCTTCTCTAAGACACCCCAGGAATAGATATAAGCCAAAAAAACAGCCGGTAAAAATATAAACTTAACGGGTTTTTGGGACAGAATTTTGTCGTATGCAACAACAATTGCGAGGGGCGCCATCGGAATCATGTACCGGCTCACATCCTGATGAAAAATAAAAACACTAAAGGTGAGTGTGACGGAGCAGAACCAGAAGAATAAACGATTAATATTCCACAGTAGAGCAGTCCCTACCCCGTATATTGTATAAAGAATAAGATAAAATTCTGCAGAATGTGTCTCGCCTAAATCCGAATACATTTTAAATATATCGAAGGGCATGAGGCTAATGAGTTTGTTTGAATCGGAATAATTGGTGCCAAAATACGCAAAAAAATCGCCGTAGTGAAAATGGTAAAACGTAAATGTGAGCAGGAGCGGGAGGGCGATAATGCCGAGCAAGGGGATTTTCTTCCATTTTCGCTCGAATATCAGCGTCATAAAATAAGCGCCGCCAATCAAAATACCGGTAATACGCGTAATGCCGGATATTCCCCCTAATACAAATGCTAGAACGTAATGTCCACGTGTATAAGCTAATAGTGATGAAAGGGTGAAGAATAAAAAGGGCGCTTCGGTCGCACCGATACTGTGGTAGATCAAATACCGTGCGGGAATAAACAGAGAAATAATGGCAGACCATAAGGGGTTTTGTACGACGCGCGTTTCGAGTAATAATTGATATAACACGATCGCGGTTAACGTAGCATATAGCGCACTGGTAAACAGCATCGCATTAAAATAGCCAAGAAATGAGAATAGTCGAATGGAAACCGGGTAAACCGGTAAGTGCGCGGCGAAATATTCGGGTGTTGTATATGCGTTTAACGGATGGTTACTGGGTATGTTGTAAAGAGCCTTGGCGAGGTACGCATAATTGGGTCCGTCCCAGTAACGGAACAATATATCGGCGCTGCCCTGCAGAATAAATGGCGCGTATACGAGCAATGTCGATAACATCGCGATGGCGGCTATGATTAAGTAATGACGGTTTTTGAGTGGCCAGCTGTCTGTATTGGCGTCTAAGGAACTTTCGGATGGAGTGTTAAACCGACTAAAAATGAAACTGCTCATGCAACTTTCCGTATCTCTCTATCTGGAGCCAGCGAATTGTCTTAGCGAAACCGTCTAGCGTGTATAACGTTAATGAATGATTCTAGTTGTTAGTTTTAGCAATTGATTCTAACGATTATTATATTTATAACCCGGAGGATAAAGAGTGTGGGTCATAAAATCCACTTTAGGAGCGTAGATTTTGTGGGCCGGTTTAACACTCTTGGCTTTTACAGCAAAAAATAATTTTTTTGAATGATACTTCTGAAAAAAGTTTACTTTTATTCGTGAAATAACGGTCAAAACGATACGCCGTTTAAGTATGTGTTATGACGATTTTAGGCTTATCTTTTGGTGTACCGAGCTTTCCGGCTTGTTGTGATTGCTTAAAAAGAGATGCAAAAAATAACATTTCACCCAGTCGACAGACTGTTCTTCAGAGGTGGCAGGCTCTCCATTTACACTTTCACCTTAAGCCCGCTTGGTTTTGGTGAGGTGTGAATGACACTCTCGAACGCCGTGAATCAAAACCCCTCGTTAACCTATCTCGATACCAATCATATTCCTCAAAACCTGCACGTCTCTTATCTTCTTTTATCGTGTCTTCTTCTGCCTTCTCGTGTCGTTATAACCCTCGGTAATGAGAGGCGGGGCATTTGGTTAGCTCAAGCCTCCGAACCAGCTTTAATTGGGGGTTAACCCCCCAGAAATGGTTTAAGTGTGACGCGCGTCACATTTAATGTCCGTATATGGGGAGATAATCCCCATATTCAGGTTTTCCGATAAAGCGTCAGATACCTGATAACAATTTTCGAATATTCAGACGTAAGGCGGAATCCATGAATAAAATATTGAGAAAGACCCTCGTTCCTGTCGCATTGGTCACTGCATTGGCGGGCGTTTTAGTTGGCTGCGGCGGTGGCGCATCTGGTGGTGAAAATAATGAGGGGGCGGGCAGCGGTGCAGGCGGCGCTCAGCTGCAAGCGAAACCCGTAACCTCAGTTGGTCAGATAGACGGTTTTGGCAGCGTGATCGTCAACGGTGTCCGCTACAACACCGATAATGCCGTTATCGTGGTGAACGGAGTTGAAGTACCTGAAGCGGAGCTTAAGGTTGGCTATATCGTGACGGTAACGGCTTCTGTTGATGCTAATGGCGAGGCGATAGCCACACGAGTTGAATACTCAGCTGAAGTCATTGGCCCGGTTGAATCGGTAGATATTGCAGGCGGAACTATTACGGTTCTGGGTCAAATTGTGCAGATTTCTGAAGATACTTTTTTCGATGATGGCATAGACGAAGATGCTTTAGAGCAGGTGCTTTTGAATGCGGTGATAGAGGTGAGTGCTTTCACCTCCGAAGATGGCACTTTAATCGCGGCACATATCGAGATAGAGCTGGAAGAGCAGCACTTTCGCTTAGAAGGTTCGATCTCTAACGTGAATAGTGAAGCGTTTAGTTTTTATATTAATGGGCAAGAAATTGATGTTAGTGATGTAGATCTAGGCGACCTAACGATAGAAGAATTGTCGGATGGGATGCGCGTGGTTGTCACAGGCTCTTTGGAAGACGGCATATTTATCGTCGACGATGAATTTGAAGGGCATGAGGAGTGGTTTGTACACGAAGAAAACTCAGACGTCGAAATTGAAGGTTTTGTTTCCGAATTATCTGATAGTGGCACATTCGAAATTCACGGAGTACGTGTAAGTGTTGTCGAGACAACAGAATTTGAGCATGGCAATGTCGAAAACTTACGCTCAGGTGTTTTGGTTGAAGTCGAAGGTACTTTTAATGATGAAGACGTTATTGTTGCACGGGAAATCCGTTTTGAGCGCGAGTCTGAAATGGAATTCGAAGGGTATATCGAAGCAATAGACCTGGAAAATAACACCTTTACCATTCACAACATGATTTTCACCGTCGACAGAAACACCAGTTTTGACGATGACAGTGAAATGGAAGAACGTCGTTTTGCCTTAGATGATTTGTTTGTTGGCGATTCTCTTCATGTACTAGCCTTTACCGACTTTGATGACGAAGACGTTTTATTGGCTAAACGAATTCGTCGACACGGCAGTGACCATGACGAAGAGTTTCGTGCAGAAGCTATGGGTCGCATTGTCGCAGTTCAAGGTGAATTCATTGAACTGCATAACGGTATTGTTATTTCGATCGGCGAGCAAACCGAAATCTTCGGTGGTGATTTAATGTTGGGTACACCGTCTGAAGTGTTAGGCGCAGCGATTGCCGTTGTCGGTTCATTTGACGGCGATATCCTCTATGCCACAGGCATTAATATTCTCGCTTGGTGTGGTGATGATGGAACCGTACTTCCAATAGGGGACGATGAAGTTTCGTTATCGGTCTTGATATTTTGTGAGCATTTAAGAGATGAGCATGAAGAGGGTTTTGACGAAGAGTTTGACGAAGAGTTTGACGAAGAGTTTGACGAAGAGTTTGACGAAGAGTTTGACGAAGAGTTTGACGAGGGAGAATTCGATGATCATGAAGGAAATACGGAGGAGTCTGATCATGAGGACGGTGAAGAGGCCAACTCTGACGACGGTGAAGTTGATCAATCAGATGAAGAGGGGCATACAGAAGAAGGCGAAGACGACGGCGGTTCTGAAGAGCCAGACGAAGGCGTGGCTGATGAGTCCGATGTGACGGAAGGGAATACTGAAAACAGTGATGTTGATGCCGGTGATGAAGTAGACGAACACGGCGAGGAGGAAGAGGATAACTCAGAGGATGAATCTGAAGGTGTAAGCGTCGAAGACGATGAAGGTGCTGGCGAAGAAGAGTTTTAGACCCTAAATAAAGCGCCAGGGGCTGAGTTTCCTCGGAAACTAGCCACACAAAAACAAACCAGAAAGCGATACGAGCCAAGGATGGCTCTACGATCTAACACAAATAGACTTGCCAAACCCCAGGTTAGGGGGTATTTTCCCCAATTATGAGTAAATCTGTGAAAGAACATGTCGCTTCCGCGCTTCGGAAGCTGTTAGAGCCCATCATCATGATGATGTTGCGCAATAACATCACCTATAAGGAATTCAGCAATCTTTGTAAGACCATCTTTGTTGAAGTCGCTGCTCGTGACTTCGGTATTCGTGGTCGTCCCACCAATGTTTCGCGCATTGCCGTTCTCACCGGTCTCGACCGTAAAGAAGTCAAACGCATTAAAGACCTGATTCAAGAAAACAAACTCGTCATCGATGCCCAGCACAGCCAAGATCGGCTAACACGCGTACTTAGTGCGTGGCACCTCGACAGTGAGTTTCTCAACGAAAGCGGGTTGCCAAGGTTGCTACCCGCGGAAGGTGAGTCAGGCAGTTTTCATGCGCTGGCAAAAAAATACGGTGGCGACGTGCCTATCAGTACTATTTTAAAAGAGCTGCTGCGAGGTGCCGCAGTTGAAGAATGTGAAAGCGGTGAACTTCGAGTCGTAAAGCGTCATTTTTTCCCTCCACAATCCGACCCTGAAGCGCTATTACGCGCGGGTAGCGTTATCCATGATCTCGGCGCTACGCTCTTTCATAATCTCTATGAAGGTGGGTCGGACAGTATGCCGCTGAAATTTGAACGGCGTGCGAGCAATCAAAATATTGACCCAAAAGCCGTAAGAGCTTTTCGTGCCTTTGTTGAGCGTGAAGGTCAAGCCTATCTAGAACGTGTAGATGAATGGTTAAGTGCACACGAATTACCCGAAGGTGATAACAGTTCACAAGCGGGAATTCGTTTAGGCGTGGGCGCCTATTTAATCGAAGAGGATAAAAAAACACATCCTCTCGCGTCGGTAACCCCCGACGACGAAAATGCAGCAGGAGTTTAAAACCATGTTTTCCAATTCAAAATTTTTCGGGACCCTTTCCCTCTGTTCTTTTTTGTGGCTAGCAGGCTGCGATGTAACGGATGGCAGCGGTGATCAACTTGCCGGTATCGATGGTAGCGGCTCGCCAGCTGCCGATAATGTCACAACAGGGACTATCGATGGTTTCGGTAGTGTCATTGTTAACGGTGTACGCTACAACACAGATAATGCCGACATTACGATTAGTGGAGATGCGTCTTCCGAAAGTAATCTCGATGTTGGTGTTTATGTAACGGTCGTGGGCAGCGTGAACACCGATAACGTTTCCGGTACCGCAACGTCCATTCATTTTCAGCCGAATGTTACCGGCGTTATTAGCTCAATAAGCGTGAATCAAAACCGTTTTGTCGTACTGGGACAAACCATTCTTGTGAATGATGAAACCTCTTTCGATGATGCAATTACCGGTGGTGACTTAGATGGGCTGACAGTGGGGCAGCGAGTCAGGGTTAGCGGGCCGGTAAATTCGAGTGACGCGGTTGTTGCCTCTCGCATCGATCTGGATTCTGGGAACGAGTTTGAAGTGCTTGGCAGCATAACTAACCTCGACAGCAATAATTTCACCTTTAACCTTGGGGCTTTGACAATTGAATACAGCCAATCCACTTTTGACGGCGCGACTGCGGGAAGTCTGATTAATGGGCTCGACGTTATTGTTGTGGGGAGCCAATTCAACAACGGAACGTTGATCGCAGCAATCATAGGTCTAGAAGAAGAGTTTTTTGACGATCTGAATCAAGGCGGTGAGCTGGAAATTGAAGGTTTAATTACCGAGTTTAATTCGGCGGCTTCGTTTGAAGTGGGGCACCTTTCTGTAAGCACCGACACTTCTACCGTAGTCTTAGGCGGTACATTGCAATCGCTTGGTTTAGATGTCTACATCGAAGTCTTTGGTTCCGTCGACGGAAACAACGTTCTGCAAGCCGAGGAAATCGAGATATTAGAATATGCCGACTTAGTGATTTCGGGAATTGTAACGGATATCGACGTAGTCGATGACGGCCATATTCCAACGGGCACGCTGCAAGTGCAGGGTAATACCTTCACGGCAATCGTTGAAACCCGTTATGAAGATGCTAGTGAAATGGATATCGAACGCTTTAATCTTTCGGATATTAATGTGGGTGACTTTGTCTTTATTGTCAGTGAGCGAAATGAAGGTGGCTTGGTTGCCATTGGAATAGAACGGCTTAGCACAGAATTATCCAATATTATTGAATTGCATGGTGAACTCGATATCGAGGGCGAATCGATAGGGCTATTTGGCTATTTACTCGAGTTTACTGATGAAACAGAGTTCTTTCTGGATGGCGAGGAAATTACGGAGGAATTCTTTTTTGCCAATGTGGAGGGCGCCTTTGTGGAGCTGGAAGGCGAGTTAGAAGGGGATAACCTAACTGTATTTTTCATTAATATTTTTAGCGAAGAAGATATTTAACGGTCTACGTGACAATAGAGTACTGCCACCGAAAACAAGCGTGATCTTGGTTTCGGTGGCGCACAAAAAACAAATCGCCATTAAGGTGACAGTCTTCAGAAATAAATTTTGAGTGTTAGAGGAAAAAAATATAACCAAATCTGTTTCAATATCAATACTGACTTCTCTTGCTTTTTGACTATTATTTAAACTGCGTTCTACTATAGTCAAAACGAAGGAATCCATTTTTTAATAGACCTTCATTTTCTGTCGCCGAAAACGCGAATAAGAGCACCTATAGAAACGTTCAGACAAGAGGATGTACGAGATGCCAGATACGCTGTTCAACAAATATGGTGGTATTGAAACCTTTTCCTCCGTTGTCAGTAATTTTTATCGAAAAATTTTGGATTCAGAAGACTTAGCGTCTTTTTTTACCGGCGTTGATATTGAAGCTTTGATGAATCATCAAACGAATTTTATAGCCAAAGCCCTTGGCGGACCAGACGAATATGCAGGGCGAGATCTGGCTGTTGCGCATGCCAATATGGGAATCACTGATGAAAATTTTACAGAAGTTGCAGAGTTGCTGGCTGAAGCATTAGAGGAGGCGGGTGTTGAAAGTGACGATGTTGCTACGATTGTCGGTGTGGTAGCGAACCTTAAAAGCCAGATTGTTACGGGTTGAAAGATTGCCTTTTCTGCTGTTATTAAGTTGTGGCTAAGCCGGAACTTGACAAGGCTATGGATCAGCTGAGTATTGGTGTGGGGATTTGCGATCGAGAAAACTTCTTTTTTCTTGAAGCGAATACACTTGTGCGGCAGTGGTTTGATCTTGATGCGAAACCAGTTTCCTTTCCGAGCTTCCTCCCTGAAGCAGACCAAAAACGCTTTTTCAAAGCCGTCGAAAAGAAACGTGTTTTTCGTTACAAAGGAACATGTCGTGTTAATTCGCGAGAGACAATTGTCGAATTTCAAGTAAAAGAAATCCAGCTAAATGGCTCTGAACCGGTGTTGTTACTCCAGGGTATTGTGAATGAATCCGAGCAGCAAACCCAATCACTGATTAAGAACTATGACGCGATGCTGGCGCGCACTAACACCCTGTTAATTGAAGAAAAAGAAAAGGTGGATGAAGCGAATAGGGCTAAATCATCATTTTTAGCCACAATATCTCACGAACTAAAAACACCGCTGAATGCCATTGTAGGCTTTGTTCATATACTGTCTCGGCGAGTGGATAACGAGGATCACCTTAAACTCATCCATAAGGTTTCTCACGCGTCCAAAACTTTAGGGCTAATTATTGAGGATATCTTGCAAGTTGCTAAAATGGACAGCCATAGCAATGCAAAAATCTGTGCTACTCGGACAGAAACGAAGTCAATACTGGATGCTGCCAATAACTATTACGCCTTACTTGAATCAAAAAAAGAAGTTGAATTTCACTCTGATATCAGCTCAGAACTTCCCGAATATATTTTTATCGACGGCAAACGGCTCAAACAAGCCGTATTTCACTTGCTTAGCAATGCGCATAAATTTACCGAGGCTGGTCGGGTAGGGCTTGAAATTGATCTGGCTGATGAGGGGGCTGCGGTCAGTATCTGTGTAACGGATACAGGTATTGGTATTAGTGAAGAATTTAAGCCGGAAATGTACCGGTCCTTCACTCAAGAAGATAGTAGTTCTACCCGTCGTTATGGCGGAACCGGTATTGGTTTAAGTATTTGCTATAGTACTGCTAAATATATGGGCGGAAAAATCATGTGCTCCAGTGAAAAGGGGGTGGGAACGCGCGTGGTGTTGGAGCTTCCTTTTGAAGAAACGGATCAGTTTAGCCTCTAGTAGTAACCTTCTATTTAAAGTTGTCATATATATTTTCCTTTCAAAAAAATAATAATCGATTTTTGTGGTTCGGTTTGTGTTTTTTTATGTGTGGGTTTTAAAGATCTGTATATACCGATTTCGGCAGCGTATATACAATGTATTTTAAATTATCGTATTGATTGAAGTTAAGATTTTCAAAATGTTTCGATATTACCTGTTCGATCGAATCCAAATGTTACTTATGTTATTAAAAATACTTTCCATTTTTAAATTTTATATCAAATTCATCTAAAAAATATTTCCCCTCATTTGAAACGCTTAAAAAACCGGTTTCGGCACGTCTACTAGCACAAAAAACACATCTTTCAATCAGACGTTAGTCTTGTGGAGGCTAAAGTATGCGTTGCTAGACTGGATTCGTTGTATCAGGACAGGCCGAAATTTATTGTGAGCGATTTTGGTAGATGGATTGCACGGGAACAAAAATATAAAACAATGTTTAATTTGCGGTTACTGATTTTGTTTGGTCGTCGCAATAATAAAATTTCCGGAGATACTAAAAATGAAAAAAAGCAGAATCAATATTTCTTCCTTTGGTAAATGCGCATTAGCCGCAGCGGCAATTTTGGCTGCGCCAGTATTTGCTGGGTGGAATGCTTCACAACAAAATATTTCGGGTATGAATACATGGATTCATGACCCTGCTGATACTGGTCAGAAACGCGCTTTGATGCTCGTTCTTCACGGTTGTGCACAAAGCAATACAGATATAAAAAGCTGGGGTAATCTCGCGAATGCGTCAGAAATTTTTAATACCGTCATGGTGGTGCCTTATCGTCCTAGCGCGTGGACAGGAAATGCTAGCGCAAATTGCTGGGCCTATGATGGCGGCGATTCCTCTCAAGCTACCGAGCATGCGAATGCATTGATAGGCTTAGCGAATAATATTATTAATGATGCCAGTTACAATATTGACCCTAACCGAGTGTATATCTCTGGCCTTTCTTCGGGGGCGGGCATGGCCCTCGTGATGGGTTGTAAAGCACCGGATATTTTTTCGGGCGTGGATTCTGTTGCCGGGCCTACCGTGGGCAGTGCACAATTTAGTGCGCTCAGCACGCCCATCGAAAGCTCCGCTATTTCTACCGGCATTAGTAAATGTAATAGCCTTGCGAGCGGCAAGTCATCTTATTTAAATAGCCAAATTACCCACATTACTTGGGGTGAAATGGATAAAGACGGTGAAACACCAGGGCAAGCCTATAGTCAATACGGCAGTAACCCTGCTGGCCAAACGGCACTTGTATCGGCCATATATTCACACGCAAACTACAAGGTGATGAAAGACGTATACGGCTCATCTGTTTTTAATTCAGAAATCCGGGTTACAGAGTGGGGTGGTTCTGGTTCTGATGAGGCTTCATCTGTGAACGGTGAGGGGCGGGTTAAAGTGACTTACCTCGCAATGGATGATGTCGGTCATGCCTGGCCTGCTGCGCAATTGGGTGCGGCGGTTGGTAATGGCGGTACCTGGATGGCTCAACACGACATCGATTACCCCAGCTATATCCTGAATTGGTTTGAAACGAATAACCTACGTGAACCATTTAACGACGTGCCGGTTGTTACGATTACGTCTGCGACCAGTACCAGTAGCTCTGCAACGGCTGACTGTACAGCAACGGACGCAGACGGAACGGTTGTGCAAATCGATTCTCAGTTGCTGCAAAACGGAAGTGTAGTGGACAGCCATACCAATATCGCCAGCTGTTCAGATTCTTATACGGGTATTGCGGAAGGTTTCTACAAAATTAAATTTGTAGCGACAGACGATGGTAACGCAACGGGTGAAGCCACCACGGCCGCCATCCAAGTGGGCAACCCACCAGATTTACCTCCAGTTGTTTCTGCGAACGGATCGTCTAGCGGGCAAGACCTAAGCGCAAGCGGATCGGTAAGCGATGATTTAGGTTTAACGTCAGTAACCGCAGACTTAATGCAGGGTGGTTCCGTCGTCAGCAGTCAAAGCGTAACGGTAGCGGGTGACGATTCTTATAACGTGACATTCACAGATGTAGCAGAGGGCACCTATACGATTAGAGTGACAGCAGTCGACACAGGCAGCAATTCTGAAGACGCAACGACTGGTAGTTTACTTTCTGAAGATCTTGGTTCAACAGGCAACCTGCAATTCCATATCGACGAAGGTCACATCACTTTCGGCTTTGGATACTCAACCTGTTACTTAGAATACGGCAGCAGTGCACCTTTCACGATGAGCGAAGTTGATCAAGGTGGTGGTAACTGTCAATGGCAAGACGACGACAACTCGTGTGCTGGTCCAGCGCAAGCGTGCTCGAACCCAGGCCCAACGCCAGAGCCAACGCCGACTCCAACCCCTACCGCAACGCCAACACCGACTCCAACCCCTACGGCGACGCCAACACCAACTCCTACACCAACGCCGACTCCATTACCCGGATGTTCAGAAGTGACAGCGTTTAATTATTATCACAAAACGGGTGGCCGAGCTTACAGTTTGGGTAATCCATTAGCGCCAGATTACTTCGCGAATGGTAGTGGTGATGCAATGGCAGGATCAACTTGGGGCTCCAATACGCTTCATACCTATGATGATAGTTATTGGGAAGTGGGTGGCTGTCCCTAAGTGAATTTTTAATAAAAACATTTAATACCCTAAAGACTCATTACCCCGCTTCGGCGGGGTTTTTTATGTTTTATCCGTAGGCTTTTTAAAACTGATTGACCAAATAAGCGAACGCTATGAGAGTGGTGAGTTGTGTGCTGCGAGCTGTATTTGCATCGTTGGCTAGGTAGTTTAGATAATCAAAATTTTGCAGTGGTCCATTTTTAGGGTGTTTTTACGTAAGAACTGAGCCCTTATAACGCTGTTACCAGTGTTGCCAAGCTTTAGGGCTAGGCCAGGCTTTTGGCTTTGTTAATGTGCAGGCCAAGGTGGATATGATTACTCATAACGGAATAGGTGAATACGTCAATTGCGATGATTTGTGCCAGAAAATGAACCTGGTCTTCAGCCCATGGTCGGATATGTCTATAGCTTGTATTGGTAGGCAGATCAAAACCGCACAAGTACGCTCGACGGGCGTAGCGCGAAACACCGTGCTAGTAGGGTGCAGTGTTGAGAGATAGGGTGTTTTCGAGCTTTTGGCGTCATCGTCACCCCCCATGATTGTGGCTGTTTTTATATACAGTTGTTTTGGGTGCGATCAAGCTGTTATCGTGTGCGCCTATTTAATTCAGGTTCGTTGCGTCCGTCATCGATTTTTGGCAAGGGCAGCGTTAGCCAGGTTTATTCGTCAGATTGGTATCAAATGCAGAAAAAAATTCAAGCAGCAAAAGGAGCAAGTGTTTTTAAGTACAAAGAGGATCGTTGGCCCGTCATTATTATCTTAATGCTGACCCTCGTCGATTTTGCCTTGTATTTCACCCTCAATAGCAGCGTATTGTTATTCAGCTATTACCTGCTGATGGTTATTCCAAAGGGGGTGATTTGTGCTTGGAATCACCACCATCAACACCTTTTTACATTTCGTCACAACGCGCTTAATCGCGGTTTAGAGTTCTTTTATGCCCTGCATACGGGGGTTACAAGCAATCTGTGGCGGCTTCATCATGTGCTAGGGCACCATGTGAACTTCCTCGATCAGGAAATAGACGAGAGTCGTTGGCAGCGAAAAGATGGCACAAAAATGGGTGTTATTGAATATACCTTGAAGGTTGCTTTGACGGCCTATCCGCGAGGGTTTGCTGTAGGAAAGCGATTTCCAAAGCAGCTAAAACCTTTTATTACCTTCGTAGGCCCCACATTTTTGGTTGTTGGGCTATTGGTTTGGTTCAAGCCTACAGCGGGGATCTTTCTCTTTGCCTTGCCGATGATTACCAGCCTTCTTTTTACGGCATATGTCACCTACGACCATCACACAGGCCTTGATACTGAAAACGAATTTGAGGCTTCTTATAACAATCTAAGTACCATATATAATTATTTGACGGGTAACTTGGGTTACCACACCGCTCATCACTATCGTCAGGGTGTACATTGGTCGAAGTTACCTGCACTTCACGCGACTATTGCCGATAAAATCCCGGCGCACCTCTATCAGCGATCAATATTTACTCATAGATAAAAGCTAGGGTATCTGGCGCGTGAAGCAAGGCTGGCAGCAGTTAAATAAATTCAGAAAAACCTCCAGCCTGGATTTTATCTCCGGGCCGAAGGTTAGAAGAATATTATTTATTCCAGCTTTTTAAGCTGCGCCGAGATATTGATGTTGCTCCGTTTTTTGCTCGTGCAATGCCGAGCAACAATGCCATAAACAACATCAACCCTGATGTGCTTCCGCCGCCGCCTTCATCATCTCCACCACTGCCGGATTGTGACTGGCTTGCATTCTCTGCTTCAGCTTGCTGGTCTTCTTGAACTTCCGATAAGATTTCATCGCTGTTATCTTCGATCTCTTCAACGATTCTTTGGCTGTCTTGGGATTGCTCCATTAATTCCGTAATAATCTCTTGGCCTTCGTTGTAATACGCTTGCATTTCATCTTCGCTAGCTGCTGCTGCGAGAACAATTTCGGACTGTCCTTCAAGCTGTGTTTGGTAAGTTTGTTGTACATCGCTGGCCTGAATGATTATCGATTGATTGGGTTCGAGTTTTTCACTTGTGCCTTGGCGATAAAAGTTTGCGGGCGCCTCACCATTCTTCATGCAAAAACCGCGGGCACTTACTGCTTGATCGAGCGCGTTGCTCAAGCTCTCTTGGTTTTGCTCATGCGGCACAACAACGCTAGAGCAGCTTGTGAACTCTTGGCCATCGCTATCGGTTACGCGGCTAATCAGTAAGTATACGCGGCCGTCGCCACTTTCATTTCGTTCGGCGCGCAGTGCTAAGCCTTGAGTGTGCATAGTCGCGTCAGCAGAAAAGTGGGTAGGACTTGCCCCTACGCCGGGAATTTCTTCTTCATCACTGTAAACCTCTGTGACAAGACTTTGGCTAAGGTACCGGTCATCGCAATGATTGAGGGTGACCACATAGCCCACGGGTATTTGGCTGAAATTTGCCGACCATAAAACCCCGGTGCTATTCGATGCTGAAATGACAGGGTGGGTGGTATTGTTTTCACAGACTTCCGTAACCGGCTCTTCAAAGTCTGCGTCTTCGTCCGTAGTTTCTGTGACTGGATCTGGCGTGACAACGCTGTCTTCGATAATGACGGGGGTCTCGTCTTCATCGGTTTCTTCTTCAGATTCTGTAGTGCTGGGTTCCACTACGTTGATATAAAATTCACACTGCACGCTTTGTTCGCAAGTATCGGCGGCGCTACAGCTGACTTTTGTATTGCCGACAAGAAATAAACTGGCGGATTCACTATCGCAGGATATTTGCGGGGTGGAGCATCCGCCGGTTGCAATGGGGTCAAATGATACTGCGGTCGAAACGCTGTCGTTTGCGATCGCTTGAATATCGTTACATTGCGTCAGCACAATGGCTGGTAATGGTGGGGGAGGGGAAGATTCAATTGTGATGCTGACAGAAGCCGAAGATCCTGTGTCGATGTGTGCGGTTACGGTGATGCTATTGCTTCCTTCGTCTAAAGGGACTTCAACACTAAATTGGCCTTCGGGCGCACAATCAGCATCGCAGGTTATGACGGGCTCATTTTCATTTTTAACGTAATCAATGGTCGTGACGTTTGAGCCTGTACTGACGGAGCCTTCAATGACAATGTGATCCTCTTCGGTTGTTTGAGGAACATCGACAACACTGACTTGAACATCGGTAGCGGCTTGTATGACTTGGCCACAGCCCATGTCCAATGTGATTTCGGGTAATTCGGTATTGGTTTCGCTGCCATCGGGATTAACGCTGGTAACGGTGGGTGTTACTTTGTAAATACCTTGTGGCAAGGTGATGCTCACAAGGCCTGTATCGCTTGAAGTATTTGCAGTGTCGGGAAGCCCTTTTGCATAGCTGACGCTAGCGAAATAATCGACGACATTGCCTTTATAATCCTCACCTTGATATGAACCCATCGCTCTCATGTTCGGCGTATGAAAATCGCTGGCTAAAGAATGATAATTGAGTGTTATATCATTTAAGCAGTAATCAAAATCAGCTTGCTGGGTTTCGCCTGGATTGACTTGACGATTACGGTTTAGGTTGTCGACAATTTTTATTTTGGAATTGTGGTAAACCTCGTCGTTTGATGCGCGTGTGGCGGTATTGTCAAAGGTGAGAAATAATCCGTATATCCCCCAATAAGATGGCACGCCAGAAGCACCCGATAGGGCTAGGCTATATTCCCCGTTGAATGTTGAAATATCACTGTCGTAGTTTCCGCTGAAAATACTTCGTCCAAAGCTGCTATAGCTATTTTGTGTTTCACCGGGGACGTAGATTGATGAACCGATGGCTGCTACATGGCTGCGATTAACAAAAACATTGTTGGGTATGCCGTCTTCATTGGAATCGAAATCAGCGTCTCGGCTCAAGTACTGCAGGCCGCTCGCTTCATTATCGGGGCCCACTAACGAAATATTGCCTTCAATATAGCCAGGGACTAAATCAAATGTGTCGCCAAGGTCCGTCGCTTCTCCGGCGACTACGCTTGCATAAACAATGGGGGTTCGTAAATATTGGTAGCTGTAGCCAGAGCCAAACCCCATATGGCCAAAAACAATGTAGCGCGCTTCGGGATCTACCGCGTTTGAAGCCACCAAGTTTTCCATTGTGTAAATGCCACTGCCCTCGACTTTGTCGTAACGGTAATTATCGAAGGGGCCAAGGTAGGCGATTAGGCGGGTTAACGTTGTGTCGATTAATGTATGGCCCTCCATTGAAACGCTTCCCGTTATGCTGCCTAAGTCTAGCCTTTCTGAAACAACGCACTCAACGGGAATGACTTCATCGCATTGTGCTGTAAAAGTAAATTGACACATGTTGCGTATAGTATCTGAGTATATATCGGAACCGAGTTTGTAAATTGTCTGAAAAAGGTAGTCACTGCCGTCGCCATTTATCGGCATATAATCCTGGCTAAAACTGGCGGAGGTTCCGTAGTCTTGTGTCTGTAAATACTTTGAGTTTTCCGTTACCTGCCAAGCTTTCATTGACCCGCCTCTTACTGTCACGGGCTCTCCGTTTTCGTCAACATACTTAACATCGACTATTGCCGCGCAGTGTTCAATGTCGAGACGAGTATCTGCTGCCGGTTCAGGCAGAACAGGGTCCGTTATTTGGCTGGGAATGTTGTAGTACGACCGGCCTACACGTAAGCGCGCGAACCAATTGTAGGGGATACCTTCTTCGGAAGATTCCACTGTCATTTGATAATCAAACTCAGTGGTATTCGTCATATTTAACGTGGTTCGATTATTTAAGGTTTGTGATAAGCCCTGACTATTTGCGTAGATCCTCGCTTGACGTATACCTTCTTGTGTTTCCATTAGTTCGACAATAAACGGATCTTGGTTGGTAAATCGTATTGTCCCGCTTATTTGGTTCGGATTTAAAACCGCGTCATCTGTTTGAGACAATGCCGCGTAACTATTCGTAAGCGTAAAAACAAGAAAAATTTGAAGTGATTTTTTAAGAGAACAAAAAGGTTTTTTAAATAGAAAAGACTGATTCATTGGTACAATCCCACCCTGTATAAACCATCAAGCGATAAGCTTCCGATGGTTTAAGTTTGCGGGGTGGATGCCGGCTATAGACGTAACTCATCTTAGCGAAAACCTGCCCCATTCGGTAACCGTTCGACCCTAATGTAGGGCACTGGCTTTGCGTCACCGTATTGCCACGGCTTTGCCTTTTCGCGGAAGCATTGTTTCTTGAAAATTTACGTCAATTAATTTCTTTCCGTAGGTTTAGAAAATGCTTGCACGAGGTTTAAAAAGCAATTGTTGCGCCATTAGTGTGATGTGCGTCTCACTTTTTAATCGATAAGTCTTCTAATGCCTTATGTTCTTATGTTGTACGAGGTGTTTGATGCATTAAATTTTTTGTGTCGGAGTGTAAAAGAGTCGGATTGTAAAATTGATATGACAATATTTGTCACGACTTGTCTTTTTAAGGTGGCGCAAAAAAGTAAACATTTTGATTGTTTATGAAAAATATAGGGGTAAACCGTTTTCTACTTAATGCCCTGATATATCGAGCGCTCAGAGTGGTACATTTTATATGGCTGGGGCTGCAATGGGGTGGATGTATTGGCTGTATAGGGGTTTGTACGAAATTTTGCTTTCTTATTCTTGTTTGATCTATTTTTCTCTCTTCTTGATTTATTAATTCATAATAAATCGCATAACATCTTTCCAGCTCAAAACACCAATGGCCACATTTCCTTTGTCGACAACAGGGAGGAGACCTACGTTGTTTTCAATTAGGCTGCGGGCGGCGTCTTGAATAGAAGCTGATGAATTAATTGTAGCTGGATTGGGGTGCATAAGCTGATGGGCTTGACGAGTGAGGGTGAACAGATCTTTTTTACTTTCAAGTTTGGTGTTGAGGTAGGGACTGGTGATTTTTAGTAAGTCTCGGTCATCAATGATCCCTGCTAACTGGTTTTTGTTAAGAACAAGTAAATGATGAATGGGGTACTTCGCGAAAATTTTCTGCATGTTTTCAACCGTTTCGTTTAGCGATACCGTGATCAACTTTTTAGTCATGAGATCCGCAACAGCCATGAGTACGCTCCAATAATGGTGGTCTCTTAATAATAGCAATAGGGGCTTCGGTAATTTGGGTTTTTGATTATTGGCCGAGGCTAGTTACTGCCCACCCATAAACAGGTGCCTACGGCGAACGAATTTAAAGCGCCATCTTTAAATTACTATATATCGTTGCTTGGAATGACCATGCGCCCATATCCAGTCGTGTAAACCTGACAATTTAAATACGTTCTCGCTACGACCCGGTTTATGGCCGGGCACTAGTTAGAATTCGCGATCTTAAAAACTCCGGAGTCGGAAGAAGAGCTGCGAGACTAGCTCGTAGTTAAAGGGTTGGAAGTTTGGTCAAAAAGGAAGAGAAGGCTAGGCCCGATCTTCCTGTGCCGGAAAGTTCGAGTGGCTTATGCGCACTTCTCGTTGGCGGCATGTGCCCACGATAAGAGCATATGACTGCGCTCCATGTAAGCGAACTCTTTGCGTCCGGTTTTCGGGTGTTTTAAGTGGAGAAAATGGTGGTGATCACCGGTAGACCCCATATATTCCCAGCATTTGCCCATAGAAAGACAAATTGGGTCACCGCTGTTCAAGTAATGCTCGGAAAGTGCTTCCCACATCTCACACCACTCTGGGTGTTTGGCTTCAAGAAACTCCACGCTTCTTATCTCCACTATGATTATTATCAATAAGTTATTCTAGTTTTATAATGTATCTTGTCAACATAATCCTCTAAGTTATTGATCAGTATGTATTTTTGTTCTAAGTTTGGATGCTCTTATCGCTTATATCGTATTTTTGAGAGCTTTATGAATTCACCCTCCTGCGTTACAATCCGCGCCCTAAATAGAAGCGCTTCTTTACGAACTATTCCCTCCCAAAAGTACTTGGTCAGTTGAACTGGCGAAAA
Organism: Agarilytica sp.; assembly: GCA_033852165.1. GTDB lineage: Bacteria > Pseudomonadota > Gammaproteobacteria > Pseudomonadales > Cellvibrionaceae > Agarilytica. The sequence goes on along the minus strand of JAWSUZ010000011.1, from coordinate 86,454 downwards.
TGGCGTTTCACGTAAATTGACTGACGAGTTCAGATAGCCAGCATTAAGAGAAAACAACGATGGAAGTAGCCCCGTTACTGAATAAACTCAATGATCTCCAAGCACGTACAGACGTGCTTAGGGGGTATCTTTGAATATGCTGAAAAGAAAGAACGCCTAACGGAAGTTGAGTTAGAACTGGCCGAGCCAGATGTATGGAGCGATCCTGAGCGAGCACAAACCTTAGGTAAAGAGCGATCAGCCTTAGAGGCTGTGGTTAAAACCATTGAAGATTTAGACTCTGGTGTCGCGGATAACCGAGATTTGGTCGAGATGGCTGTCGAAGAAAACGATAGCGAGAGTGTCGATGAGATACGGCAAGAAACAGATGCTTTAGACGAATTGTTGGCCAAACTTGAGTTTCGCCGCATGTTCTCCGGTGATATGGATGCAAACAACGCTTTCCTCGATGTTCAGTCCGGTTCCGGAGGCACAGAAGCTCAAGACTGGGCTGAAATGGTCTTACGGATGTATCTGCGTTGGGGTGAAGCCAAAGGCTTTAAAACTACGCTAGAAGAGGCGTCCCAAGGTGAAGTTGCTGGCATTAAAAGCGCGACGATTCGTTTTGAAGGCGAATACGCCTTTGGTTGGTTACGTACCGAAACCGGGGTTCATCGCCTAGTGAGGAAGTCACCGTTCGATTCGAGTAGCCGTCGCCATACATCATTTTGCTCGGTCTTTGTTTCGCCTGAAGTTGATGATGATATTGAGATCGATATTAATCCGTCTGATGTCCGTACCGATACCTACCGAGCGTCAGGAGCGGGTGGTCAGCACGTTAACAAAACTGACTCGGCTGTCCGTTTAACTCATGAACCGACAAATACCGTGGTGGAGTGTCAGAGCCAGCGCTCTCAGCACGCCAACCGTGATCAAGCCTGGAAAATGTTACGCGCGCGTTTGTATGAGCTGGAAATGCTCAAGCGAAATACCGAAAAGCAAGCCTTGGAAGATTCCAAGTCTGATATCGGCTGGGGCAGCCAAATTCGTTCGTATGTGTTGGACGATCAGCGAATTAAAGATTTACGCACTAATGTGCAAACCAGTAATTGCCAGGCTGTATTAGATGGCAAATTGGATGAGTTTATTGTAGCGAGCTTGAAGGCCGGGTTGTAAATTTAAAAGAGCATAATAGGTCTACATAAAATCTCAAAACCTATTTTTTGAGGTTTAATATTGTCAGCACTGGAAGATCTTGAGGGAGTTGAGTAGGAAGGAATGTTTACGACCATGTGCCGCATTATCACATGGATGTGGTGTATTAGACCGTGCAGGAGCATTCGGTCGAGGATGCGGCAGTTGAGCCCCATGGACGGGTTCACGGCGAGTCGAAAATTTTTTTTCCTACTCAGCTCTTGGCACCGACCTAACGCTAAAACCTACAACACCTAATTACACAGTAAAATTTTGATTATTAATCTGGAAGACTAAATGAGCGAACAAACTTCACCACAGCAAGACGAAAACAAATTGATTGCTGAGCGTCGCGCTAAGTTACAAACTATTCGCGAAGCTGGCGTTGCATTCCCTAATGATTTTCGACCTGAAAATCACGCACAATTATTGCAGGACGAGTTTTCTGATCAGTCGAAACAAGCGCTCGAAGAAGCCAATAATATAGTGAGCGTAGCGGGGCGAGTGATTCGTAATCGCGGCGCATTTATGGAGCTGCAAGACGGTTCTGGCCGTATCCAATTGTATGTGTGTAAAGAAGCGCGCCCATTTGCAAAGAGCTTGGACCTTGGCGATATCGTTGGTGTTAAAGGCGCATTACATAAATCAGGCAAAGGCGATTTGTACGTCAACCTCGATGAGTATGTGCTGCTGACGAAAGCTTTACGTCCCTTGCCGGATAAACATAAAGGTTTGGCCAATCAAGAGATCCGCTATCGTCAACGCTATGTTGATTTGATCGTGAATCCAGAAGTACGTGAAACCTTTAAAATTCGTTCCGATGTCATATCGTTTATCCGTAGCTACCTTAACGAAAATAGCTTTATGGAAGTTGAGACGCCGATGTTGCAAGTGATTCCCGGTGGAGCAACAGCTAAGCCCTTCCAGACGCATCACAATGCACTTGATATCGACATGTACTTACGTATAGCTCCAGAATTGTATTTGAAGCGTTTGGTGGTTGGCGGTTTTGAACGTGTTTACGAAATCAATCGCAACTTCCGTAACGAAGGCTTATCGACACGCCACAACCCTGAATTCACCATGTTGGAGTTCTACCAGGCGTACGCGGATTACAATGATTTAATGGACCTGACCGAAGATATGCTGCGCAAATGTGCGGAAGCCGTATTGGGCACGACAGAGATCGTTAACACAGAGAAAAATGCGGAAGGCGAGATCATCCGTTCTAGTACTTACGATTTTACAAAGCCATTCCTGCGCTTGTCAGTATTCGATTCTATTCTTCAGTTTAATGACGACATATCTGCCGAAGCTTTGGGCGACGAAAAATCTGCGCGAGAGATCGCAGAGAAATTAGATATTCCGCTCAAAGATTATTGGGGCTTGGGTAAGGTTCAGATCGAAATATTCGACAAAACGGTCGAGCATTTGTTAGATCAGCCCACTTTTATTACTCAATACCCAACAGAAGTATCACCGTTGGCGCGTCGTAATGATTCGAATCCCTTTGTGACCGATCGTTTTGAATTCTTTGTTGGTGGCCGAGAAATTGCGAATGGCTTTTCGGAGCTTAACGACGCAGAAGATCAGGCTGAGCGCTTTAAGGCGCAAGTCGCGGAAAAAGATGCGGGCGATGATGAAGCGATGCATTTTGATGCCGACTATATTCGCGCCTTGGAATACGGTTTACCACCAACGGCAGGTGAGGGTATAGGTATTGATCGTTTGGTCATGCTATTAACCGATTCTCCTTCGATTCGCGATGTGCTGTTGTTTCCACACATGCGTCCAGAGTCATAATGTAGATTGTTAGAGGAGGCGGTGCGTAATGGTCGATAATATTAAGCTTCACCCCAGCTGGAAGACGCAGATTGGTGAAGAGTTCGATAAGCCTTACATGAAGGACTTGAAGGCTTTTTTGAAAAAAGAAAAACAACAGCGCAAGGTTATATATCCAGCGGGTAACGATATATTTAACGCCTTAAACACAACGCCGTTTAATAAGGTCAAAGTTGTGATCTTAGGGCAAGACCCTTATCACGGCCCAGGCCAGGCTCATGGATTGTGTTTTTCTGTTTTGCCGGGGGTTAAGTTTCCGCCGTCGTTACGGAATGTGTTCAAGCAAATTCAACAGGAGCTTGATATCCCATTTCCGAATCACGGATGTTTGCAAAGTTGGGCAGAGCAGGGTGTTTTATTACTAAACGCAACCTTGACGGTAGAGCAAGCGAGCGCCGGTTCTCATCAAGGCAAAGGCTGGGAATTATTTACGGATGCCATTGTGCATCGTTTGAATGAGCAGCGTGAGGGCCTGGTGTTTTTATTGTGGGGCAGTTACGCACAGAAGAAAGGTGGCTTTATTGATGAGCAGCGGCATTCTGTTTTTAAATCGCCTCATCCTTCGCCACTTTCGGCGCATCGAGGATTTTTGGGGAATGGTCATTTCACTAAAACGAATGATGCGCTTAGAAAGCGGGGGGAGGCTGAGATAGATTGGGCCTTACCTGTCTTAGAGAGCTCTTAGTTTTTTGTGTGGCGCTGCCGCTTGGTGTTACGTTCTTCTGAAAAAAAGGCCGTGTGGTAATTCACACGGCCTTTTATGTTTTACGTGCAGGCTATGACAACATGGCCATTGCGGCTTCCATTTCTTCAGACAAATCTTCTCCTTCCGCAGAGTCAATATCAGGGTCAAGGCCCAGGCGTTCAAATGCGGTGACTTTTTCCAAATCAATTAGCTCTGTTTTTTTCGAGCCAGCATAGCTCTGAAGTACCGCGACGGTGACAACATCGCCGTAATCCACTTGCGGCGCTTTACGTGCGTAATTTATGACTTCCATCGGTATTTTGCGAATATCTTTAGGGAATTCCCAGGTGGTTAAAATCTTTACACCAATCATCGGATGAATTTGCTCAATAACAGTATCGAGGGTCATGCTATCGCGCAATAGTGCGGGATGGTCTTCGGCAAATGACAGAATAGGTAAAACACCAATTTGATGGACTAAGCCCGCCAGTGCGGCTTGGTCTGGCCTTAATTTCGTATAGTGCTTGCAGAGAACGTGGCATATGCCTGCAATTTCGCTGGATTTTGACCAAACTTCACGCATGCGTTTATCGACGATGTCAGATGTTGCTTGAAACATTTGCTCCATCGCCAAACCGGTAGCAAGGTTGCTGGTGGTTTGCATCCCGAGGCGCGAAAGTGCCATACCGAGATCTTCGATATCGCGAGTGCCGCGAAATAAAACGCTGTTAGCAACTTTAATTATTCGAGCGGTGAGGGCTGCGTCGCTGCTAATGACTTTGTTTAATTGGGAAATGCTGGCGTCCGGGTCTTCTGAGACTTCACGGACTTTAATCGCCATTTCGGGCATTGTGGGCAAAACCAGTTTGTCGGCATCAATCGAAGCGATGATGACTCTGGCTATTTTGTCTGCAATACCAGTCATCTTGGCGGGTCTCCTGTCTGTAATAATTGTTGTTAGGGGGCCGAAGTTTTTCTCGGCTGCCCTTTAACTTATAGCATATGGAAGTGATTGCCATTGGATTTTTGCGGCCGATTCGGGATTGGTTTTACAGGAACCTTTGTTCGTATCGTCGTTGATCATCGTGTCGTCACACAGAGCAAGAAATTCATATTCTTTACTATCAGCGTTGTTATTTTTTATGTCGCTCAAAGAGTTGCCGCATAGCGCTACATTGATGATGCTGCCTTTGGGTTTTTCGTTGAGATAAATTGGTTCGCCAATGACAAGTGACTTGCTCGACATAACTCGGCCGCGATACATGTGTTTTTTCATCTGCCCTCTATAGTGAATTCGAGCGACGATTTCTTGCCCGGTATAGCAGCCTTTTTTAAATGAAATACCGTCTGTATATTGGAGGTTCATTTCTTGAGGGAGAAGTTTTTCAATCAGGGAGCCTTGTACTTCACCGACGCCTCGTTGAATGTTTTTCAAATTCCAAAGGTTACTGGTCTTTTGGAGTGGAACTGCTTTGAGGGGGCTGAGATAATTTGAGGCTTTCTCGGAAGGGCACCAAATTTCATAAAGGTTGGCATCGTGGTGTAATGTGAGTATTTGATTTGTTATGGAGTACTGGCCGACCTCTGGCGCTGCTTTGAGTATTTCTGTGAGGCCGCTTTCTGTTATTGGATTATTTGAGGAGATCACCCCGATTACGACATGGTCGGCACTGATTGTCAGTGATACCTTGGAAAATACGGCGTATTTTTTCAAGGCTGCGAGTGCCGATTCGGCAATGCTGTAATGAACGCGTAAGGCTATCGTATCCTCATCGAGCTGAGCAGCGACAAAGTTGGATAGCATCCGTCCTTTTGGGGTGCAATGAGCGCCATTCACGATTTTGTAGGTGCTAAGCGATGAGAGGTCACAGGTGCACTGCCCTTGGAGAAATTTTAGGGCGTCTGCTCCATTCACGAGAATCAGCCGGTAACCCGCAAGGGGAATAAGGCTTTCTAGCTGGGTGTCTGTAGTATCTTGTGCGTTCTTGCTTGTGAGGAAATTTTCCCAAAACATTGTTCTGATCCCGTGGTTTTAATCGAGCTATTATCTACAATATCTCCTTGTCGTAAACGATTGTTGTGGTTTTACTTATATTAATTTTTGGTGTTGTTGGATTTTTGAGCTGTGAAATAGTCTGAAAAGGATATTCCCCGTTACAGGCTCTTATGATTCGCCTATAATCCGCGTTCAAAAAATGACCCAGGTGTTTCGATGGAAATTAATCGTTTGAGATGGGCTTGTCGTAGAGGCATGCTTGAATTGGATTTAGTGCTGTTACCTTTTCTTGAAAATACGTTTCCTAGTCTGAATGAAGAAGATCAAAAGTTGTTTGAAAAGCTGTTAGAAGGCGAAGACCAGGATATGTTCGCTTGGTTTCTACGTCGTGTTGAACCTGAAGATGAGGATATTCAACGAATTGTGAGCCTTATTCGTGAAAGCACCGCAAAAGCCAAGCCTTGATATTTTAGTCTCGCCCTCGGTGAGGCTGAACTGCTTTTATATTTGCCTTTTTGTCGTCATCTTTACCGTTCTGGCGATGGCTCCTTTAGTGACTTTTATTCGGCTATCCCTTTTGCTCGCCACCATCTGCTCTGTATTGTTGGTGGTTCGTCAATTGCGGTTTGTGCGCTCTGTAACGAGTATTCATTCGCGTGAAGGCGGGCTATCGCTCTGTATCAAAGGAAAGCGTATTCCTGTAGAGCTACTTGGTAATAGTGTCGTCAGTGAATTGATGATTGTTTTTTCTTGTCGGCCAGCGGGAGCTGGCTGGTTAGCCGTTATGTGGCCGATGCAGTTGGTGATTTTGTCGGATTCCGCAATCGCTGAGGATAGAAGGTCCCTTAGGCTACTGCTAAAGGCCTCGGCATTAAGAGTGAAAAGTTAGGCAGCAATTAACTCTTGGTGCTATATTTTGAAACGCTGGCATCAGTCGGCAGCATAGAAGGGTAGATCTCAATGATTGTGAACGATGACTTTTTGAGCTGCATGGTTCATGGGAACCAGTACCGTGTCTTGTGCGATATCTGAGGTGTTAGGGTAGTCCAAAGAATAGTGTAACCCCCGGCTTTCCTTTCGCTGCCTTGCCGAGTGAATAATCAATTCTGCCACCATGACCAAATTTCTCAACTCGATCAAATCGTTGCTGACCTTATAGTTCGAATAATATTCATTGATTTCATTTTGCAGAAGTTTTATGCGGTGCATTGCGCGCTCCAAGCGTTTACCTGTGCGTACAATTCCCACGTAATCCCACATGAATCGTCTCAGTTCATCCCAGTTATGGGAGATGACAACGTCTTCATCGGAATCGGTAACGCGTGAGGCATCCCACTCGGGTGGTTTGGTGGGGAGGGCGATAGAATCCAGAGATTCTAGTATCGCATCAGCAGCGGCTTTTGCGTAAACAATACATTCCAATAAAGAATTGCTGGCCATGCGATTGGCGCCGTGGAGGCCTGTAAACGAGGTCTCGCCAATAGCGTATAAGTTTTTAAGGTCTGTCTGACCTTTAATGTTTACGGCTACGCCACCGCAGGTGTAATGGGCCGCGGGCACGACAGGGATGGGTTCTTTGGTTATGTCGATGCCGTATTTTAGGCAGGCTTTTCTGACGGTAGGAAAATGCTCTTCAATAAATTCTTTCGGGCGATGACTGATGTCTAAATACACAAAATCACTGCCCACGCGCTTCATTTCATAATCAATTGCACGCGCGACGACATCACGAGGTGCTAATTCGGCCAGCTCGTGAAATTTGTGCATAAACGCTTCACCATTTGGGAGGCGTAAAGTAGCCCCTTCTCCACGTAAAGCCTCGGTAATCAAAAAAGATTTGGCTTTTGGGTGATACAAGCAGGTGGGGTGAAATTGATTAAATTCCATATTGGCAACGCGGCAGCCTGCGCGCCAAGCCATGGCAATACCGTCTCCGGAATTTCCGTCTGGGTTGCTTGTGTAAAGGTAAACTTTGCTTGCGCCGCCGGTAGCGAGAATAACGGCTTTGGCTGTAAACACTTCTACGCGGTCTAGCTTCCTATTATAAATGTACGCACCAGAGCAGCGTTCGCGTGAGCTGTTGGGGTCTGGTTGTTTGATAAGGTCGATAGCGATGTGGTGTTCAAACAGCGAGAGGTTCGGGGAGTTACTTGCCTGATCAGTCAAAGCTGAATGCACGGCTACGCCTGTCGCATCTGCGCTGTGAATGATTCTCCTGTGGCTATGGCCGCCTTCACGAGTCAAATGAAAGTCTTGATTGTCTTCGTTTTTCGTGAAATTGACGCCGAGCTCAATGAGCCAGTCGATGGCTTTTTTACTGTTTTTAACCGTAAAGTTAACAGCGTCGCGGTGGCAGAGTCCGGCACCGGCATCGAGGGTATCTTGAACGTGAGACTCCACTGAGTCGTCATCATCTAGCACTGCAGCTATGCCGCCTTGGGCGTGCCAGGTTGAGCCTTCGTTCTTGAAACTTTTGCTCAAGACGGCAACCTTGGCGTGTTCTGCGAGTTTTAATGCGAGGCTGAGTCCAGCAGCTCCACTGCCGATAATCAAGACGTCAAAATTGTGCGAAGTGTGTGACAAGAGTATGTACTCGGCTAGATAATGTGTGAATTGCCATGAATCTCTGTGTGGCAGAGCGTCTTTAGCGTAAACGATGAACTGTCTGCGGCGAAGTATACATGCCGCCATTGATTTTCGAAAATTTGCCTACACTATTGGCTATTCTATTGCCCACTCTTATAGAGAGGCGAGAAAGGTATAAATGTGAGCAAAGCTCAGGAGTATATTGTCCATCGTTGATGAGTTTGAACTTTTTGACGATCAACTCCTCTGATTAGATCTGTACCGAGGGCATTGTAAACTGAGTGGTTAAGTTTACGTCGGACCATAAAAAAGGTTGTGCATGAATCCGCTTATTAAAGTGCTGCATGTGGTGCCTAGAGTCACATTTGTTGTTTAAAATATTTACGTTATTTGTTTTTTGAAAGTTGAATTTGGGGTCGAGTGAATGACAGCGCAATCCGCGCAAGACGCAGATCATGTTTTGGTAAAACGGGTTCAGAAGGGTGACAAACGAGCGTTTGACCTTCTTGTTCTGAAGTATCAACATAAAATAATTTCCATTATCAGCCGTTACATCAAAGATTCGGCTGAGGTTTATGATGTCTCCCAAGAGGCATTTATTAAAGCTTACCGGGCAATCGGTAACTTTCGCGGTGATAGTGCGTTTTATACGTGGATTTATCGTATTGCCATCAATACCGCTAAAAACCATTTGGTATCTCGCGGGCGCCGTCCACCGTCAAGTGATGTCGATATAGAAGATGCTGAGTACTACTCGGGTGGTGATCAGCTGAAGGATATTGACTCCCCTGAAGCTCAATTGATGCGGGATGAGCTAAAGGCGGTGGTCAACAAAGCGATACGTGAATTGCCTGAAGATTTACGTACGGCCGTTACACTTCGTGAGATGGAAGGTCTAAGCTATGAAGAGATAGCCGATGTTATGGAGTGTCCCGTGGGCACTGTGCGTTCTAGGATCTTTCGGGCGCGGGAAGCTATTGAAAAGCAAATGGCGACGTTAGGCTGAGTTTGCGTCTTCAGTTAGTGGGTTTGACTGAAAAGTGTTCGATTGGTGTTGTGGCGTTTGAGATATCTTTATTGTTTCTGTCTCTTCCTTGGATGTTTTTCTTTGTCTGGGAAAAAACATGAAAAATTTTATTAAAAGCATGAAACAAAGGGCACATTGTTATGTCGGAGTAGCGGGTATTGAGTCTCCTTTTGGATTGGCTAGGATTCTTTCCTCGAGAATCGCTGATTAGCTCTACCGACGCTCAGTACAGCAGCCGTTAATTTAATGAACAGCTAACATCGCTAATATTCACATTACGTGGCATTAACTTATGACAGAAAACTCTCGTTCCATTTTAAATGAGTCCGTTTCCGCCCTTATAGACGGCGAAAGCAATGACTTTGATGTACAGCGCATATTAAATGCGATGGATGAAGACGATCGCTCGCCGAGCTCTCTATCCAGAAATGGAGCGCCGGGAGATGGTGAAATAGGAAATGCACCCGAGGGTGTTAGTGTTAATGATGAGAGTATCCGGCAGACGTGGTCTCGCTATCACGCAATGAGCGCGGTAATGAAGAATGAGCCTCACGTTAATTTGTCGATCGACTTATCGCTAGCAATCCGTGATGCGATCGCTGAAGAATCATCTCCTCAAGTTAAACGCTTTGGCTTCAATACCATTTCTCAGGGTATTGGTAAAACGGCCGTTGCGGCTGCTGTTACCTTTGGCGTTGTGTTTGGTGTTCAGCAATATACAACCGCACCAGAACAAGCCGGTCCAACTTATGCTGAAGTTGGTAGTGTTGCTGGTCAAATTAATTCAGGGGCTAACTTGGGAGCTGTTGTTCCTCAAGGTTTTGAGTTGCCTCCATTGTCAGCGCGAACTGTTAGTACTAATAGTTTGGCAGATGAAGAGCCGCGAGCACGCTCAGTCTTGGCTCCGTTACCTCAATCATTACCTCAGCGCAGCATCGTTATTTCTAACGAGCAATTCCAAGAGCAAATGAATCGTTTGATGCATAAGCATGCTGAACAAGTCTCATCGTCTGGTGGGATGGGCCTTATCCCCTTTGCTCGTATATCCAATTTTACCGAAGAGGAAAAGGACTAAATCCTAATGAAAGCCGCATTTATTAAGCGTTTCAGCGGAATTGTGTTGGTTGTGTGCTCCTCTTACTCCTCTCTTCTATTTGCTCAGGCGCCTGACATAAAACAGCTATTGTCTAAGGTGTCTGACGCCGTCAGTCAAAGCAATTACCATGGTCGGCTTACCTATGAGCATTCCGGTAGGCTAGAAGTTATTGAAATTTCCCATGCTGTTAGTCAAGGGTTTGAGCACGAGCGTGTCGTGTATTTGAATGGTCCCGATCATCAGATCTATAAAAAAGGGCGAACCGCTTCTTGTGCATCTCTTGGAAGCCGGCTGCTTGGCGGAAGTGTTATCGATAGTGAGGGTCTTAATCCTAGCGGGCAGGTCCAATTGAACGATGCATACGACTACAAGATGATGGGAGAAGAGCGAGTGGCTGGTAAGCTCTCGTGGATATTGCAGTTTGTACCTAAAGATGAGCATCGTCACGGTCTCATTCTGGCCGTCGATCAGCATTCGTTTTTGCCAACTAAAATTTTGACGATTTCTGGAGGACGTAAAGTGCTCGAACGATTGCATTTCGTTTCTCTTGATACCGATCTTAAATTTGAGTCTGCGCAGTTTGAAGGTTTTGACAAGTCTGAATTACCTGTGGGAAATAACGTAAGCTGCTCTGGTTTACAGTCCGTGGTGAGTGCTTCGGTATGGCAGCCCAGCTGGATTCCTTCCGGCTTTATTTTGTCCAGTTACCAATTTTCCGAAAAAGACGGTCATATGGAAACGTATACCGACGGCTTAGCTGCATTTTCGATTTTCTCTAAACCAACTGCTGAATCTAATTTCGCGTTACTGGCCGGACTTCATGCTGGAGGGGTTAAAAAAGGTGCCACAGTCGTAGTGGTGGGCGCCATGCCTGAAAGTAAGCCAGTTGTTCAAGTGTCGGTGTTGGGTGAAATACCTCAGCAAACCGCTAATCGCATTCTCGCTTCTGTAAAACCCAAATAACTCGGAAATATTATTGTGCTCAAAGAGACTGGAACTGTCGTTGCTGTTGAGAGTGACGGCCTTTGGGTGGAAACGCTAAAAGAATCCTCATGTGCAAAATGCTCTGCCAAGCAAGGCTGTGGTCAGCAGCTTATCTCTCGTCTTTCCCCCTCCGCAAATATGACGATTATCAAAGCCGTTTATACCGATTCTACTAAGCATCAAACTTGGGTGGCCGGTGATCAGGCGGTCTTAGCTGTAGAGGAGAACGCTTTAGTTATTGCGGCTCTATTATCCTACGGTATTCCTCTACTGGGTTTGATGGCGGGTGTTTTTATTGGAGCACAATTGGGAAATTCGGTGTCCAATGATTTGACTACAGCGCTTGGCGCTTTTGTCGGTTTGTTAATGGGGGGAGGGGCAGTAAAGCTCCATTCCTTGTACGCAAAGAGTAAAGCGCTTTTTCAGCCTCATGTTATTGCTAAGGGTATCGCGACAGGGTTGTGAACTCTGCGATTCCTCGCTGTAAGTGATATTTTGGGGCCTGAGATTAGGCGAGCAAAGCGTTACGCTAAACACTCCAGGAGTATCCTTAACTAATGAAATTTAAACACGTTTCACTTTTTTTTGTGGTCGTCACATTTGTTCTTTCTGCAAGTCATGCCCTTTCTTTTCGTGGCTTGCCCGACTTTACCCAGCTTATCGAAGATAAATCACCTGCCGTTGTAAAAATTAACACCGTTACCAAAAGTAAGGCGAAGGGTTTTCGTCTGCCCCCTGGTCATCAAATCCCCGACATCTTCCGGCAGTTTTTAGATCCTCGGAGTTTCGAGCAGCCCGATTCTCATTCAATCGGCTCAGGCTTTTTTATCTCTTCGGATGGTTACCTGATTACCAATAATCATGTTGTGGATGAGGCGGATGAAATTATTGTGCGCCTAACAGACCGGCGTGAATTTAAAGCGACTTTGGTGGGGCGGGATGCAACATCTGATATTGCCTTACTTAAGGTTGATGAGAGTGATCTGCCGTATTTGGACTTGGCGGAAAATGATGCGTTAAAAGTGGGGGAGTGGGTTGTCGCTATCGGTTCTCCGTTTGGGCTCGATTTTTCTGCAAGTGCCGGGATTGTGAGTGGTAAGGGGCGCAGCATCCCCAATAAACAAGGCGACTACGTGCCGTTTATTCAAACGGATGTTGCCATTAATCCCGGTAACTCAGGAGGTCCGCTGTTTAATCTGGCGGGAGAAGTTGTGGGCATCAACTCACAGATATATACGCAGTCCGGAGGGTCAATTGGGTTGTCCTTTGCTATCCCTGCAGCAGTGGTTAAAAATGTTGTGGCCCAGTTAAAGAAAAAAGGCCGCGTGGATAGAGGGTGGCTGGGTGTTGTGATTCAAGAAGTGGATAAAAAACTTGCGGAGTCTTTCGGCCTTAAAAAGCCCCGCGGAGCTTTGGTTTCTCGCTTGGAGGAGGGCGGACCTGCCGAGATGTCAGGATTAAAGGAAGGCGATATTATTATTCAGTTTGGCGATGCTGAAATCCTGGAGCGATCTGATTTGCCGCACGTGGTGGGCTTGATTGCGCCTGGCAAAAAGGTGCCTGTCACTGTTATGCGTAGAGGCAAGCGAACGAAACTCAATGTTACCGTCGGTGCTCGCGGTGTGGCTATGGACGAATTGGGTGATGGCTCCGACTCCGGATCGACAAGTACGGGTGATCGTTTGGGGATTGTAGTTGAAAAAGTTGATCGTGACCTCCTGCGTCGTTTGGGGTTAAGAGGCGGGGTGCGGGTTGTGGCTGTTGACCCTAAAAGTGCAGCGGGGGAGGCCGGGGTGGATGTTGGGGATGTTGTTGTGCAAATTGGTTTTGAAGAAGTGGGGTCGGTAGCGTCATACCGGGTCGTGATGGGCGCTCTGCCGAAAAATACATTATTGCCTATTCGGTTCTTCAAAAACGGCCAGCCGGTTTTTAGAACGATTGTTCTGGATCGATAGAATGGTGATGACGGCTTCTCGGTTTGCTAAGGGTGGCCTTTGTCGATGTTGCGTGGAGAGGGGGATTGTGTGAGTACTGCCCTCCCCGCCAGCCTTTGGAGGGGTATTCGACGACTTTAACTATGCCATTTGCTTACATGCTGTATAATCGCCAGCCCTGTAAGATCTGCAGCGTATGCAGACGTGAAAATTACGTACTGACTTTCGACGATAAGTGATGCGGAAGTTATGAGTACAGACGTTGCGAAAGCACAAGGCAAAAAGTAGTAAATGTCTTTTAATATCAAGAATATAAGAAACTTTTCCATCATCGCCCATATCGATCACGGCAAATCAACCTTAGCCGATCGGTTTATTCAGTTTTGCGGTGGTCTAGAAGACCGTGAAATGGAAGCTCAAGTTCTCGATTCGATGGATATAGAGCGCGAGAGGGGTATCACCATCAAGGCGCAGAGCGTTACGCTGAACTACAACGCACTCAATGGCGAAACTTACCTGCTCAATTTTATTGATACCCCTGGTCACGTAGACTTTTCCTATGAGGTGTCTCGCTCGCTCGCCGCGTGCGAAGGCGCACTCTTGGTGGTGGATGCGGCTCAGGGCGTAGAAGCGCAGTCTGTGGCTAACTGCTACACCGCGATTGAGCAGGGCCTGGAAGTGATTCCCGTGCTCAATAAAATGGATTTACCTCAAGCTGAGCCGGATCGAGTTGCTCAAGAAATCGAAGAAATTATTGGCATTGATGCTCTCGATGCTGTTCAGTGTAGCGCTAAGTCGGGGCTGGGTATTCAAGACGTATTAGAGGTGCTGGTTAAATCAGTACCCGCGCCAGTTGGTGATGTTGATGCGCCGTTGCAGGCCCTTATCATCGATTCCTGGTTTGATAACTATCTAGGTGTGGTTTCCCTTGTTCGTGTTAAGCAAGGTACGTTAAAAACGAAAGATAAGATTGCGGCATGTTCGATTGGTAAGGCCCATACTGTGGATATTATCGGTGTATTTACGCCGAAAAGAACGGATACGGGAATATTGCGGGCTGGAGAGGTTGGCTTTATAGTTGCGGGCATCAAAGATATTCTGGGGGCTCCAGTGGGTGATACGCTTACCCACAGTCGTTCATATGATGACGTTAAGCCGCTACCCGGTTTTCAGCGTGTAAAACCCCAGGTTTACGCCGGTTTGTTCCCTGTTAGCTCCGATGACTACGAGGCGTTTCGGGAAGCGTTAGCAAAGCTAACACTCAATGATGCATCGTTGTTTTATGAGCCCGAAAGTTCAGACGCCCTGGGTTTTGGTTTCCGTTGTGGCTTTTTGGGAATGCTGCACATGGAAATTATTCAGGAACGTTTGGAGCGTGAATACAACTTAGACCTCATTACCACCGCCCCCACGGTTATCTACGAAGTCGTGACGAGCAAAGGTGAGACTGTTCGGGTGGATAATCCATCCAAACTGCCGGACCTTGGTCTCGTTGAGGACATGCGTGAGCCTATTGTTGAAGCGAATATTCTCGTACCACAGAACTATTTGGGTGCTGTTATCACGCTGTGTTCTGAAAAGCGCGGTGTTCAAAAAGACCTTATTTACATGGGCAATCAAGTCTCCGTTTGCTATGACTTACCGATGAATGAAGTGGTGATGGATTTTTTTGACCGCCTTAAGTCCGTGAGTCGTGGGTTTGCTTCGTTAGATTACAGTTTTGTTCGTTTTGCGTCCGCTAAACTGGTGCGTCTTGATGTGTTAATCAATGGTGAAAAGGTAGATGCTTTGGCGTTAATTGTTCATCGTGATAATGCTCAATTTAAAGGGCGGGCGTTGGCTGATAAAATGAAAGAATTGATTCCTCGTCAAATGTTTGATGTTGCTATTCAGGCGGCGATAGGCGGGCAAATTGTTGCGCGTACAACCGTCAAAGCGTTACGGAAAAATGTAACCGCCAAGTGTTATGGCGGAGATATTTCGCGTAAGAAGAAGCTTCTCGAAAAACAAAAAGCAGGCAAGAAGCGTATGAAGCAGGTAGGCAATGTTGAGATTCCCCAAGAAGCTTTCCTTGCCGTGTTAAAACTCGATAATTAATCAATTAAGTTAATTCAATGGATATAAACCTTCCTCTAATATTGTTTATCGCGGTAGTTGGCACAGGCGTTGTGTGGCTTATCGATATTATATTTTTCCAAACTAAGCGTCAGTTGGCTATAAAGGCCGTTGATTCTCAGTTTTCAGGGATTACTGACGAACAAAAAACAGATGATGAAAAGTACATTGCCGCAATGACTGCGGTGGCAACTGAGCCGCCGGTTGTCGAGTATTCAAAGTCCTTTTTTCCGGTCTTGTTGCTAGTATTTGTCTTGCGCTCCTTTGTGATCGAGCCATTTCAAATTCCATCCGAATCGATGGTGCCAACACTTGAAGTTGGCGACTTTATTTTAGTAAATAAGTTTATATACGGGATCCGTTTACCCTTGGTGCGGACTAAAGTACTGAGCATTACAGAGCCTGATCGGGGGGATGTAATGGTCTTTTTCCCGCCAAATGAAACCCGATACTTTATTAAGCGGGTGATAGGCTTGCCGGGGGATACGGTACGCGTTACTGACAATACCCTCTATGTAAATGGTGAAAAAATGGAACAAACCTTTGCTTACGAAGATAACCGTTCGGAAGTTCGTTGTGAAAGAGTTCCTAGTAATTTCAACTATGTTGTTGTGCATGAGAAACTCAATGATATGACGCACTTTATGCGAAAGTGCGAATCACCAAGAAGGCAGCATACCGACCGAGTTTGGGAAGTGCCAGAAGGGCATTACTTCATGATGGGCGATAACCGCGATAACAGTTCAGATAGCCGTGTATGGGGAACCGTACCGCAAGAGCGTATTGTCGGAAAAGCCTTTGCTATTTGGATGCATTGGGAATCCTTTTTGAGCGTGCCGAGCTTTTCACGTGTTGGAACGATATAGAACGTACCTGTAGTCTTAATATCTTTGTTGGGGCCATAACCTCTCCTTTTGGGTGTTCAAAAGCCGTAAAGTGATGATTTGTGTGCTAATTCAGATGTCGGCATCTATGCTTCAGGTAGCCGAAGTGGTGATGGAGCTTCATGCTCAGTGTTTTACCGTTAAATCTTCAATTCTGTCTCTCTAGGGGGCGACAATGCATAATCGTCAATCGGGTTTTATATCGTTAAGCTGGGCCTCCATACTATTTTCTGGAGCCGTCATTATTTTGTGTGCGGTAAAATTGGCCCCAGTATATTCTGAAGATATCTATGTGTCCGATGCCTTGAAGTTTTTGGTGAAAAACAATGCTGACGTAAACGCGCTGGATAAGAATCAAATAACTACTCAGCTGCTAAAGTACATGATGGTAAACTCAGTTCGCGGCCCTCAGGGGAAGAGCTTTAGCATTAAAAAAATGCGAGATAAAACGATTATTAGCAGTGTGTATGAAGTGCGTGTGCCAATGTTCCTTAACGTGGATGCCGTTCTATCATTTAAAAGTCAGTTGGATACCTCCAAGTCTGACAAATGTTGTAAATACCTCATCGATACCTCTAAATGAATAAAAACAAATCTACACTTGTAGCCAAGCTTGGTTACGAATTTAAAGATCTCAAACTGCTAGATAAGGCCCTTTCTCATCGAAGCGTTGGGCAAAACAATAATGAGCGCCTAGAATTTCTAGGGGATTCATTACTGAACTTTTTTATTGCCGATGCTTTATACGCTAAATTTCCGGATGTTCGGGAAGGTGACTTAAGCCGTTTACGTGCAACCTTGGTAAAAGGCACGACATTGACAGAAATTGCCCGTGAATTTGAGTTGGGTGAATACTTGATCTTAGGTGAAGGAGAGCTTAAGAGTGGAGGCTATAGGCGTGCTTCTATTCTAGCTGATGCGGTTGAGGCCTTAATAGGCGCGATTTATACCGAAAGTGGTTTCGAACAGTGTCGTACGATAGTACTGTGTTGGTTCGCAGATCGGCTTGAAAAAATCACTATTGAAAATACGGATAAAGACCCTAAAACTCGCCTGCAAGAGTATCTGCAGGAACGCAAAAAAAACTTGCCGACATATGAAGTGGTTGAAACTCGAGGAGAGGCTCACGCAAAAGAATTTGTTGTGGCTTGTTGCTTGGACTTTGTTGATCAGCGTTGTATTGCCTCCAGCTCGAGTAAGCGTGGGGCGGAAAAAATCGCAGCAGAAAAAATGCTCGAAGTACTATTGAAAGCTTAGGTGAGCGTAAATGTCTGAATCTTCTAACACTTCTTCTAAAAACGTTAAATGCGGGTTTATTGCTATTGTGGGTCGTCCCAATGTGGGTAAATCGACATTGCTGAATCATATGATTGAGCAAAAAATTAGCATTACTTCGCGAAAGCCACAGACCACGCGTAATAACATTGTGGGGATCAAAACCCAAGGTGATACGCAAATGGTGTTTGTGGATACGCCCGGTATTCATAAAGGGCAGGATAAAGCGATCAATCGCCATATGAATCGTTCGGCTACCTCAGCGTTACAAGGCGTGGATGTGGTGATTTTCGTGGTTGAAAAAAACCATTGGACGGAGGAGGACGAAGCCGTCGCGCAATATGTATCGCGGGCTTCTTCACCCGTTATTGTTGTAATCAATAAATTAGACCAATTTGCCAGTAAAGCGGAAGTACTACCTCAGCTGACTTTTATACAAGAGAAGCTGCCCAACGCTGAATTGGTTCCTGTCTCTGCGCTTAAAAGTCAAAATTTAGATCGTTTAGAGGACGTGATTTCAGGGTTTCTACCTGAGGCCAAACATTTTTACCCTGCCGATCAGGTGACTGACCGCCCAATGCGATTTATGGCGGCGGAAATTGTTAGAGAAAAAATTACACGTCAGCTTGGGGCTGAACTGCCTTATCAAATTGCAGTAGAAATTGAAGAGTTTAAGGATGACGGTAAAATTGTCACCATTAGTGCTTTGATTTTGACCGAGCGGGAAGGGCAGAAGCGCATTTTGATTGGAGACAAGGGCGCAAAATTAAAAAATATAGGCCAGCAAGCCCGCGAAGACATGGAAAAACTCTTCGATGCGAAAGTCATGTTGAATTTGTGGGTGAAAGTGAAATCCGGTTGGTCCGATAGTGAGCGTGCATTAAAAAGCCTGGGCCTAAACGACGGTTTCTAAAGCGTGAATTTCAGGTGTTAGAGGTTGGCTTTACATGCAAGTAGATGAACAGCCCGCCTTCTTGATTCACTCTCGGAAATACACCGATTCCCGAATAATCGTGGAATTGTTAACGCGAGATTACGGACGTGTATCAGGAGTGCTCCGCCAGAGCGCTAAATCAAAGCGTCAAGCTAAGGTTCAACCTTTCTCGCCCCTCATCGTTACTTGGAAAGGGAAGTCTGCCCTTAAATCACTGTGGCAGGCTGAAGCTCTTTCTATTCCCTTACCTTTAATTGCTGAAAACTTATTCTGTGGACTCTATCTAAATGAGCTGCTTTTGCGCTGCTTGCCTCAAGATGACAGTTGTGAACCTATTTTTGATTTATATATCAATACGATAACGAAATTAAGCAAGCTCGATACCCCGTCTGATCAATTTGAGTTGGAGAAGATCCTAAGAGTATTTGAATTTCAATTTTTGACCGAACTGGGTTTTGGGATTGACTTCGAATCGGATAGCAATGGAAAAAAGATTACTGCCGACACTCAACAACGTTATCGTTTTATTTCTGGAGAAGGGTTTATTCCGATAGTTAGTGGAGAATTACCACAGGGTGTGGTGTATTCAGCCGATTCTTTGGTGGCGATACGAGAGCAAAATTACGCAATTGAGTCACTCCGTTCGGCCAAGCGATTGAGTCGTCAGGCTTTTCATGTCCTGTTAGGTGACAAACCCTTAAAAACAAGAGAGCTGTTTGTTAAACCGTAAGAGATGTTTGGGCTTATATCGCCACGTGTAATTGTCTTTCGAGGGTGCAGGTAAAAGTTTCTCAACGGCTGCCATGGTTATTTTACTGTGAGTTCAGTAACAGGCTGAACGTAGGATGGAGGCTTAACCAAAGCAATCTCGTTAAAGCTGTCAATCGGCAAACAGAAGAGCCAGGTCATGCTCTTCTTGCCAGGCAATAAGTTGTTGGCAGCTTTCTATGAGCTCATCAATTTCTGTTTCAATATTTTCATAGCGTTTGTTCTTCAAGTTTTTATCTGTCGTAGCACTGGCCGTCAGTAAGCGAGGTACACCACAGTAGCAAGCGCCACCATGTATTCTATGTACAATGTCATGAAGGTTTTCATAATCTTTGTCCTTCCAAAACCCTTTGATATATTGAATATCGGCATGCAGTGTTTTTAACAACATGGCCAGCATATCTTTCGCTAGGGCTCGATTGCCTTTTGCAAGATCGATACATGAAGATATAACAACAGGTTGCTGAGGGATTTCTGATGAGGGCGTTGTTGTTGGGGGTGGTGTTCGGGTAGGGAGAGGAGCTGGTGAACCGCGAGATGTTTTTTCATTGATGGCGCTGTGTTTAGTCCAGCGAGACAAAAGTTCTCGCAATTCTAATTCACCAACGGGTTTACTCGTAAAATCATCCATGCCAGAAATTAATAGCTCGGACTTTTCATCTTCGACGGCGTGAGCGGTAAGGGCGACAATGGGAGTTCGTTTCCCTCCAACTTCCAAAGCCCTTATTTCTCGCGTGGTATCAAAGCCGTTTAAACCGGGCATTTGAATATCCATTAAAATCATTGAGTATTTTTTTTCTTTATAAAGCTCGATGGCTTTCATTCCCGATTCAGCCGTTTCGACATCAATATTCATCTCGCGAAATAATTCACAAACAAGGCGGCGGTTTGACGGGTTATCATCAACGACTAGAACGGAAGTTTTTGTTTGTTGTGCGAGTGCTGGAACGTTTCTATCGCTGTCTGGCTGACCAAGTTCTGCTGTAAACCAGAATACGGCTTCCTCTGCTTTCGTCGTGAGGCCAATGTGGCCTTGCATGCGGGTAACGAGTCCACGAGCAATAATTAAACTCATTAAATGCTTACTGTCTAATAACTCATGGTCAGGTGTTGGGGACGACAAAACACGGCTGGCTTCACTGAGCCTTAGATTTTGTTTATGCTGACCTTTGATAACGATAGATATTTTTAACGTAATTTTATTGTCTTCACGATCTTCTATGTCAACAAAGCTTGAAATCGTGTCGGATTCGGACAGTTCAATAGCACTGCCGAGTAGATTGTTGTATACCTGCTTTAAACGCATAGAATCGCCCAAGAGTCTAATGGGGGTTGCGTCGCTAATGTTGCACTGGAGTTGGACGTTTGCGGCATTCGAGTGCGCAAGCAGGTATTTTTGAGACTCTTTAATAATAGCTCTTATATTAACAGGCTTGTAGTCTAGGTTGAGCTTCCCTATTTCTAGTCGAGAATAGTCAATAATATCATTAATGTTAAGCAGTAATACTTTGGCTGATTCTTCGATGGTATCAACGTATTCTGATTGTTTCTCGGTGATTTTGGTTTTTCTCAGCAAGTTTGTAAAACCAATAATGCCGTTTATGGGCGTACGAATTTCATGGCTGGTGTTGGCTAAAAATTCAGATGTTGCCTGGTTGGCTTTTAGCGCATTTTTTCGCGCAAGGTCAATTTCAATGTTTTGTATTTCAACGGTTTCAAATGACTCGCGTAGCTCAGATAGAGATTGGTCAATGGTAAGTTGTAAATTGTTATGTGTAGTTTCAAGGGTGTCAGAAACTTGATTTATTTTTACTTCGAGAGGGTAGAACAGGCTGTTTTCAGATATGGCAATTCGATATTCGAAATGTTCTTGAGTGAGATGGTCGAAGCCCTTTGATACAGAGTACAGAGAATCGAGGATTAATCTTTTTAGGCGTTGGGTAAAAAAAGAAATTGCAAAAAATGCACAGATAAAACTGAAGAGTAAATAAATGACCGCTTTGTGACGCCATAAACTACTGGTGTGCGTGCTTTTTGTGATGACAATCCAGCCGTTCGCATGAATAGTTTCTTTTATGTTGTTGTTGTTTTTTAATGCGGCAGTTGATGGAGAAAGGTTTGAGCCGTTTTTTGTTTGGGTGTCGGTATGGGTATAGGAAATGGGGGCGGTGAACTCAACTTTCTCGCTGAGGTTTTGTCGAGGTTCTATTTTCGAGAGATCTGATTCTTTAGATGGGGTAAGCCCTGTTCCTCGAGCAAGCAGAACCTGTTTGTTTTCGTCGAGTAATACAATAGCGTAATACTCGGTTGTTGACAGTATGTTGTCGGACAGAGCGTTAAAGTTTTGGCTTGAATCTATATTGATATCATTAAATAACGATGTCGTAAAAAAAAGAGCCTTATTAATGTCAGATTCTTTTTCGGCAATGTAGAAGAATAAGCCCACCAATGTAATCGTAATACAAACCAGAAGTGTGGGTATAAACCCCAGCTGGGCCAGCTTTCTCTCTAACAATTTTTTGTCAATTAACATTGGTAGCCTATTTTGGATGACGATTCTATTTATTTAAAATAATTGAAGTTGGCGGGGTGTCGCGTTGATAAATGCGCCATTATTTGGATTTGAAGCTTCCATATATTGGTTAGACATAATGTCCACTGTATAGCCAACCTTATTACTGTTGGACGATGGTTTATTCTCTTTATTTATATACAATTTACGCTAATGCCAATTATTTTGTAGCGGCATAATACCGAGAGACAAGGCATAGCGGCAAGTATTCAGTTTTATGCTGTGAAGGCGTCAAAATAAGCATTATTTAATATGACTTTTCGAATAAAGTGATAATATTGCGGCTTTTTCAAAAATGATCAAACTTAACATGAATTTTCCTACGATCGAATCGTGTATCGGCAATACTCCTTTGGTAAGGTTGCAGCGCTTACCCGGGTGTGAAAAAAACACCATTTTAGTAAAGCTAGAGGGTAATAACCCTGCGGGCTCTGTAAAAGATCGACCTGCTATGTCGATGATCTCAAGGGCTGAGCAACGGGGAGATATCACCGAAGGTGACAGTCTTATCGAAGCTACCAGTGGAAATACAGGCATCGCCCTTGCGATGGCCGCCGCGATTAAAGGCTATAACATTACTTTGATCATGCCCGATAACGCGACCCAAGAACGCAAAGATGCGATGCGAGCGTACGGCGCCGACTTGATCCTCGTTTCGCCTGAAGAAGGAATGGAAGGTGCAAGAGACTTGGCCAAGCAGATGGAAAGGGACGGTAAAGGGCGGGTTTTAGACCAATTTGGCAACGACGATAACCCAATTGCTCATTATGAGGGAACGGGGCCGGAAATTTGGCGTCAAACCGACGGTCGTATTACCCACTTTGTCAGTGCTATGGGCACTACCGGGACAATAGTTGGTACCTCACGATACCTGAAAGAGAAGAATGAGAAGATACAAATAATCGGTTTACAGCCAGAAGACGGAGCCAAAATACCCGGTATTCGCCGCTGGCCAATAGAATATATGCCAGCAATTTTTGACGATAAGAATATTGATTCGGTGGTGAGTATGTCCCAGAAAAAAGCTGAAGATACCATGCGTGCTTTAGCTCAGCGAGAAGGCATCTTTTGCGGTGTATCTTCAGGTGGAGCAGTGGCTGCAGCTTTAGATGTTGCCCAAAGTACAGAAAATGCGATTATCGTCGCTATTGTTTGCGACAGAGGGGATCGTTACTTGTCCTCCGGCGTTTTTCAATCGTAGAGCTGTAGGCATAGCATGGTTAAAGTTCGCGAAGATTACCCTATCAACGATCAAGGTGGTTTAGATACATCCTCTTGGTTAGATAAGGTCTGTGATTCCTCCCATCTCGGTGAGTCCGACAAATCGGTTATGGCGAAAGCTTGTGATTGGTCGTACAAGGTCGAAAAAGACCCAGGCAATAATATTGCCGGATGGGGGACTGGTTACAGCACTTTTTCAGCCGGTATCGAAATGGCTGACATCCTGGCAGATTTGCAAATGGACCAGGACACCATTGTCGCAGCGATTCTGTACCGAAGCGTGCGTGAAAGTAAGCTTCCCATTGAGGACGTCAAGAAGGAATTTGGAGAGATTGTCGCCAACCTGATCGAAGGTGTAATCAGAATGGCCTCGATAAGTGCACTTTCAAATCATAGCGATAGCGCCGTATTCGGATTGCAAAGTGAAGAGCAAGCAGAAAACGTACGTAAGATGCTCGTGGCCATGAT
Organism: Agarilytica sp.; assembly: GCA_033852165.1. Taxonomy (GTDB): domain Bacteria; phylum Pseudomonadota; class Gammaproteobacteria; order Pseudomonadales; family Cellvibrionaceae; genus Agarilytica. Next base: position 62,894 of record JAWSUZ010000011.1, on the reverse strand, counting down.
CGACGACGTACGTATCGCGCTGATCAAATTGGCTGAACGAACTTGTGCTATTCGCTCCATCAAAAATGCATCGACCGAACGGCGTCGAAAAATTGCTAAAGAAGTATCCGATATCTATGCGCCTCTCGCTCACCGTTTAGGGATAGGGCATATCAAGTGGGAGTTGGAAGATCTTGCGTTCCGCTATCTGCAACCCTATGACTACAAATATATAGCCAAACTGCTAGACGAAAAACGCCTCGACCGACAAGTCTACATCGAAGGCGTAATAGACGTTCTCGAGCAGAAATTGGCGGCAGAAAATATCGAAGCTGAAGTCTGTGGGCGCGTAAAGCATATATACAGTATCTGGCGAAAAATGCGTCGTAAGAACATCGACTTCTCAGAAGTCTATGATATTCGAGCGGTTCGAATTCTTGTTGATAGCGAGCGGGACTGTTACTCAGTACTTGGTATCGTACATGCGCTATGGCGAAATATCCCCAATGAATTTGACGATTATATTGCCAACCCAAAGGAAAATGGTTATCGCTCCTTACATACAGCGGTGCAAGGCTCAGCTAATCGTGTGCTGGAAGTACAAATTCGTACGGGAACCATGCACGAAGAAGCTGAGTTTGGCGTTTGCGCTCATTGGCGATATAAAGACACGGATAGTGAAGACTCAGGGTCTGATAGTTACGAACAAAAAATAGAGTGGCTTCGGCAAGTACTTGAATGGCACGACGACGTGGGTGGCAGCGGCAGCCCCTGGGGAGACAATCTTCCGAATGGTATTGCGCAAGACCGAATCTACGTATTTACGCCAGAAGGTCATGTTGTTGACTTGCCTGAACAAGCGACGCCAGTCGATTTTGCTTTCAGAATTCACTCCGACGTCGGCATTCATTGTCGGGGTGCCAAAGTGAATGGGCGGATTGTGCCGCTCAACCACTCACTCAAAACAGCAGACCAAGTTGAAATTCTAACTGGCAAGCACGCCGCACCCAGTCGAGATTGGTTAACGCCTGCACTGGGATATGTGACCACCTCGAAAGGCCGTAGTCGGCTGCAGCAGTGGTTCAAACTTCAGGACCGCGACCAAAATATCGAAGATGGCCGGGCGTTGCTCGATCATGAATTCCGGCGCTTGGCGGTAAAAGATCTCGATTACGAAGCCTTAGCCAAAAAACTGAACCTGAAAGATCTAGAAAGCTTATACGCGGCAGTGGGCACGGCCGATATTAGCGTTGAAAGAGTCATGGGCGCAGCGCAGCGTTTGTTCAATATTAAAGACCCGCAAAAAGCGGTTACCTCCCTTGTTGGGAGAGCTGTTAATCAAGATGGAAGCGCGGAAGTCTATATTGATGGCGTCGGCAACCTTCTGTCTTCCCTGGCTCAATGCTGTAAACCCATTCCGGGCGACAGTATTTCGGGCTATATCACGGTAGGGCGGGGTGTCTCGATACACAGAAAAGATTGCCCCAACGTACTGCAGCTTCAGTCAGAAGAACCTGAACGGATTATTTCTGTTGATTGGGCAGATAAACCCAATAAATTATACGCAGTCAAAATAAAAATAGAAGCATTTGACCGACATGGTTTATTGCGTGATATCACCACATTGTTGGACCGAGAAAAGATAAACGTAAGCGCCATGCAAACAGAGTCCTTTAAAGAGCGGAACACCGTTGAAATGTTGCTGATTATCGAAATTTCAGATTTGGGTACACTCAGCCGTGTGTTCGCTAAATTAAACCACTTGCCGAATATCTCTTCAGTACGTCGAGAAAACTGAGATTCCTATGCCTACCACCGAGTACTCCCTGGAAAATCTCATTTATCTAATGAGCAGACTGAGAGACCCTGAGACCGGTTGCCCCTGGGATATTAAACAATCCTATAAATCCATTACCTCATCCACCATAGAAGAAGCCTATGAGGTGGTGGATGCTATTGAAAATGAAGATTTTGATCATCTTCGAGAAGAACTTGGGGATTTACTGTTTCAAGTTATTTTTTATACCCAGCTTGCCAGTGAAGAGTCACGCTTCTCCTTTCACGATGTTGTCCATGGCTTAACGTCTAAGCTCGTACGTCGTCATCCTCATGTCTTTCCGGATGGAACGCTTGAAAGTCAGCGTGACCCCAACAATGTCATGGATGATGCCGCGATTAAAGCCTCCTGGGAAAACATCAAACAAGCCGAACGAGAATCCAAAGGGGATAAAGGCGTTTTTGATGATGTTCCAAATTCACTTCCCGGATTAACCCGAGCTGCAAAGTTACAAAAGCGTGCCGCAAAACTGGGTTTTGATTGGAAAGAAAGTACTCAAGTTCTCGATAAAGTTGGGGAAGAATTTGGCGAATTACAAGAAGCATTCGAATCGGGAGATTCTGATCACATCGCGAGTGAATTGGGCGACCTCATGTTCACCTGCGTGAACCTTGCTCGGCACCTTGGTAGAGATCCCGACGAGATCATGCGTCAAGCCAATCAAAAATTCCAATCTCGATTTACCCATGTACATGAACGCATGACTGAAAATGGAGAATCGAAGCACACTTCTGATCAGCTAGAAGCCTTTTGGCGCGAAGCAAAAGAACGCGAGTAAACCTCGTGCAAGGGGTTCGCGTTTATCGAAAACTCTACGCCTGTTGAATGCCCCTAGTAAATCCTTGTTAATCAATCTTTGGATGTGTATTGTATGCCGCCAATAGGGCACATACGGACTTATAAGAGTTGAAATCGTGAATATAATCTCAGCGTAAACTACATTTTCGTAAACAAATCCGTTTTGTGCCGTAAACCCGAAAGGGTTGAACATGAACTAAATAAGAGGAATCCTCATGCACGTAATACTTTTAGGAGCTCCCGGTGCTGGTAAAGGCACGCAAGCCAAATTTTTGATGGAATCGTACGGTATTCCGCAGATCTCAACGGGTGACATGCTACGAGCAGCAGTCGCAGCGGGATCAGAGCTTGGGGAAAAAGTAAAAGGTGTTATGGATTCTGGAGCGTTAGTTTCTGACGACTTAATTATAGACTTGGTTAAAGATCGTATCGCCCAAGACGATTGTGCGAAAGGTTTCCTTCTCGACGGCTTTCCGCGCACGATTCCACAGGCAGAAGCATTGGCCTCATCAGGTGTAAGTATCGACAATGTGTTGGAAATCTTTGTCGAAGATGCCGAAATTGTTGCGCGTTTAAGTGGGCGCCGCGTTCACGAATCTTCAGGTCGCATCTACCACATTGAACACAACGCGCCAGAGGTTGAAGGTAAAGACGATGAAACGGGCGAGCCCCTCATTCAGCGTGAAGATGACAAAGAAGAAACAGTACGTCGTCGTTTAGGTGTTTATCACGACCAAACAGAACCCTTAGTTAAGTTTTACCAAGCAGTTGATGGCGTTACATTCTCTCGTGTTAATGGCGTTGGCTCATTGGACGACATCAAAGCCAAAGTGAAGGCCGCATTAAAGTTCTAATTCATCTCGGTAATATAAGCCGGTTAAGTCCAGCAAACCAATCAACGTTCTAATATGTCCATTTCAGCCTACACCGTTCTTGCTATTGATGCTTCCACTGAGCGGTGTTCAGTAGCCCTCAATCAACGAGGGCAAATCACCTCCCAAGTTTGTAATATTCCAAGATCTCATGCTCAAGCGTTGTTGCCGATGGTGGATGCATTGCTGAACGAAGCCGAGATTACCCTCAAACAGCTAGATGCGATCGTAGTAACCCTGGGGCCCGGATCATTTACCGGTATTCGTATCTGCCTGTCGGTGGCGCAAGGGTTATCGTACGGCGCGAATATACCGCTTATTGGAGCCAACTCATTAGAAGTGATGGCTCAAGGTTTAATTGGTCGGCCTAAAACCGAAAATGCGACCTTAGTCAGCTGTTTAGACGCCCGAATGGGCGAAGTCTACTGGGCAACCTATACTCATCAAAACGGCTTACTCACAGAAGTTTTACCGCCGGCAGTTTCATCACCAGAACAATTCAATATAGGATTGAAGTCTGTAAGCGGAACTGCCATCGGTATCGGTCATGGCTTTCAGTTGCCGAGTGTTAACCGAGACGATTGCACAGCGTGTTACTCCGAAGAGTTGCCTCACGCAGAGCACCTGCTTTCATTGTGGAGCGACGATAGTTTTAAGCTCGCGCTCAGAGAAACAAAAAGTTCTGAAATAGAACCCCTATATCTACGTAACGAAGTGGCCTGGGAAAAACGCACCCGAATTCGCACTCAAAATTGAGTTACACGTTAAGTTTCAACCTACGCCCAACCCTTGATTAAAGATTGTTCTATGGAAATTCTCCACGTTATTGTATTGGCTTTAGTTCAAGGCCTCACTGAATTTTTGCCCATTTCCAGTTCAGCTCACCTCATATTACCGAAAGAAATTTTCGGCTGGCCCGACCAAGGCTTGGCTTTTGATGTTGCTGTACACGTCGGTACATTAAGTGCGGTTGTCTTGTATTTTCGTCGTGACATTGCCGCACTAGTGGTGGGCTGGTCATTGTCCGTAGCGGGAAAGGGCACCAACGATGACGGGCGCTTAGCCTGGCTTATTGCTCTTGCGACAATACCTGCAGGTCTATTTGGCTTGTTAATGGATGATATTGTTGAAAATCATCTGCGCTCTACAGCCGTTATTGCAGCCACCACGATCATATTTGGATTACTGCTTGCGTTCTCTGACCGGAACGCAGATAAACGCACCAAAAACCTAATTCAAATGACAGTTATTTCCGCCTTGATCATTGGCATCGCCCAGGCTATTGCCATTATTCCCGGTACTTCTCGATCAGGCATCACCATTACCGCAGCCCTGTTGTTAGGGTTTACAAGAATGGACGCCGCTCGCTTCTCCTTTCTCCTTTCGATACCCGTGATACTCCTAAGTGGATCATACAAAGGCGCGTCGCTAATCGGGCAGGAATCGGTGGATTGGTTCAGTATTGGCTTGGGAGTTCTAATCTCCGCAGTGAGCGCGTATATTTGTATTTACTATTTTTTGAGTTTTATTAATAAAATGGGAATGTTGCCGTTTGTGATTTATCGCATGATATTAGGCACCGTGCTTATATTACTTCTCCTTTAATGTTGACCAATGTAAAGATCCTCTTATGTCTGATAGCGCCGTTTGTGACAAGTTTTTAACGTTTCTTCAGGCATCTCCATCGCCTTACCATGCTACTGCTAACCTAGCAGCATTGCTAAGCGAGGCGGGCTTCAGCCAGTTGAAAGAAGATCAGACCTGGCAGCTCACAGCAGGCAGTAAATACTATTTCACCCGTTCCGATTCGACGATCGTCGGCTTTATCCTCGGTGAAAAAGATTCGGCAGCGGGCATACGCTTAGTTGGCGCACATACCGATAGCCCTTGCCTGAAAGTAAAGCCTCAACCAGAAAAAAACGTTAAGGGATACCAGCAATTAGGTATCGAGGTTTACGGCGGCGCTTTACTAAACCCGTGGTTTGATCGTGATTTATCGATTGCTGGACGCGTGTGTTATCTCGACGCCGATAACGCGTTGAAGTCTGCATTGGTTGATTTTAAAGACCCTATCGCCGTCATACCAAGCTTGGCTATTCACCTCGATCGCGAAGCCAATAAAAACCGCACCGTAAATCCTCAAACCCAGTTAAATCCGATTTTGTTTCAGGGGCAGGGTGGGGCTAAGAATGGGGCGAAGGGTGAAGAGGAATTTTGTTTTCGCAAATTGTTACTCGAAAAATTACAGTCCGATGGCTGTAATGACGCGGTAGACGTGCTCGACTTCGACATGATGTTTTACGACGTACAACCGCCGTCTGTCGTGGGCTTAAAGCACGATTTTTTTGCCGGAGCGCGCTTAGATAATTTACTCAGCTCTTTTATCGGTGCATTAGCGCTCATTGAATCAGACACAAAATACAGCTCAATACTGATCTGTAGTGACCATGAAGAAGTCGGCAGTCAATCCGATGTGGGCGCCAATGGCACCGTCCTAGAAGATTTATTGACGCGGATATACCCCGATGCAGAGCAAAGGCAAATTAATATAAGAGCTTCCATGCTCTTGTCCGTAGACAATGCTCACGGCATACACCCGAACTACACCAGCAAGCATGACGACAATCACGGACCGCTCTTAAACCAAGGCCCTGTGGTTAAGTTTGACGCGAAGCAAAGCTATGCCACGTCATCTCACAGCTCGTCGTTTTTAAAGCGCTTGGCGCGAATGAAACCGGAATTGCCGTTACAAATGTTTGTGACACGGGCCGACATGCGCTGTGGGAGCACAATAGGTCCCATAACTGCTTCAAATGTCGGGGTTAAAACCTTGGATTTGGGCGTGGCGACATTTGCCATGCACTCCACTCGCGAGCTAGCGGGCACCAGAGACCTACAAACACTATTTCAGTTGTTGAAGCGTTTCTATAACAGTGAAACAATGATAACAACGGCCTGAACGGGCCAGTACCCGAGGTCTAGACGCCAACAAAGCGATTGTTGAGCACGTTTTTATTTAATCTGCCGTAAGCGTGAAAAAGTCCTCGGAAAAAGCTAAATTTATTGACCATACTCTATAAAAACCTCTTTAGAAGGTTAGCCTGGTGACTCTCAGCGTGAGGAAGCGTATTGGAACTTAGTGATTTAAAAAAATATGTACCGTTTAGCGAAATCGATGATAAGTATCTCGAAGATGCTTTGGGGCAAATTGCCGAAAAGAGTTTCTATAAAGGCGAAATGTTATTTAAGCGCGGGCGCTCCGTAGCCGAGCGGTTCTATTTGATTTCAGGCCGAGTGGACCTGATTGACTCCGCTTATGTGTCGACTCCAGTCGAATCCAATCGGAAGATTGTTGCGAACCCCTTAAATCCGGAATCGCCTACGCGTTGCTCGTGTATTGCTAAATCCCAAGTGAAAGTATTTTCTATCGAGGCCGAAGTCCTCGATCGTATCGTTGCCTGGAGTGAATCGGCAGCCTATGCTTACGACCAGAAAGAGAGTGAAGTAGAGTCCAGTTTGATGGTTACCGGTGAAATCGAGGTCAGCAGCATTGCCGACGAAGATGCCACCGACTGGATGTCGTCTTTATTGCAATCACCTCTATTCACTCGAATTCCGCTGACCCAAGTACAGGAATTATTTTCTCGCTTTAAAGACATCGCTGTAAAAAAGGGAGATATAGCCGTTAAAGAGGGAGCCAAAGGCGATTTCTTTTATGTGCTGGCCTCGGGCCTTGCTCACGTTACCAATCGTTCCGAGAGCGTCGATGTAATTCTAGAACCCGGCAATTATTTTGGTGAAGAAGCCTTGCTCGGAGACACGTCACGCAATGCCACCATCACCATGCTTGAAGATGGGCATTTGAAAAAGCTCGATGCAGAAGATTTTGAATCGTTACTCAAAGCGCCGATATTACAATATTTACAAACGGACGAACTGGAGTCTCTAGACAAGCCCCATAAAATCATTGATGTCAAAATGCCGCTAGAATATCGCATGTTCCATGTGTCCGGCAGTATCAACGTTCCCTTGTCTCGCTTACGTAGCTCAATGCTTGAACTGGCAAAGGCCAGCGCATATGTGATTCCAGATGATGCCGGCAGCAGAGCTGACATCGCTGCGCATCTCTTGTGTCAGGCAGGTTTTGACGCATACATCCTGAAATCCGAGAGCTAAAGTTTTCATCGTCATTGGCCTAAGTTCGTGAAAATTCTCCTGCTATCGGCCTATGACGCCGCAAGCCATGCCTATTGGCGTAAAGGTCTTTATCAGGCATTTCCTGAACATAACTGGACCACCTTGACCTTGCCTGCCCGTTATTTTAGCTGGCGTATACGCGGTAATAGCCTCACCTGGTCACAAAGTGAAGACACCGCAAACGTAATATCCCAGCCTTACGATCTCTGCATTGCAACCTCAATGGTCGACTTGGCAACCCTGCGCGGTCTAGTACCAAGCCTGTGCAGTGTTCCCACCTTGCTTTACTTTCATGAAAATCAGTTTGCCTACCCACTTTCAGAGAGTACCCAAGGAGCAAAAAATAGCGCTCCCAAAAAAGCAAATAAGGGCCTAGCTGAATCGAGTGCAGCATTGAAAAGTGCAGGGCAAAAAAACGTCGAGCCTCAAATGGTGCAGATCTACAGTGCACTTGCTGCCGATAGCCTGTGCTTTAACAGTGACTTTAATCGACAAACCTTTCTCACCGGCGTCAGTGAACTAATGAAAAAACTCCCTGACGGCATTCCCAATAATATTCCTAAGCTATTGCGGGGGAAATCCTGTGTGGTCCCGGTGGGGTTGCTTTCAGAGGTGCAAAAAGCAGGGCCGCAACAACCAGAGGCAAAACAACCAGAGCAGCAAAAACGGGATGGCAGAACCCAGCCAACAGATCCAAAATCCACCACGTTTGTCTGGAACCACCGCTGGGAATACGACAAAGGGCCGGATCGCCTACTCGCCTTCATCAACGCACTGCCATCCGAGCAGAGCTTTACCTTTCATATTCTCGGACAATCGTTTCGCAGCAAACCCAAGGAATTCGAAGCGATCAAAAAGCAGTTAACCGAAAGAAATTGGCTGGGGCAGTGGGGCTATATTGAGTCCAAAGGCGAATACCAACAAGTGCTAGCAGGTTCTCACTACGTACTGTCGACGTCTATCCACGACTTTCAGGGGCTTTCAGTATTAGAGGCAGTGGCAAGTGGCTGCATACCCTTATTACCGAACCGCCTGGTATACCCAGAAGTTTTCACAAGTGATTACCTGTATCACAGCTCTGTTGATATTGAGCAAGAAGCGCAATCGATGGTCAAAAAAGTACTCGGTATGCTTCAGAACCCAAAAGTTGTCGTACCAACGGTATCGGCTTTTCTACTCAAAAATGTATCGACTGGGTATCGGGGCGTGTTTGAGGCCTTGGCCGAACCGCCCAAGCATTCGCCTAATCTCAACACGTAAGCGACTTTCCTGTTCAATTCACATCTTCAGCGGTATCATGCGGCCCTTTTCGCGAATAGAAAATCGCGCGTAGAACACATAGAGCGAGCCGGAGAAAACATGAACAATAATAGAGTCCTAACAGGAATTACGACCACAGGCACACCACACCTAGGCAACTATGTCGGAGCGATTCGACCTGCAGTTGCAGCCAGCCAAGACGATAATGTTGAATCCTTCCTCTTCCTCGCGGATCTACACGCTCAGATTAAATGCCACGACCCGGATCATATCCATCAGTCGACAAAAGAAATCGCCGCGAGTTGGCTCGCGCTAGGTTTAAACCCTGATAAAACCGTATTTTACCGTCAGTCAGATATACCTGAAATTAGCGAATTGTCTTGGACAATCTCATGCATGACAGCCAAAGGGCTAATGAATCGCGCAGTCGCTTACAAAGCCGCCGTGGATAAAAATGCAGAAGATGGTGAAGACACCGATTTTGGCGTCACCATGGGCTTATACAGCTATCCTGTTCTGATGGCCGCAGACATATTGATTTTTAACGCCCATAAAGTGCCTGTTGGCCGCGACCAGACTCAACATTTGGAAATGGCGCGAGATATTGCCCAGCGCTTTAATCACCACTTCGGAGAAATATTTGTTTTACCGCAAGCCGTAGTCGACGACAAAGTGGCGGTACTAAAAGGTTTAGACGGTCGTAAAATGAGTAAAAGTTACAACAACACGATTCCGATCTTTTTAACCGAAAAACAATTGAAAAAGCACATCAATAAAATCAAAACCAATTTATTAGAGCCGGGTGAACCCAAAGACCCAGAAGACTCAATCGTATTCGAAGTGTGGAAAGCGTTTGCAACAGAAGGTCAAACCGCCGAAATGCACAAGGCATTTGAAAATGGCATAGCGTGGGGCGAAGCTAAAAAACAATTGTTTGAACTTGTTAATCAAGAAATAGCACCAGCACGTGAACGCTACCAAGCCTACATGGAAGACCCTTCATCGATAGAGAAAATCCTTCAAGAAGGCGCCCAAAAAGCACGAGAATATAGCGTACCGCTAATGAATAAAGTACGCCGAGCGGTTGGCATTCGCCCCTTATAAGTAAACGTAGTTCAACGGCCTAGAACGCTTCGAAATAAACTGCCCAGAGTGCTTCGGAGCGTTCATAAAAAATAGCCTAAGGCGTAGCTTAACAAACAGCCCTGAGTGTCCCGCAATAAAACTCCCAGAGCAAAAATTGGCGCAGTTCCAAACATGTAAAAAGCCGCCGCCCAGGCGGCTTTTTCGTCTCGACAGCCCGCATAACGCCCACATTCTTCATCCTCCTAAAATACGCCCTGAAATTGGCGGCTCGTTTGTCTTTTTAGGGCATAAGCCATACTGGCGAAGCCCGCGAACCACGACTAGGCTATAACGGTAAGTCCTTATTTTCTCGAAAAAAACTGGAGATGACTAGTGCAAAACCATTGGTCTCGGGTGGGAGTGCTCTTTGTCATATCGGTTGTGGGTATTGGGATTAGTTACTGGCTTGAATCACACTTGGCGGCGGCATTGGTGTCTCCGTTTTTGGTGGGTGTTGCCGCATTTCTATTTTATTCTCAAACAGACAACCTAGATGATGATCAAGATGACCAAGAGGTCTCTATTGGATTGTTGCGAGATGTGACTGGTGCGCTTGATGAAAAGCTTACCCCAGTGTGTAAAGACCTAGAAGATGTCGCCAATCAAATTCAGCATTTAGTCGAAGATTCTAGTATTAGATTACACACAAGTTTCCAAGGACTGTCAGATTCGGCCAATGCGGGCAAAGATTTGATGATGGGGATTGTTGATCAGCTCTCCTCTTCAAAATCCGATGGAGACGAAGTCACGCTAAAACAATTTGCAAATGAAGTGGGCGAGATCCTTGACGATTATGTGAAACTATTTGTTGATATCAGCGAAAAGAGCGTACTGGCCGTCCACAATATACAAGACATGGTAATACACTTAGACGGCATGTTTGGTTTGATTGACTCTATTAGAGGCATTGCCGATCAAACAAACTTATTGGCACTAAATGCCGCGATTGAAGCCGCGCGGGCGGGCGAAGCAGGAAGAGGCTTTGCCGTAGTTGCCGACGAAGTGAGAAAACTTTCACAAACCTCCAATGAACTAAGCGAACAAATTCGAGAGCGCGCGCAAACCGCGAAAGCGACCGTGACAAATGTTGAAAAAGTTGTCGGGGAAATTGCATCGCTGGATATGAATATAGCAATTGATGCGAAAGGTCATCTCGATGCTATGCTTAGTGAGTTAGAACGTGTTAATGAAAAAATTGGGCATAGCGTTGAAAAAGGCGCCGCCATCGGAGAAGAAATTAATGCAGAGGTGAGCCGTGCTGTCACCGCTCTACAATCGGCAGATCGCGTGGCGCAATACGCAAAACACATCACTTCATCGTCCCATTATGTGGTTGAGACCTTGGCGGTCTATCAGAGCAAAATCACGAGTGAACAGCGTATATCGGCAGCCTTGGAAGCCGTGTTACAAGAACTTAACAATGTTAAAGATTTTTCACTTGGAGTAGCAGAGCAAAATGCAGGTGATGATATTGAACTGTATTAGCTTGCGAACGTCTCCTCGTACACAAATGACTAATGAAAGAGTATGCAGTGCAAACGATAAATGATGCTAATGAACATGAATTGGAGGTAGTCTTTTGTCTATTCGATTAGAACAATCTGAAAGTGGTGGAGTAACAATTAAACTGGATGAACGCTTTGATTTCGAATCGGTTGGTCCGTTTCGAAAGTGTTATGAAGCGTTGACTGAGGTAAAGTCGAAAATTGTCAATATAGACTTTAGCAATACACGCTATATCGACAGTTCGGCGTTGGGAATGCTGATTAACTCCCGTAGTTTTTTTGAAAAGAAAGAAACGAAAGTGAAACTGGTGAATACCAACGAACAAATTCGTAAAATATTCAGTATCTCGCGCTTTGACAAAAAGTTCGATATTTCTTAAATCAAAAAATCGAAGGTCGCAAACCGAAAGTCGAAAATTGAATTATGAAAATACTGATTGTCGATGACCATGAATATAACCGAGAATTACTCGGTTGTATTCTTATGGATGAAGGTTACGAATTTCTAGAGGCAAAAAACGGAATAGAAGCGTGCGAAGCTATTCGAGAAGATGAAAGTATTGATTTGATTTTAATGGATGTATCCATGCCTCATATGGATGGGATGCAGGCCACAGAGAGCATCAAAAAAGAGCACCCGGATCGATTTGTGCCGATCATTTTTGTGACCGCGATGGATGATCTCGACGTATTGTCTCAATGCCTTGATGCGGGCGGTGATGATTTTGTGCCGAAGCCCGTGAATGTCAGCGTATTATTAGCAAAAATAAATGCCCATGGCCGTACACGAGAGCTCTATGTTTCCTTATCTCGTGCAAATAAACAGCTCGAATACCATAAACAAGTGATGGATCGAGAGCACGTCATCGTCGAAAGGATTTTTGAACGTGGCGCGCATCGCGTAAAAACAGATTGTACAAACGTAAAAAAATACACCTCGCCAATGTCGATGTTTAATGGTGACATAGCCTTAGAAGCACCGTCTCCCTCTGGCGGTGTGTATAGCTTAGTGGGTGATTTTACCGGACATGGATTGGCCGCATCGATTGGCACATTGCCCGTGACGGAGATCTTTTATCGTTTGTCGGCCTTACAAACAAGTGTGGGGTTGCTCGCGAAAGATATTAACCGGTCATTGGTTGAACTGTTGCCGGAAAACATGTTTTTCTGTTGCGCAATTTGTTATCTCGACAGCAAAGGTCGCTCGCTTTCGTTGTGGGCGGGTGGAATGAACGACGTACTTCGATTCAACAAAGACCTTCAAACCATCGAGCACATTCCTTCTGAATATATGCCGCTGGGTATTTTGGAGGAAGAGGAGTTTGATGAAACACCTTTACTTCTAGAATTGAGTGATAACGATACGTTTTATATTTACACCGATGGTGTTAATGAAGCGACGAACCAAGACGGAGAGGAGTTTGGTATCGATGGAATCAAAGAAGTCTTGTTGTCAGGAGAAGAAAACCTGTTACAAGCGTTGATAGATCGAGTCCATGCTTATGAAGCCGGTGATCGTAATGATGATATTTCCGTTGTCGAGATTAAAGCGGGCGAACTAGAGCACCGCGATAGAGAAACGGATGAAGTGGTCAATATTAAGGAGAAGTTTCACGAGGCCGATTCCTTTCCATGGCGCTTTACAATGCGATTGGAAAACGAAGAGCTATCGAATACGAGCATCGTTGATCAAATCATGGTTTTTGTGGGAGGGATTCAGGGAATAGAACTTCACCGGGAGCAGATATTTACAATTGTCAGCGAGTTGTACAGTAATGCCTTGGAGCATGGCGTTTTGGGTCTGAGTTCGAGTCTTAAGAATACCGCTGATGGATTTGAGGAATATTATCGTTTACGGGCCAAGCGTTTGAAGAATATTCAGGGACATTGTATTGATCTTGAATTTAGCTTTAACAAGGCTGAATCCAACTATGTGGAGTTGATTTTAACGGATAGTGGTAAGGGATTTGATTATTCGAATTTTGTTGAGAGCGTGGATGAGAACTCGGAATCTCATGGGCGTGGATTACCGTTGTTGAAACGTCTTTGCTCGACCATGGAATATTCTAATGGAGGTAAAACTGTGCGAGCAGTGTACCCTTTGAATTTACATTGACGTGCGGATTTTTTCCTTTATTCTAAACCAGAATTTAAATTCGTGTTCGTCGACAAACTGCGGTTGGCGGAAGCGAATTCAAAAATATCAGATTTGCAGCGCTGGGTGCTACGGGCGCCCGGTTATTCCAAGTAAAGATATCGGGTGATGTGAAGATGGCGGTTTAAAATTGTTGCCAGTAGCCACCTGATTATGAAGAGAAAATATTGGTTTAGTCAATCACCGCAAATTCTTCATCCGTCAACACATCAAAAATCCCCTGGGTTAAAAACGAAATCTCCTCTTCAGAAGAAATATAGGGAGGCATCGTGTAAATTAACTTTCCAAACGGACGTAGCCATATTCCGTGCTTCACAAACAACGGTTGGACTTTTTTCATATCGACAGGGTGCTTAAGTTCCACAACACCAATAGCGCCGAGCACGCGCACGTCTGCGACACTATCCAATTCGGTGCAACGAGCTAAGCCCTTCGTTAACCAGCTTTCAATGTTACTTACCTGTTGTTGCCAGTCATTTTTAATTAACAGCTCTAGGCTTTTATTGGCGATAGCACACGCGAGAGGGTTGGCCATAAACGTTGGGCCGTGCATAAAAACACCAGCTTCGCCTTCGCAAATCGTCGTGGCCACCTTTTCGCTACACAGCGTTGCGGCTAGGCTCATGTAACCGCCGGTTAAGGCTTTTCCGACACAAAGAATATCCGGGGAGATACCCGCGTGTTCACAGGCGAATAACTTCCCCGTGCGGCCAAAGCCCGTCGCGATTTCGTCAGCGATTAATAACAGACCGAGATCGTCGCACAACGCCCGCACGCGTGTTAAATATTCTGGAGAATAAAAACGCATACCGCCAGTGCCCTGGACGATAGGTTCAATAATGATAGCGGCGATTTCGCCTTGATGAGCGTGGGCCAGCCGAGTCAGCTCATCCAAATCGCTTTCGATAAAATCACCGCCGAAAGGACTTTGCGGCGCAGGAGCAAAATGATTTTTTTGGACGAAATCAGCGTAAAGAGAATGCATCCCAGTGTCCGGATCACAAACCGACATCGCCGCAAAAGTATCGCCGTGGTAACCGTTTTTAACCGTCAGAAAAGACTGCCGTTGTTCTCCAAGCGAATTCCAATATTGCAGCGCCATTTTCAAAGCGACCTCGACCGCAACAGAACCTGAGTCACTAATAAAAACCTGTTCCAATCCAGCCGGGCTAAGCTTCGCTAAAGTTTGAGCAAGCTTTACCGCCGGTTCGTGCGTCAGCCCACCAAACATAACATGAGACATACGAGAAAGTTGGCCAGTCGCCGCCGCATTCAATTCCGGGTGATTATAACCATGGATCGTACTCCACCAAGAAGACATCCCATCGTAAAGCCGCTCACCACTAGTCAACGTAATATGCGTACCATCAGCAGATTCCACCGGGAATATCGGCAAATCACTATTACAGCGCGAGTAGGGGTGCCATACATGTTGTTTATCGAGGGCAAGTATTTCTTCAGAGGATAATCGTTGATCGGTCACAAGGCAGCCTAAGGAATTCCGGAAGTAAAAATCGTGTCGCCCATTCTAGCGCCTACCACGCAATATGACACCGCCCCGTTATATTCTTACTATTCCCGTTTCCCGTCCCCCTCTTTTCCCTTTCCCGTCCCCTATTGCCCGTCTCCCTCTTTTTCCTTTCCCGTCTCCCGTCCCCCATCTTTTAAGCAATATGCGCTTGTTTAAACATCGACTTATTCGCAAACAAATGGGAATAGGGCTCTTCATTAAAAGCTTCAATAAAATTTTCCAACTGACTAAACGTCACGCTGGAATGAGAAGTAAACATCAAACGCAGTTGAGAATGGCAAGAAGGTCGTCTCGCAAACGTCAGCTGCTTGATATCAGCCTTCAACGCCACATCAAACAACTCATTAAAGCGCAAACGGCAATCGCATACCTTCCTGTCCTCAAGTTGATCGCGAATATCATTACCATAAAACTCCACCAACGCACCGTGAGCGCTGAGGTCTCGAATGTAGCCCTTAATAGGCAGCTCATGAGGAAGGTCGACAGAGAGCTGCGGCCCCTTTCTCACCTCGAAGCGAATACGCGAAAACCAGCGTTGATTATCCGTGAACTCGTGCTGGAGTATTTTTAAGGTGTAAAGATCATATTGATACTCATCCACCACACAAAAAAGATTGAGGTATCGATTCTCGTGGCGCAACTGAATCCAAAAGGGCGTTTTTTCCAAAGTTTTGAGCTTTTGCTTACCCAGTGGGGGTGTCAACGAATCGAGCAGAATCGAGCGCTCGAAATAGTCAAACCCCAAAACCGTGCTATTGAGGGGCTGATTGCCGTCTGGCAAATACACCTTCACCATCTTATGGTGTTGTTGAGCATCGAGTAACGCAGACAGTAAATCTTTATCAGACAAATCGAGCACGATGTACATTTCCCCTAACGGCCTTGCCGCTAATTTTTAACCCGTTTACGAAGTCAGCGACTAAGGCTGAAACCCCGTAAAAATTGAATTCTGTAAGAGACAGAGCAAAACCTATGCCTGCTTTTCAAAACACAGCTAAATCCAGGGAACATAAGGGGAGGGCGAAGAAATTGTGAGCGTTTGGGCGCAAATTGAACACCACTGACGGAACAAACCTGCCTCAACAGCAGAGATAGGCAAAGGGATCGGCACAGCTTTTCCTCTGCAGAAGAAAAACGGCGGCAAAGGGTGAACTTCGTGTTTCCACACAGCGGATAAAATCCGTACAATAGCGCCCGTCAAAAACGGTATAAATAGGTTAGCTCTTTGAACGTGGAAGCAACAGAACACAACACCCGCCCAACACTCAAGCAATTGCTCAAACGCATGCGCCATAACGTGGGAAAGGCCATCCTCGAATACAACATGATCGAAGAGGGCGACCGAGTAATGGTTTGCCTTTCCGGCGGAAAAGACTCATACGGAATGCTAGAAATCCTAAGCCTTCTGCAAAAAGCATCGCCCGTTAAATTTGAGCTTATCGCCGTCAACATGGACCAAAAGCAACCAGACTACCCTGAACACATATTGCCGAACTACCTAGACAAGCTCGGCATTGAATACCACATCGTCGAAAAAGATACCTACAGCGTCGTTAAGTCCGTCATACCAGAAGGTAAAACCACCTGTGGACTATGCTCCCGTTTACGTCGCGGTACCTTATACGGCTTTGCCGAAAAAATCGGCGCCACCAAAATTGCCCTGGGCCATCATCGCGACGACGTCGTCGAAACCTTATTCCTCAACCTATTCTATGGCGGGCGCGTAAAAGCCATGCCGCCCAAACTTCTGGCCGACGACAAACGCAATATCGTCATACGGCCACTGTTTAACTGCCCAGAAAAAGACCTCATAGACCTGGCCTACCACAAAGGCTACCCCATCATTCCCTGCAACCTCTGTGGCTCACAAGAAAACCTACAACGCCAAGCCATAAAAAAAATGCTCAGTGGATGGGAAGAAACACATCCAGGCCGAGTCGAAACCATCTTTGGCGCATTGCAACGGGTTTCACCCTCGCAACTGGCCGATAAAGACCGCTACGATTTCGAAGGCCTAACCCTCGATCGCTCAACCCCCTTGCCCTCAGGCCCCCATTCCTCAAATGCCGCAGAACACGAATTGGGCATAGATAATATGGGCTTCGAAAACGTCGGCCTAAACAACACAAGCTTGAAACAAAAAGATAATAATGAAACGCTAGCAATGCTGGACCTCGTCAAAGCCATCAATATATAAACAGAGTTTTACAGGTAAAGAAGCGGTTTTTAATCTTGAAAAGGCCAGCATAAGCAAAGCGAATTCACGAATATTATGGCGAGGTGATACTTTAGTCGCATGACTCCGGCGTAAATTATTATAGTTTGGTGCACCGATATTCCTAAATGTGAGTTGGCGGGCAGAAACCTAGAATAATTAGCGCTAAGATTAAAAAGTGGCGCGTCTATTGTTACTATTAAGAAATCTTGGTGACCAAAAAACACGTGATGATGTGGTCACTTTCAGAGAATTTAAATAGAGAAGGGTATACGTGCAAGGTTTTACTTCGGGGATTTCGTTTCGACTAGCCAAAGTGGGGGTGGTGATCGCACTCATCGTCGGACTATTCATGAGCGTCGTGCAAATGTCTATCGATTATCAGGTGCACTCCACCGAAATTAATCGCTTGATCTCACGTATAACAGAGGTTTCCACACCACCAGCCGCAAGAGCTGTCGACACCCACGATAACCCCCTCGCAAGCGAAGTCACCAGCGGACTAATTCGCTACGATTTTATCGTCGCCGTCACCATCGAAGACGCACTGGGTAACGAACTCGCCACCCAAGAAAAAAGCCGCCCCGACTCAAAAACCGTATGGTGGACACAGCAACTCACCGAAGACCTCAAACTTTTCAGCTCCCCCTTATTCGTATCCAACAACGAAACAGCTATCGGCTACATCAACTTTGTTGTCGACATGGACACCGCATATCAACCCTTTTACCAACAGTCCATCGTCCTGATTAGCATCGGCTTTATTCGCAGCTTCTTCTTAGTGATGTTCCTCTTCATCGCCTTCTACTACATGCTCACCAAACCCCTGATCCGACTGTCATCGCAAATGAAAGCGATCAATCCCGGCAGTCCAGGCGAACAACGACTCGTTCCCCCGCATGAATCCTGGGATGACGAACTCAATCAACTCGTGCGCAGCGCCAACCAACTACTCGACGCCGTCGACCTAGCACTGGCCAAACGCCGTGCCGTCGAAGTCGTACTGCGTAAAAGTGAAGAACACGTTAGGCAAATTATCGACAGCCTGCCCGTATGGGTCGGCGCGCGTAACCGAGACGGCTACTACATCTTCGCCAACAAAGCCCTTTCAGACTTCCTAGCCACCACGCCAGATCAAATGCGCGGCTCCCACATCAGCGAATTCGAATCCTTCTTTTCGACCTCCATAGCAGAAGTGATGGAAATGGATGCAGAAGTCATCAAAATGCGTAAGCCCGCGCAAATATGGGAAGAAAAGTGGATTGACCGGCGCGGCATGGAACACCAAATGCACACCTACGTCATGCCCATGGAATTTTATGATGAAGTCGTCGCCTTAGTCGTTTCCTCCGACATTACCGAACTGAAAAACACCCAGCAGCTCATGGAGCACATGGCCTACCATGACGCACTGACAGACCTGCCCAATCGCAGCTACTTATTAGAACGCCTCGAAGAAGAACTGGAAAAATCCAAAAAACACGAAATCATCGGAGCCTTGCTCTTTATTGATCTCGACCAGTTCAAACACATCAACGACTCGCTGGGTCATCCCGTTGGCGATGTCGTACTTAAGCGAGTGGCTGATCGCCTCACCCACGTTACCGCAGCCCGCGACGTCGTGGTGCGATTGAGTGGCGATGAGTTCGTCATCATCCTCACCGACCTCGGTACAGACCTCGCCACCGCCATAGCCAATACCGAAAAAGCCGGCGAGCGCATCAAAGCCTCCATATCCCAACCGTATTATCACAACGACTTCGAACTGCACGTCACCTGCAGCATCGGCATCGTCATGTTCCCCGAGCAAGGGGCAGGCGTACACGAACTGCTGCAATACGCCGATACCGCCATGTATCAAGTAAAAGAACAGGGCCGTAACGCCATACAATTCTTCAACCGTTACATGGCCGACAACGCGCGCAACGTATTGGCCATGGAAGGCGAACTGCATAGAGCCCTCGAACAGGGCCGGTTTAGCCTCCACTTCCAGGCCCGTGCAGACAGTGTCACACGCGAAATTGTGGGGGCAGAAGCACTCCTGCGTTGGAACCATCCAGAACGCGGCATGATCTCACCCGTCGAATTTATACCCGTGCTCGAAGCCTCAGGCTTGATTGTTGAAGTCGGCCAGTGGGTCATCGAACAAACCCTGGCCCACGTCAAAGTTTGGCAAGACAAAGGGCTCTGGGGTAATCATATGCGAATAGGCATCAACATTAGCCCCCGTCAGTTCCGATCTGCAAAGTTTGTCGACGATGTCATACAAGTGTTCAAACAACAATCCGTGCCGCCCGAAATGGTCGAAATGGAAATCACCGAAGGCATCGTCATCCATAACCTAGACGAAACCATCGAAACCATGCTTACCTTAAAGTCAGAAGGCATTCATTTTGCCCTGGACGACTTTGGAACAGGCTACTCATCCATTAGCTACCTAAAACAACTGCCCGTCTCAATATTGAAAATAGACCAAAGCTTCGTTCGTGATTTAAGCGAAGACAGCAACGACAGGGTGCTCGTCGAAACCATTAGTGCCATGGGCAACATGCTAGAACTAGACGTCGTTGCCGAAGGCGTAGAAACAGAAGAACAACTGCGCTACATCCGCGAATACGGCTGTCGTTACTTCCAAGGCTATCTGTGCAGCCGCCCGTTAACAGCAGAAAATTTTGAAAAAGAACTGGCCGAGCAAGCCAAAGTCATGCAAGACGCGTAAGTCGGTATAGCCTGGCATAGAGCGGCATAGAGAGAAAATTCGCCGCCTGATTAACATGTGAACGAATAAAGCTTCGCGAGCAATACCGGAACAGCCGTTTCCACCTTAAGAATCCGCCGACCTAAATGAATCGAAGTAAAGCCGCGCGCTTCAAACTGCTCAACCTCCTTTCGAATAAAACCACCTTCCGGCCCAATCGCCAAACTTAAAGGCTCATCCTCATTGTGGGCGACCGGCGCCTCAGAAGAGTGGGGGTGCGCAATAATCTTTTTGGTGCCTTTGGTAAGAGTTTCCATCGCATCTTCAATAAAAGGCCGAAACCTAAGATGCTTTTCAACGACAGGTAGTTGAGTGGCAACACCTTGTTCCAAGCCTAAAATAAGCTGATCGTGTATCGCCTGGTCGGTTGCAGAAGGGCTTTGCCAAAAACTTTTTTCCACGCGACTCGACTGAATAAAACAAATTTTCTTAACACCCATCGTCGCTAACGTTTGTAAAATACGTTTCAGCATTTGAGGGCGGGGCATGCCGAGAATAACCGTGAGGTTTAACTGAGGGGGTGGCGTTTTATCGAGCACAATGTCCTCAATGCCCACCTTCTCATCCAAGTCTTTAATAACGCCATAACCCATCAGCCCATCAACCCGACCAAGCGAAATTTTATCGCCCACCGACAACTTTAAAATGTTCTGAATATGTTCGCTTTGCCTAACGTTTGCTCTAGCAGAAGATTCGGATGTGAACTGAGAGCCTTCCAGAAGTAATAGATTCATGTGTTAATTTCATTCTTTTTTGTCGAGTGTGCCGAAGTTTGTGACATAGTGTAGCAAATGACGACAATATCTCAGAGTATTGTTCACCAAAGCCGAAATTGAATTTATAATGCGCGCACGAGACGTAGACGCTAAATTTTCACACAATTTCGCAGAGATACAGATTACATAATCTCAAAAAAAAGATCTCGACCACAACGTTTCGACTACAAAATCACCATTAAAACTCGACCCAAAAACCACAATAGAAACAGGTTTCATGACCGTAATTGATATTAATGACAAACTGAGTGCATTCGCCCCACGGAACAATGATGCGTTTTCAACCCAAGCCTTAAAAGAGCTTACGTCCAACGTCGTCAAAGTCCTAATGCACCTAGACGGTCGTCACGGGGTTTGTCGTGAGTATTGTGAACCCGAAAAAGTCGTCGTACGGGCAAAAACAGAATCCTACCTATTACTCGATTTGGGTCACGTGGTGCGCATGTACTTTGGTGATGACTACTTTGACCTTCACCTAGACATACATATCCCCTACCAAAGAAGTGAACACCTTTCGGGCTTAGTGGAAGAAGTGGTAAAAGAAAATGACCGTAATGATAAACTCAGTCGCCTCTCTCGACTGACCTAAGCCAGGCAATAGCCCAGCCAAGCTAACTCTTCAGCAAACCCAAAACCTTATGGCTGTCTGGGTTCGTGTGGACCTGCAACACCGTAGAATCGTCTCGCGCTAACTGCCCCTGTAAAAACGAATTCACATCATCCGCAATAATCGTAATCTCGATCGGTGAATAATTCCCTATCGATTCAGAATCCGTAAAATCCAAATTACCCACATAAGTTGCCAACCGAGTCGCGCTTTCACTGATCTGGGCATCCGCCTTATCGACCTCCGTCGCCAGTGACGCCAAAATATCGAGAGAAGCCTCAGCGTTTTTTGCCGTCGATAAATCGAAATCATCAAAATTGACCGCCTCAAAAAGCGACTCAATATCAAAAGCGCCCACCTCAAACGTACCGCTTGCGTCGAAACTGATATCCAACGTTATCGTATTAGTAGCCTGATCCAACAAAGACGTCCCCTTAAACTCCGTCGTATCAACACTCTCAACCAAATCATCCTTAATCTTCTGAGCCCTCTTATCCAGAGTAAAACGCTCCTCATTCGTCAGCTCCTCATCCGTTGCCGCACTGGCCAAAGCCTGCAAATCCGTAAGGGAATCGCTAATCGACGCATAACCTTTTTTCGCCTGCTGCAACAAATTGATCCCATCGTTTACATCCCGTAAACCTTGGGAAATTTTCGTAAGAGGAGTGATTCGGCGTTCAGGGGTCTGCGAGCGGCCGCTTACAGGCTCACTGGGGTCATAAACAGCATTATTAATACGATTGATAGAACTGGTCGTTGCCAACGAAGACAGGAAAACAGACGTCGTTAAATTACCATTGATTTCCATTGCGAATACAACAACCCATACACGAGAGTGATTAAAAAACGTACTCTTAAAAGGTAGTGTTGGCGGGCAAAAAAGTAAAACACTTATTATTTATAAGCATAAGCTTTAGAGGAAACAAATCATATATGCGGCTTCAAGCGCCCATAACCGGGTCACTCGGTCGACAAAAGGAATTCTTGAGGCCTGTTTTTAGACTGTTTTTTTATAAAAAAAGATTAAAAAAAAGGCGAGCAAGACTGCTCGCCAAAAGGCCTAATCATGAAGAACGGGTAAAACTAGCGAGTCCCCACTCATAAACAAACGCAACCAAAGGCGTGTTTCGGGCAGGGCACCTGCTATTGCTCATCCATAAACCGGTGTTTGCTCGGTTTATGGAAGGGCACTAGCTAGCGTAATATTTGCGAAATTGGTTGGGCGGAATCCCCGTCCATCGTTTGAAAGCATCAGTAAAAGTATTGCGGGCCGAAAATCCCAGCCGACAAGCAATGTCATCGATAGACGTGCCCTCGATCAAATGCAAAACCGCCAAATTGTGGCGAACCTGCGTGCGCAATTGACGAAACTCCTCGCCATCCTGCTTCAGCTGATACCGAAGCTCCTCCACCGACAAGCCAAGATCTTCCGCAACGTCATTAACCTCCATCGAGAAAAGCCCCTGGCGAGCAACGATCGCCTCGACCACCTTTTGTGAAATACCCTTAACGTCGGGCAGCGTAGAGTCTGGATTACATTGGTCAATGACCTGCTGATAGCTAAGCGAAGGAGTTGTATTGAGAGCGTATTTTGTATTGTTCATTCCTGTAAAATCCAATAGTCCATTAAAAATAATCGGCAAAAGAGCAGAAAGCACCTTCACCAAGAGTTTCAAAAGAAAAAGCTTCAAAACCAAGAGTTTAAAAAATTAAGCGTTAGAAAAAATAAGAGCCCGAAAGCTTATTTAACCGCAAAGGGCAGAACTTGTGCGCCTCCACTGAGGCTCGGTTCGTGAGAATCGTGGATACCGTAATCATCATCGTAAGTAATAATATCTTGCCAATGCGATAGGCTCTTACGGTCAGGGTGGTGATGTAAATAATGGTTAATACTTTGTCGAGTAGTCTTAGCCTGCACATGATTCGATTCGATAATGGGCAAGTTACGCAGCGCTTCAGCTACCTCCAATGCCTGCTCACTCTTTCCTCTGTGCAGCAGCAATCGAATTTCTTGTAAAGCCGTTTGTGCAATTTTAAGTGCAGCGCTATTTCGCATGGCGAAGCTCCTTGTGATTGAGATGGTATCCGTTGGGATAATTGAAAATAAAGCGTCCACCTAAAAATAGATCACACGTTATTAAACACACAGAGCTAGAGACAGAAGAAAAAGTAAATAAGGGGAGGGCAGAAAAGAGATTGCTGCCAGCATAGTGATTGATCGTAATTAACATAATGACATCCATTCATTCAAAAACAAAAAAGTGGCTTCGCTATTTACCCAGTTACTAAGTGTTCTAGCGCCCGTGCCTACTAATTTGCTCGTCCATATCTGTGAGTGGGGGGATATTGTGGAATTCAAGAACATTTGTCAAGCATTGGAGTTGTAAAGTTTTGAAAAGTGTGGGTTAGCGATGGTTTTCGGTTTCTGTTAAGAACGTAAAAGTTATGGTTAGGGGAGTTGAGTTTATTAGTTGTGGCGTTTATAGGTTTAATATTTCGTGCGTATCATTGTTTGTCTTGGTTGGTATTGTTTTGCAGCCAATCGATAATACCGTTAATATTTGGAGTGTTCCCCGTGTAAGCGGGGATAAGCCGGGCGCATTCAACAGCGGGCGTTCTTGGTATGTATTCCCGCATACGCTGTAATAAACCATTTGAATAGTGCAGTACAAAAAGCGATCACATGTGTTTCCCGTATACGCAGGGATAAGCCGTACAGTACAAGAACCCATGGTGTCCCCCCACAATAAGTGGAACAGACATATTTACACACCAATGCTAATATTTTGTTTATGCGGTCCCCTCGTGACCACAGATAAGACGCGAGATCCCTTTTTATAAAAAGACGCAAAGCGCGTCAAAATGGCCGGAGGTCAAATAGTATGGGTAAAGAGGACAGGGTCCATCTGCCCACCACTTTTGAAGTGGAGCAAGCAAAAGAATCGAGCCGAAAGTTGTCGAAATACATGAATGTCGACCGTATAATATTATCGGTTTCGAGTTCAGACGGCGAGGGGGAGAAAGACGAATTAATCCTGCCTGGGCATACATTGCAATTGTTGTTAAATGTGTTGTCCGAGATCTCAAAAGGCAATGCGGTGAGCTTGGTTCCGCATCACCAAGACCTCAGTACGCAAGAAGCCGCGAACATATTAAACGTGAGTCGACCTTTTTTCGTGAAGCTACTGAAAAAGAATGTCATTCCTTTTCGGAAAATAGGTTCACATCGTCGGGTTTTATTACGCGATGTCATCACCTACAAACATGATATCGATCGCAACAGAATGTCGGTTTTAGATGAGCTCACAATACTCTCACAAGAAGAAGGGATGGGATATTAGATGGCAAAGTATTCTGTGGTTCTAGATTCGTGTGTTTTGTATCCTGCGCCTCTGCGCGATACTTTGATGCGAATGGCTTTATTTGACATGTTTAAAGCGAATTGGACGGATATGATTCATGAAGGCTGGATCGCTGCTCTGACGCAAGAAAATGAATCTGAGCGCAAGAAAATGGAGCAAGCGCGTGACATGATGAATTCCTGCGTTCGTGATTCTATCGTCACAGGATTCGACCATATTATTGACGGACTGGAGTTACCAGACCCCAATGATCGGCATGTTCTCGCTGCCGCGATACGCTGTAATGCGGATGCAATTATTACTAAAAACCTGAAGAACTTTCCAGAGGAAGCTTTGGAGCCTTATGATATCGAGGCCATTCATCCCGACGATTTCCTCTTCTATCAAATCGATATGGCTCCTGTAACCTGCTGTGATATTTTCAATAAACAACGGCAAGCACTCAAAACCCCATACAGCGTCGAGGAATTCCTAGCCAGCTTACTGAGTCAAGAACTACCTCAAACGGTTTCTAAGTTACGTGAATACGAAAGCTACCTTTGATGATGGACAGTACACGCGTTCTTTATTTTAAGTTGAAACCCTAAAATCTCCATAATCACACGATACTGTGTGTAGGGTGATTTTTCGTCACAATATGTTGGCGTATTCCCCACGCGAGTGGGGGGTGTTCCTGTTTTAAATTTCAGCGATATTCGGAATTTTTTGTTTTCCCTTGCGAGGAAAAAGAATCAAGACCGTTTTGTAGCGATCAAAATACAGTACATGTTACTCAGCCGATTTTTCCGTTTTTCGAAATAATGGCGCTTCCGGAGGGATAAAAATAAACATGGAGGCCACGCATTAACCTACGTTTAAAATCTCCCTACAAGCCCTAAAAAAATAAAACTAACAAGCACCAATAAATATAATTAAATTATGCACTCTAATATTTTTCACATTAACTGACGATTCAGCGCATCAAATAAATCCCATAGAAACAATTGTCGTTTAAAATTATTGTTTGTCATTGGAGAGAAAAGACGTAAAAACCACATAACGCGTAACGCAAAAAGAGCGAGGTGACAAAATCAATTGATTAGCAATGTAACCACGCAAAAAACACAATAGCAGGTTGATTTAAATCGGGGATTAGGTTTGAATTGGTCCGCTGTTGAACCGTTAAGCGCAGAAATTTTGGCTTGAGGGGGTGCTCTAAAGGTAACGTCGTAAGTATCTTTATAGCTAAGCAGTAGTGAAAACCACTCCGTCACATCGTCAATGACGAATCAAAAAAACATTTTACAACTGAGGAGGTGAACCCCCAAATAGTGAACTGATTGTATAAAAAATCGCAACCCCCGAGTGTACCAGCACCCAGAGGTCGCTAACCCTAATAGACTAAACGGAGTCCAAAATGGCTGATTTGAATCATACGCTAGAGTCTAGCTCGGCCCAAGAAAAACCTTCCTACATTGCCAATCTAATCGTTCAAAACGTCTGCGCCAGTACCCCTCCAGGTATTGGGAGCCTTGCTCATTCCGTTATTTCAGGACAGTACAACCCCTACATTATTTTGCAGGGGAAGTGGCTGCGGGAATTAGGATTTGAAGTGGGGGACCCAATCCGCGTGGTGGCTGAATCTAACTTATTGCGCGTGACGTCGGGTGCTAGCTACATGGAAGCGAACACCATGGTAAAGATTGGTCCAGGAAGAGCCGTGTCGTTTATAGATTTCAGGGAAGAGGTAGATGGTATTAAAGCGGAGAAAAGCGACACAATTGGGTGCAAAGGTAGCGGCAAAGATAGCCGCAAGGATTGCGACAGGGATGACGATAAAAAGGAAGGCGGTAATGATGGAGGCAGGGACAGAGATAAGGAGCGCGCAAAGAAAGCTATCAAGAAAGGCGCAACGAGCGACGACGAAGGTGATGTGTTGACCGGGGTGAATAGCGAGCTTGATAATGATTAACCTACGCAAGTGGCGGTCAGTGGCCACGCCTGCCAAACCGAAGAAGGATGCACGAGTTAAGGAATTTTTTACGTGCAAAGTGTATCGGGGTTGTCATCAGAAAAATCGCAACAGCACGTCCATCGATGGAAGAACTCTACGGCGCCCACCAGTGCCGTGGATTCAACTGCGAGGGTATTGGTTAGATCACGTGGGTTTCCCTGTGGATGCAAACTTCTCTGTTGAAGCAACAGACGACCGCATCACGCTGAGGCCTATCCTGCTCCCTAAGAAGTAATTCAAACGGGCAGGCGCGACCGGGAGCGGGCAGCAATATTGCTGTGTTGTCCGCTTCCATTTTTGGTTGCATAGGTCTCGGCGTGAGAGTAAACCGCCCCAAACCAGATGCAAGACCATCCCGCTGAATATTAATTCAAACCTTGACTGTATAAGGCTTTGTCGTTAGTTTTCGGGGTTGAAAAATACGAAGTAGGCGTGAGCGCGAGGTCGCAAGGCGTGGAATACAAATGTTAGTCGAAAAGGAGATAGTGTGTTTACACTTGAACATCAAGATGGCGATAATAAATATGAGTTTGAAAAAGGTGGATTTTTCATCATTGAATCAAAGCTCTATTTATCGATTGAGGCTAAAGCTGTTGAAGAAGAAGTTTTCCCCGATTGTTATCTTTTTGCTATTGACGGGTATCCAATAAATGGTGAGGCCGAAGCCTATAAAATAACGATATCAACAAATCCAAATGACGAACAACCAAATGTCTATGTATACACGTCCTTTCATGCATGCGAAGTAGAGGCAGAGGTTGATCTAAAAATGATTTCGGAATGTGAAATTGAAGTGGCTATAAACGTAATTTCTGAAGATGTAAGCTATTACAATGAAAAAGCCAAACCGAATCCCTTTAAGGGCTCGGTTAAGTTAACTAAGAAAAGTATAAATGACATGTGGCTGCCATCGTAGCGCCTTATGAAGGGGGTGGCTGTTCTGATGAGTATCACTGAAATAAAAGAATTTCACATCAATAACACCATAGAAGAACCCGATAAAACGCCAAGTATATTAGTTGAAAACGGAGAAACAAATAAACTTGTCGAGGTATTAGGTAAAATACTAGAAGCGCAATATCGAATTGGTAGTGATTTTTTATTGTTGGTTACAGAAGGCAGTCCCTCTGAGGAGGCTTTGTATATTTATTACTTAGACAGCAACTTGCAAGTGAAAGACTCCCTAGAGCTTTCCGCGATGTACGCGGAAGGAATGCTGAGGAATCTATCGATTATTGAACCGAATCGAGTCGCATTTTCTTTTTTCGATAATGATGAGAAATGGGTGTTAGAAATATTACCGAATCCTAAATTTACCCTGTTTTATAATAGGCACCCAGTAAAAAGACGGGGATCAATTTTTCACAAAGGCTGGCTTAGTCTGAAAAAAACTAACGATTAATGGAGCCACACTGCTATTGATCGTTCTTGTTGGCTCGAGAGAAGGAGAAGGGGGCAAGCCAATTATATAAAGATCAAAATTCTGATCTGGAGCGTTTTGCCGCAGTGAATAGAATCTGAGGCTTCGGTATATACCGCGCAGTCCAGAATATGTCTGTCAAGATAGTGTGTTAAGAGTAATAATATCGAGCAATTAATTCGAAGTACTGTGGAGGTGTTGTTTATCGTTAGCGCCACACAAACCAGCTATAATATCGAAACCAAATGGATTTATCCCTTTACGCTACAACTAATTGACACCATTGCCGCCCAACCTGGTCGCCCATCTAAAAACCTTCATATAAAATATCGATATAACCTATCCAATTTTTAACCATCTACTGCTAAAAGTACGCAAATTTTGGCGGATACGATCGCAGGGCGACATATCTCCGCTTCTGAGATCTCGTGCGATTATGGCGGTACAAATGTTGGGCAATCCGTGAAGGGGAGGTGTGGTATGGGGTTTAGGTGAAATGGCATGTGTTGTATAGTGCTGATCACGTTAAAATTATGGCTTGGCGGTAGGGGAATGTCGTTGGGGCTATAGAATAAGCAATTATGGGCTTTCCACAAAGCTGATCGTTGGAATTATATGGCGTCAATTGAAATCTATCAGCGCCTAAGTCCAATATTATCCATAGATAACGACTAAACGCTCAACTGACAACTAGTTGGTTAAGTTAAAGATTAAAAGATTATACGATATTGAATATGCAATCAGATCCCAAGAAATTAGTAGAAAAAAATAAAAACCTCATCCACTCCGAATTAATGAAGGTTATTTCACATATTCAACGAGAGCAGGGCGAGTGGGTTTTGCATACGGTAATGGTGGAGGGTTGTGATGTACCTTTTAAATTCAAGCGCAAAGGTAATTACCAAAGTTTAAAAGGTGCCAGAGTGAATATGACGTATTACTCTGAACAGGAAACTGTCGCGGGCATGAATTTTGAAGTGATGAAAGTAGTACGTATAAAAAAAGGGTGATCTACGTGATCGTGAGGCGCCCTTACTTTGTTTTTAAGATGAAATGGCTTTGCAGCCCTATGTGATCTGTATTTTCGAGGTTTTAGGGCGATTTGTTTGGAGGGGTAGAGCGACCCTCTCATGATAAAAATAAAGCTATTGATTCTGTATTGGCAATGTTAGCGATCCTTCCTGTTGGAGTTGCGCTAAGCGTGGATACGAGATTCTTTGATGTCGGAGCAAGTAAAAACGCCTAACAAAAAAAATCAACTGAAAAAATTAACAAGAGTTCTCGTATTGGTTATATTTCTAGAGACAAATTGCACGGGAATATAGAGACATGAAAATTATTATTCTTCTATATATTATTTTATTTGTAGATGTCACCTATGGGGAAATATATCAATGGCGGGATAGTAGCGGTCGGACTCACTTTTCTGATAACCCCCCTAAAGAAGAGCTAACTGAAGTAAATAGATTTGAAGTTGATGACACACGAGAAAAATTCCTCTTTAATCAACTTAAGAGAGATGAGGAAAAAAGAGTATTGAAGAGTGTTGTTAATGGAGAGTTTTATCAGTACGTACCTGAAAATATTGATAAAGCTTTTGCAGTCGTCGTGGTTAATCATGGGATGTTTGCTAGTGACGAAACAGCAAAGGAATCAGCGTACAACACTTCTAGGAGGTGGCAACGATTTTCTGAAGAAACCGGAGCAATAATCATTGCACCTATTTTTGATAATTACAGGTATGCCGTTACTACTGAAGGGCCACAAAGGTGGGGTTATAGAGGCCTTTTTGGCAGACAACAGGGCGCTGATGTGTTTTTGAATGAAATTATTTCCCATTATCAAAGGGCAAATAAATTTTATGATGGAAAAATATTCTTAAGTGGATATTCTGCGGGGGCTCAGTTCGCGAATAGATATTTAGTCCGTCACCCAAATAAAATTCATGCAGCAGCTTTTAGTGCTCCTGCTTGGTTTGCGCTACCTAGCTATCAGTTCCCTTGGCCAAATGGAATGAAGAAGAGGCACCGCGTAATTCGCTGGCCTGGGGAATCTATGGATAAAGTTATCGACATCCGCCCCAATCCTAAAGGGTGGTTAAAGGCATCACAATTACCCGTTACCGTTATAGTGGGTGAAAATGACGTAAAAAAAATTAGGCATGTTGATAATGTAGGAGGTGACACTCACGTAGACAGGGCTGTATTTTGGGTGAAGTCCATGAATGAATATGCGAAGAAAAACGGGTTAGAAGGTCACGTTAAGTTAAAGATTGTTGCTGATGTTGGTCACAACTTCGGTAAGCTCGCAGCAGTATGTCAAGATGCCATGAAGAGCCAAATTGAATCCCATATATTTAATGAAGGTCAGAGAATCAATAGACAGAACAAGTAAATTCAAGTGAATGAATCTGCACCACTTTAGCGGACCGTAAGTTACGATTCAACTAAAGGGTGTGCTATGCGGGAGAGAAGGAGGCAAGCCAATTATATAAAGATCAAAATCCTGATCTGGAGTGTGCCGCCGCAGCGCGTAGAATATGAGGCTTCGGTATATACCGTGCAGTCAAAAATATTTCTGTCACGATAGCGCGTATTGGAATGGCTATAAAATAGTAATGCGGAGTGCCTTGCGCTTCGTTTCGGTCGCCTGAAAATTCAGGCGTTACGTAGTTTGGATACAACCCCTTTTATGGATGTAGCGAGACAAGCATGTTTGAATCCCCCTTTATGGACGCGGTAATTTTTTCCATCCCCAATACCCCTTTGTCAATTAACTGGTACGGCTTGTCCTATCTAGCAACTTTCCTGTTCGGTTTCTGGTGGCTAAACAGGAGAAGTGATCGATTTTCCGGTTGGGGAATTACTCACAAAATGAATAGCGATGTGCTTTTTTACATATTCATTGGTGGCATCATCGGTGCGCGCATAGGCTATGTCTTTTTCTATGGTTTGGACGTGCTTTTACCAACGGTCGAAACAATTAACAATACAGGGGAGATTGTCGTTTCAACCAGTGTAGATTTTTTCTATATATTTAAAGTCTATGAAGGTGGTCTTTCTTTTCATGGCGGCTTTATTGGGGTGTGCATCGCATATCTTGTCTATTCGAAAAAATATTGCGTTAACCCATTCACCGTTGCCGATTGGGTAGTACCTATTGTGCCAATGGGTATTGCATTTGTACGTGCTGGAAACACAATTAATGGTGAGCTATGGGGGCGTATTACAGAGTCCCCTTTGGGCGTCTATTTTATGGAGCTGCCCGAAAATGCAGCGGGCCCATTGGTAAGACGGCACCCATCAACCCTCTATGAAATGATCTTAGAAGGGGTAGTGATGTTCTTTATTCTGCAATGGTTTATGCGAAAGCCACGTCCTCGCATGGCTGCATCGGGTTTGTTAGTGCTGGGTTACGGTATTTTCCGTACCTTTGTCGAATTCTTCCGTCAACCCGATGGGCAGTTAGGCATAGATGGCTTTCTCTATGGGACAGACTGGATAACGCGCGGTATTACTTTATCAATACCAATGATTATCGCAGGCGCTGTAATGATGATCATGGCGTATCGTTGGAAAAAGTATGACCATGAACGAAAATCAGTTGTCCTTAGTAGCACTTATGATTCCAATAAAAACCGGGTGAATAATGCATAGTAAAAACATCAGTTTGACGTAGTTACGCTGCGTTTTACTCAAAAATCACGTTCGCTTTAAATTTAGTTTATTAGGAACGATATGGACTGTTCTACAAATTATATTTCCGTTGAAAAAGTTACGTATGTTGTGACAGATCAGCTGAGTATGGTTGGGGATGCTTGGGGTTCTCCTGACAATCCTGCCGTATTGCTTCTTCATGGCGGTGGTCAAACTCGACATGCATGGAAAAATACCGCAAAGAAATTGGCTCAACAGGGTTGGTATGCCATTACGTTAGATTTAAGAGGCCATGGTGAAAGCAGTTGGCATCCTGAGGGTGATTATCATTTAGAGTCGTTTGCAGGCGATTTACGGTTAATCGCTGCAACATTCGATAAACTTCCTGCACTTGTTGGCGCATCGCTTGGTGGTCTTACAGGGTTGATTGCTGAAGGTGATTCAAAAAACTCCATTTTTTCTTCCATCATCCTTGTTGATATAGCGCATCGTCATGAAAGTAAAGGGGCTGACCGGATCATTTCTTTTATGAAAGAGCATATAGAAGAAGGTTTTTCTAGTCTGGAAGAGGCCGGTAATGCAGTAGCTGCTTACCTGCCGAATCGTTCAACAGGCACTGATTTTAATGGCCTTAAGAAGAATCTGAACCTTGCTAAGAATGGACGTTATTATTGGCATTGGGACCCAAAATTATTGAAGTGTATTGACGACATCAATGGGAATGAGAATGTTGAACATTTTAAATCTGTCACACGTTCCCTTACGATTCCAACCCTTCTTGTGCGCGGACATATGAGTGATGTTGTCAGCGAAGATGTCGTAAAGGAGTTTCTGGAGTTGGTGCCTCATGCAAAATTTCTTGATATTAAGGGCGCAGGGCACATGATTGCTGGTGACTTGAATGATGTGTTTTCAGCTTCAGTTATTAGCTTTTTAAATGATTTGTCATGTGATCCATAAGGCATAAATGGGGCAAGTCAATTATATTGAGATTTAGATACTGAGCTAGCTGTCCGGTCTGTTTTGCCTCGACTATTTTGAAGGCGATTTTTCATAATGAAAACCAGCAATAGATTTGATCGTTATTTGATATGCTTGCCCCGAATGGCACTTCCTTAAGGTCTTAATATCAGATAATCATAGGGGTTGCAGAGTATTATTCTCGTTCCTCACGCTCCGAGACTGTGAAAGTATTCCCAAACTTGAACGTTCTCGTTCCCCCGTGGGAACGCATACGTGAAGTGAATACCGATCAGAATTATCGGATTTACTGGAGTATGAACAAACAATATTCGAATNNNATTCCCACGGAGACCGTGGGAATGAGGGTAAGATTGTATTTGAAAGTGGATCTGGTTACTGGCCCATATGTCTCATTGCTCTTTCTCATATATACATAGATATGGACTTTTAATCGGCGGCCTCTTATCCTTCTTCGCAGCTGGAGGTTAACTACTTGAAACCGCCCAATAAAGAAAAAATAGGGATAAATCATGGTTAAAAATATTACGGCAATCGTTTCTGGGGCGCTCATTTGGTGGGTTGTTTTTATCGGCGGTGCGATTGCCATGGCCCAATTCTGGCCAGAATTCAAATTGGCTATAAAATCCTTCCCCGATACTCAATTGTTTAATGGGTCAATGTCGATGCAGGCTAGCATGTTAGTTTTGTTTGTCTTTTGCAGTGTCTTATCTGGCTGGTTAACGGTGCTTATTTCAAAACAACGTATTCATGCTTGGTATGTGGCTGGTTTGCTGATGATGTATATTGTTCCCAATCATCTTTATTTTTCTTGGGATATGTTTGCGCCGTGGTATAACTGGTTGGTTGTTATTCCGGTAATTCCTTTTGTTGTGGGCAGTGGTCGATTGGTGAAGATTAGTGGCTGATGGATTGCGCTGTTCAAAGATCTACAATAGTAGCAGCTAGAAAACTGCTAGGGTATTTACCTACCCTACAGGCTGTTTGTTGATGAAAAGTTAATTATTACTGATACGGAAAATCATCGATACTTAATTTATACGGCTCAATAAGTTTATTTTATAGAAAACCTAGGCGTCACAACTGACGCCTAGGTTTTGTCGTGAGTATTTGATTACGTTACATTTTATCCGAATTTAAATTATTGGGAATATCTAATTCCCGAGTTCGATCCAACTTTATCCATCAACAACACAGTTCCTCCCCGCATCCTTCGCTTTATACAGCGCAATATCCGCTCGTTTCATCATGTCCTTCGCGCAGGTATCACTGTCATTGGCTTGGGCAACGCCAATGCTAATGGTGATTTTTATTTCTTTATCATTTGTTGGGATGGATAATTCAGCGCAACGTTCACGTAGCCGTTCGGCAAGTTGGTGTGCATCGAATAGCTTTGTTTCTGGGAGTAATATAGTAAATTCTTCTCCGCCTAAACGTCCCGCAGTATCGTCGCTTCGGCAGCTTTTTTTAAGAAGCTTGGCCACAACTTTTAGTACTTTATCCCCTTGGTCGTGACCGTAGTTGTCGTTTACTTTTTTGAAAAAATCAATATCGATGATCATAATCGACAAGTCATTGTCGTAGCGTTCGTGACGGTGGTATTCACTTACCATTTTTTTGAAGCAGGAGCGCCTGTTTGCCAGGCCTGTTAGGTCATCGGTAAAGGCGAGTTCTTCAAGTTTTTTACGCATGCTTATGGATTTAAGGTGGGTGTTGAATTCCCTTCGTCGCGATTTATGCCAGCGTACGGCAATAAAAGTACCCAATATATTGAACACCAAATAACTGGTGAGTATTGTGTTGATGGCATTCAGTTGAAGAAGGTCTTTATAGATAAAGACATGGATAACATTGGCGAGGGATAGGACCAACGCACACATGATTTGAACCGTTAAGCGCGCGGGGAATAGCACGTAAAACAGAAATACGATCAGGCAGCTGGTCAATGTGTTATTTAAGTTATCGACGGGCCGTGTTGAGTAGATAAATGTCATAAAGCCAATAAGGCTAATTAGCCAGGCACTCGATAGAATATCAAACTTTTTACTGCTATCGACATTCTTAAGTAGAAAAATTACCGCTACGGACCACGCGGCGAAGCTCAGGCGTATACCAATTAAGGGGAGGAGGTCGGCACTTGATGCGGTAAAAATTATGTCTGAGCTAATAAACAGAATCGAGGCGGCACATATAACGAGAATAATAACGCGCGCCAGATTTTTGTCGGCCTGGAGATAGTGGGCTCTGTAGGCGGTTTCTTTTTCCGGGGAGGAAAAATGAATCTTAATTTTGTACATGGCGCGGGCTAGCTTCTGTCGATCGTTTTGGCGAATGAATGGAGCGCGGTAAATCCGTTTTTCGTCTGCAAGCGTTTATATTCCCTGTATAACTGTTGGTATTCATCGCGTAACTGTCGGTATTCATAATGCAATTATAGCTAATCATCCCAAAGCGGGGTCGTTGTATTTTTATTATGCAGGCTTGGCGCCTGCCGTATTAAAATTTAAGCTATTGAATTGTTTTAGGAAAATTTGTTCTGGGGAGTCCTTTGTCCTTTCAGTGATTGCTGGCTGGGTTCACTGATTTAGCTGGGCTTCCACGATTCTAACGTATGGAGACGAATGTGGCGCAATTTTCCGCTTTATTGCGTTGTTTATTTCGTTTGCTTGGTGAGATTAGGATTTCACGATGGGAATGCCATTCCACTGGGTTGTGTATTCTGGTGAGCGAAACTCTGAACGGGGGTTCCAGTCTCCGCCTTGTCGTTGACTGGCGATGACTGCGACACCACGGCCATATTTACTGTTAATGGCGTCGAGTGTGTCGTGGAGCGAATCGCGTTTTTCATCGTGTTCGCTGGTATCTTCGGCAAATAGGTCTTCTTGGAGGCTGCCTTTTTCGGATATGTCGGTAATGACGATGCCGGATTTCACATAGCCGTATCCGTTGCGCCATATTTTATCGAATGCGGTAGAGGCGAGCCGGGTAAAAGCGCCGATATCGGCGTGTGCGGTGGACGATTGGCAGGTCGCTGCGTTGCTGTATTGCGGATCAACAGTTGAATATGCGTTGGTGCTAATGCTGACGGTTATGCTCGTGGCAACGGCATTTTGCTCGCGTAGTTTGTTGATGCCTCGCCCGACGTGATGGGCGATGGATGCAAATACGGTTTCTTTGTCGGTCACTTTTCTGCCGAGGCTGCGGCTGGCAATAATTTGTTGGTTAATCGCGGTGTCGGCTTCCCAGGGTACTGCCTGTTCGCCATTGAGTTCGGTTACCGTTCTGGCGAGTACGACGCTGAATTCGGATTTAGCTGATGTCGATCCGAATTTGGCTAGGTCGAGTGCGGTGCTGACGCCCATACCGCTCAGCTTTTTGGCGATCGCTTTACCCACGCCCCAGACTTCATCGATACCCATAACGGCTAAGAGCTTTTCTCGGCGCAATGGGTCGCTGATTAAGTCGACAACACCACCTGTTTGGGGAAACTTCTTAGCGGCGCCGTTAGCCAGTTTTGCGAGGGTTTTAGTAGAGCTGATGCCGACGCCAGTACCGATACCTGTCTGCTGCAGTATGCTCAGCCTGATTTGGTTACCGGCTTCTAGAAGTGAGTTTTGGTTTTCTGGAATCATACAAAATGATTCGTCGATGCTATAGGGCACAACGTCGGGCGAAAATTGTTCGATGATCGAGACAATGCGCTGGCTCATATTGGTGTACAGGGTAAAGTTGGCACTGAAGGCTATGAGGCCCTTACTTTTTTCTAAATGACGCACTTCGTAATAGGGCTGTGCCATGCGGATGCCGAGGGCTTTGGCTTCGTAATTGCGGGCAATGCAACAAGCGTCGTTGCTCGATAGCACTACTATGGGTCTACCCTTTAAATCGGGGCGAAAGGCCATTTCGCAGCTGGCGAACATGTTATTGCAATCAACAAGAGCGATGCGTTCGGACATGGTCTTAGCGTCGGTACTGCCGAATACTGGCGGTCACTACTCCCCAGAACTCGATATCGGAATCGTCGTTGAGCGTGATATTTTCGTCCCCAAAATGGGAGCTTAGGAACTTGCCATTGGAGGTGATACTCAGCTGTTTGAGCATAAAATTCCCATCGATTACGACTACGACAATATCTTCGTTTAGTGGCGTAAGGCTGCGATCGACAATCACGATATCGCCATCGGCGGCGCCTTCCGACACAAGTCCATTGCCGTCGACGCGCATAAAATAAGTCGCGGCGGGGTGC
The DNA here is from genome assembly GCA_033852165.1 of Agarilytica sp. GTDB lineage: Bacteria > Pseudomonadota > Gammaproteobacteria > Pseudomonadales > Cellvibrionaceae > Agarilytica. Next base: position 25,621 of record JAWSUZ010000011.1, on the reverse strand, counting down.
TGGATTAGTAGGGGGTTTAAATCAAGGCTCCCGCTAACTTGGTCATCAAACGACCCGGCAAATCCTCGCGGCAGTACAGTTTTGCTTTTCATTTTATTTAAGTGGGGTCAGATGAACATTGTTGGCGTCTGTTTGCGCTTGTGCTCGCAGCGATGTTCAGTTGGGAGTGCTTCGCGCTATGAAGATGGCGCCCTCGGCAGGAGTCGAACCTACAATCTTTCCCTTAGGAGGGGACTGCATTATCCATTATGCTACGAGGGCAATAGGCGCCGCATTATATAGAGGAAGATGTTAAACAACAAAGCTTGTTCAGCCATTTTTGTTTTTTTGCGTTCTTTTTGTTCTTTGCGCACGTTTTTTATTGGTTACGTTTGTATGTAATAGGGGCTGTGATATTTGTTGTGATAGACCGTAAATTATCTGTGACACTTTGGGCTATTGCCTATGATAGCCTCTACACTGTTGATGTAACCAAGGCCCACCGACGACCATTATGTTAGATACCGAACACTTACTCAAAAATACCGATTTCCCGGCACTGCAGCGCGCCAAGCTAGATATATTGCAGGTTAACTTGGGTTATCTGTGTAATCTCAGTTGTACGCACTGCCATGTGAATGCGGGACCGAAGCGGACGGAGTTGGCGAGCCGAGAAACGGTTGATCAAGTGTTGGAGTTTTTGAGTATTAACAGTATGTCGGTTTTGGATCTGACGGGCGGAGCACCTGAGATGAACCCGCATTTTCGGTACTTGGTTGAAAGCGCCACCAAAATGAATATTGAGGTGATCGACCGTTGTAATCTGACGATTTTAAATGAGCCGGGTTACGAAGATTTGGCCGATTTTTTAATGGAGAATCGGGTCACGGTGTCGGCTTCGTTGCCGTGTTACCAGGAACAAAATGTAAAGGAGCAGCGCGGTAAGGGGGTTTTTGAGTCATCTATCGAGGCGCTTAAAAAGCTCAATGCCTTGGGCTATGGTTCTGAGTCGGGCTTGACGCTTAACCTGGTTTATAACCCGAACGGAACGTTTTTACCGCCGGACCAGAAGTCGTTGGAAGCTGACTATAAAAAGGCTCTTTTGGCGGACCATGGCATTGTGTTTAACGAGTTAATGACGATCACGAATATGCCGATTTCGCGTTTCGGTAGTATGTTGCTTTCGAAGGGCCTGTTTGATGAGTATATGGCTTTGTTGCGCGGGAGTTATTCTACAGGTAATTTAAGTGGGGTGATGTGTCGCCAGTTAATTAGTGTGGATTGGCAGGGTTTTGTTTACGATTGTGATTTTAATCAGATGCTGGATTGGCCTTTGCTTGTCGATTTTCCTGTTGGTGATGTGATTGTCTCGGATAAGACTCGTGTTCATTTGCGGGACGTGATGGACGCTAATTTAGCGGGTAATCCGATTGTTGTTGGTGAGCATTGTTATGCGTGTACGGCTGGGCAGGGGAGTAGTTGTGGCGGGGCGTTATCGTAGGATTCACTATTTTTAGATCGAGATAGGATTATGCCTTAGAATGTAATGATTCTTTGGTCATACTCTAAGTGTTCCTATGTCGGCAGTTTCTTTATCTATTATTGTCCCCGTATTCAATGAAGGGGCTTATCTTGTCGAGCATTTCGTCAATTTTCATGCTTTGAAAACGGAGAGTACGGAGCTCATTTTTGTCGATGGCGGCAGTAGTGATGACACGGTTACAATTCTTAAAAAGGCCGGTTTTCGTGTAATGTATTCCAATAAAGGGCGCGCTTGCCAAATGAATGCGGGGGCGGAGTCGGCGGCTGGTGAGCATTTGTTGTTTTTGCATACGGATACGATGTTATCGACTTCTATTAATGATCTTGTCGCCCAATTGGGAGAAATAACGTGGGGCTTCTTTACTGTGCGGCTTAGTCATCCGGGGCGTGTATATCGGGTGATTTCGTTGGGAATTAATTTGCGTTCTAGGTTGTTTAACGTCGCTACGGGTGATCAAGGCATTATTGTGGAAACGGCGCTCTTCTTGGCTTTGGGCGGCTATAAAAATATCGTGTTAATGGAGGACATTGAGCTGTCGCGTCGCTTAAGAAAAATTAAGGTGCCGATGATTTTACCGACTGTGCTAACGGTGTCATCTCGTCGATGGGAAAATTGTGGCCCGGTTAAAATGGCGATATTGATGTGGTGTATTCAGCTGGCTTTCAAGGTGGGTGTTTCGCCTGAGCGTTTGAAGTCTTGGTATAGCTAGTGTCCATCCATAAACCGCTGTCTACTGCGAACGATTTTAAAACGCCATCTTCACACCACAAGATATCGTTGTTTGGAATGACCAAACGCCCATATCTCGTGGCGCAAACCTGACATTTTAAATTCGCTCTCGCTACGACCTGGATTATGGATGGGCACTAGCGAGCGCCCATCCATAAACAGGTGTCTACTGCGAACGAATCTAGAATGCCATCCCTAGCTAAAACTTGAGGTTGATGTTGTACCCGTTGTGCGGGAATAAACAATTAAAAGAGATTCATACGTTTGAAATTAAAAACCGTCATTGCGCAATTTGTTAAGTCCCCTGAATCCGATCAGGTCAAAACACGTTTACAGCCACACTTAAACAAAGAGCAGGCGACGCAGGTTCATATCAACTTAGCCTGCCATGTCGCGCAGGAGGCTGCTGGTTTTCGTTCGGCGGAGTTGGAATTGTGGTCTTCGGCGGCAGGGGCGTTTGTGGATGGCTTAAGTCAGAAGCATGGCGTTGCGCATTACCGGCAAGAAGGGAGCGGTTTAGGTGAGCGCTTGTTGCATACGGTGAAAAATACCTTGGTTGATGCGGATGCTGTCATTCTGATTGGGAGTGATTGCCCTTTTATCGATTCGAATTATTTTGATGAGGCCATTGCCCAGCTCTCGCAAAATGATGTGGTTATTGGCCCAGCTACCGATGGTGGTTATGTGTTGTTCGGGCTTAAAAAAGCGCATGTCAGTTTGTTTGAGGGTATTGCGTGGGGAACGGAGGTGGTTTACGAGCAGACCCGTGCGAAAATTAAGGCCTTAGGTTTGGGTTCCGGGGTGCTGAGTGCTTTGGCGGATATCGATCGGCCTGAAGATTTGGCCTTGTTAAGGCTCCCGCAGTGGAAGCATTTGTTAGCAATGGGTGACGGGTGACGGGTGAGGGGTGACGGGTGAGGGGTCCGTTTCCGCAAAAAAAAAGGGGGGGGGTTAGGCCTCGTCGACCTTGTAGGATGCTCTTCCCGTTGTGGCAGCACCGGTTGCGGTGTATAAGCTTGGGGCTTGGGTTTGGCCTCTTAGGATTTCCAGTAGGCGCCCGTATATTTGCTTTTGGCGGACTAAAACCTTTCCGTTCACTTCGTTTTTATGCTGACATTCTTTGGTCAGGGTTTTGAGTGTTTCCCAATCTTTTTTAATGTTATCGGTGGCGAGCGTGTTCAGCATGGCATTCCAAGCTTCTGAACTTTTTTCTATTTCGGATACGTTGGCCCATTGCGCGCGTTGCTTGCCGCTTTCTTCTAAGTGGTTGAGGGGCTGGATTTTTTGCTCAATAATTTTTGCGATGGTGTCTGAATCGCGGGCTTGTAAGGCCTCTTGCTCCAAATCCAGTAAGCCGAGCAGTGTATTACACGCTTGGATGTCGCTGGTTATTTGGGTTGCAATCACATCTGCAGAGATTGGCTGATTCATTGGGTGCACCAAATATTAATAACGCGTTGATAACAGAAAAAACGGCAATAATTCGCCAGTCCATTATAGCTATGCAGATTGCATGCCGCGTACGGCGATTCAGTGTCTGTTTTACTTACAGACCGAGGCTGGATTCTTCCGACTGGATTTTATCTGCGATTGCTTCAGTGCTAATTTGGTAACTGCCGGATTGGACGGCGGATTTAATCTTGGCCACTTTAGCGGCGTCGACATCGCTGATGTTGGCGAGTTGGGCTTCGATTTTACTGATGGTTAGACTGGCAGAGCTAAGTGACACGCTGTCGTTTGCGTCCGGAGTTGCAGGTTTTTGGTCGGTGGCGGTATCAACCTTGTCAGCCACAGGCTGCTGGCGCGCCTTGCTAGAAGACGTCGTTTGGCTGTTGATGTTGTTGCCGGGTTCGATGACCATGGGTATACCGTTTACTTTTTCGCTGTTGTTTAGTTTTAATCCAAGAGTGCTAAAAATACACGCTTATTCTGCCTATCGGCGGGCTGAGCGTAAACTTTAGCACTTTTTTCAACAAATCTTATAACTCAATAAGTGATCGAAATTGAGTCTTAAGTCTTCCAGCTCTAACGCGTAGCGATGGAGACTTTACCTGGGGCGACAACTTCCACATCGACCACGCGGTTTGACCGTTCGTTCTTCACTCTAATACGTTCACCTAAATAACCGTTAACCAGGGCGATGCCCGATGTTTCTACCCGAAGAAAGCGAGACGAGGAGCTGACGACAACAATTTGACCCTTGCGGACGATGTCTGGCTTGTTTAAGTGGGGGAGGCGGACCACATCGCCTGGGCGTAAGGGGCGCTTCATTTCCATGCCGAGAACACGGCTTAAGTTTTCTATATGCCCGCGACCAATAGACGAGATGTTCATTCGTTTAAATTCTAGATCGTCTTGCGTAAGTATATCGCCACGTTGCAGGGAGTGGGTGCTCACGAGAACGTTGGCGTATATGTCGATTGATACGGGAATGTAAATCGTCCAACGTTTTTTGTTCTTACAGTGCACTTTGACCGTGATATTACGGGCGTGATGCGGCGGCTCTTGAATCTTAAACGTCAAATTGTCGTCACATGCGGACAGTCGGATTCGAGAATCAATACGACCGACGTTTATTTGTACGTTTTCCTTAAATTTATTCTTTTGGAAAACAGTTTGATAGTGTTCTGTTGTGTGGTTTAGCACGTGTTGGAGGAGCCTATCAATGTCTTGCACGCTTTCGGCTGCGCTAAGCGAGGAAAGCAACATCATCAATATCATCAAAGGTAGTGCCAAAAAACTGCGTAATCTCATATTCAATTTGTCCTAATGCTGAATGCGTTAACTAGAACGAAACACAGGAAAGTGTCAATTATTATTTCCTTACTTTATTTATAGCAAAGCCTGTGCCTCTTGCTAAACTAAATTGTATATAACAGTGTCATATTAATACGAATTGGAGAGAAAGATGGCTGGTGTTCTTGATAGTGTGAATCAGCGCACTCAGTTGGTCGGGCAAAACCGCTTAGAGCTGCTTCTCTTTAACTTGGGTGGCAGGCAAACCTACGGAATTAATGTTTTTAAGGTGAAAGAGGTTTTGCAGTGCCCACGACTTACCCAAATTCCTAAGCGTAACCCGGTTATTCGGGGTTTGGCACATATTCGAACGGGTACTATTCCCATATTGGATTTGAAGCTGGCAACTGGCCATCCCGCTTTGGAGGGGATTGAGGACTGTTTTGTTATCATTGCTGAGTACAACCGCTCCACTCAGGGCTTTTTGGTGAAGGCGGTCGAACGTATTGTGAATATGAACTGGAGTGACATTCATCCGCCACCCAAGGGAGCTGGTAAAGAAAATTACCTCACGGCTGTGACGGAAATCGATGGGCGTTTGGTCGAGATTATTGATGTTGAAAAAATCTTGGCGGAAGTGTCGCCTCAAGAAGAGAGTGTCAGTCCCGAGATTATCGAAGCTGCACAAGAAAAAACCACGGTTGAGAAGCATGTTCTTATCGTGGACGACTCATCGATTGCACGTAAACAAATTCAGAAAGTTATCGAAGCCTTAGGGGTTCGAACCACTTTGCGCAAAGATGGCCGAGAAGCTCTGGAATATTTGGAGGGTCTGCTTGAGCAGGGTAAAGATCCCTATCACGAGTTGTTATTAGTGGTATCGGATATTGAAATGCCAGAGATGGACGGCTATACCTTTACTGCAGAGTTACGGGCAAATCCGAAATTGAAGAATTTACATGTAATTTTGCACACCTCGTTGAGTGGTGTGTTTAATGAAGCTATGGTCAAAAAAGTGGGTGCCGATGATTTTTTGGCGAAATTCCATCCAGACGAATTGGCCAATCGTGTTAATGCTCGCATCGCACAAGTAGTAGAGGGTAAGTAATTAAACTGAAAGAACTAAGTTTTATGCAATTTCGATATGAACGAGGTGTGAGTGAGTAGAATTGATGCACTTCAACTGACTCCTGTTGAGTTTCAAGAGTTTCGCGCCTTTTTAAAATCTGTCGCTGGGATAGACCTTGGCGATAATAAGCAGTATCTCGTGTCAACACGCCTGCGTCGTGTTTTGGTTGAATATGAATGTACAACCCTCACCCAATTGACAAAACTTATTAAGACGCCTGGGAATAAGCAGGAGAAGCAAAAAGTTATCGATGTCATGACAACCAATGAAACGTTTTGGTTTCGTGACAGCTACCCATTTGATTACCTTAAATCCACTATCCTCCCTGAGTTGAGTAAGGAGAGGAGTGGGGGTAAACATCGCATATGGTCTGCGGCGTGCTCATCTGGCCAGGAGCCTTTCTCGTTGAGCATGATGATTGAAGAATGTATGAAGGAAAATTTTGCGACGAAAAACCTTAATGTTGAGATTACGGCGACGGATTTATCGAGCGTTATTCTCGATAAGGCGAAGTTGGGCGAATACGATCGGTTGTCGATTTCACGCGGCATGCCTCAGAATCGCTTGAAAACCTTTTTTGATCAAGTCGACTTAGACCTTTGGCGCGCTAAACAAGTTATTAGAAACCGGATCAGCTTTCGTTCGTTAAACCTGCAAGACAGTTTTGTTGCTATGGGGAAGTTTGACGTCATTTTTTGCCGAAATGTATTAATCTATTTTTCTGCCGAACTGAAGAGAGATATTTTGACCCGGATGCATGCGGCATTGGTGCCGGGTGGTGCATTGTTCTTAGGTTCATCTGAAAGCTTAAGCGGGGCCTCCGGTCTGTTTGATATGGTTCACTGTAATCCTGGTGTTATGTATCGGGCTAAAATTTAGGAGTTCGTCTTTTGTCATTCGTTATTCATTTTTGTTCTTTTTAAATCTCGTTCCTGTAGTTTCTGCGGGAAGGAGACTGTTCAAGTCATCTATATCTCTAGGTTAAATCTCCATATCAACTTCGGGTTTCCCGAGGGAATTTAATCTGTTATTGAGCGTCCTCGCTCAATATTTTAATTCTGTAATTCACATAAACTCTGATCCTTGATAAGCCCGAAAACCTCAACTTAAACAAAGCGGAAAGCCCTTGCCGCTTTTATCCCTCTTGCGGTGAGTCTCTAAGTCTGGCAATAAAAAACCCTTTAAAATCAAAGGTTTAAATAAAACAAGCTCCTTGGCATAAGCGTTGCATTTGTTTTCTGTAGATGAAATTTAGCGGAAGTTTGTGGTCACTATGGCAATATCCTTTGAAAAAGCATTTGGTCTTCAGGAAACTGCATTAAAGCTACGTGTAGAGCGGGCGGGCGTGCTTTCTAGCAACTTGGCGAATAGCGATACGCCGGGTTACAAGGCGCGCGATATTAATTTTCAAGAAGCCCTTTCTTCTCAAATGAGCGGCAATGCTGGTCGTATGCGGTCAACCAACGGATCTCATTTCAATCAATCCGGTGGCCCACGTCCAGCCCACGAATACTTTTACCGAGCTCCCACGCAGCCCTCGATAGATGGCAATACGGTGGAAGAGAACGTTGAACATGCCGAATTTATGAAAAACAACATGGAATTCCAAGCGGCATTTACATTTTTAAATGGCCGAATCAAAGGTCTTCAAAAAGCGATTAGAGGCGAATAATCATGGGACTAACAAGTATTTTTGATATCGCCGGTTCGGCCATGAACGCTCAGAGTATTCGCTTGAATACCACTGCCAGTAACATCGCGAACGCGGAAACGGCCAGCTCCAGTGCCGACCAAGTGTACCGGGGTCGCCACGCGGTGTTTTCAGCGATGTATAACAACATGACCGGAGAGGGTTTTGAAAGCTCTGCATCGGTGGGAGTGAAGGTAGATGCCATTGTCGAAAGCGATGCGCCATTGCAACCGCGATACGAGCCGCATCACCCCAAAGCGGATGAAAAGGGTTACGTGTACTACCCCAATGTAAACGTTGTGGAAGAGATGACGAATATGATCTCAGCCTCGCGATCATTTCAAGTGAATGTTGAAATGATGAACTCGGCCAAGCAAATGGTCCAACGTGTTTTGTCTTTAGGACAGTAGGCTTAGAACGCTAAGTAAGAGGATGACACCATGCCTGAAATCAACAACGTTAACAGTGCCTTAAGTGACCTGTCTATCCGTCATGTGCAGGAAGAAGCACCAAAAGATAACGAGTTAGGGCAGAGCGCTTTTCTAAAGTTAATGGTTACGCAGCTGAAAAACCAAAGCCCCTTGAACGCACAGGATAATACTGAATTTGTCGCGCAACTTGCGCAGTTTAGCTCGGTTGAAAGCTTGGACAAACTCAACAATAACTTTAGTGCCTTTACCAACAGCTTTGTGGCGAACCAAGCTTTGCAGGCGTCGACATTAGTGGGGCGTTCTGTAACCGTTCCTGCTGAAGCCACACAGCTCGATGCTGGTGGAGTGATTGGCGTGAGTGTAGATGTGCCAGCAACAACGGGTGATGTCTCTGTCAATATCTATGCAAAAAACGGTACCTTGGTTGAATCGATAAGCCTGGGCGAACAGCAGGCCGGTGAATTGGTGATGCGCTGGGATGGCATGAGCATGGAAGTGAATGGCGAGCTATTGGATTGGGAAAGTGATCACGAAAATGGCTTACCTTCAGGTACCTATCGTTTTGAAGTGACCGCCAGCATCAATGGCACGGCAACTGAATTAGCCACTTCGCTAAGTGCAAATGTGAATAGCGTAACCATTGGGGCCAACGGAGCACTTGTACTTAACCTTGCCGGTATTGGTCCGGTGAACATGTCAGACGTAAAACAATTTAATGAATAGTCCGAGAAAACGAATGGCCTCAAAATTTTGAAGCCATTCAATTTTTAGGATACTAAGCACCAGAAATATCGGGAGAAAGTTATGCCATTTGATACCGCACTCAGTGGAATTCGAGCAGCATCCACAGAACTAACCGTGACGGGTAATAATATTGCCAACGCTTCAACAACCGGATTTAAATCATCTCGTACAGAATTTGGCGATGTTTATGCAACCTCTGTTTTAGGTTCCGGTAGTAACGCCATTGGTAGTGGTGTTCAAGTACAGGAAATTTCTCAACAATTCACCCAGGGCAACGTCGCCTTTACCGAAAAAGCCACCGATATGGCGATTAACGGGAATGGGTTTTTCGTGTTGAGCGCAGGCGGCGAAACGCGTTATTCCCGTGCCGGTGCCTTTGGTTTAAATGATGAAGGTTTTGTTGTTAACGCCAATAATGATTTATTACAAGGTTTTCCAGCTGATGCCTCCGGTGATATTGGGGGTATTCCGGGTGACGTCAGTATTCAGACCAGCAACCTCAACCCTCGAAGAACAACCCTCGTGCAGTCGGTTCTAAATTTAGATGCGTCTGAGCCAATCTTGCAAACGGAAGGCCGACAGATTACCACGGAGGGGGTGAATATCGCCGTTGCAAGAACGGGTTTGCAAACTGCAACGACCACCATTCTGACAAGCGCTAACTTCACCTTGCCGCTGGCCAACGATTTTTCGACGACCGATATGGATTTTGATATTACATTAGCGGGGCAGGGCACGAACCTCGGTACGGTGAGTATCAACCTGGATGCCGCTGCGGGTGTGCCTGGTACGGTAACCAGCTTTAACGATTTACGAATACTCGCCAGTGTGATTAATGCTCAGATTTTTACCCCTGGCGGTGGACAATCAACGATTGATGTCGTGGCCGAGGCAGTTGACCTGGGTGGTGGTAACTTTACATTGGAAATTAGTGCCGTACAGGAAGGTTTACCATCAACGATAACCCTGTCTGGACTTACTGCTAACACGAGCCAGTTGGGATTGAGTGGACCGGTCCCAACCTCGATATCAGGTATTCCGCAAGTCACGAATCAGTACCCAGCTCAAGCCATTGAAATTTCAACGCCATCAGGCACAACGCTTACCTATAATGCGTTGGCAGGTGATACCGCTGCGACAACCGCGTCGGGCTTAAACGCCTTACAAGGTGTAACGGCGACGGCACAAACGAATGTGACCTTATCTGGCTTTAATAGCCCGGGGGCTAATCTCCGTGTAACGGTTAATAATGTGACGCTAACGGGGGCGAGTTTAGCTGCAATAGAAACGGAAATTAATGGCTTAACCAATTCGACATTGCCGGGGATTACGGCTGTTATAGACCCGGCAACAGCCAGCTTGCAGTTAATCTCAGCCGGTGGAGATGATATTGACGTCAGTATTACCAGTACTGATGATGGCGATACTTTGTCTGTAGCGGGGGGGGCTGACGTGACGGGTGTGGTACTAGAAGCCGACCCAGCTGGGGATGGGGTTGGTGTGGGAAGTGAAAATGCAACCACGAATTCCGTTGTTGCGGGTGGCGTGATCGATATCGTGTTTGATGAAGGGTTTGGATTAGAGGCCCCACCTAACACGGCGATATTTCAGCCGGACTATGTGACCGATTTTACGAATATTGTGATCAATGATTTTGATCCGGCAGATCAGTCTACTTATAACAGCGCGACTTCAATGACGGTCTACGATAGCTTGGGTATATCCCATATCATGACGCAGTATTTTGTTAAGCAGGAGTACGATCTTACAGACCCGACTTCCATTCCTAATCATTGGCAGATACACCTACAAATAGATGGGGCGGATGTCGGTGATCCCGACACCACCTTGCTTCCGCCTGCAAACACGGTGGCAACACGTGCTACTTACGATGTGTTTTTTAATGATGATGGCACCTTGAACCAAACGCTTAGTGATTCGATTTTGGTTTCCAACTGGGTTCCACAAGATGAAAATGGAGATCCTAATTCGGCAGCGGGTCCGCAAAATATCCTAGCTGGCGGTACGATTCCTCTTTCTGAGCCTCCCACAAGTTCTAACTTTGTGATTGATTTTGATGGCACGACTCAATTTGGTTCTGCGTTTTCGGTCAATGATGTTGACCAAGATGGCTTTGCAACGGGCCGCTTGTCGGGCTTAAGTATTGATGATGGCGGCGTTATATTCGCGCGCTTTACGAATGGTGAGTCTCAAGTCTTGGGGCAAGTGGCTCTGGCAGATTTCCCTAATCAGGAAGGTTTGCAACCGGCAGGCAATAGCACATGGGTAGAAAATTTCCGCTCAGGTCAGCCAAGAATTGCCGCTCCTAACACCGGATCACTCGGAACGATTCAGTCGGGCGCCTTGGAAGAGTCGAATGTGGATATTTCTGCGGAGTTGGTGAATTTAATTATCGCGCAACGGAATTTCCAGGCAAGTGCAAAAACCATTGAGACTGCGGATACGGTAACGCAAACGATTATTAATCTAAGGTAATAGGGACGGGTGACGGGTGACGGGTGACGGGGAACAAAACGGGTGACGGATCACCAGACCTCTAGCCTGTTTTCAGTATCCCGTACCCCGTTTTCGGTTTCCCATCTCCGATTTCCGATTTCCGATTTCCGATTTCCGATTTCCCGTCTCCCGTTTTTTCGGTTTCCCGTACCCCTTTCCTTTTCCTTTCCCCCGTCTCCCGTATGTCCACCAAAATCTTGGCACTTATATTGCTCCTATTTCTTTAAGACGATAAACAAAGAAATTTTGACGGAGCATTGCCCGTGGACAGAGCCTTATACATAGCCATGACCGGCGCCAAGAATAATATGATGGCGCAAACCAATCATGCGAATAACCTAGCGAACGTAAGCACTGCCGGATTTAAAGCGGATATGGCGCAAGCGCGCAGTATGCCCGTTTACTTTGGCGATGGACTTCCTACACGTGCATTTGCCATGACGGAAAGTCCAGCGACCGATTATTCTCACGGGCCGTTAATGGAGACCGGGCGAAGTTTAGATATTGCGGTGGAACAAGAAGGGTTTATCGCAGTACTTGCACCCGACGGAAAAGAAGCATTCACACGGGCCGGTTCACTTTATATCGATAGCGTTGGCATGTTGCGAACGGGCAATCACTTGCCGGTTCTTGGTAACGGTGGCCCCATTGCAATTCCAGCGGCAGAAAAAGTTGAAATTGCATCCGACGGAACCATATCGATCATTCCCTTGGGAGAGGGCGCCGATTCTGTTGCCCAAATTGACCGTATTAAATTAGTGAACCCTCCCATCGATAACATTAAAAAATCTGCAGATGGCCTTATTCGTACTTTTGGGGAAGAAGAAGAGGAACCTGCAGATGCGTCCGTGCGACTTGTCTCGGGATTTTTAGAAGGCAGTAATGTGAATGCTGTGAATGAATTGACCAGTATTTTAAGCTTGTCGCGACAATATGAAATGCAAGTCAAAATTATGCAAACCGTTAAAGAAAATTCAGAAGCATCTGCACGGTTATTACAAATGCAGAGTTAACGCGAAAGCGGTTTAAACAGTAATAGTATTGAAGTTTAACGAGCACTAAATAAAGAACGACCTAAAAAAATATCTTAGGGAATAGTACTCAAGAATACTTTAGGAATTATTAATAAAGAGGTGAAGTATGCACGCTGCACTGTATGTCAGTAAAACCGGTTTAGCCGCACAAGATGCGCAGTTGACCACCATAGCCAATAACCTGGCAAATGCCTCGACGGTTGGGTTTAAGCGGGATCGCGCTGTATTTGAAGACTTGCTCTATCAAATTCAACGCCAACCGGGTGCGCAAACATCGGAAGAAACACAACTACCATCCGGTCTTCAGCTGGGAACAGGGGTGAGGGTTGTCGGTACACAAAAACAATTTACCGCCGGTAGTTTGCAAGTCACTCAGCAATCATTGGATTTGGCGATTGACGGTCGTGGATTTCTTCAAATCCAACAAACTGATGGTTCTTTTGCTTATACGCGGGCAGGGCAGCTGCATTTAAATGGTGAAGGTCAGATTGTGAATGCCAGTGGCTTATTGCTGGAGCCTAATATTACCGTTCCGGAAAATGTTGAAAACGTCACCATTGGTACAGACGGAATCGTCAATGCCTTTATTCCCGGTGAACCTGCAGCAATCATTCTCGGCAATATACAATTGGTGGATTTTGTTAACCCTGGTGGTTTACAAGCCGCTGGCGGTAACTTATTTTTAGAGACTGCATCAAGCGGAACGCCCATAACCGGTACGCCGGGTGAAAACGGAATCGGGCAAATTATGCAAGGCATGTTGGAAAACTCCAATGTCGATATCATTGAAGAAATGGTGAATATGATTACCACACAGCGTGCGTATGAAATGAATTCGAAAGTGGTGTCGACAGCCGATCAAATGCTGCAGTTCTTAGCGCAAAATGTGTAAACGGTTAGCATCATAATGAAGTATTTAACGAGGTTAACATTGCTGAAATTACGGACATCACTAAAAGCTGTGATGAGTATTGGCATATCTGTCATCTTATCCGCTTGTGTGATTCAGCAACCTCCGCGACCCAATGATCCTTATTATGCGCCAGTATTAAAAACGCATCCTGCAGCTGATGCGGCTATTAACGGGTCTCTTTATCGTGCAAATCGCTCGTTGAATCTTTTTGGTGATGCGAAAGCCTCGCAAATTGGTGACATTCTTACCGTCATTTTACAGGAAAGAACATCATCCAGTAAAACCTCTAATGTCGAAATTAAAAAGGAATCCGAGATCGCCATTGCCCCGACGTTAGGAACGGGGACTATATTGGGAAGTCAGCCCAGTTTGGGTGAGTTTGGCCTAAATACCAGTCTTACCAGCGAAAGTGATTTTAAGGGTGAATCGGAAGCGGACCAAAGCAATCGTTTGACGGGTAATATCAGTGTGACGGTTGTCGATGTATACCCCAATGGAACCTTGGTCATTCGCGGAGAGAAATGGATTACGCTCAACCGAGGTAATGAGTTTATTCGTATTAGTGGGCTGGTGCGGCCCATGGACATCGCATCGAATAATACTATTCCATCAACAAAAATTGCCAATGCGCGGATTACCTATTCGGGTACTGGTGAATTAGCCGATGCTCAACAAATGGGTTGGTTAACACAATTTTTTAACAGCGCCATTTGGCCATTCTAGTTTAGGGTTTATATGATAAAAACGGCAACAGTTTGTCTTCTTTTCTTTTTTTCACTGGGCACTCATGCCGAGCGAATTAAAGATATTGCCGGTGTGGATGGTGTTCGCGTCAATCAATTGGTGGGGTATGGTTTGGTCGTAGGCTTGGACGGTACGGGCGATAAAACCAACCAGGCGCCTTTTACCAGCCAGTCTTTTCGGTCCATGTTAATGCAGTTTGGCGTTACCATTCCAGAAGGTGCTAATTTTCAAGTGAAAAATGTGGCCGCCGTAGCTGTACATGCAGAGCTTCCCCCTTTTGCAAAACCCGGTCAAAAAATTGATATTACCGTGTCATCCATTGCCAATGCGAAAAGCCTACGCGGGGGTGCACTATTTTTAACACCATTAAAAGGGCTCGACGGACAGGTGTATGCCATCGCCCAAGGCAGTTTAATTGTTGGCGGTTTTGGTGCTGAAGGGAAAGATGGATCACGTGTAACCGTAAATATACCCAGTGTGGGACGAATTCCTAACGGTGCGATAATCGAACGCGCGGTGGCAACACGTTTTGGCGGCAATGATAATATTATTTTTAATCTCCATACACCCGATTTTACCACTGCAAAAAACCTGGCAGACAGTATTAATGATTTACTTGGGCCTGGTACGGCGAGCCCTATGGATGCAACATCCATAACCGTACAAGCGCCGGTTAATCCTGCTCATCGAGTGGATTTTCTTTCTTTGCTCGAAAATATTGAAATCGTAACTGGGAAATCAGCGGCAAAAATCATAATTAATTCCAGAACCGGAACCATTGTGATTGGTGAGAATGTGCGGGTTTCACCAGTGGCGGTTACCCATGGTTCGTTAACGGTGACCATTAGCGAAGATATTAATATCAGTCAACCCAATGCACTGGCCGAAGGGCAAACCGTTGTTGTACCGGATAGTGATGTTACGGTTCAG
Organism: Agarilytica sp.; assembly: GCA_033852165.1. GTDB lineage: Bacteria > Pseudomonadota > Gammaproteobacteria > Pseudomonadales > Cellvibrionaceae > Agarilytica. Next base: position 10,502 of record JAWSUZ010000011.1, on the reverse strand, counting down.
GAAGAAAGCGGGCCGATGTTTAAATTTGCACCGGGGCCAACGCTTAGCGATATTGTCAAAGCGGTTAATGAGGTCGGCGTTGCGCCGGGTGATTTAATGGCAATTCTCGAAGCCTTAAAACAAGCAGGCGCTTTAAAAGCGGAAATAGTGGTGATCTGAGTGGAAATTCCCAAGCTTCCTTTTATTGATAATGTGACAAGCCAAGCGGATGTTTATACCAACCTGCATGGCTTGCAAAGTATTAAAAATGAAGAGAATAAATCGGAAGCTTTAATGAAAGTTGCTCAGCAATTTGAATCCCTCTTCGTCAATATGATGACCAAGAGCATGCGTGCCGCCAATGCGGTGTTTGAGAAAGACAGTCCGTTTAATAGTGAGGAAAGTCGATTTTATCGTGACATGCTCGATCAGCAACGTTCCTTGACCATATCCCACGGGCGTGGCCTCGGTATTGCCGAAGCGATGTATCGTCAGATGTCTCGTTCTTACGGCATTGGTTCGGAATCCGAGAATGATGAATTGACTCTGGATCGAGGACTGCACGGAAATATGATGAGAGGTATGTCTCCACCGTCATCGACAAGGACTCCAGAAACAACAATAACCGGTAAACTTACGGCCAGGCGAATAGCTCAGGATTCAACCCCCACGCGAACAGCTCAGGATTCAACTCCCAAGCGAATATCTCTGGCAGACTCACCCAAAGACTTTGTTGCAAAACTCCTTCCGTTAGCGGAAAAAGCAGCCGAAAAACTCGGCATTGATCGTCTCTTATTAATTGCCCAAAGCGCATTAGAAACTGGTTGGGGAAAGCATGTACTCGCTTCAGATAGCGGAGAAAGCAGCCATAACGTTTTTAATGTCAAAGGTCGCCGTGGCGGATCGTTTGAAACGACCACACAGCCCACGATTGAATTTAAAGATGGTGTCGTTACCACAGAGAAATCAGCGTTTAACGTATACAAAGACTTAGCGGAAAGTTTTGATGATTATGTTCAGCTGATCACTGGAAGTGAGCGATACCAAAATGCGCTGAACCCTTCTGATGATAGTGCTGGCTATATTGCCGAATTACAAAAGTCGGGATATGCCACAGACCCACAATACAGTAAGAAAGTACTGTCGGTATACGAAAGGGTAAAAGCATTTGCATTTGAATTAGATGAAAACCCTCAGAATAATGAGGCATCGCTATGACCAGTAACTTACTCGGAATTAGTGTTACCGGACTGAAGGTCGCCCAGAGTAACCTTAGTATTACCGGCCACAATATTGCCAATGCCAGTGTAGAAGGGTATAGCCGCCAAGCGGTTATTTCGGTTACCAACCCGGCCACTTTAAAAGGCGGTGGTTACGTTGGCAACGGTGTAAACGTTGCCTCCATTGAACGTATCACGAATGGATTTGTCACCGAGCAGTTACGCGTTGACACCAGTTTATTTAATGACTTACAGGCCTACAACGAAAATATTGCTCAACTTGATCGCCTACTATCAGACCCATCGACGGGGCTGTCAAACGGTTTAGAATCATTCTTTGCATCGTTGCAAAACGGCGCAGATGATCCAACATCCATTCCTTCTCGCCAATTAATTATCAGTGAATCTGAAAATCTAGCCGACAAATTTAATACCATATTCGCGCGTTTAGATGTGATCAATGACGGTGTGGACAATTTTATCAGTTCCGCGGTTTCGCAGATTAATTCTTTAGTGAATAATGTTGCTCAGCTTAATCAACGTATTTCCGATGCAATTGGTGCGGGCGGTGGGTCACAGCCCAATGACTTATTGGATCAGCGCGACGAAGCGATTCGCAACCTATCGAAATTAGTTGGCGTACAAAGTTATGAGCAAGGTTTTGGTCAAGTTAACGTTGTGATGAACAACGGGCAAAACTTAGTGGTGGGGACCGAGGCGCGGACCATTAGCCTCGTAACAAGTGATCAAGATGCGCGAAAACTCGACGTGGTTTTCGAAAATGGTGACAGCGACATTGTCATAACCGAGAACATATCCGGTGGTGAGCTAGGCGGTTTATTAAGTTTTCAAAATAGCATAATGGATCAAACCTATAACGAACTCGGTCGCATTGCGATTGTGATGGCGGATACCTTCAATGCAATTCATACCCAAGGTATCAATTTAGATAACGAGTTTGGTGGCAATTTCTTTTACGACGTCAACGATCCACTAGTGGCGCGTAATCGTGTGGTGGGAAATTCCAATAACTCGATACCCAATGACCGGATCATATCGCTTAATATTGAAAACAGTTCGGAAATAGGCGCCGATGATTATGAAGTGGTCATCGAATCGGGAGGGTTGTTTAGAGTTTCCAATCTTACTACTGGCGAAGAGGTACTTACCAGTGTACTTACCGGCGTTTTGCCCCAAAGAGTCGAATTTGATGGCTTGGAATTGGTCTTCGAAGGCGGTAGTTTTCGAGCAGGAGATGCCTTTAAACTTTTGCCCACGCGATCAGGAGCGCGCGACTTTTCTTCAGAAGTTTTAAATGCGCAGAGTATTGCATTTGGTAGTCCATTGGTAACAGATGCATCGATTGGTAATATTGGTTCCGGTAGCATCAGTCAAGGTGAACTGCTCGGTTTAGAGGATGCGGACGGTAATCCATTGCCGCTTTTTGGAAGCTCCGGTCAAATGAGTCCGCCTTTAGTTGTGAGTTTTACCTCAGAAAATACCTACGAAATTTTGGATAATAGCAATCCCGGAAATCCGGTTTCGTTAGTGCCGCCCATTCGTAATCAACGTTATATTGTGGGATCGGATAATCTTCTTTTCTCCACAGACCCTGGGGAAACGCTTGTTCAATCGAATGGCGATTTAGTGGGCCTTCCTACAGGTAGAACACCTGTTACTGGCGGTGGGGCGCTGATTAATGGTTATCCAGCAGAAGCCATTACTATCACGCAGACCTCGGATACTCCGGGTGTCGCCCCGATATCAAATACTGTGTTTTCAGCGATTAACGCCACAGCTCGTGAGACAGCAAGCCTGTTAAATAATGTTTCGGGGGTAACGGCATCTGCATTTACCTATGCTGAAATTACTGATACAGCCAGTTTATCACGAACAACACCCTTGCAAATATCGCTGAACGGCGAAGACCTTATTGAATATGAATTTGATGCTGTTAGTGCGTCTTTCGTTGTTTCGTCGATGGTGCCGGACCCGAGTGTTAGCGAGGATGATTTTAATGATTACCTCGCCGATAGAATCAATAACAACGCTGCACTAGCCGCTCGGGGAATTTTTGCGCTAGCAGCGGTTGATCCGGTTACTGGAGTTTCGGAACTGCGCATTACTGCCCCCGAAGGTGATGATTTACAAATTACTTTAGAAGCCGATGCTGGTGGGCCAAGTACTCTAAATGTAAGCGACGGTAATAACGCCGCCGTAACGTTAACCGGCGCTGGGGCAGGGAACACATCGGCCATTGCTGTAGGGGGCGAAATAGACGTACGTTTAGCCGATAACATTACACTCGGGACTTTCCCGCCTAATAGCTTATTGTTTGGCGACACCTCTTCGCCCACCTTCGCACGATCAACCTATCTGGGTATCCAGGCTTCAATTCAAGGTGTGCCTAGAATTGGCGATACCTTTACCTTGGGTTTTAACATAGATGCTGCTTCGGATAACCGCAATGCATTGGCAATGAGCGATTTGCAAAATAGAACCACCGTAAATGGGGGAACCACTAGTTACAGTGACAGTTATGCTTCCTTAGTGGAAACTGTTGGCATTGAAACTGCATCATCTCGTTCAAACAAAGAAGCGAGTGAGCGAGTTTTGGAACAGATAACACGATTAAGAGATTCTATTTCATCGGTAAACCTGGATGAAGAAGCGTCGAACCTTATTCGATACGAACAAATGTTTGCGGCCAATGCTCAGGTTATCTCAGTTGCACGCAATCTATTTGATCGACTGATTAATTCCTTTTAAAAGTAGGTTGGCGTAAATCATGAGAATATCATCCACTCAAATATTTAATATTGCTAACAACAGTATTGCCGACGCCAATCAGGCGCTTATTAAAACGCAAGAGCAATTGTCTACGGGTCGCAGAGTGCTCACGCCTTCGGATGATCCGGTAGCCACTACAAAAATCCTATCGATAACGAGAGAGTTATCCGACGTTGAACAATTTCAACGCAATATTGATATAGCAAAAAACAACCTCATATTGGAAGAAACCATCCTCGATGGTGTTACCAATATTATTTTACGTATGCAAGAGCTTGCCATCCAGGCCGGTAACACGGCAACATTATCTGAGAATGAATACACTTCTTTAGCTAATGAGGTGGATGCGCGGCTAGACGAATTGACTAACCTTCTGAATTCCCAAAACTCCAATGGTGACTATATTTTTGGCGGTTATAAAAGTAAGGAAGCGCCTTTTTCGGGGAATATCAATTCTGGGTTCCGCTACGATGGGGACGAGGGACAAAAATTCATAAAAATTTCGCGAAATTCCACTGTTGCGGCGAGTGATTCTGGGAAAAAAATATTTGTTGATATTGACAGTGCGGAAAATACTTTCAATACTTCTTCCAGCTCATCAAATCGATCGGTTCCGGCAGCCAGTATTTCGATTGGGAATGTGACGGATCAAGATGCTTACGACGAATTTTACCCCGAAGATATCATCATTACCTTTAATGAAGACTCGAATATCGTACCGGCGGGTAAAAACTTTACAGCACGCGAACGCTCAACCGGACGTATAATTGCCGCAGATCAGGTGTACAGTCCGGGCACAGAAATACAAATGGAAGGGATCAGTTTTCGTATAGGGGGAAACCCCACATCAGGAATTCCGGGTATACCAGGTGATCAGTTTTTTATCCAGTCGTCCGAAAAACAAGATATTTTAACGACTGTCGCGCGCTTTAGTGAAGCAATGAAATCCTACGATGGTAGTAATGATTCGCGTGACAGTATCAGTAGAATTGTTGCCGCGACGATAGATAACCTCTCGAACGCTCAGACAAGTGTCCTCGAAACAGTTTCTACGTTAGGCGCAAGATACAATACTTTAGACAGTACAGAAGCTTTACACTTGGATACGAAGCTAGTTTCTCAAGAATTATTGTCGCTCTTGCGCGATGTCAATTACTCGGAAGCGGCAACCAAACTTTCAGCGCAAAGTCTTGTGTTAGAAGCTGCCCAAGCGGCTTTTATTCGTGTTAGTCGCCTTACACTCTTTAGTCAGCTTTAATCAATCTAATACTTCGCTATTGGCTCCTCCCTCTGGTTTTCTCGTTCCCACGGTCCGAGACTGTGAAAGTATTCTGAACTCAAATACCCTCGTTCCTACGTTCGACTTTGTCTCCTCGATAACTGCTCGGCTTTGTCTCATCGATAACTGCTCCTGCGTTATTCTACTTACGCGCGTCCTGCGCTAATGAGTCGCTCTACCAATTACTTCCCTATAATTGTCCTGCGTTATTCTACTTGCGCGCTTCCTGCGCTAATGAGTCGCCCTACCAATTACATCCCTGTAATTGTCCTGCGTTATTCTACTGACGCGCGTCCTGCGCTAATGAGTCGTTCTACCGATTACATCCGTGTAATCGTCTCCGTGGGAATGCAGACCGAAGTATGTTTGTTGCACTTCATTCGAATATTGTTTGTTCATATTCCAGTAAATCCGATAATTCTGATCGGTTTTCACTTCACGTATGCATTCCCACGGCGACTGCATGGATGCAGGAGGTAGAGCGAAGCAGGATGCCAGAGCCGAAGACCGTGGGAACGAGAACGTATACTTCGCTATTGGCTCCTCCCACTGGTTTTCTCGTTCCCACGGTCCCCGTGGGAATGCATATTGTTCTAATCTCGTAAAAATTATCTCCAGCCAAAATATTTTTTCGGTTTTTATTTTGAGTTCCGCGTTTCAAAGCGGCAATATTTTTCAGGTTCAAAGACAATTTATTGCCGCTTAATAAAGCGGCAATAAAAAGCCGTCTCACAACTATTATCTAACCCCTTGAAAACTAACAAAAAATCAATTCTGGCATAGCGGTTGCACTTGTAAGATTATTAAATCCAATTGCCGCTTTAAACAATTTACTACTGGCAAATGATTTATCTAACTTGAACGTGACACTTGAGGTTACAGGAGAAAAGCTATGCCTTTAGTCATCAACACAAATGTTGCTTCGCTAAATGCCCAACGACAACTGGTTAAGTCTGGCAATCAAATGCAACAGGCTATGGAGCGTTTGGCATCTGGTAAACGCATTAACACTGCACGAGATGATGCTGCTGGCTTAGCAATTTCGAATCGGCAGACCTCTCAGATTCGAGGCCTGGATCAAGCAATTCGAAATGCCAACGACGGCATCTCGTTGATTCAAACGGCTGAAGGCGCATTGGATGAAGTAACAAACATCCTACAGCGTATGCGCGAACTTTCGATTCAATCGGCTAACGGAATTTATTCTCAAGTTGACCGGAAAACACTTGATGCAGAAGTGCAGCAATTGAAAGCTGAAATTGATCGGATCGCCTCTTCAACAACGTTTAATGGTCAGCCCTTGCTTGACGGAAGTCTAGGTAACGTTGAGTTACAAATTGGTTCCGAGGCGAATCAAACGATCGACTTACAGATTCAAGGTTTTAGCACCTCGTCGTTAGGTTCTAGCTCTGGCGATATCGTTGGCGAAGAAATGGCGAATGGGCTTGCGGATTTAACCGCCTTGGCTGGTGGAGACGAATTAATCATTAATGATGTCGCCATCACCGCCTTAACGACCGCAACCAATGTTAATGAAGTATTGGCGATTATCAATGCTGATTTAGATGGAAAAGGGGCAGAGGCGAGTACCTTAGTTTCCTATGTTTCTAATGCGGCTGGTAGTGGGGTGTTAGTCCCAGGTACTTCATTAACCCTGACCCTGACCGATGGCGATGGTAATTCGCAAGTCTATAATATTACTGACACCAGTAATATGAATGAACTGGTTAACAAAATTAACTCCGATACTATCATCGATGCAAAACTCAATAACGATGGGAAATTAGTGTTGACGGCCTCCGGAGCCGAAAGTATACAAGTACAAGATGCGTCGAGTTCGCAGGCTGCAACCGGAGCTGCAACGGCTAGCGAAACAGAAAATTTCCGACTTGTTTTAAGCGATACCAGTTCCGATAGTAACGGTGTGAAAATAGAAGCGGGTACGGGTGTTACCACAGCTGAATTGGATAATTTGGGCATAAATGTTCAAGACGATGACGGAAATTTATTGGGTGTAACATTAACCACTACAGCGGCTAATGATATTAACGCAGGTGATTTGATCATCAACGGCGTTGAAATCGGCGCGATAACTGTTGGTACCTCGATTGCTAACGACATCGACGCTGTTGTTGCCGCGATTAACCTGCTGGCAGATCAAACCGGGGTAGTTGCTTTTGAAGCGCCGGGGAACACGGCAAGGCTGAGTCTGAGATCGACAACGAACGAAAATATTTCGATTAAATACGGTGATTCAGCTACGGATGCGGATGTTGAAGCCCTGACCGGTTTACAAGAGCAAAACTCTGCGGAAGGCAGTGGTTCGGTGTCGGGGGTTCAGATTGGAACAACGGCTGGAGCGCAGCAAGCGATTGACGTCATTGACGTGGCCTTAGAACAGATCAACTCGACGCGGTCTGATTTGGGTGCGATTAATAATCGGCTTGATTTTACTATGTCGAACTTATCGAACGTATCCGAGAAAACGGCGGCAGCGAGGTCTCGAATTGTTGATGCTGACTTTGCCGCAGAAACATCGATGTTGAGTCGGGCGCAAGTACTGCAACAAGCGTCGCAAGCAATGTTGGCCCAGGCCAACGCGCAGCCTCAACAGGTACTGCAATTACTTCAAGGTTAAGGAATATAGCTTTCCTTGAAAATTAAAATCCGGGCTTGCTCGGATTTTTTTTGTTTAAATTACTTGATGAACCAAAAATGTTTCCCCAAAAAAGTAGCTCTGTGAATTGTCCCTCAATCGATTGACGGGGTTTGAAAATCACCGTACAAAATGAAAGTGTTTATTAGTTGGGTGAGTTAAAGGTGGAACGTCAATAGGACGTGCAAGAGTGGTTTGAAGGAACTTCACTTTTCCAGCTTAATGTATGGGTTATTCAATAAAATTGGTGTAAATGTTGCCTGCTATAATGATATAGGCAAAAAACGTCGGCTAAATGGTAAGTTTACTATGACTATTCCTCCTGAAATAAAAAATAAATATGATCTTAGACCTAACAATCATCTGAATGTGTTTAATCTATATGATAATGAACACCAATATGCGCGACTGACCAATATTTCGCGTAAAAAATATCGACCGACCGGCCAAACGGTTTCAGATATTCAGGACGAACATAAAAAGTTCTTTGAAAGAACACTTAGCAAAGAAAATGTCGATACATTTCTTCGTTTTTACTCTGAAAAAGATGCCTATAAGTGTTCTTCTGAAGAAATTTTACCGCTTGTTGAAATGATACTCACTCCAGAGTTGGATGCCGAGATAAAAAGTTATTTTGGCAGTCATTATTCGGTGATCTGGGCAGGATATTCTGCGGTCAAACACCAAGAAACAAGTGATCGTTATTTTTCAAAATGGCACTGTGACGGTGGTCCTTCATGTCATCTTAAAACGATCACTTACTTAAATAGCACTTCTGATCATGATTCGGCAACGCTAGTTGGTGATCTAGCATCGACGCAACGCCTAAAAGAAGTTGGCTATATATTGAATGATATTAATAAACGACAAGGCGACATTTCTGACTTACTTGAAGCTTGTGACATCGAATTTAAATCCGAACGTATGGCTTTCGAGGCTGGTGATACTTTATTGTTTAACCCATCGCAGATTGCGCACAGGGCCGAAGCGCCAGGAGAGGGTGGCGTACGGTACTCGTTCACGCTTTGTCTTGTTCCAAGCCCTATACCTTGGAAATCTGTTTATGAAAAAGGCGTAGGCTGCGGCATCTGTTGTCAACCGTTTGAAGGTTATGCTCAAAAGGTGTTAGGTGTGTGTGAAGATTTTGAGGGGGAAATTGAGGAAACTGGGGTGGTTGAACTCAACGAAAAAGGGATTATTAGTGATTCGGCTTCGTTACTGCATCACCTAAAAGTCATCTTTAAAGACGAAAAGTATGCAATCAAAATCCACAATAATATTATTAAAGCCAGTGGTCCGATTCCAAATTTTCCCATACATGAATTGATAACAACCTTAAAGACATCTTTCCAAAAGAATCTAAATTGGAAGAGCTATTTTTCTGACGAAGATATGCAGAATATGGAGAGCTTATTGGCGTTTGAGAAAAACCACGCGGCTTCATATATACGTTTCAGAACCAATAACAAGCCAGACCCCAATGCGGTAATGTGGCCAATCCCCAATCATCCCAAGCACCCGAACAATAAATTCGATATGCTGCCTTTTGTGAGACGGCATAAAATTATGGATCACAAAACCCCAATAGGCTCAGCCGGATCGTGTTTCGCCTTTGAAATAGCTGAATTTTTGCAATCTGAAGGGTTTAATTATGTCGTAGAAGAGCGGGCCGATAGCCCTGAAAGTGGTGTTTTTGTTGATGGCTATAAAGCTGGGGATAAATATGCGAAGTTCAGTGCAAACTACGGTTTACTCTTCAATACGCCAAGTCTCAGACAGCTGGCGGAAAAAGCGTTTGGGCATCGTGAATTTATACAATATTGTTGTCGGGCAGACAATAATATTATTACCGATCCATATCGTGAGAATGTGTACTTCTCTTCGAAAGAAGCTTACTTGCAGGATTATTCAAAGCACATTGCGGCTGTGCGTGGGTCTCTCTTAAAATGTAAGGTCTTTATCTTTACGGCGGGCTTAAATGAATGTTGGCAATTACATGATGGTTCCGTAATCTCACGTAACCCTAGAGAGGGTTTTTACCACTTGCTTCAACACCGAGTACTGACGGTTCAGGAAAATGTTGACAATATAAAATCCTTTGTCAATATGGTGCGCGAAGAAAATCCCGATTTTAAATTGGTGATTTCACTGTCTCCGATTCCTTTGTTGGCAACCGGAAGGGGAGAAACCCATCACATCATCGAAGCGAACTCTCATTCTAAAGCGGTATTGCGTGTTGCTATTGATCAAGTGATTAATGAGATGGACGGTGTTTATTACCTACCAAGCTATGAGCTGGTAACAGAATGTTCACAAGATGCCTGGAAAGATGACCATCGTCATGTGAAGCGTGAAGTTGTACAGCGTGTTATTTCGATGTTTAAGGAAATGTTTGTGGAATAAAAAAGAAAAATAGTGGGCGGGTGACTGGGTACGGGGTACGGGGTACGGGATACGGGGTACGGGGTACGGGATACGGGATACGGGATACGGGATACGGGATACGGGATACGGGATACGGGATACGGGATACGGGATACGGGATACGGGATACGGGATACGGGATACGGGGTACGGG
>JAWSUZ010000077.1:0-23307 GCA_033852165.1 Agarilytica sp. | reverse complement strand
AACAGCAAAAATTAGCAGCGACATCACTTATAGCTTCGTTTTGGTGTTCAAAGAACGGAGGCCACCTCTAAGATCAACTGAAGCACAGAGGTAGGGATAAACCCAAAGGAACGTACACCAAGCCCACAAGCTATACAGCCAGACAAGCCAACGAAGTGTGGACCTGGGATATCACGTATTTACCTGGCCGTGTAAAAGGAGAGCATTATTACCTCTATATGATTGAAGATATTTATAGCCGCAAAATAGTTGGCTGGGAAGTTCACCTGTCTGAAACGGGCGAGCAAGCAGCCGAACTATTACAAAAAAGCGTGTGGTCTGAAAAATGTATAGGAAAGCCGCTTGTTCTTCATTCTGATAACGGTAGCCCGATGAAAAGCTTTACGATGCGAGCAAAAATGTATGACTTAGGTATCACTGGCTCACGAAGTCGGCCAAGGGTTAGTAACGACAACCCATTCTCTGAATCACTTTTTAGGACACTGAAATATCGTTGTGATTGGCCAAAGTCTGGGTTTATTAACTTACATGCAGCAAGAGCATGGGTTAGTAAGTTTGTTTGCTGGTACAACAATGATCATCGCCATAGCGGCATTAAATTTGTAACGCCCCAACAGCGTCATTCAGGACTTGATATTAAGCTCCTTGAAAAAAGAGATTCACTCTACGACGAAGCAAGAAAGAAAAACCCGTCAAGATGGGCATCAAGCACTCGTGACTGGAGCCCTATTGGCAATGTTGAATTAAATCCGGAAAACACAAAGAAAGCAGCATAGATATCAACCAAAAACGACAACTACCTTGAAAAACACCGATTATAAAAATTTATATATATATTTATAATAGAACCGCTTAAAAAAATATCGACATATACTGGAAACATGCCAGTAAAAATGTTTGGACATAATTGATCGGTTTTCGTGCTTAGCTAAGTGTATTGCCTTAATATCACAAACAAATAACAAACGCTCCCCCAAGCAAACATCCGAGCGCAGACATATATCGAGATCCTCACAATACATATAATACCCAACATCGAAACCATTTAGCTTTTCATAGTGCAGAGCATCAAACAATAAGAAAGAGCCCGCAGCCCAATCAACCTCCATCGAACTAGATATATTTTTTTTATCTATAATGGAAGGGTTTTTCCCAAATAAGTATGACCTCACAAAATCAAAAACGTTTGGATATCTCCGTATAGAATTGTCAAACACTGTAAAGTTCGCATCCCGATATAAATTAATCGCGGCTAACTTTACCCCTTCAACATCCACCTTTCTTATTAACTCTAGTAACTTCACTCCAGAAATGAGGACATCTGGATTTAACACCACAAAAAAGTCACCGCTAACAACACCATAAGCTTTCTTAAAAAAATCGAATAATATATTGTTATTACGACCAAACCCCTGAGGCTTTTTATTTAGCTTATATATAATATTATTATCTATACACCATTGCTTTAGACGTGGCTCCCCTAAATTATCCAATACAGCAACAATAACGTCATTTTCTAGAGCCAAGGAAGGTAAGGAATTCAGCTCCGTTAAAATCCCGCCATGACCATGTGACACTACAGAAATAAATATGGACAAATTTTACTCCAAGTACGCTTTTTAATTAACTATCCGCGGGTTCATCTATGTATATTTTTTCCATTTGTAAACTTTTTCAAGTAATCCGCTGCGCCCGCACCAGTTCTGTAGCGCTAAAGAAATCCGACAGAGGCAATATTATCTTGGCTCGGGTAACTTCCCACTTCGACAGAGTCGTTGATATAACCCAGGAATCTATTTCTGACTCATCATCACCTTTTAACCCAAACTCGCTCCATCTATGCCTCAACATTTCTACACACAATCAAAATATATCATTCCACCTCTACACGAACACCAATTTGATAAAATCTTGAATCTATACCGAGCACTAGTGATGCAAGAAAACTAAATATCACCTTTGTAAGGCTGCCTTTCATTGGGTTAATATACCCAATTTTTTGGATTACAAATGAATTTTCTTCCATAGAGCGCCGCACACTTTTTTTTGTAAAAAACCGAAGGTGCGTATCATCTAAGATTCCCTCCTCTTCATACTTCCAATCTTTCTTAATCAAAAGGTTATACAGGTTACGTTGATACCTAACATTCGGGATTGACGCAACCAAAATACCACCTTTTTTTAACTTTCGACCGATCGCTTTTAAAAAATTGTCATGGCTTGGCATGTGCTCTATTACATCACAGCAAATAACCATATCAAAATATTCATCTGGAATATCAAGCTCAACCTCATCAAATGTGCCATGAAGCACTTTGTCCAACACTTTTGTTGCTATTTCTACAGCATTAATTGACGGCTCTACCCCCCAATACTCTTCATGAGTCGACAGCAGTTTTCTAAAACTCCCCGTTCCGCAGCCGATCTCTAGAACCTTACTATATGTTTCGGGTAAGAAGGGTAGAACTTCTGCTCTCTCATGCTGATAATATTCGTCACAATTTGACATAAAAATTTCCTAAAGTTATTTAACACGAAACAAAATTAATTTTTCCTGAAAATCAGGCGACACAACTCTTGAATGCGTAACCCGAAGTCACTGATGTTTTGCGGAAACACGTCAAAATCTAAAATCTTACCCAAACGTTTCATCATATAACAAAACATTAGGGCATAGGCAAGCCCTATTGATATCGGTATAACATTTATGGATTGAATCAAAAAAAACTGTACCGACAGAAAAATAAGGAAAAAACCCAAGCCTAGGAGGTATTGAAACCGATACAGATCTCCCCGCCCAAACACAATAAACAAATACCCCAGCGAGCCTACAGCAATAATTAAGGATTGAGCAATGCAATAAAGAAACAAGGTTGAATTATATTGCATAAAAGATGCATCAAAAACCCCCAAAACAAACTTCCCAAAAATGAATATCAAAACTAAAGACAACACTGTAAATGCAAATATAACTACAGCAACGAGTTTGACTTCGCGCTCAAACATCTGGACATTCCATTTTTGCAAATGGGATGCTCTAGGAAAAAATACTGCGTTTATTACAGGAGTGATGAACCCAAATGCCAGAGATATTTTTAGACAAACATTCACAGCCGACACCTCTTCTTTTTGGAATACAAATGAAGCAAAAATCACAGAGCATCTGAGAATCAACATTTGGCTTAAGACAACCTGAGAATAGCCAAGATATTTTTTTGCCAGCAACTTTAAATATCTTCCATGCAGCCCAATAGACATTTTCTTAAAACCATAGAAGTACCGAACAACAAATAACGTAAGAAAAAATATAGCTGCCGAGCAAAAAACATATATCTTTGAGAAATCCATCATAGTCGGGCTTAAAGCGATGGTAATTAGAAGGACGAAAACATTCAAGAGTGTAAATTGAGATGCATTGAAAAGAATTATATTCTTCTTAGATTGGAAAAAGCAGCCTAACAGGCACGTTAGCGATGTAAAAATCATGGAACATAGCAAGCCAAATTTATACTTAGAAACTACTGTCGAAAAAAGACTTTCACCATCACCAATTTGTGCAATGCAAAACAATACTAAAAATATGATACAAGAAGATATAATCACCAAAATCACAGAATGATAAAGAAGTGCCTCTCCCAGAGAGGGACGCCCGTCCAACCTAGCCAGCCGATCAACTATGTATGGCTCAGCCCCCATTCTAGACAGTGATCCAGAAACCAGCACAATAGACAAAAAGACAAATAGTTCAGCCGAATCTGAGACACCAAAAACATTAAGTAATGTCTTATCTAGAGCCAATGCGATAAACATACCTAAGAGTTTGAGTATAAAACTTACTGCATACCCATTCATTTAACACCCAACTTAGAAATTACCTGGTACTTAAGCATATCTAGAAAATTTAAATTGGGGGCTTCAATAATGGATGTACTCATAAGAATTTCTGAAAAACACTGCTCCGACATTACAGACCTCATTTTTCTTAGCTTTACATCAGTATCCCCCAAATTGGACACTGCATGGCTAAATTTATGTCCGGGTTCAAAACAGTGCGAGTACGCATAACAGTGTAAAATATCAGAAATATCTATTTTTGAGTCATCAATATTCTGAATAACTGAAAGCTCCTTAACTAAGCGTTCTTGAACGAGGGAAAGTGACAAAGCGTTGAGATAGACAATAAAACTTGAGAGAAATACATTTCGACCTGACTTCGGAGAAGATGTCAATCCATTCCTATATCGTCGTACCACTCCGTATGCGAAAGGAACATTTCTAGGACCTACGTTTAACCCACTCAAAATGAGTCGCCATGGATGCTTATAAAAAAGTGTGCTATTTAACATAAGTAGATCAGAGTTCCCTTTTTCTATGCCCCTAAAGTAGACACTCCAATCAAACATTTTATTGGGTATAGAGAATCCATCACTCTTCGATATTATTTCGTTTCCTCTAATTTCCCAATAGTGAATTTTTGAACATAATTTATTCAAGTATTCTTTATGAGTATCATTTAAAAAAAATCTTTCACCTTCAACAACATAAGCTTCAAGCATGACGCCTCCCTGCACTATTTAACACCTCGATAATCACTGGAACATATGCAAGTATATAAGAATCCTGTGAAACGATTAAACCAAAATAGCAACCAACTGAAACACACACCATCGTAGATCTACCTTTTACACGGCTCATAACAAAAAAAACCGAAAAAATATAAATTAGCAACCCAAAAACACCCGTTTCAGCTGCAATCCGAGTCGGTAATGTATACGTTGACATTCGAGAATCCGTAGCTCCGATTGTAAACTCTTGAACCGCAACTAAATCTCCAAAAAAGCTACAATACTGCAAATTATAGGAATATTGACCAGCTCCAACGCCGATAATAGGGTTTTGTAAAAACAAATCTATCGCGCACAACGAAGAGTACCCACGGATAAGAAAAGATCTATCTATTGAAAAATCCAATAAAACACTTGCATATAATGATAACGCTAACAATGCTAGCGCGGAGCCAACAATAAAAACGACCTTACTACGAAAGGCTGACTCCATTAACCCACTAATCAGAATCGCTAGCATGCCCGTTTTTGAGTTAACATAAAAAGCAACGAATATTCCTAAACCATATAAAATACTGTAAGACACCTTCGAGTAGCAAGAAGAGCTATTAAATTTTGATAACACAAGAGCAAGCGAAAGGAAGACCCCAACACCTAAAAAACTTGGTTCAGAAGAAATTCCAAATTTCACATTAAACTTGGCACATTCCTGGGAAAATCCACTGCACAACACTTCACCAAAGAAGGGAAAAGCATTCGAAAGAATTAAAAAAGCAAGATACGAACAGGCTCCCCAAAAATAGATTAAGGGGTTAGTAGCTCGGCGACTGCAGAGTACTGAAATCATAATCACGAATGCAAGCGAATGGCCTAAGAACCTGAAGGTATCGTGTAACTCTAGAAAATTCAGCTGCGAAATAAACAATATACTCGTGCAGCCTAACATTAAAATAACACTGCGATTATGTCGCTTTTTTAAAGCATCTTGAAATACTACATATATATAACCCGGCCGCGCACCCAACTCCCTTAACATACTTGCTCCAAAAACGAAGCCGTCCATACAACAAAGAAGATACTTAAAGGTCGACATCAAATAAACTCTATCTTATTTCTTTCTTCAAGAAAATCAACAAACCTACTTCCATAGGCACTTAAATGTTCTTCTTTAGGCATATTTTCGAGTAGCAACTTATATGGTCGGTCGTATGCCATGGCATACTCCAACATAGTTGAACCGAGATACGAAAAATAATTCGTTTTACTCTTTGATATTTTAAATATATTTGGTACTAAAGCATAGGGCTTTTCAATTAAACTCAACTTAGCCTTTCTTCTTGGGTGATGAAGAAAGGTATACCTTTTTTCCTTCGAAAAGTTAAATAACTTATCATAAGTATTGTTCGTTTCAAGATGACAAAACAACCCATAATTGAATTCTGCCCACTGTTTTTTTGGCGAAAGATGCGGAACAACAGAACCACGAAATAAGGATAGATCGGGCAAATTATCATAGCGCATGCATTGTTTACATTTATCATCTATAACATCCCAATATATGAAATCATCAAAAGATGCAATCTCAGTGTTTTCAATTTTGTTATTTTTGAATAGTGCGTATGCTCCGCCGTGTTGAACGCCAACTTTTCTTACCACGATCAATAGCATCACTGCTTTTAAAAAAAACTTCCACCTCAGATCCAGCAAAGAAAAAAATCCAATATTTTGAGTTTCGATGTTGTTTTTATCGATAAACTCACCAGCCCTATACAATAATTTCTCAAGTTGGACATGCGCGTCTTGACCAGAGACAACTCTCATACGAGTTTCTTCTTCCAGCTCGCTGAAGTTTTCACCGATTAAATGATTTAACGCAGCATACGATCCATTGCAAACAGCGTAAGAATTGCCTCTATAAATAATTTTTTTTGCGCCAAAACCAAATCTAATCGCAAACATATCCCCTTGTTTTATTCTTTTATTGAAGCTTAGCGATCTACCGGAGCTTACGCCGCGCATGAGATCAGCATCGTTATATTCAACACTAAGTTTCTCTATACCAAACATAAAAGAAAGAGCTTTAGTGTCTTTCAGAAATATCTCTGATTTTTTGCGTTGCATAGTAGTACCAAGTATTACTGTGTTTTTGTAATTGAAAAGCAATAGCTTTTGTTATAGAAGAATTTCCACACTCCTCTTTCTTGCCGAGCGCGGCTTCACATGCCTCAGCATCGCTGAAAATTTCTTTGCCTGTCAAAAAATGAACCACAGAAAAATCCATTGCCAAGCGAAAAGAAGGAATTGCTGTTGAGCACAAAATACAACCCCTGACAAGAGCCTCTAGGTTTGGCAACCCCAAACCTTCCCAGCTAGAGTAACAAACAAACACTCTCGAACTTTCCATTAAGTCTAGAAATTTACTCCTCTCAATCAGGCTAAATACGGTAATATTATCGTGCTCCGTCAAACACCCATCAAAAAAATTCACAACACATACATGAAAACCACGTTCAGCGAGAGCGAATGCAAGTTTTAAAGTTCCTTTTTCGTTTTTGTACTCTCCCGAGCGATATACGAATAGAAAATCATAGGATCTATCTTCGTATGATAAAGTCTCACTTGATTGCCCATTCAAGCATATACCGGGAACAGGAAAACCTGGCAACTCCAATATCGATGAGCTTGGCTCTAACTTTTGTGCCAAATATCTGTTGGTAACAATAATATTCCCACTCAAGAGATAGGATTTCCATAGCCAATCAGCGATTTTTTTAAGATGGGCTGGATAAAAGTCAACCTCATAGTCCTGAACTAATGATATTCTTTTATCTAATTTAAAAGGAAATAATGCCGTTAAGTGGTGAGTTGCGATATAGAGTGACTTTCCTATTAAAAAGCATCTTAAAGACAATATAATGAAGCAGAGTATATTTTTAAGCGAATTGGCGATGCCCTTACGCTTAGCAACAAGCGATACAGAGTATGGATCCTTACCATACCACCATGACAATACTCTGCAATCTACGCCTAAATCACAGAGCTCTTGGGCCAATTTTAAAGCTACTAAATTTCCTCCCCCCAAGCTAAGCCTTGGAATTGAGATAAACACCACCCTAGGAACCATACAACCGTAACCACTCTTCAGTTCTAATCAAATCTGCCATGGTATGAACATCAAAACAGTCCTCTACAACTATAGGTTTTACAGTTGCTCCCATAAAGCACCATGGCTTAAATCCGTCCATTGATCGGATCGATTTATCGACATTCAATATCCAAAAATTATGACAAAGAAAGTAGTTGTCGGGCAGCTCTTGTCTATTCGTCGAAATTTCTTTATTAGAAAAATCAAAATACGGAACTAAGCTTCCTTCCGCATTCAGCTTTTTTGCTCTATACGGATGATGATCTTGCTCTTTATGAACGGGCACAACTGAAGAAATACCACTGTCTTCCTGAATCATTTCTATTCCCTTTTCAATCCACTCCCCCTTGACCGTAGCGGAATTAGCCAATAGTACGACCAAAATATCTGGATACAGGTCATAGTCATTCTTCATAACATCTAAGGCGTGAAATATAGTATCCACATGTTTAGAGTCAGCTGCCGCCAATTCATCAGGCCTACGAATAGGTTTATATCCAACAGATTCGCCTACAGACAAGATTTCATCACAATCACTACTTACAAATAAATTATTTCGAACAATCTTGCTTGCTTCGACTGCAGGGTAGGTCATCAAAGGCTTCCCAAGTACCGGAAGGATGTTCTTATTTTCTAGCGTATTGTTTCCTCGCCCCGTAATTAATACCGCTACTTCACTCATAAAAGCCCCTGGCATCGTTCATCATTCTTTCAAGCCCCTCATCTAGACTTATGTCACATTTCCAACCAAGAGATTTTAGAGTCGAACTATCCGCAAGAGAGCCAAATTGATCACCTTCATGACCACCAATATTCGTTACAGGAATAACCGCGCTGCCATCACAAACGATAATTTTTTTAATTAGTTCATCTACCGTCGTCAATTCTCCACTTCCTACGTTAAAGATTCCGTGGTCGGTAGAGCCATCAAGCCCTAAAACTAAGGCGCTTATAACGTCATCAATATAAACAAAATCCCTGTAGCGATCCAACGAACCGGTTACATCAATTTTCCTATCTTTGATACATTGAGCAACAAAAATACTCGCCATCCCCTGCTTTAGATTCTCATAGTCTTGCCCGGGACCAAACACATTAAACAAACGAAAAATTGTACTTTTAAGTCCAAATTTTTCATATAGCTTTACGTACATTTCAGCACTGTATTTCGAAACTCCATAGTTAGACAACGGATCCACTTTGGCTCCTTCGGCAATCGAATCATGCAGTACATTTCCATAAACAGCCATAGAGGATGTAAAAATGATTTTTGCATTACCTGACCTACGCGCCAACTCACAAACGTTGAGAGTCCCCTTAACATTACTATCCACATCTCGTTCCGGAGACTCCTGGGAAATTCTCGCAGAAGTTTGAGCTGCGCAATGAAACACTGCCTCAAACCGTGACTTTTCTAATATAGAAATCTGTTCATAATCACTAATATCTGCTTTTAGTACTTCAACACGGTTACTGAGGTAGCGCCCCCGTCTTGGCAGCTCTTTTAAATCAACAATAGTGACACTGTAACCCAATTCAACCAACTTATTAGCCAGCGAAAGGCCGATAAATCCCATCCCCCCGGTAATCAAAATGCTCTTCACTATTTCCTCCACGTACAATATTAGAAAAAACTAATTGTAATTATTAAATCGGTTTTGATTTCAGATATTTTGCGATGAGACTATTGCAAATAACAATATCATCCAACTCTTTAATTTCTATTGACGAAAGCTTTCCAAGCCCGTAAAGATAAGGCGTTCCACCGAATAAGCTTTTACATTCCAGTAACGACTCTCGGCTATGAACAAAGCAGCCGTTTGTGGAAATAAATACAGGATCAATTTTCGTTCTCGACAAATCGAAATCTGATGAGAAATTTAACTTCTGGCCTTTAAAGAAAGCATATTCTTTCAAAAATACGCCCGAGACCACTCCACTAAAACCATTTAGAGTTTCCCCAAAGTAAGTATCAATTATTTTCTCAATAACATCTCCACCTAAAAATGGACTAGTAGGATTAAGCCAAACAACTGTTTCCTCATTAACCTTTTCTAAGGTCTGCTCAATCACATCTGAATAACTCTCACCCTTATCTCTATCTATAAATTCGACATTATACCTCGCCAAACATTTTTTGACGTTTTCTGAAGGAGTACTAATGTAAAGCCTTACGCTATTAGACAGATTCTTTAACTGCGAAAGCTTCCACTCCGCTAAGGTTGTACCGCCGAATGAGGCAAGATCACCATTTTCGTAGTAACGATTTTCATCCAACACTGGAATTATCGCGCCAATACTTTTAGTCATAGATACCCTCCAAACGAGTCAGTTTGTTCACACCAAAACCAATATTTAGATCATTAATTTCTTTAGAAGAAAGTATGCAAAGCTCTTCGAACTTTAACGAATCAGACATAGCCTTGCCGCCTTGAGAAAGTTTATCTTTAGGCAAAATCACCTTCTCAAATTTGACAAAATCCACTTCGCCTAGAACCAATCTAGAAAATAAAGTTTCACTACCGGCGTCTATAGTAATATCCATACCATTCTCGGATGCAAATTCAACTGCGCGCACTATTCCATCCATTTCGAGTTTATTCGATTGATGTTTTGACGCCAAAAATAATGACTGTTCCATTTTGTTAGTGGATATTATTAAATTCTCAACGAGACCTACACATGACTTTACTATTTCCTCCATGTTGTTAATTCCGAACACAGACGTAATTTCCACAGATAAATTTAACTTATGGTCGCCATATACTTTACCATATGCATCTAAAAACCTTTCTACCCCAAAAACAGATTCACAGTTTGAAAACGCTAACCCATCAACCCCAAGTTCCAATGAGTCCCTAACATCGCGCACACCATCAACATACAACATAAAACCAACACCAGCCCTATCCGTTAACCTCCGAAGTTTGGCTGCTTGACGAAAAGAATATTCACCAGCATCAAAAGCCATTGTGATGGCCCGAACATCATATAAGTCTCTTATTTTACATAACTGAATATATTGTCTTCGTTCCAAACCATACATCGAACTCCTGCTCTTAACAAATACAGATTTTTCAGAATCTAAAAATGACTCCAGCTGGTCAATTAAAAACTTGGGTTCAACACCAACTTCATCGGGCCTTAGATACCCCCAGGACGGCTGAATCAATTGCAAGTTATCAACATCCCTACATCCAGCGAGGTGAGACGATGAGTCATCCACAAAAATAGCTGAACTGACACCCTCCTCTGCCATAATAAATTCAATAAGTTTTGACTTCCCCCCATACTTATCAAAGCTCTTGGAATCATAGATATCTAACATCACATCAAATCTTGAAATTAACTCACTTACAGTTGCTCCATCTTTTGTAGTTACAATACAAAAACTTTTAGGGTTCCGATTAATTAGTACGGAAATTTCGGCAAAAACCTCGTACTCAAAATTCAACATCAACCAACTTTCAAAATATCTTTCTCTTTGCTCCGCTCTTACTTTGAAAAAGTGCTCCTGAAACACCTTCGCTTCTACTGCATTTTCAGAACGCTTCACAAAAAAACTATCTTTAGCAGAAGACAAGGAAAGCTCTTCATTAAAAACGATCGGTATCAAGCTAAAGTAGTCCCTAGCGGGCCCAACGAAACACCTCATAGCTCTAAACCGGCGATATTGCTGAGTTAAAAATGACACCTCATTAATATTATTAGCCAGCGAATGAGCAACCAATGCTACGGCATATGCTTCCTTAACCGTGTCAAATAGCACTCCATCAAAATCCAAAAATATTTTTTTCATTTTCTTCTCGCTCCATATTGCCTGTTATTTAAATCCAAACAAAAAGCACAACTTTATTTTTGGATATAAGAATGGGTTTTCACATTCACCAAAACTAGAGTTTACAACTCTTATCTTAAGGTTTTTTAGATCGAAAATGCAGATGAAAAACAAATAGCCCAAAGAAACACAGTATCTCACCAAGCAACACACCGAAAACTACAACCAACAGTCTATTAGGTTTGCTTTTTCTTTCGCTCGCAATCGCCGGATCAATGGTTTTAAACACATACTCATCCCGAACCTCAGCAAACATAACTGTTTTAGTCTGCTTCTCAATCAACTCAAAGAAAACGGCCTGCATATCTGCAATCGATGTTTTTTCAAGCTGGGACGTCAAATATTTAATGCTGCGCTGAGCCTCACCTACATCACGAGCCTTAACAGCAGCATTTATATCTTCAACCAACCAATCAACCCATTCCTTAGCAAGGATAGGCGAATAAAATTCAACACCTAAAGAAATAAACCCAGTTTCTTTATCTTGAGACATTTTCAAAAATTTATTGAATTGCCCGTATGCTTCCAGCGTACTCGGCTTGGGCTGGTATGGAGGTGACACAGCACGAACCCATTTCTTTTCGACAACGTCATAATCATCGCCATCAATACTTAATTCATCTTTCTCACGATTCCAGCCATTAGCAGCCATCAATGGCACCAACAAATCATGCTTTTGAATAAAATGAGAAATAAATTTTCTAGACTTCAACACCTCTAAAGCCAAAGACGTTTTATCATTTCCGCCACCACCAAGGTTTACCCCAGCTAAACTCGCCAAGCCACCAAACTGCCCTGCCAATCCAGCCAAACCGCCACCAGAATTCTCTTCCGCAGGAGCTAATAGTGCTTCAGATTTATAAAGATTTGGCAATGACAAAGCATAAAAAACCGATGCAACAGCAAATATAAAAGTCGTAGTAACAACGATCCACTTCCCCTGCCAAATCACACCCCACAACTCACGAAGATCAATCTCATCATCTCTCGAAGAGACCTGCCCCCCCATCATCGAATAAGGCGAACCCACCAAAGAATCCAGTTTATTCTCAATAGTTTCCAATCGTGTATCAATATTATCTTTGGTCATAAAGTTTGACTTCTAAGTTATTGCTACTCTACTAGCAAGTTATCAGTCCTGAAAAAGGAGGTTGTCGCACAAAGTACGGGGTACGGGGTACGGGGTACGGGGTACGGGGTACGGGGTACGGGGTACGGCAAATAGTATGCGCTTTACTTACTTTCATTCACCCAAAAGCCTTAATTAACAGATGTCTATTTAATATCACAAGTAAAAAACTAACAGGCTCACCTATAACGTTAACGTCACTTTAAACTCTTCACCAACCTCTTCAAATATAGCGTGTTTCCCCAGGGCTTTTGCTTCGCTGTATACCATGGGTAATCCTCTACCGAGCTTGTCTATAAAGCGCATATTTTCTAAAAACTTCAGTATAATTGGGTTCACCGCGTAAGAAACGCCGTATCTTAGTTTTTCCAGAGTTATGGTGTTAGGTAAACGGCCTGGCGATATAAATTCTATTCGGTTCGCAAAGTGCATAATACGGATTCTTGAGCCTTCGATACTGTAATTGCGGTGAGTTACGGCATTGACGATTAGCTCACGCAATACTTTATCTGAATAAGCTGGCGTGGTGGCTTGTGTTTTTGCGCCCACTATTTTACTGGGTTGCTTAATATTATGCTTGAGCGTTGCCAGCGTTTTTTCTATTTGGTCCGGCAATGTGCCGCCGATAACCTGCTTATCGATTAGCTCATCACTAATCTCTTCACCAACAAAATGCGCGTACGAAATACAGGCGTTAGAAAAAAAACGCTGAGGATTAATACCAAACATCAACAAACCGGCCATGGTTAGGTTGTCACCATCCATAATATCCATGTTGCGCAACAAGATTGATTCATCTGGCTCGTCGGCCAAATTGACATCGTATTGCGCAAGATACTGGTCGAGCAGGCTCTTGTTTACGTTTGAAAGCCGCGCGCCTTGCACCGTTGTCGAATCAAAATGAAATACACCCGACTGCTGAAACAAGCGCATCAATTCATTGACGCTTGTCGCACGGTTGGTAGAACCTACCCGAACCAAGTATTGAGACTTGTTCTTTTGGTACGGCTTTTCTTTGCCTTTAGGAACCGTAATTTGAAGCACTTTTTTAGCTTGATTTGATTCAAGGGTTACGACTGCATACTCAATTTTGCAATCTATTGCCGGTATTACATTATTACGGGCAATATTGGCCCCCCATGTTTCACCATCCCATTCGGGGTCTACACCTAAAATATCACCATTGTCATCCACGCCGATTATAATGCTACCACCGCCGCTACTGGAAAACGCCACCAACTCTTTGGCTAAAGAGTCTGCATGAACCTCAGCAGTTTTGAATTCTACTGCTTTATTTTCGCCTTGCTGAATGATGTCAGTTAACATAGAAATAAGTGCTTAAGGTTTAGGCTTTAGGGTGCTTGCTTCGATCTTTAATTCGGCAATTTCATGTTCGAGCTGTTCATATTGAACCTGTTTCTTTCTTAAAAACCTAACGGTTACTGCCGCCTTTTCACTTAGGCCTTTTGGTGTTAGTACGTAGGCGTAATTGATTTTATTCTCTGACCTCGCGAAATTTCCGGCTTTCACCCAGCCAGCGCCTACTAGGGCTTTTAGGCAGTAATTGGCTTTTCCCAGACTGATACCAACCAAACGTGCCAGTTCGCGCTGACTGACATTGGGGTTGCTCTCCAGCTCTTTTAGTATTTGGTATCGGAGTTCGTCAGGTAGGGGCATGGTAGGGGTTGCTGGTTGCGGCGCAACCAACAATACCTCTGTTATTTTTTGTGATTGTATAAGATAGTCTTGAGGCGTTCAAGCGATGAACGCAGTAATTTTTTGAGCCAACGAAAACAAATCTATAACTCCCCCGCCCAGCGGAAATTATAGAGCACATTCAACGAGTTAAAACTATACCAATCGTCTTCTAGCCCAGCGAATAAGACGCCAAGAGCGCTTCATAATCACCTGATACAAAAGTACAAACGCTACGGCAAGAATAAAGGAGGTTAGCTCGGGATACCCTCTCTCCATAATAAAAACCCCCAAGGAGACAAACCCTAACTGGATTAAAACCATCACATGAAGGGTTTGGTATTTCTTAAATCCCGCCCGTAACAACATATGATGTATATGGGTTCTATCCGGCGCCATTGGCGACCGCCCGCGCTTTAAACGCCGATACATTATTGTAAACATGTCCGTCATTGGAAGTAAAACCAACCAAAGCGATGTAACAGGGCTAAACGCCGCCGCTTCCCCCTGGGACCCCTTGATCAAGAGCACTCCAAGCGACAATCCAAGAAACATACTACCCGCATCCCCCATAAACACTTTTTTCAAGTTTCGTCTTTGCGGCTTACCCCAAATATTAAAAACAAGAAAAGCTCCCGTCGCCCCAACAAACGACATAGAAAGAAACTGAAAATTGGCATCTCCATTTGCCCCAAACAACGCAACCAAACCCACAAATGAGACCATAGCAACGGAACCAACAAGCCCGTCCATCCCGTCTAAAAAGTTAAAGGCGTTCATCACACCCATTAACGACAAAACAGTTAAGGGGTAACTTAGTATTCCTGCGTCTAATTCGCCCACGCCAAACAAATTACCAAATGTTTCTATGCGAACATCCAAACCGTAAACAAAAAGACTGCAAATTAGTATTTGGCCAACAATGCGTGAACGAGGACTTAAATCGTAACGATCATCAACCATCCCGAGAAACACTAACAAACCGCCGGCCATAAGAAAAAGGCGAATAAATATAGGCTGCTCAAGAAAGAGCACTGTACTAACGAAAACACTAAGGTAGATAGCAATACCGCCAACTAACGGAATCAAGCCATCATGCTTTTTTCTACCGCCTGGCTTATCAACTAAATTAGCCCAAAAAGCAATTGGCTTTAAAATTCTCACTATTGCAAATGCAGTGAAAAACGAAAATGCCAGAATAATAATACCTTGTTCCATCTATGGTCTTTACCTTTTGGTTTTATTCTCGAACAACAAAGCCACCGCCTTATTGTTCGTCTTTACTTTCCCTCACTCACCTAAAAGCGCTTAAGATCTCCCAAACTTATCTTCAAACCGTACAATGTCATCCTCACCCAAGTAACTACCACTTTGAACTTCAATAAGCTGTAACGGCAATTTACCAGGATTGGTCAATCGATGCTTTTCCCCAAGAGGAATGTAGATAGACTGGTTTTCACTAAGAATAATTTCTTCCTCACCCCGCTGCACAAGCGCGGTCCCTGTAACAACAATCCAATGCTCCGCTCGATGATGATGCATCTGCAACGAAAGACTCGCCCCAGGCTTAACCTCAATACGCTTAACCTGAAAACGATCACCAGAATCTATGGAGTCATAACACCCCCAAGGGCGATGCACCTCGCGATGAAAGTTGAACTCGCCTCGATTACTTTCTTTTAACCAATCCACAACCTTTTTAACGTCTTGGGTTTGATTTAGGTTGACAATCAATAGCGCATCATCAGTATCAATTACAGCAATATCCGTTATGCCAATAGCTGCAATTAGCTTACGCTCAGCATGAAATAGGGAGTTTTCACAATTCAGAGTAAATACATCCCCCTGAGCAACATTGCCTTGCTCATCTTTTTTAGAGCTTTCCCATAAAGACTGCCAGCTACCTAAATCACTCCAGCCACAATCTAAAGGTACGCACCAAGCTTGATCGGTGCGCTCCATGACTGCGTAATCGACGGAGATATCTTTGTTCTTAGAAAAGGCTTTTTCATCCAAACGAAGAAAATCTAAATCTGCCTTAGCTAAACTCAAAGATTCGCTGCAAGCAGTGATAATTTCGGGTTCGAATTTTTGAAGCTCATCCACGAAAGCTTTGGCGCCAAAAACAAACATTCCACTATTCCAGAAGAAATCTCCACTCGCTAGATATTCTTCGGCGGTCTCTATATTTGGTTTTTCTACGAATTTACGTATTTTTGCGCCAGCTTCTTTTTCAGAAACAGAATTAATATAACCGTAGCCGGTTTCGGGGTGAGTGGGCACTATTCCAAATGCAACCAATTTACCTTCAGAAGCTTTTTCTACAGCAAGGTCTAATGCCTTATTAAAGGCTGCATCATCAGTTATTTTGTGGTCAGCAGGTAATACAACGATAATCGCTTCTTCGTTAACCTTGAGAGCCTTTAAAGCAGCAATAGCAATAGCCGGTGCTGTATTCCGCCCTACAGGCTCTAATATAATTTCCGGCTTTTGCGTACAAACCTCAGACAATTGATCTGCAACCATAAACCTTTGTGCGTCGTTGCATACGACTATCGGCGCATTCAAATGCTTAACACGATTGTACGTATGCTGCAGCATGGTGAAATCACCATACAATTTATGCAGTTGTTTGGGGTAGGCTTTACGAGACTTTGGCCAAAGGCGTGAGCCGCTGCCGCCAGATAGAATTACAGGTACTACCTTTGAATTTGAGCCCTGATCCATTGATAACCCTTTGGATTTTAATTATTGCTATTTATTGGGGCCGGAGTATAGCGGAAGTATCGTTTTGAGTATTGTGAAAAGATGTAAAAAGGGGGGGAAGATGGGGGACGGGTAAAAGGTGGGTAACGGGGGACGGGTAAAATGGGAGACGGGGACGGGTAAAACCATGAGCTTCCGACTCCAAAGTATGCAAACTTGCCTTTATTGAGTTTTTTTGTGCTTTATTAGGCCTGCTAGCATTGCGCCGGTTCTGTCGGCTAGTTTTTCTAGGTCGCGTCCTCTGCCTGCTTCGATGAAGCCTACTCTTACGCCTACGTTTAACTGTGTAACGACTTCGGCTAATGAGGATTTGGCGATGTTAAGGAATTTTATTTGGTCTTTGATGTGTTCTCTTTCTACGCCTTCGGCGATATTTGAGGGGACTGAAAGGCCGGCTCTTGTGATTTGGTCTTTGAAGCCAAAATCGGTCATGTGTTTGCTGATTTCGTATATTTGGCAAGATAGCTCGAAAGCTGCTTTCCATACGTCGAGTCTTTTGAATTTCATTATAGATTCCTTTCTTGATTATAAAGTAACGCCACTAGAGCTATGGCTAAGCAGGATGTGTTTCTTGCAGCCAGCCGCTTATATTTCGTTCGCTTTCGCTGAACTCTACGCCAAGCAATATAACTTCTTTTCCTTGCTTGCTGTATTTTTGTGGGTATTGCATGTCTTTTATTTGTTGAAGAGCTTGCTCTTTGGTTCCATTTAGCTTGAATTCGATAATGTAGATGGTGTTATCCGTGTCGAGTACAAGGTCTATTCGCCCTTTGTTCGTCGTTACTTCTGCCTCGGTATTGAAGCCAAGTAATTTACATATCACGAAAAACAGTGATTGGTAGTATTTCTCGTTTTTCAGGGTGATTTCATACGATACATTCGCAATAAAGCTTTTTAGTTGCTCTATGAATTCAGCGATGTTTCCGCTATTGAGGCTTCTGTGCATTTTTACGGCGAACGCTTGTGTCAAGCTCGTTGTCACGGAGGCGTAACTTGCAGCCAAGGATTCATAAAATGCGATTTTAACTTCTTTGTTGGGGAAACCAAGTTTATAAAGGGGGGCTTCGTACTCTTTTATCGTGAGGTAGCCGGTTTGCAACAAAACAGCTAGGACATCAAGCTGATCGGGTTCGACCGCGTGAAATGCACCCTCCCCTACTTCAAAATGCTCCAGCTTTGAGAGGTCAGTTTGGCGGCTTTTTAGCAGGTTCAGCAAAAACGTCGGTGTCGCAGTCTGATACCAGTAATTCTGAAACTTTTCTTTGACAAATAATGACAGCATGGAAAAGGGGTTGTAAACCCCTTCTGCATCTTCTGAAAAGGCATACCCGTTATACCACTCCGCTATCTTGTCGTATGTTTCATCCACACTAAGCCCTTCAACTTTCGACAACGCCACCACTGCAGGATCAAAACTAGCAACCACCTCTTGCTTGGTATACCCGCATATCGTGGCGTACTTTCTATCGCCACTTATGTCGTTGAGGTTGTTCATGCCCGAAAATACACTGACTTTTGCAAATTTTGATACGCCGGTAATCAGTACAAATTTCAAAAAATCATCCAGTGATTTTATAGCTGCGTAAAATGCTCCCATTACATTTCTAATATCAGTCAGCTCTGGTGATTCGAGGGTATTCAATATGGGTTTATCGTATTCATCGACGAGAAGTACGACTTTTTTACCCTCTTTTTGCGCCAGCATGCGGACTAAGTCCACCAGCTTAAAATCGTATCGATCACCACTAAGCGTCACGCCATAATGAGCGGCTGTTTGATCGATTACTTTTTCAGCATATAAGCGGAAGTCATCGCTATTTCTTATTTCAGCCTGCGAGAACTCAAACTTTAAGATAGGGTGTTTTTCGAAGACGTAATCCGACTGGGTTATCGCTAAACCTTTAAATAGCGGCTCTTTGGCTTCGAATAAAGCCTGTATTGTTGAAACGAGTAGAGATTTACCGAATCGGCGTGGACGAGATAAGAAATACCATTTTCCTTGGTCGATGAGCTGTTTAATTTTGGCTGTTTTATCGATATAGATGTAGCCACCATCGATGATTTCTTGAAAAGACTGTATGCCTAGGGGGAATTTCATAGGTTGTGGTTGCTGTGTGGTGTTTGGCGCCCATCTCTCAGGTCGTCAGTTGATTTTTCGAGCAACTCGTCAATTTGAGCTTGCGTCGGTAGCATGCGCTCTACTTTACCATCGATCCATCTTGGCAGCGGTGCATTATTCTTGCGAGCCTACTCGTACAGCTTAGCTGTTGCCCTATTGAGGAATATAAAAGCTATATCAGCATCGTCATATTTTTGCTCCATTTGAGCGCTCGCCCAATGCCTGCTTCTGCCAATCCCTTAGCGGCGCTACCTCACCAGAACGTGCAATATCGTCCCATAGATCTTCGACCAAAATAAGCCTTTCTGAGACGGGCAATTTACGAATTTCGTTTTTTATCTCCTCAGCCTTCATAACCAACAACTCATTTTCTCAACAAACATGTAGATCACAATGTAATCACAGCCCGCAGAAATACTCAACAAGAGGAAAACCCGTCATCCGTCATCCGTCATCCGTCATCCGTCATCCGTCATCCGTCATCCGTCATCCGTCATCCGTCATCCGTCATCCGTCATCCGTCATCCGTTATCCGTTATCCGTNNCCCGTCACCCGTCACCCGTCATTCAAATGTAAGACATATCTCACAAGCATTACCAACAATGTCGCCTATCGCGATGGCGCCAATTTCTGAATAATGCACATCAACAGGGAGGTACACAAGGAGGTTCATTTGGCCAGGCATGGTCGAGGGATACATCAAATACCTAGATAGCTTCAGGATGAGGCGTTTTTGGGGGAATACAGGGATGTCATATGCCAGGACGGCAATCACCAAGGAAAGGATTTGAGGTGATCATGACAAAAAGCCGAGCAAGGATTGCTCGGCTTTTTTTGCTTGGCTGCAGAGCAATTGAGGGGATGGGTAACCATGCCTGAAGGCGCTTCGCTTTTCCGGCCTACAGGGCTCTTAAGTCTTAATCCGTATTGGTAGCCGCCTCCGGACTACAACCCAATATCTAAACTCTCGTTCACTCTGTCGCGCATTTCTTTACCAGGCTTGAAATGAGGGACGTATTTACCTTCCAGCTCAACCGATTCACCCGTTTTAGGGTTTCGACCGACTCTTGGGGCGCGATAATGGAGGGAGAAGCTGCCGAAACCACGAATTTCGATTCGCTCTCCAGAAGCCAAAGCTTGGGACATGTATTCTAGGACGAGTTTGACCGCCAATTCGATATCTTTGGCAGATAGTTGATCCTGCCGTGCGGCGATTCGCTCTATAAGTTCTGACTTTGTCATTCAGACAGCCTAAACGTTTTTTTCGAATTATCTAAAGGCATGGAAAGATGATAGCCCAAAACCTTGGGAATATCAGACCGTTACACCATTAAACAATAGTTTAGCTTATATTTGAAGCGCAAGTTGTTGTAATTGAAGGGAAAAAGGGGGGGGCTAAGGGACGGAAAACGGGGAACGGGAGGCGGGGGACGGGGGACGGGCACGCTGTTAGGGCTGTTATTAGCTATAGATCGTTATTTCTGGGAGGGGGATTCTGTGCTTCGCGACATATACAAAGTCTGAGAACAGCTGATGACGAAGAATATCGATTACTGAGAGAAGTCGCTCTCGCACATCCTGTGCTACGCGACATAAGTACGCCCCTAGAGATGTCATTACCTAAAATTCGCTATTACTGGTAGACGTCGCTCTCGCACATCCTGTGCTACGCGACATAATTGCATCCATGCAATAAAAAGGCGACCCGAAGGTCGCCTTTAGCTTGAACAATTTAAACCTAGAAAGAATTAACTTCCTTGATTTTTGCTCTGCTGTGCTTTGATCAAGTCGCCGATAGTTGCTGGAGCTGATGCTTCAGTAGCTTTTTGGCCGTGCTCTTTCACTGCGTCTTTTTCGTCAGCCATGTCTTTCGACTTGATGCTTAACAAGATTGTGCGGTTTTTGCGATCCACGTTAGTGATTTTCGCTTCAACTTCGTCACCTTCTTTAAGTACGTTGCGAGCATCTTCAACTTTATCGCGACTGATTTCAGAGGCTTTCAAAGTCGCTTCTACGTCGTCTGCCAAAGTGATGATGGCTTCTTTCGGCTCTACTGACTTAACAATACCTTTGATGATGGTGCCTTTGTCATTTTCAGCGATATAAACTGAGAATGGATCGGTGTCAAGCTGTTTAACGCCTAAAGAGATGCGCTCACGCTCTGGATCGATTGCCAATACAACAGTTTCAATCTCGTCACCTTTCTTGAATTTACGCACGGCTTCTTCGCCAGGCTCATTCCAAGAGATGTCAGACAAGTGAACAAGGCCGTCTATGCCGCCATCCAAACCAATGAAGATACCGAAATCGGTGATTGATTTGATTTTACCAGAGATTTTGTCGCCTTTATCGAAACGTCCAGAGAATGCATCCCACGGATTTTCTTGACACTGTTTGATGCCCAAAGAAATACGACGACGCTCTTCGTCAATATCAAGGATCATAACTTCCACTTCATCACCTAGGTTAACAACCTTAGATGGGTGGATGTTTTTGTTGGTCCAATCCATTTCAGAAACGTGAACAAGGCCTTCAACGCCTTCTTCAATCTCAGCGAAACAACCGTAATCTGTAAGGTTGGTGATCTTAGCCATCACTTTCGCACCTTCTGGGTAACGATTAGTGATTTCTGCCCATGGATCTTCACCCAATTGCTTCAAGCCTAGAGATACACGGTTACGCTCGCGATCGAACTTAAGAACTTTAACGTCGATTTCATCACCAACACTCAAGATCTCACTTGGATGCTTGATGCGCTTCCACGCCATGTCAGTGATATGTAGAAGACCGTCAACACCGCCAAGATCGATAAATGAACCGTAATCAGTAAGGTTTTTAACCACACCTTTAACAGACATACCTTCTTGAAGGTTAGCCAACAACTCTTCACGCTCTTCTGAGTTGGCTTGCTCCATAACAGCACGACGAGAAACAACAACGTTGTTGCGTTTTTGGTCTAGCTTGATAACTTTAAATTCTAGCTCTTTCCCTTCTAGGTGAGTCGTTTCGCGTACAGGACGAACGTCAACCAATGAACCAGGTAAGAATGCACGGATACCGGCAACATCAACGGTGAAACCGCCTTTAACCTTACCGTTGATAACACCAGTGATAACTTCGTCGTCATCGTGGGCCGCTTCAAGGACTGTCCACGATTCTGCGCGCTTCGCTTTTTCGCGCGAGAGGCGAGTTTCACCGAAACCGTCTTCTACGGTCTCCAATGCAACTTGCACTTCATCACCAATATTGAGGTTCAGTTCGCCTTTTTCATTAAGGAACTGGACCGCAGGAATAACACCTTCAGATTTAAGGCCTGCATGCACAGTAACCCAATCTTGGTCGATATCAATAACAACGCCAGTCACAATTGTGCCGGGTTTCATATCGATGGTCTGTAAACTTTCTTCAAATAACTCTGCGAAGGATTCGCTCATGAATCTACCTATTGATCAGCACTCGATTGAACGCCGACAAGTTCGCCGTGCTACCAGTACACGGTTCAGTTAGTGTTTAGCCCCCAAGGCGTTTACTGGTACAACCAAGGGGAAACATTGGAATATGGATGTGACGAAATTATAGACTTCGTTACAGGCGCGCGAGGGTAACAGAAAATCGGGGGACGGGCAACGGGAATATACGGGGACGGGGGACGGGGGACGGGGGACGGATGACCGGAGGTTAAATTCTAGAGCTTAATGATGCAAGCCCAGTTTCCTCCTCCCTGCGACCAGCCCAGCTGGCGCTTCCCGTCTCCCGTATCGGTTTCCCGCTTCCCGCCATTACAAATACCCCTTGGATTTTAAATGGCCAATTATTTGATTAGCGGACTCTTCAGCAGTCTGTTCGGCGTTTTTTACGTGGATCTCTGGGGTTTCTGGAGGTTCATACCTTGAATCTATGCCGGTGAAGTTTTTAATCTCGCCGTTGCGGGCTTTTTTGTATAGGCCTTTAGGGTCGCGGGTTTCGCACACGTCTAGGGGCGCATCGATAAAGACTTCTATGAACTCATCTTTTTTAAGCATCTCCCTTGCGAGCTGCCGGTCTTTTTT
>JAWSUZ010000076.1:0-9089 GCA_033852165.1 Agarilytica sp. | reverse complement strand
AGGAAAAAGGCTGGTTGGGATGACGCCACCCTTGAGGCCATTTTAAAAGTTGTGATTTACGTGGGAGGGCCCTGGGGTAAGACACGTTATAAATACATCCCTGTACGCTCGGCTGCCGCTTCCTCGATAACTGCTCGGCTTTATCTCCGCGATAACTGCTCCTGCGTTATTCTACTTACGCGCTTCCTGCGCTAATGCTTCGCCCCAACACCTATTTCCCTATAGGCGTCCTGCGCGATCTAATACACCCCATCCATGGGGTAAATGCGGCAGACGGTCTTACCCGAAGAGTATCCTTACCTTCCGCCCTGGTAGTAATTAAGAATAACTGTCGAGATAGGACAGTGGCATTTTCAAATCACCACTAGCCCGCAAAAATATCCGAACCCTTCGACGAGGCCGTGCGAAAACGCGGCACTAACACAGCCGTTTTCCCCTTGATCGACCGCACAGACAAAATACCGAACTCGGCGAGTTTATCGGCAACCGAATCGCGCATATAAATCTCCGCACAGGCTTTAGCTGTGGACTCACCATCGTCTTGGTACACATGGAACGGTAAATCTCCCACCTCATTAACCTGACCGGCTTTTAAATTCCAGCCCGATTGGCTATAGGCTTGGCTTAATAACAACGTGACCAAGGTCGCGCTATTTCCCCAACAATAAAACTCATGAGGGTTACCTTCTTCGAGTTCCGAAAAATCAAAACTGTCGATAGGCGAAGTCATTTTTCCATAAGGCAAACGTAATAAAAAACGCGGTGCGGCGAGGGCCAAGTGAGCGCTTTCGTTACTGGCACGTAAGGCGCTCCACGCTTCGCTACATTCTGTTTCGACTGTGTAATCCCAGTCTTGAATATCTTCACCGTTTTCGATTTGTTCACAGCCTGCGAGTTTTTCGGAAGCACCCGTAACGGCGATGGCGTTATTGGCTGCTGCAATACTGGCCATGGCAGAAGCCATGCGAATATCGTCAATGTCGTCTTGCAGTTGAGTATTAAACTGCATCACCGAAAATGGAACCGCGCCGGGCATTTGGGCCTGCTCTACAAACAGACGGTGCAGCTGAGCATTTTCGATTCCCTCGCAGTTAATCAAATCATCGATAATTTCTTCACGACTAATATCAAACAAAAATAGTTTGAGTTTGCTATTCGTTTCCATACGGCGAATTAAAAAATACACTGCTCGCCAATTGGCTTCCAATTCTTGGAAGTCGCTCGCGTGCATAATTTTACGCAGAGTATGAGCCGTGGCTTCGTCCACTGCAGCTTGTAACTCCGGCAAGCGAGGGTCAGTTTTGGCTTGAACGTAAGGTGAGATAATATCTTTAATTAACTTATCGATATTGCCCAATGGCGTGTTGTGCTCGGCATAGGTTTGGGCACTTTGTGACAACACCGCATCCAGCATAAATTCAGGCATTGGAATGCCGGTATCGTGCTCTTCTGTTTTATCCTCCTCCTCTTTTGATTTTAGTTCTTCCTTTACATCGTCTTTATAGGCAGACCACTGTTGAATTTCATCAGCAGCTTGTTGGAATAAGTCTGGCTTGTCGAGTTGGCGTTTTAGCGTACGAAATTTATCGAATAAACCCACACGCTCATAAATAAAATCGGGGTGTAAATCATCGAACTCACGGAAGGAAAGTGTTGTATCTCCAAAAGGAAGATCGAGTTCCACCTTGAAGCGAGTGAAGACCTCCTCAAAATTATCGCGATCAATTTCAATGGCTTTACGTTTGGTGAGTGACGTCGCATCGCATTCGCCGCGACTGCCGCGTCCGCTAAAATCCCCAATAATCGCAATGTGCATGGGCTTGCTGTCGTCTCGTGGCTTGGGAGCTGTTTTAGATTCGTCCTGCTTACCGGTAAAAAGTATATTTCCTGATGAAATGCTAGCGCGCGACATGCCGTATCTTCCTAAGTAATGTGGTTGTTAATAATTGCTGCTAAATGAGTTTCTGTTAATTCCGTTGCTGCCAATGGCTACTGGTTGAGTAACCTCTAATAACCTCTGCGTTATTCATGCCGAGGTTTGTAATGAATGGTTGTGCTTATTTCGTCGAAATCTTCCAGCGTTACCTGAGAATGTATACACGAATAAGACAGGCTTGCGTGGTCGTTGAAACCCGCTAGGGCTTGTCACAAACTCGCTTGGGACTTTTTAGTCACCTGCTCAAGGCTTTCCGTCAAACCTGCTTAAGGCTTTCAATCAAACAGCTTGAGACCTTCAATGAAAACTGCCTGGAGCCGTCATTCAAACCGAGTGGGACTTTCAATGAAAACCGTCTGGGGCTCTTCATCACACCAGCCAGGAGCTTTCAATCAAACGCGCCTGGGGCTGCCAATCAAACCCGTCTGGGGCTGCCAATCAAATCCGCCTGGGGCCTTCAATCAAACCGCCTGGGGCCCAAGTCTAATTTAAAAAAACCGTCCCCACCAGCGGCGATTAATCGGCCTGTGATGGGGGTTTTATCGCGGGATATTACCCTGGTTATACCGACAGAAAACACCATTCAGGGGTAAGAATTGATCAGGCTTGCTAACTCCCTTATAATTGCCGGTTTTTCTCCCCCCGATCTATTTAATAGGCGCCCAATTTTCACTGGGGGATGAGCTATTTTTAAGTTTTAGCACTTTTTAAGGTTAGTACTATGGCAAAAGCACCGGTTCAAATCATCATGGGTTCACGCTCAGATTGGCCAGTGATGCAGGCAGCAATCACTCCACTAGAAGCCCTAGGCGTTGCCTATGAGACCCAAGTGGTTTCAGCGCACCGTACACCCGGTCGTTTGGTTGAGTTCTGTAAAGCGTCAGAAACCAACGGCACACGGGTAATTATCGCCGGTGCTGGCGGCGCAGCGCACTTGGCCGGTATGGCAGCTGCGATGACATGGCTGCCTGTTATTGCAGTGCCCGTCCCAAGTAAACATCTCAAAGGCATGGACAGCTTGCTTTCGATGGTCCAAATGCCAAAAGGCGTGGCTGTTGCCACACAAGCCATTGGCGAACCTGGCGCATATAATGCGGGCCTATTGGCTAGCCAAATGTTGGCCTTGTCTGACCCAGAGCTACAAGCTCGCCTACAAGCGTGGCGAGCAGCACAAACCGACAGCGTGCCAGAGGCTGTTGAATGAGCGCACATATTGCCATTATCGGCAGCGGTCAATTAGCGCGCATGATGGCGCTAGACGGCATTCCCATGGGACTGAAATTTAGCTTTATGGCTGAAGCGACCGAAGACACGGTATGCGTAGCCAGCCTTGGTACCGTAGTCGTTCGCAAAGACGATATGAAAGCTGAGGACTTATTTAAAGCCCTAGGTTCACCCGACGTGGTCACCGTTGAGAAAGAACATGTCGACATTGACCTGTTGAAAAGCTTACAAGCTTTTTGCCCGGTTCATCCGAACCCCAACGCATTAGAAAAATTTAAAAACCGTCGTGTTGAAAAAGAGTTCTTACAATCGCTTAACATTCCGATCGCTCCCTATAAAAGCGTTCGGACCGAAAGCGACTTAAAAGCAGCCTTGGCCGAATTGAATAAGCCGGTCTTTCTGAAAACAGAAGAAGAAGGCTACGACGGATACAACCAATACAAAATCACCGACGATAATCAGGCGCAAGTTCTGGCCGAAATTAACTACCCCGGTGATTGGGTGGCCGAAGCGGGCATTCCCTTTGAGCGTGAAGTCTCCTTTATTGCCGCCCGCTCAGAAAGGGGTGACATTGTTTACTACACACCTTCTGAAAACTACCACCGCAACGGTACCTTACTGACTTCATTGGCCCCAGCGCCTGAACTTTCCGAAGAGATGATTAGCACCGGCAAGCAATACCTAAAAGATATGCTCACCCAGCTCGATTATGTTGGCGTAATGTGTGTGGAATG
Organism: Agarilytica sp.; assembly: GCA_033852165.1. Classification (GTDB taxonomy): domain Bacteria; phylum Pseudomonadota; class Gammaproteobacteria; order Pseudomonadales; family Cellvibrionaceae; genus Agarilytica. The sequence continues at coordinate 5,195 of JAWSUZ010000076.1, read as the reverse complement.
TTTTGTGTGGGGCGACAAACTACTGGTAAATGAAATAGCACCCCGAGTGCACAACAGCGGCCATTGGACGACCAAAGGCGCATTGACCAGCCAGTTTGAAAACCACGTTCGCGCAGTAGCAGGCCTAGCCTTTGGTTCAACCCAAGCGCACGGAATAAGCGGAATGTTGAATCTCTTAGGCGTAACGCTTACCGCAGAACAAGCGAGCGATTCCCATACCTTCCTAACCCTATACGGCAAAAGCGTAAGACCGCGTCGAAAGCTGGGCCACATAACGGTTAATGCCGATACCCACGAAGAAGCAAAGACAAGAGTCCGCGCTCTAAAAGAAATGGCCTACGGCGAATAGCCGAGGTCATACTTTTCCCGTACCCCGTCGCTTAATCCTTACAAAATCGTTTTACCTCGTAGGTTGGAAAAGCGAAGCGCCTTCCGACATTAGGTAATCCAACCCACATCCACTCCTATTGATAACCACCATAACTGGAGGCCAGTTTCGCCCCCCAAAGATGTTGAGCTGGCGGTTTGTATTGGGCAATGGTGGAAGGCGCTTCGCTTTTCCACCCTACAACCTTTTTACCCCGTCTCCTCCCTCAGGTAGCCCGTATTCCGAATCCCGTCTCCCGTCTCCCGTACCCCGTCTCCCGTACCCCGTACCCCGTACCCCGTACCCCGTACCCCGTACCCCCATCACTTCTCATTCTTTAACATTTTCGAAGCCCACCAGCGCAGTCCAACAAGCAAAAATCGCCAATCACTAAAAAACTCCGGCAGCTTGCCTTCAAAGGCATGGCCAATAAACTGAAGCAGCCAGCCTAGAACAAAAAAGAAAATGACAAAGCGCCAAAGAATGGGGGCGGGAAGGGCGATGGGCATTAAAAATAGCGCGATCAGAAGCATGGGGATGCCGATAAAATGGCAAGCCCGGTTCACCGGGTTTTGATGACTCAGAGAATATTCATCTACCCATTCCGCCCACGTTTTGTCGCTGCCAAGTGCCATGGTCTATTCCTGTTGCGAAGTTTTTTCCCAAACCAACAAACGGTTATTGGCGGGCATGGTGTTGTCTTCCAAAAGCCGAAGCCCGGCTTTTTTAGCAAGTTCATTAACCTTCTCGAAATCACGGATACCCTGCTGCGGGTCTTTGCCGCGCAAGATTGCATCAAAGTGGAAATTACTTTCACTGGTAAAAAGTCCACCGTAATTGAAGGGGCCGTACAGGGCGTAAGTGCCGTAGGTTTGCAGAGACGCACCAACCTTTTCGAAAGTGCGGACAACCATATCCCAAGACATAATATGGGCCGTGTTTGCGCTAAACGCCGCATCAAAATTGTTATCTGGCCACTGCTCATCCATCGCGTCTAACGTAAGGCAGGGCGGCAAATTCTCCCGAGGGAACTCAGCTAACCACGCTTCGATACCGGGAATGTAAGGTTCACGGTCACTGGTTTGCCAGCGTAAATACGACAAATGCTCCGCAAAGTGAACAGCGTGCTGACCAGTGCCAGAGCCAATTTCCAAAACGTGTTTTGCACCCGAAAACACACGTTCTAGTACAGAAAGAATGGGCGCTTTATTATTTTCACAGGCTTGGGAAAAAGGCTTACTTAGCATGAGATCGTTATTCAATTTCGGTCAATGAGTTTAGGTCATCATGTAAAAAGTGCATTTTCAGAGACGCCCTTTAGATACAGCAAATGAAGGGAGAATCATAACAGAAGGCTTATCGACCCTTCGCAACGGCTTTCGATAACTGCTCGAATTGCTCGGGTTCATTCTCGGCAAATCGTAGCGTGATTTTAAGATTGGTGGCATTAGGGCGAGGCTCGATGGCTTGTAAACCATGCACATACACATTGAGCTGCGCGATGGGGTCACCTTTAGAGCTTTCTATGTCTGCACTGGCGGTATCAAAAAGGCTGGGCATCTCTTCTGGGTCTGGCCGATCGATAAGCCCACTCAAACCAGTGAGAGACAACTCCTTTACCGAACAGCGAACAGAGCCGCTGGCAAAATGTATATGCGCGATACCTTCGAAATTCCCAGACTTTGCAGCAGCTGGTTTCGCCTTTGCTTTTTTGGCTGGGGCAGGGCCGCCAAAACCGCCCGCGCTTGTAATCTCGCGTGGCTTCATAACATGAGGCTTTTTCACACCGCCAGTCAATACATCCACTGAGCCAAAACCGGTGTTCGCCCCTAATATATTCTTATCGCCATGTGCCTTATAGCCAATGCGAGCGAGTTGCTTCACCACCTTTTTTTGCACTTCATCGGGGGAAAAAGGCTTGGCCATAAAGTCGCTAGCACCGGCCTTAATGGCTTCCATAACAAGGTTACGGTCGCCTTCATCAGAGGTAACGATAAAAGGGGTTTTTTCGTACTTCTCCTCCTTTCGAGCCCACTGCAACAACTCATAACCGTTCATCTCCTCCATTTCCCATTCAGAAATGATGATGTCTATCTTATTGGTTCGCAATACAGCTATCGCACGGTTGCCGTTAATCGCGTCATGGATCTCAACATCCTTCATAAAGCGCCTGACTGAGCGCTTTAGGGCATCTCGCACAAATGCCGTTTGGTCCACGATTAACATACGTATCTTCATACTGTTCCTGTTTTTGGTAACGATTGCCGTACTGTCGATTAGATCGGCGCAAAAGTCGTTAGCTAGGGCGTGCAGGAGAGTCTTGTCTTACATGTAGCCTACTCTACCTTGCGAGTAAACACCCACTGCGTGTCAGAAGACAAAGCGGCGTCATAGCCGTAGCCTTCCGAATCAAAGCCCTTTATTTGCGCAACATCACTGATCTTGTTCTTAATAATATAGGCGCTCATGAGCCCTCGCGCCTTCTTTGCGAAGAAACTGATGATTTTGTACTTGTCGTTTTTCCAGTCTTTAAACACCGGAGTAATGATCTCAGCGTCTAACTTTTTGGTATCGACCGACTTAAAATACTCCTGCGAAGCCAGGTTAACAACGACCTGCTGATCCGTCTTTTTAAGCGCCTTATTGAGTTCTTTGCTGATCTTATCGCCCCAGAAAGCATATAAATCTTTACCGCGCGCATTATCGAGCTTCGTCCCCATTTCCAAACGATACGCCTGCATCCAATCCAGCGGTTTCAGAACTCCATATAGTCCAGACAAAATACGCAGGTGAGACTGAGCAAAGGCAATATCCGACTCATCAAATGCATAAGCGTCCAGCCCAATATACACATCACCTTTAAAGGCAAACATCGCCTGACGAGCGCTTTCCTTATTAAAGGGCAACTCCCAGTCCTGATAGCGATCGTAATTGAGCACGCCTAACTTATCGCTGATCCCCATTAAAGAAGAGACGCCCTGTGGCGACATGGCCTTCATTTGCGTCGCCAACTCCTGAGCGTCGTCGAGTAGGTTCGCTTTAGTGTGTTTGTTTGTAGGCGTGGGGGTGTCGTAATCGAGGTTTTTTGCAGGGGATAAGACGATAAGCATAGGTAGTCGGTCTGTGTTGGGTATTCGATCATTAGGTATTGGAAGTGCTTACAATTGAAGCCATTCTTGTTGGCGACAATATAGCGGGTTTGGCGCGGCTGAGAAAGTGCGCGCGTAAGCCTGCCGAATATTGACGGAATTGCTAAGCCTGTAGGCCTAGCGCGATGAGGAGCCTGTAAAACCCAATATTACGAGTCCATAGGGCTGACGACGCCCCGTTCTTGAATGCCGACCACATGTGTGTAAATTTGTGTCGTGGAGAGATCGTTATGCCCCATCATTTCTTGAATGCTGCGTATGTCGGTACCTGCTCGTAGCAAGTTGGTTGCAAAGCTATGGCGAAAAGTGTGCGAGCCGGACTTCTTCATGATGCACGCTTTTTTTATTGCCAGGGCGACGCGTTTTTGCAATGTGCTTTCGTCGATATGATGCCGGCGAAATTTTTCTGAGCGAGGGTCTTTAGCCCTTCTTGTGGCAGGGAAAATATATTGCCAAATTGGGCTAGTTGGAGCATTTTTATATTTTTTGTGCAGAGCATTAGGCAGATACACCTCTCCGAAACCCTCTTCCAAATCTTTTGAGTGAAGGGTTAATGCAGTATCGATCTGTGTTTTTAGTTGATCGATGAGTGATTTTGGCAAGAGAGTCCGTCTCCATTTCATCCCTTTAGATTCCCGTACGATGATACATCCGTTTGCGAAATCAACGTCCTGTATACGTAAGCGCGAGACTTCAGACCGCCTTAAACCCGACCCGTACATGATCGACGCCATTAGCTTAAATGTCCCTTGAAGTTGATTGATTACCGCAAGTGCTTCCTCATGGCTAAAGACCGTGGGTATCGTTTTGGGGCGAGAGCTGGGTATAAAGTTCAGGACACCGACTTCTATCTTTAAAAATTGTTTAAACATAAAAACCAAAGCATTGAGGGCAGTCTTCTGGGAATTTACGGAAAGGTTTCGCTTAACTGCGAGGTGACTTAAATATTCGTCTAACTGAGTACCACCCATTTCGCGTGGGTGCCGCATATTGTGAAAGCGAATAAAATCGACTACCCAAGTGCAATATGTTTTTTCTGTTCGGTATGCCATTTGTTTACTGCGTATAAACACGCGAAACAAATCCATAAATTTAGTCGGGGTTGGAGGGAGGTTTGGTCGAATATCATCCATAATGGTTTCCTTGTTTCCATAAACTAAAACCGTATCAGTGAGGACAGAAAAAGGCAAAAGTAATCGCTTTTAGTGTGACTGAGCGCACTTCCGACGAGCCTAAATCTCAGTTTTGTAAGGTTCGTAAGCGATGCCGTTCCCGCAAGTTTTTCACTACGCCTTAAAATAGAGCTTATTGGAAGTTCAGGTGCTTATAGTGCTGATTACCTTAAAAACATCTTTCTGGCGTCTGGATAGAAAAGAATGAAGTAGTTCAGCTGGAGCAAATAAGCGCGGTCAAAAAACGAACTGGTTCGGCGTCATATCCTGATAGCTTTGCAGAAACAGGTGATTTATTCAGTGAAATCAGAGGCTTAGGGGTGTATACATTTCAGGTGATAAGAGGCGCTAGGGCGGCATATTCCAGGACGGTAGTTTGCTTAAATGGTGCAAAGTCAGTTACTGTGAAGCTTGCAGTGCGGTGTCGTTTTTAAAATAAAAAAATAGGCGCGCCTGGGAAAACGCGCACTAGGGCGCGATATACTAATGTTGAACTAAACCGCTGCG